>CAKPXF010000018.1 GCA_934201705.1 uncultured Bacilli bacterium | reverse complement strand
ATTATTTAACTCCAAAACAATTTAAAGATCTTTATTATTCTAAATAAATATTGTCTACTTTTTCTTGACTAGTACACTCCGCCTAGTACTAATCCTCCTATAAAAGGAAATAATCTTTGGTCTTTATACATAATATACCTCCTAAAGTATATTATGTTTTTTTTATATAAAGAGTGAAAAAAGGAACATTAAATAATTGAATGCTCCTTTAGCTTTTCTTTTAATTTTTTAGTTGGTAAACCAACAATATTGTTATATTCACCTTCAACATTTATAACAAAATCCTTAGCTTCACCTTGAATAGCATAAGCTCCAGCCTTATCATAAATAGTTTTCAAACTACAATACTTATCAATCTCTTCTGGAGTTATTTTTCTAAATGTAACCTTACTAATAACTTTAAATGTAGAAACATTATCCTTTGACATAATACAAACTCCAGTAATTACTTCATGTGTTCTATTTGAAAGCAAGGAAATCATTCTTTTAGCATCATTATAGTCTTTTGGCTTTCCTAATGCTTTATGATCAATATAAACAATTGTATCTGCGCCAATTACTATATCATTTGTATGTCTTTTAAAAACATCCTTAGCTTTTTGCTTTGCTAAATACATTGGCATATTTTTCACACTAACATAAAAAGGCTTTTTCTCTTCTTTAGTTGAAATATCAACCTCAAAATCTTTAAATATTTCTTTTAATAATTCATGTCTTCTTGGAGAAGCACTAGCTAGAACTATTTGTTTACTCATAATTAATTCTTATATAAAATTACTGGAATAATAATAGGCTCTCTTTGAGTTCTATCATAGACGAAATCTGATGTAACAACCTTTATTTCGTTTTTAATATCTGCAACAGTAACCTTTTGCTTCATTAGTTTTGATAAAGCATCATAAACCACATGCTCAGCTTCAATTAATAATTCTCCACGTTCCTTTAAGAATATAAATCCTCTTGAAACAATTGATGGTGGCTTTAGCATAGTGTTATTTTTTAAATCAATAGGAATAACAACAGAAATTAATCCATCGCTTCCTAAACGCTTTCTATCTTTAATAATAGCATCATCAATACCATTAATATCCTTACCATCAATATAACGTGTTCCAACCTCCATAGTCTTTCCACGTTTTACCTCTCCGCGATACATAACTAAAACATCGCCATTGTTACAAAGAAATGTTTTATCCTTGTCACAAACACCCATTTTTACTGCTAAATCAGCATGTAGCTTAAGCATTCTATATTCACCATGTACCGGCATAAAATATTTTGGCTTTACAAGCTTTAGCATTAATTTTAATTCTTCTCTTTGAGCATGTCCTGATGTATGAATAGAGTAAAGAGCACTATTTACAATTACTTCAGCACCTTGCTTTGATAGCATGTTAATAACCTTTGTGACTGGAGCTAAATTTCCAGGAATTGGATTTGATGAAAAAATAACTGTATCTCCTGGAATTATTTTAATTACTTTATGAGTATTGTTAGCAATTCTACTTAAAGCTGCCATTGGTTCACCTTGTGAGCCAGTACATAAAATTAATAGCTCATTTAAATTTTGATATGCTGATATTTTAGCAGTTTCAATATCATAAATATAATTATCAGGGCACTTAATATATCCAAGCTTTCTTCCTGTTGAAATAGCATTTTCCATTGAACGTCCAAAAACTAATATTTTTCTATTATATTTAACTGAAGCTTCAATAATTTGTTGAATTCTATGAACGTTGCTTGCAAATGTTGCAATAATAATTCTTCCAGTTGCGCTTTTAAATATTTCATGTAATGATTTAGCGACATCTCTTTCAGATTTAGATGAGCCTTCAACTTCAGCATTTGTTGAATCAGCCATATATAAAGTAACGCCTTCTTCACCAAAGCGGGCGATACGAGCAAGTTCAATATCTTCACCTAATGGAGTTAAATCTACCTTAAAGTCACCGGTTTCAATAATTCTTCCATTTGGTGTATCAATGCATAGACCTAACGAATCTGGAATAGAATGTGTTGTTGCAAAAAATGATATTTTCATTTGTCCAACCCTTACAACAGACGTGGAAGAAATTTCTTGAATATTAGTAGTACTCTTTAAATTATTTTCATCAAGCTTATTTCTAATTAAGCCAGCAGTTAATTTTGAAGCATAAATAATTGGTATATTAACCATTTGTAATAAAAAAGGAATTCCTCCAATATGGTCTTCATGGCCATGTGTAATAAAAAGTCCTTTAATCCTAGCACTATTTTTAATTAGATATTTATAATCTGGTATTACATAATCAATACCGGGCAGTTCATTTTCTGGAAATTTTACGCCAGCATCTATAATAATTATTTCCCCACCATGTTCAATGCAATAAGTATTTTTACCTACCTCGTTTAAACCTCCAAGGGCAAATATATATGTTTTTACTGCTTTGTTTTCACTTTTAACTGGCGTATTTAAATTATTGCTATTTTTTTCCATAAAACCACTCCTTTGAAATATATATATCTGGTGAACAGCTCTTGGTATTATTATACCATATATTTTACTTTTTTAAAGTATAATCGCATTGAAAGCACTTACAACTTTTATTAATTATTTGTAATGTGTAATATAATATCATTATAATATATTATTGTAAAAATATGCAATAATTTTTAAGCAATTACATTTTTAATTATTTCTAAAATTCTTTTTTCATTTTTTTGTAAATATTTTTTTTGTTTTTTATTATTTATACAGCCAAACAATAATATTAAATCAAAATCGTATGGTATATTAGTGCATATTTTAACCTTTATGTTTTGCTTTTTTAATTCATTGTAAACATTATTAGCTAGCTTACAATCCTTATTTGATCCATAATAGACTAAAAAACCATCATAAAATCCATAGTCAAAGCCAAAATAAATATTTTTTTCATTATCTTTGACTATTTTTTTTATTTTGTTTAAAAATGAAAATTCAAAATCCTTTTTATCCCATAATTGGTAATAAATCATTTAATCACCAATACAATATATGATTTATTCTTCGTTTTCTTCACTTTCATTATATAATTTAGTAACACTAACTCTTTCAACAGTAAATTCAGTCGCCTTCATTACTCTTATTTTATAGCCATTAAATTCAAAGGAATCCTTTTCCTTTGGAAAATGCTCTAAAACATCAGTAATCCAACCACCAACAGTTGAATAAAAGCTTTCAAAGTCATCATCATATTTATAATTAATTAAATCAAAGAAATCATAAATATTCATATTTCCATCAACAGTAAATTTATTTTTATTTACCTTATGATATTCCTCAGTTTCCTCTAAATCTTTTTCATCATAAATTTCACCAACAAGTTCCTCTAAAATATCCTCCATTGTAAGAATACCCATCGTTCCACCATATTCATCCTTAACAACCCCCATATGAATATGCTGCTGTCTAAATTTCTTTAATACGTCTGAAATAGATTGTGTTTGATAAACATATAAAGGAGTGGTTAATAAATCTTTTATATCAAATTCCTCATTATTTAAATGTAACTTAATTAATTCTTTAGTGTTTAATATTCCTAAAATGTTATCAATATTATCATCATAAACAGGAATTCTTGAATAATCAAGTAAATGTGGATCATTTAGCAATACTGCAATATCGTCATTAATATCAAAGGCAAAAACATCACGTCTATGAATCATAACTTCAACCGCATCGACATCAATAAAATCAATAGCATTAGTTATTAATTCTTGAGTATCCTCATCAATTAACCCTTGTTCTTCCATTGAATCAACCATTTCAATTAATTCATCATCAGTTACTTCTTCAGTTTTATGCTTTCTTAATAATTTATTAAAGCCATTTAAAATCTTTTGTACTACAAAAGTTAAAGGAAACAACAAATATTTGAAAAATATCATTGGATATGAAAATACACAAGAAATGCCATATGGATAAACAGTTGCCACATTTTTAGGTATAATTTCGCCAAATGTTAAAATAACAATAGACATTACAATAACTGCTAATGTTTCTCCATATTCAGGAGAAATTGAAACAAATAATATAGTTGAAATAGATGAAGCGGCAATATTAACTAAATTATTACCAATCAAAATAATAGTAATTGTATTATTATAATCATTTACAAATGATGAAGCTATTTTGGCACTCGTTTTATTTTTAGAGACTTCACGTTCTAGTTTCATTTTATTTACTTTAGCATAAGCCATTTCAACACACGAGAAAAAAGCTGATAAAATAACACAAATTACAATAGCAATTATAAGGACACTATTCACAAGAAGCACCCCCTTCTTTGCTTTCATCGATGTCTCCTACTAACTCCTCTAAGACATCCTCCATTGTAACAATACCAAGGGTAATATTATCCTTATCGCTTACAACAGCCATATGTGTTCTCTTCTTTTTAAATTCTTCAAATAATGTATCTAAGTGAACATTAGGCTTAACAAATATTGGCTTTACTAATAGTTTTTCAATATCATATTCATTTTTTTGCATTATTGATTTTAATAGCTTTTGTACATGTAAAATACCAATTATATTATTAATGTTATTTCTATAAACAGGTATTCTCGTATAAGAGCAAGTTAAAACAAAATCTAAAAGCTTATCCTTGTCAATAGCTTTTTCAATATCTAGAGCATAAACATTTTCTACACTACACATAACCTGCTTAACCTTTGTATCATCAAAATCAACAGCAGATTGTATAATGCTACTTTCTTGCTCCTCAATTAAGCCTTTTTCTTCAATCGAGTCAACAATATTTTGAAAATCTTCTTCATCAATTAAAACATCTTCCTCTTTTGACTTAAAGACCTTTTTAACGATAAATACTAATCCTTGGAAAAGTAATGATAAAGGCGTTAAAATAATGCTTATTGCCATCAAAGGATAAGCACATATTTGACACATTTTATTAGCTAATGTTTTACCAATTCCCTTTGGAATAATTTCGCCAAAGAAAAAAACAATAATTGTCGAAACGATTGGTGTAATTATTGCACTTAAATCATTAGCTTTATTAATATCAACATTAAAGCTTTCATTCAAAATACTTATGCAAAGCATAGTTGATAATACTGAAAATATAATATTTACAATGTTGTTACCGATTAAGTTTGTAATTAGGTATTTATCGAATTTTTTCAAGCAATTTAGCGCTAATTTAGCACTTTTACTTCCATCATCGGCAGCAACCTTTAATTTTATTTGGTTACAATAAGAAAACGCACTTTCTGTCATTGAAAAAAAGGCAGAACACAACAATAATACAACTAATATAATACATCGCGTCAGGCTGGACATATAAAATCAATCACACTCTCTTTTTTTTAGTCTTTTTAAATTATATCATTAAAAATATCAAATATCAATTATTTATAAGATCTTTTACGTCATTTGTTATATTCAATAATAACTTTAATACCCATAAAGATAATATAAATATCTCTCCTAATGAAAAAAACATAAAAATTATATTACCAGTAATTAAGCAAGTAACTAATGTCTGTATGTTATCTTTAAAAAAGCAAACAAATATTAAACCGTAAAAAATAAATTTAAAAATATATAAAGCAATAATTACATAGGCCATTTTCAAATACATTTTAAGAAGGTTCCACTTTGGATAAACAAAATATAATATTGTTAGCAATAATACTAAAGCAAGATAAATCACATAAAACATGGGTATACTATCTAAAAAGGCTACTAAGGCTATATATATTAGTGTTGTATCTATAACTTCAACAGCCCCAAGCTTTGAAAATATATTGCCAATACTAGTAGCGTTTATCAAGGTATATATTTCATCCTCATTTAATGATGAATTAAATAAAGGAACCATAGAAATAATATCTTTGAATATATAAACTGCCAAAATAAAGCCAATAACGGCAAATAAAAATTTCATTATTATTTCACTTATTTGTTTTTTTACAATCATTTTTAAATCCTCACAGAATTATTATATAATAGTCGTTTCTATTTTAAAACATTATTTTCTATAATATTAAAAATATTATTGAAAAAGAATACGTTTTTGTGGTATGATAAATAAGCATATGTAGTATTTGATTTTTAGGAGGTATTACAAATATGAAAAAAGTAAAAGCATTTTTTAAAAAAATTGGTAAATATATCCATGAAACTGCATGGATTCAACCATTATTAATCGTCGTTGTAATTTTCGTTATTTTATTTTCTTTAAGCCCATTAACTAATGCTATTCAAAAGGGTTGGACAGCTTTAACTACAACTAATAAAATGGAAAAGATCACATATGGTGAATATGTTGAAAAAGTAAATGCACAGGCTACTAGCGATTCAGATGAAGGATTAATTTTTGTATTTACACAAAAAGGATGCGATATTTGTCCAAAATTCTATAAAGGCATGAACGAATACTTAAAATCAGAAGCTTATAAGAGTGCTACTTTTAAAATTTATAATGTTGACTTAACTGTTTCAAGCAAAAAGAAAGACTTTGATGGTGTTAAGTGCTATCGTTACAAAGATGCAACTGCTGGCTATAAATCATCTGCTTATAAAGATAGTCTAGATGTTGACTATGTTAAAAAACTTGATAATAGAATTGGGGATTTCGTTAATGTAATGGGTGGAAGCTATACTGAAATAACAAGCATTAGTAGTGAAAATGATCCATATTCATATGTTTCTACTCCATTAATTATGTGGTATCAAAATGGCGTTGAAACAAGAATTAGTAACACTTTTAAATCTTGCTCATTCCTAGAATGGGAAGCTAATGAAAAGAAGCCAAAAGTTTTATCATTTAAAAACTACATCCAAGACTTTGGTGGCGACACTACTAATACTACTAAAGCTGAAGATTGGAACGAAAAATTTAATTTAGATTATGCAAAATAAAAGCACTTTTATGTGCTTTTTTACTTTAAAAACATGAAAAAGAAAATAATTATAATATCACTTCTATTTTGTATTAGTAATCTTATAACTAGTTGTAATAATGAAAGCTACACTTCATTTAAAGAGTTTATTGATATAGTTAAAAGCCAAAATAATACTACTCAAGATATCTTTATATTTAAATCATCATCATGCTCAAACTGTAAAAAAATACAGCCATATTTAGATAGATATATAAAAGAAAATGATAATGAAAATTTAAACATTCATACAATCAATTTAGATGTAAATAATAATGGTACATTTGCTGATAATACCTTAGGCTCTTTTACTGGAAATACTATTGATGATGGACTTTCACGTTTAGATAGTAGAATAAATAATATTATTTATGATAATAATATAAAAACAGGTGACAACGAATTAATTAATACATATCCATATGTAAGTAGTAAATACATTTATATATTTACTCCATTAATAATATGGTATCAAAATGGCATAGAATATAAAATTAGTAATAACGTTTTAAATAACCTAAATACTATTGATGATGAAACTGCTTATAGTTCATTTAAAGAATTTATGGAATTTCCTCAAGCATCATTATATTTACAAGTTAAACCCTTTAATATTGAATCTTTATAACAAATAAGAGAATGCCAAGTAAGCATTCTCTTTATTTATCCTTTTAAAATATTTTCCTTTGAAAGTGTTGGGAAATTTTGTTGGCGTAACGCTTCAAAAACTATAATTGCTACCGTATTTGATAAATTTAAGCATCTAGCATTAGCTGCCATTGGTACCCTTAAACGATGCGATTCATATTTTTTATGAATATAATCTGGTAACCCATGAGTTTCACTACCAAATATAAAATAATAATCCTTATTTGCAGCATTTAAAGGTGCATCACTATAGGTGTAATTTCCAAAGCGAGTAATAATATAAGTATTATTGTCATCAGGATTACATTTAGTTAAAAAATCATCGAAATTTTCATGAACCTCAAATTCAAACGAACGTAAATAATCTAATCCTGCTCTTTTAAATGAAGCATCAGATATTTCAAATCCTAAAGGCTTTATTAAATGAAGTTTACTATTACTAGCCATACAGGTTCTTATAATATTACCTGTATTGGGTGGTATTTCGGGTTGAAATAATACAACGTGAATCATATTTATACAAAAACATATCCATAAGGATATGTTAATTATTCGTCGCCTTCTTCAGGAAGCTTTACGTTATGATAAACGTTTTGAACATCTTCAACTTCGTCTAACATATCAAGCATTCTATTGAATTTAGCTAATTTTTCTTCATTTAATTCTAATTCTTCAGATGGAATTAATTTAACTTCATCTGTTGCAAAATCGTTAACTCCAGCTGCTGCAAAAGCTTCTTCCATAGCTTCAAGCGCACTTGGTTCAGCAAGAACTCTTACATAGCCTTCATCATCAGTTGTTGCATCAATTACATCAATACCTGCATTTAATAAAATTTCTAAAGCTTCATCTGCAGTCTTTCCTAAAAATTCAATTACAGCATATTTAGTAAACATATATGAAACACAGCCATTAGTTCCAATAGTACCACCACATTTTGTGAATACTGAACGAACCTCTGTGAATGCTCTATTAACGTTATCTGTTAATGTTTCAACAATAATAGCTGAATTTCCAGGTCCATATCCTTCATAAACATTTCTAACTAAAGCTTCGCCATTTCCACCGCTTGCTTTTTTAATAGCATTATCAATAACGTGAGATGGTACTTGTGCTTTTTTTGCTTTATCAATTGCCGATCTTAATGCAATATTAGAATTTGGATCAGTTGATCCTTTTTTTGCTGCTAGATAAATATCACGGCTCATACGATTGTATAAAGCTGATTTTGCTGCAGCAGTAGCAGCCATAGCCTTTGCTCTTACTTCATGTGCTCTTCCCATAATTATATCTCCTTTTTAATTTTCTTGTTTTTCATAGCTTAATATTTCAATATTTATTATTCTGCCACAAAGATATAAATATTTGCTTGCCAATAATAAATATTCTTTTAAATCTAAATCATTTAAATTATTTTCTTCTAAAAATAGTTCTATTATTTTTGAAGCCTCAAATAATAAGCATGAAGTCTTATGCCCTTCTAAAAGCACTCTATCATCAATATTTTTGATTCTTGTACTTAAAAGGCTTATATCTTCACGTAATGAAATAACATTTCTAATATCAACATAAGCCTTATTATCAATAATGCCTTTTTTTATTAGATATATATTATCATTAATATTCTTAATTCTCTTTGATAAATCAAGGGAAGTATAGCTATTTAAGCATGCTAAAATATAACTTATCTTACTATATATAATATCTAAATAAATTATTTCTTTCATAAAATCCCCTTAATTTATTGAAAAGAAGAGTTGGTAGGTAATGTACTTACCAACTCTAACTATTTTTATTATTAATTTTCTTCTTTAGCCATTTTAGCTAATTTAGCCCAACGTCTCATTGCATATGCTTTGTTTTCAGCTAATAATCTTTCAGCTTCAGCAGGGTTTACCTTTGGAAGTTGAGAGTAACGAGTTTGAGTTAATAAGTAATCTTGATATGCATCAAAGTCTGGCTCTTTACAATCAAGTTGGAATGGATTTAAGCCTTGTGCTTCTCTACGAGGATCATATCTGAAGATTGGCCAATATCCAACACGTGTAGCTTCACGTTGTGATTTTTGATGGTTAACAAGTCCACCTTTAATACCTTGTGAAATACATGGTGAGTATGCAAGGATTAGTGATGGTCCATCATATGATTCAGCTTCTTTTAATGCCTTAATAGCTTGGTTTCTATCAGCACCCATTGAAATGCATGCTACATATACATGACCATAAGCCATAGCAATTGAAGCCATATCCTTCTTAGCTGTTTGTTTACCAGCTGCAGCAAACTTAGCAATAGCTCCTTCTGGAGTTGATTTAGAAGCTTGTCCACCAGTATTTGAATAAATTTCAGTATCAAGGATTAATACATTGATATTATCATTTGAAGCAATAACATGGTCAAGTCCGCCATAACCGATATCATAACCCCAGCCATCGCCACCGATAGCCCATACTGATTTATCAACTAAGTCACCTTCATGCTCAAGTAATGCTTTGATTCCTTCGCATTTAGATGCTTTAACAGCTGCAAGCATATCATTTAGAACAGCTCTTGTTTCATCTTTATTGTTAATGTTAGCAACATATTTATTTAATAATTCTTGTAGTGGTTCTTCACAATCATTAATGTTGTCCTTAATAATTTGACATACTTCAGATAATTTAATGTTTGTTGCAACTCTCATACCATAAGCATATTCAGCATTATCTTCAAATAATGAGTTAGCCCATGCAGGTCCTTGACCATTTGCATCCTTAACGAATGGAGTAGATGGAGTTGATCCACAATAAATTGATGAACAACCAGTTGCGTTACCAATTAATAAATCCTTACCAAATAATTGAGAAATTAAGCGATAGTATGGAGTTTCTCCACAGCCAGCACATGAACCTGATACTTCAAAGTATGGCTTTAAGAATGAAACGCCTTTAACGTTATTAGTATTCATTGGTGTTCTATATGGAACCTTACCATAATAGTAGTCAGCAACTTCTGATTGGCCCATTTCTGCTTTAACATCGTTCATAGTTAAAGCCTTCTTAACTTCGCCAGTCTTTAAGTCCTTCTTACCTGGACATTCAGAAACACAAAGTCCACAGCCTACACAGTTATCTGGAGAAACTTGAATTCTATATTTATATTGAGTCATATTAGGACCCATAGCCTTTAATACATCTTGGCCTAAAGCTGGTGCAGCAGCAACTTCTTCATCAGTTGGTAAGAATGCACGAATTGTAGCATGAGGACATACAATTACACAGTTACCACATTGAATACAGTTTTCACTATGCCAGTGAGGTACTTCAGTAGCAATATTACGTTTTTCGTTATAAGTAGTATTTGCTTCCATTGAGCCCTTTAATAAGTCACCCTTTAAGAATGCTGATACTGGTAAATCATAGCCTCTTAAGTCATTGATTTCAGTTGCATAATCATCAAAGTATTCAGAAATTCCAGGCTTCTTAACTGGATTTACTACTAAATTCTTCCATTCAGGCTTAACTGTAATACGTTTAACCTTGCCACCCTTTTCAATAGCAACATAGTTCATCTTAACAATATCGTCACCTTTTTTACTATATGACTTCTTAGCTGCAGCCTTCATAAATTCAACTGCTTGATCATATGGCATAATATTTGCTAATTTAAAGAATGCTGATTGTAAAATAGTGTTTGTTCTTCTACCCATACCAATTTTAGCAGCAATTGCTGTAGCGTTGATAATGTAGAATTTTGCTTTCTTTTCTGCTAAAGCCTTCTTAAAGCTATTTGGTAGCTTTTCTTCTAACTCTTCTGCAGTAAATGTTGTATTTAATAAGAATGTACCACCTTTAGCAAGGCTCTTTAGCATATCATATTTAAATACATATTCATCTAATGAACATGACATAAAGTCAGCATGTTCAATATAGTATGTTGAATGAATTGGCTTATCACCAAATCTTAAGTGTGAACGAGTTACACCACCTGATTTTTTAGAGTCATATTGGAAATATGCTTGAACATATTTATCAGTATGGTCACCAATAATCTTAATTGAGTTTTTATTTGCAGATACTGTACCATCTGAGCCTAAGCCCCAGAATAAGCATGAAGTATATTCATTCTTAATATGGTAATTATCATCAATTGCAATTGATTTAAATGTAACATCATCGTTAATGCCAACTGTAAAGTCTGTATGAGCGTTAGCTGATTTCATAAAGTCAAATACTGACTTAATGTGCTTAGGTTGAGTATCTCTTGATGCTAAGCCATAACGTCCACCGATAACATTAATCTTTCTATTTTCTTGAGCTAATGCAGCAACTACATCTAAATATAATGGATCACCAATAGCTCCTGGCTCTTTTGTTCTATCTAAAACAGCAATACGCTTAACAGTTGTCGGAATTACACTTACTAAATGTTTAGCAGAGAATGGACGATATAGATAAACCTTAACCATACCAACCTTCTTGCCTTTCTTAGTTAAGTCAGCAACAACTTCCTTCATTGTTTCAGTAACTGAACCCATAGCAATAATAACATCAGTTGCATCACTAGCACCTTCATATACAAATGGAGCATAGTAACGTCCTGTTGCTTCACTTACTGCCTTCATATGCTTTTCAACAATGCCAACTAAATCTTCAGTTGCTTTGTTTGAAGCTTCTCTACCTTGGAAGTAAATATCATCATTTTCAGCACCACCACGAGTAATTGGGTTAGTGTGTGGGTTTAAAGCATTTGCTTTAAATGTCTTAATTGCTTCACTTACTTCTGGAGTGACTAATTTCTTTAAATCTTCATAATCCCATGTTTCAACCTTGTCAATTTCATGAGATGTTCTAAATCCATCAAAAAAGTTAATAAATGGATAAGATCCTTCAATTGCTGCTAAATGGGCAACTGGAGATAAATCCATAATTTCTTGTACAGAGTGTTCGCATAACATTGCAACACCTGTTTGTCTACAAGCATAAATATCTTGGTGGTCACCAAAAATTGCTAATGAACGTGTTGCAAGCGCACGTGCAGATACGTGGAATACAACTGGTAATAATTCACCAACACATTTATAAATGTTAGGAATCATTAATAATAAGCCTTGTGATGCAGTATAAGTTGCAGCAAGTGCTCCTGCTTCTGCAGCACCATGAACTGTTCCTGAAGCTCCTCCTTCAGATTGCATTTCAACAACTTTTACCTTAGAACCAAAAATGTTTTTTCTTCCTTGGCTACACCATTCATCAATGTTTTCAGCCATAGGAGATGATGGAGTTATTGGGAAGATACCAGCGAATTCACTAAAAGCATAAGCAACGTGAGCGGCAGCTGTATTTCCATCCATCGAAACAAACTTAAATGCCATTTTTTTCTTTCCTCCTGTATATAACATGTTTTTTATATTATAAAAAACGTCGCTTATATTATACCATTCAAAAAAGACATTTTCATTATTTTTATATCATTTTTTATGTTTTTTTTATAAAAATTACTAAAAATGCCTCAAAAATCATAAAATTTAATGGTGATATTGATGAAAAGTGCAGAATTACAAATTGATTTAGATGCAATTTTATATAACGTAAGACATTTAAAATGCTATTATCAGAAAAACGTTATTGCTGTTTTAAAGGATAATGCTTATGGATTAGGGCTTCTTCCAATTGCTAAAGCTTTACAATATGAGGATAATATTGTCTTTGCTTTAAGTGACTTTAATGAAATAAAACTTTTAAGAGAAAATAACATCAATAATAGAATTATTTACTTAAATGTTTTTGATGAAAATGACTTAGAAATCATTAATAAATACAATATAGATGTAATTGTTCAATCAATAAAGCAATATGAAATTATTAAAAATAAAAACATCCCTTTCCATATAAAAGTTAATACTGGTATGAATAGATTAGGGCTATGTAAAAAAGACTTTAGTAAAATAGTAAAAAATATTAAAAACGATAATAATTTAACAGGAATTATGACACATTTTGCAAATGATGATGCTTGTCATGAATCTTACCTTTTATTTGAAAAATTTGTAAAAAAATTAAAAAGAGATGATATAATGATTCATTGCTTTGCATCATCCTCACTAAATGAAAGATTTGATGATATTTCAAATTATATAAGAATAGGAATAAAGCTATATGGTATTGGTGAAAGAAATTCTTTTTTACACAATGCTTTAACCTTAACCTCACCTATACTAACAGTTAAAAGGATAAATAAATTTGATAAGGTTGGCTATGATTTGACATTTCAGGCATTAGAAAATGGCTACCTTTATATTTTACCAATTGGCTATGGGCAAGGCTGGGGTAGATTTACTAATTCCTTTGCCTTTTGTAATTATAGCTATCTTAAACAAGCTGGAAAAATATCAATGGATTACTCGACTTATTATTCAAAAAGCAAAAAAAGTGAAAATGAAATCGTTGAGCTATTTGGTAACCATATAAGTATTGAATCAATTGCTAAAGCAAATAATATGAGCCCACATGAAATAATAATTCATTTAAAAGCAAATAAAAAATATATAAAGAAAACAGCAGCGTAAACTAATACGTTGCTGTCTTTTATTATTTAGTTGTATTTCTTTTTAAAATGAATAAGAAGTCCTAAGCATGTAATTAAAGTAATTATTGAAGTAGCCACATTTCCTTTACAGCCATTCTTAGTAATTTTTGCAATACTTCTTGATTCTGTAGTATTACAGTTACTACATGTTCTTTCTTCTTTTCCTTCTTCACTAGTTGTTGCTTCTTTTACAACATGCCATTCAGTAAATGTATGTTCTTTCTTAGCTATTTCTTCTTGTTTTACTATTACTTCATTACATACACTACAATGCTTTCCTTCAGTTAAACCAGTATGCTCGCATGTTGCTTCATAGCCCTTATCGATTACTTCTGTGTGAGCTTTCTTTGCAATTGTTGTATTCTCATTTTGTTTAGTATGGCATACACTACATTCTTCATGCTTTAAACCTTCTTCTTTACATGTTGATTCTTTATCAATTACCCATGTAAATGTATGTTCTTTTTTTGCTATTTCTTCTTGTTTTACTATTACTTCATTACATACACTACAGTGCTTTCCTTCAGTTAAACCAGTATGCTCGCATGTTGCTTCATAGCCCTTATCAATTACTTCTGTGTGAGCTTTCTTTGCAATTGTTGTATTTTCATTTTGTTTAGTATGGCATACACTACATTCTTCATGCTTTAAGCCTTCTTCTTTACATGTTGATTCTTTATCAATTACCCATATAAATGTATGTTCTTTTTTAGCTATTTCTTCTTGAACTACTAATACTTCATTACATACACTACAGTGCTTTCCATCAGTTAAACCAGTATGCTCGCATGTTGCTTCATAGCCCTTATCGATTACTTCTGTGTGAGCTTTCTTTGCAATTGTTGTATTCTCATTTTGTTTAGTATGGCATACACTACATTCTTCATGCTTTAAACCTTCTTCTTTACATGTTGATTCTTTATCAATTACCCATGTAAATGTATGTTCTTTTTTAGCTATTTCTTTTTGTTCTTCTAATACCTCATTACATACACTACAGTGCTTTCCATCAGTTAAACCAGTATGCTCGCATGTTGCTTCATAGCCCTTATCGATTACTTCTGTGTGAGCTTTCTTTTCTGTTATCTCTTGCTTAATAATTATTTCACTACATACGCTACAGTGCTTTCCATCAGTTAAGCCAGTATGTTCGCACGTTGCTTCATAGCCCTTATCAATTACTTCTGTGTGAGCTTTCTTTGCAACTGTTGTATTTCCATTTTGTTTTGTATGGCAAACACTACATTCTTCATGCTTTAAGCCTTCTTTAGCACATGTTGAATCTTCATCAATTACCCATTCAAATGAATGTGGAGCAAAATCACCTGCTTCAAATGTTTCAATTCCCATTTTTCCACATTCACAGCTATAGTAATATTTTGCTTTTGCAATGCATGTTGCTTTACTTGCCAAGTATTTTTCATCTATTACTTCTAATACAAAGTTACATTCATGAGTATCCTTAGTTGGCATATTTGGAGCAATAATTTGTGTTGTACCTTTATATGAGCCAACAACACCACTTATTTTAATTGTTTCTCCAACTTTTAAATCTTTCATGAAATTGTAAATATCGTCTCCAATAGCAGCTTTACTTTTAAAGAATATTGGTACATCAATGCCATCAACAGTAATATTGATTTGTTTATCGTTTTGGATTGCTTTTGATACTACTCCTATTACTGTAATTGGTCTATTTGTATAAATGTTATCGGAACCAGTTGTTGATTTAGTAATTTCACTAAATGTATTCTTATCAAATACATATTCAACAGGTTCATGATAATATGGACTACTGCTTCCATTTTCTAACACTTTAATTTCTGTTGTATTTAATTCAGTTGTTCTATTGTCAGCATAGAAAGCATATGTTCCAGTTGCTTCAACAATATCACCAACCTTAATATTACTTGCATTTGTATATTTATATAGTTGTATTGCATATTCACCATTAGCGATAAAAATACCATTATATCTATCACCTGAATAAATTGCCACTACTTTTCCTATTACTGTATAAGATTTATTAGAAGTGCCTTTTTTAATAACATCTTCAATACTTGTATATTTTGATTGTCTAACAAAGCCACATACGCTACATTCATCGTTAACAAATGTATGAGTAGCTTCATCATTTATAGCATCACAATTACTACATTTATGGTAATGTGATGTTTCGTTATAGCTCCATGTTGTTTCATATTCATGATTTAATTTTGCTATTATTTCTGTTTCTTTTTCCTTGCAGCCATCATATGTACAATATCTTTCCTTTAAGCCTTCTTTACTACATGTAGCTTCATTAACGACTTTCCATTCACCATATGTATGCTCATGGCTTAATTTCTCTATAATAGTATTTTCATTTTGTTTAGCATGACAAACGCTACATTCCTCATGCTTTATTCCAGTACTATTTGTAGTTGCTGGTGTATCAATTACCCATTCATATGAATGTGATGCAAAATCTCCTGTTTCAAATGTTTTTGTATCAGCTTTTCCACATTCACAACTATAGTAATATGTTGCTTTTGCTATACATGTTGCTTTACTTGCTAAATATTTATCATCTATTACTTGCTTATTGAATGTACATGTATGTGCTGTTTCGTTTAACTTATAAATTTGAGGAAGCAACATTGTTTCTCCTAATGCAGAGGTATAATTTAAAAATCTTGGGAAGTCAACATTATATAAAATTCTTTCTCCTGCTGATGTAGTTAAAGCTATTTTAGCATTATTATTTTCAAAAGATATTGACCAAGCTGTGCCTGAAGTAGTAAAGCTTAAACGTTTTGAAGCAGCTTTTGTCAATTCTTTTCCATCTTGATTTACTAATTTACAATTTTTAAAAGTACCACTTAGTGTGAATATAGTTGCATCATCTAATGATGAAGTAATTGTCTTCTTATCACTACTAAATGTTGCATTAACTGGATCTAAGAATTTTCCATTTAGCTTTCCAGCAACCTTTCCTTGAGTATTTGAAGCTATAACAAACTTACTGCCATTAGTTAACTGGCTAGTTGAAGTAACAAGTGAATATGTACCATCAATTACTGGCTCATCTATATCTCCACCTTGTTTTTCATTAACAACAATACCATTATATGTTGTATTTAATGTCCCATATTGGCAAATTACACTTGTTGTTTCTTTACTTAATGTTGAAGCATGTGTTTTTGCATCTAACCATTGACATGATGATAAAGAAATATCTTTAGTTGAATTATCATTATAAGTACCTGTAACACTTAAGCCTGTTGGATTAAATATGTCTCCTTCAGTATAAGTTGTTTTACTTGGTGTACCTGAAAGTGAAATACTAACAAGATTTTTACTTGGAGTAGTGCTACTATAATCACCATACTCATCAACAACCTTCTTTAAAGCATTATTATACACTTCGTCATCATTACAATATATTTTAGATGCAAGCTCTGGATGATCAATAAATGGATTTCTATTGCCTTGAATCTTGTAAACTGCTTCATTACGACGAATTTCTTCTTCTGTTACAGGTTCAGTTAGATGCCATTTCATAAGAGTTGATATTTTACCAATTGTTTTACAACTTCCAGCACTATCAACAAAGCGTAAATTAAATCTATCTCCCCAACGAGTTTGTACATACATTAAAATTCTAGCTGTTGCTCCTCTATATCCTTCTCCTGGATAGAAAAAGCCACCAGATGTATAGCATAAATTAGCATAGTTTGTTGAACCATTTTCTTTTACTATATTAGCTGAGGTTTGGCTTACCTCATCAAAACTTTTACTTCCTCTTGTTGAGTTAAGTTGTGTTTCAGTTGGTCGTAAATGGTGAGCATCTGATCCACAGTTCGATTCAGCATCAAAAGCATCACCACCATCTTTTGGCCATACATGCTCTCTATTAGTGGCTCCAACACTTCCACCAAATCCGTTAAATGATACCGATGTCCCTGTATAAAACCAAATAATATTTCCACTTTTATTTACATCAGCATCAGCAGTTTTAAAAGCACTAGCAAGTCCTTTATAGCTTGTATAATTTTTATGTGTACTAGTTATTAAATCTCTAACTTCACTTCTTAAAGCTAATCCTGTTTGGTTAAAATCGATTGATGAATAATAGTTATCTACTTCATCACTAGCATTTACAACATTAGTATCATTAAAACCAATTTGTTTTATATTGATACTAAGCATTGTTAAAGCTACAGCAATTAAGCCAAATATCTTTATTTTATTTTTCATAAATTAGTCCTCCATGCGTTTATATTATACTCTTTATTATAAAATAATAAAGTATTATATTTTCTAAAGACAAAAATGATAGAAATAATCTATCACTTTGTATATTAATTATATTTTTTCTTTAAACTAAATAAAGCAATTAAAAAGATAAACAAGAATGGAAATACTGTTACATTTCCTTTACAACCTTTATTTTCTTCAAGCTTAGCTATGCTTCTTGTTTCTTTTTCATTACAAATGCTACAAATTCTTTCTTCTAATCCTTCTTCAGTAGTTGAAGCTTCTTTCACTACATTCCATTTTCCAAACTCATGATTATGAGGAATCTTTTCAATAATGGTATTTTCATTTTTCTTATAATGACATACACTACATTCTTCATGCTTTAGACCTTCTTCTATTGCGGTTGCTTCTTTATCTATTATCCAAGTAAAATAATGGCCTTCTAAAGCTTTAGTAGCCTCACATTTATTACATTTATAATAATGGCCATAAGCATTACTATGTAATACTCCATCAAAGCTATGTGAAGTTAAAGCTTCACCAAATTCAAAGGTTTCATTTGATTTGGCTCCACATTCCTTGCAGCTATAATAATACTTAGCTTTATTAATACATGTAGCTTTTTCTTTTAAATATAAAATTGAAGTATCTTCATTAGTATAATTACATACATGTGATGTTAAACCATCAAATTTAAAAATTTGTGGTAATAGCATTGATGATGTAGGTGCAGAATTATAAGTTGTAAATCTTGTAAAATTAGCATTATAAAGAATAGTACCATTGGTATTACTTTCATGTATTGTTGCATCAGCATTTAATATATCTATTGACCATTTACTATTTCCTTTACTTAAAAGATTTAATTCTTTTATTTTATCTGTTGCTAATTTTTGCTTATCATTAACTACTAATTCACAATTATCTAAATCACCCTTAATTGTGAAAATTAAAGCATTCTTATCTAATGAAACAATTTCATTTAAATCTTCACTAAATTGGCTATCATCTGTTATTGCTTTTAAATATGTATTTGTTAATTGACCTGCAATTCCAGTATGTCTCCATTTTGTTGAAGCAATAACAATTTTATCATTTTCTTTTAATTCATTTGTTTTCGTTACTAAAGTCCATTTATCAGCTATTTTTCCTTCTTTTACTTCAATTCCATTGTATGATTTTAATCTATTATCAAAAACACATATAACTGAAGTAGTACCCTTACTTAAAACTGTTGAATATGTTGTTGCATCAACAAACTTACATGAGTTTAAATCTATCTTTTTTGTTGAACCATCTTCATAAATTCCAATAACATTTAAACCAGTTGGATCAAACTTTTCTCCTTCAACATAAGATGTTTTACTAGCATTACCATAAAGTACTATATTTTCAAGGACTTTTTCTTCATCATCACCATAATCGCCATATTCATCAACAACCTTCTTTAAAGCATTATTATATACTTCACCATCATTACAATATATTTTAGATGCAAGCTCTGGATGATCAATAAATGGATTCCTATTTCCTTGAATCTTATAAACTGCTTCATTACGTCTTTTTTCTTCATCTGTTACTGGCTCAGTTAGATGCCATTTCATAAGAGTTGATATTTTACCGATTGTTTTATTTTTACCAGCGCCATCAACAAATCTTAAATTATATGTATCTCCCCAGCGAGTTTGTACATACATTAAAATTCTAGCTGTTGCTCCTCTATATCCTTCTCCTGGATAGAAAAAGCCACCAGATGTATAGCATAAATTGTCATAACTTGATGAACCATTTTGCTTTACAATATTAGCTGAGGTTGTTGCAACTTCATTAAAGCTATTATCACTTCTTGTTGTATTTACTTGGAATTCTACTGGACGTAAATGGTGAGCATCTGATCCACAGTTTGCTTCAGCATCAAAAGCTTTGCCAGCATTTTTGGGCCAAACATGCTCTCTATTAGTGGCTCCCTTAGATGAGCCAAACGCTCCATTAAAAGGGACTGAAGTTCCACTATAAAACCAAATAATATTTCCACTTTTATTTACATCGGCATCTGATTTTTTATAAACATTTCTTAAATCCGAATATGATGTATATTTCTTATGTGTACTAGTTATTAAATCCCTAACTTCACTTCTTAAAGCTAATCCTGTTTGATTAAAATCAATTGATGAATAATAGTTAGTAACTTCATCATAAGCATTTACAACATTAGTATCATTAAAGCAAGTTTGCTTTAAATTGATATTTAGCATTGTAAAGACTAAAATAAACAAACTAAATATTTTTATTTTATTTTTCATATAAAATAAATCCTCCCCAACTAGTTTAATTATACTATTAATTAATCAATAAAGAAATAACAAAAAGAAAAAGGATGATCAATTAAGACCATCCAATTAAATCACGCTTTTATCATCTAACGATTAAGATAATTTTATTGAGAAAATAAAATATCTTCCAGTAGATGAAATAGTTATTTCGTTTGAAGCAGTAATTTCAAAAGTAAGAGTTTCCGCTTTAGAATCTGTTAATGGAGCAGCTTGTGCTTTAGAATTATTAATAGATATTTTTGCTTCAGCTGATTTTGGAGTAGTATTCCAGTCGTGACACAAAATTTCGACTTTGCTAAATTTAATAGTAGAATTAAATTTTAATGTAATTGATGAACTCTTTGACTTACTAGTTCCACATTTTAATAATCCAGCAGTATTAGCAAAAGCGCCACCTTGTCCATTTCCATCATATATTTTTCCAGTAGAAGTGATTGATACAACTTTATCTTTAGCAGTAGGTAAAATAGAGTTGAAAATTTTTTCACAATTAATAGTTGCTGTTCCTTTTCCAGTTAATGTTGAAAAATCATATGTTAATGTGATTGCAACAGGTTCTTCTCCACCTTCTTTTACAACTACAATATTTACTTCTACATCTTGATTTACTACAAAGCTATATGTTCCATCAGATGCAGGAGTAATTGTTTCACCTTCAACTTGAACATAGCTTACTTTATATCCAGTACTAGGAGTTACTGTAAATTCAACTTTAGTTCCTTTTGTAACTGGAGTAGTAGGTAAACCTTTTACTGTTGCATTTTCAACTGGATTAGCTAAAGTAATATTGAACTCAGTTCTTTCAGCAACCGATACAAATACTGCATTCTTAATTTGTAATTCTCCAGTTGCTGCATATTCTTCTAAATGTCCAATAACAGTTAATATATTGCCAACTTTAACATTTAAAGTTGAGAATTTTTGAGCTTCACCTGCAGGAGTTAAAGTACCATAAACATATACTTTCTTAGTTGAATCATTTGCATCAGCTAAATATAGATTTCCATAAGTAGTATTTACAATCTCACTAACAATACCAGTTACTTCATAATTAGTTGAAGAAGCACCAATTTCTAAAAATTCGCTAACGCTCTTCTTTTCAAATGAAACAGTAACCTTAGTAGCTGAAATTAATTTACCACTTGATAATTGTTCATTATTGTTAAAAACACCCATTTTAGCTAAAACAACTACATCATATCCTGTTCCTAAAACTGTTTCTAATGTAAAGCCATTTGCTGCAATACCATATGTTGCAATAGTATTTGTACCATCAGTAATGTTAAAGTTATAGTTATCATTTTTTGTTGTAACAACTTCTACTAAACCTTTTACATAGTATTGGTCTGTTGAAGTTGTAGATGTATATAATTTTCCAATTAATTTTAAAGCATCGCCTACTGTATAAGGATCATCTTGTGTACCCAATCCAGTAGTTTTAATAAGTTCAACTTCGTTACTCTTTGTTTCACTATATTTTTCATCAGTTGATTTAGCAACTACATAAAATTTATCACCATCAGTTAATATATAAGAAGTTGTATCAGTAACTTCACCAGTTCTTCCACCATTAACATATAAGTCGTAAGAAGTTGCATTTTCTACTTCATTCCAAGTTGCTTCACCAGTTTTACTGTTAATAGTTACAACTGGAGCAGCTAAAGGTGTACGATCTAATTTTTCAATTGTTAAATCAGCAATTTCAAAATGGTCTTTATCAAAGTTTCTATTACATACTGAGCATGTATAATGTCCTTTTACACCATCTACATCATATGTTGCAGGAATTTCATCAATCCATGTTCCATAATCATGATCACCTGTTGTTGTTACATCTTTAATTTCTTTTGTTCCTTCTTCATCTTCAAATGTTTTCTTACATTTGCTACATACATAGTATTCAACATTTCCTTTTTCTAAGCATGTTGCATTCTTAGCATCAACGTGAGTTAATACGTGTGTATGAGCAAGTTGAGGAATTTCAGTATTTTTATTTCTTATAAAATGACATACATCACATTCTTCATGCTTTAAGCCTTTTTCATCTTCAGTTGCTTCTTTATCAATAATCCAATTAAATGTATGTTCAGTTACATCGCTTTGAGCATCACATCTAATACATTTGTGGAAATGGTTTGTTTCATCACTTAGCCATTTTGTTTCATCATAAGTGTGGCCTAAAGCCTTAATTACTAATGAATCAACTTCTTCAAAGTTTTTATTTAAATTCTTCTTACATATTAAACATTGATAGTGAGCAATTATACCATCTTTATCGCAAGTTGCACTTATTTCTGGAACGATTAAGCCAGTAATGTGACTTGTCATCTTAGTGCTTTCATCTTCAAATGTTTCAGTTCCTTTTTCACCACATTCACAGCTATAATAATATCTTGCCTTTGAAGTACATGTTGGTGCACTTGCAAAATATTTATCAGAAATTATTTTATTTTCAAAATTGTGAATATGAGCCATACTTGGCATGCTTGGAGCAATAATTTGTGTTGTACCATTATATGAGCCAATAACACCTGTTACAGTTATTTTTTCACCAACCTTTAAGTTCTTCATGAAATTGAAAATATCATTTCCAACTGCAGCTTGGCTTTTAAAGAATACTGGCACATCAATTCCATCAACTGTTAAATTAACTTGTCTATTGCTTTGAATAGTTTTTGATACTACACCAGTTACTGTAATAGGTCTATTTGAATAGACATTATCAGAACCTTTTGATGATTTTGTAATAGTTTTAAATGTGCTTGCATCAAATGTATAAGCTACAGGTTCATGGTATTGTGAGTTTCTTGTACCATTTGCAAACACTTTAATTTCAGTTGTATTTAGTTCTGTTGTTCTATTGCTAGCAAAGAAAGCATATGTTCCTGTTGCTTCAACAATATCACCAATTTTTACATTTTTATAAGCATTATTTCCTTTTCCAAATAATTGTATAGCATATTCGCCATTAGCAACAAAGATACCATTAAATCTATCTCCAGAATAAATAGCTACAACCTTGCCAACAATAGTAAATTTATCATTTGCTTTACCAGTTTTTATAATTGATTCAAGGCTTGCATATTCTTGTTCATTATTACATCTAGTACATACGCCAGCTACCATATCATGTCCTAATGCTTCTATTTCTTCGAAAGTTGTGTAGTTACACTTATCACATGTATAATAGTACTTATAGCCTTTCTCTTCACATGTTGCATCTTTTCCATAATGGAACTTTAAAGCATGGCCTGTATGATATAAAGTAACAGCATCTTTTAATTCATTTTTAGCATCTTTGTCAGCAAAGTTTTTATGACATGTTTCACATTCATAATATGCAATGTTACCATCTTCTTCACATGTTGGTTCAACTCTTTCATGTAAGTTTCCAAGTTTATGACCTAATTTATTTAATTTTAAATTAGCCTCACGTTTAATAATTTCGCCACATTCTTCACATTTTGTAACGTTTGTATAAACGCCATCTTCTTCACATGTTGCTGCTTTTGAAATTTCAACCTCAACAACAACCTTATGTTCTAACTTATTAACAACCTTTTGAGCAACAAGTATTTCTCCACATGTTTCACAATGCTTTCCTTCTGTTAAGCCAGTAGAACTACATGTTGGAGCAACAGCTGCATCAACTAAAATCTTATGGGCAGCCTTTTCTGTTTCACGTACTGCATAAAAGCCACATTCTTCACATTCAACCATTTCTGATCCTTTTTGTGAGCAAGTTGCTTCACTAATAGTAGTTATCTTTAAATTATGAGAATTGTAGTCAACCTTTTCATGGCACACTTTACATTCATGCCAATGCGAATTTGCATCATATGAGAATGCATCATTTGTTGTATGCCCTAAAGCTTCAACAATTTCCCATTTTTCTTCGTCACATGTAGTACATGTGTATTTTTTAGCACCTTTTTCAGTGCATGTAGCTTTTTTAATTAATGCACCATTATCCCAAGTATGAGCATCATCGGCACATCCCTTATTTCCATTACAAGCTACAAAGGTGAATAAAGTAAAAACCGCAAAAAAAGCAGTTAAAAAAGCCTTTACAATCTTTTTCAAAACTAAATCCTCCTTTTATGTAAATAAATTTTACAAAGTAATAATATCAAAATACTATCAATATATCAAGCAAAACAAAACTATTTTGTAATAAATTTAAGGCATTTTGTAACATTAGTTTTGAAACATAGCAAAAGAAAAATGATACTTATTTCTAAATATCATTTATGGTATGGTGTTTTATTTAAAATACTATAGGATCTATATATTTGCTCAAGTAAAATCACTCTTGTTAATTGATGTGGGAAAGTCATATTTGAGATGCTTAAATCATAATCTGATTTCACACTTTCATCGATTCCATGTGAGGAACCAATAATAAAGCTTATATCATTATTCCTATTAGCTTTTATATCTTCAATTTTTAAAGCTAATTGCTCACTTGAAAGCATTTTCCCTTTAATAGCTAATTTTATAACATATCCCTTTAAATGCTTATTAATTTCGATGGCTTCTGCCTTTAAAGCATTTGTAAAAGGAGTTAAGGTTGATTCCTTACATTCAATTACTTCAACCTTATCAAATCTTGATAATCTTTTTAAGTATTCATTACAAGCATCTACTAAATATTTTTCCTTTAAATTTCCTACACATACTATATATATCATATAGTAATACTCCTAACTTGCTCTATTGTTTTCATTAGATGAAGGGTAGCATAGCAATCAACTAAAGCATTATGGAAATTAGTGTCATCAAATCCATACTCATTAGCAGCCACTGAAAGCTTTGTTTTTGTAGGGTTTAAGTATTTTTTGACATCCTCTATAACATCAAACCATTTAACATTTATTAATGGTAGCTTATATTTTTTAAACATTAACTTTAAAATGTTTTTGTCGAAATCACAGCCATATGCATATATTAAATCACATGTGTTTAATAATCTATGGATTTCTTCGACTAAATGCTTTTCTGAATAGCCATTGTTCTTGCAATCATGTAATGAAATATGTGTCATTTTAGATACATATGGACTAATATAGTTCACATTCCTATTCATTAAATTCAGTTCTTCTACTACATTATCTTTGATAATTAAAGCAGCAAATTGAGTTATTTTTCTTTCATTTTCTTTTTGAGCGGAGTTACCTTCAATATCTAAAATAATATATTTTTTATTTAAATCATCAAAATACATTAAAATACCTTTACTCCCTCTTTGTAAACGCTCTTAACGTGTAAATCATTATTTAATAAAACAATATCAGCAAGTTTTCCTTTCTTTAGCTCGCCTCTATCATTTAATTTAATACTTCTTGCTGCATTCGTTGAAGAAATTTTAGCTAAATCAATTAAAGAAGCATTAGTATATTCTTTAACATTTCTAATAGCTTGATCCATATTTAATAAAGAACCAGCTAGTGGACCTGTTGTTAAATATGCAGCTCCGTCTCTTTTTACACAATCTAAGCCAAATAGTTTAAATGTGTCAATAGATGAATGCTTTCCAAGTAAAGCATCAGTAACAATAATAAATCTATCTGGTCCAACAATCTTATAAAAAGTTTTTAAAGCATTTGGACAAACATGGATTCCATCGCAAATACATTCAGTAAATAAGCTATCAAAATACATAGCTGCTGTAACAACTCCTGGATTTCTATGATGATGACCACTCATAGCATTATGAGTATGTGTTGTATTAGTTAAGCCAACCTTAATAGCATTTTCAACATCAGTAAATGTAGCATCTGTATGACCAGCTGAAATAGTAACGCCTTTATTTGTTGCATGCTTGATAAATTCCATAGCACCTTCCTTTTCTGGGGCCAATGAAATATATCTTACATTATTATTTGAAGCTTCTACTAATTCATCAAATTCCTTTATATCAGGATTTCTAATAAAGGCTTCATTTTGAGCGCCTTTATATTTTACACTAATATATGGACCTTCAAAATGAATGCCACCAAGAGATGGAACCTCATTTTTAGCTTTAGCAACTACCTTACAAACATTTAATAATGAATCATGATCACTAGTTAAGGTTGTCGCTAAAAATGTTGTTGTACCCTCGCTATATAAAGCATTAGCTATAGTTTTAATGCCTTCAACATCAGCATACATAAAATCAATTCCACACGAGCCATGAATATGTATATCAATAAAACCAGGCATAGCAATTTGCTTATTGCCATCAATGATATTTTTATCATTTCCCTTATATTCACCTTCGCCAATATTTTTTATAAGCTTGTTTTCTATTTCTATAAATCCGTTTTCAATTACTTTATTTAAAGTAACAATTTTAATATTTGTTATAACCATATTATTAATCACCCAAACATATTTTACACTACTAACTATAAAAATGCTATAATTATTAAGGTTAGTATTTTAAAAGGAGTAATATATGGAAAAAGTTATTTATCAAGCTTATCCTCATTTCTATGATAGAATGCAACAATTTGTCAAAGAAAATGAAGGTATTAAAGAATGTGATGTTTGTTTTGTTGGAGATTCAATGATTGAATTACTTCCAATTGATGATTTTAATTTTAAATGTGTTAATAGGGGTATAATTTCTGATAAAACAGCCGGTGTTTTAATGACTTTAAATGATAGAGTTATTGCAGTAAATCCTAAAAAGGTTTTTTTATTTGCTGGTTCAAATGATTTATGTGATGGTTATACATTAAAGCAAATCGAAAATAATCTAAAAGATATAATAACTCTTTTAAAGGAAAACTTAAAGAATATTACAATATATATTTCAACAATTCTTCCTCCTTGCTATTATGAAGCAAGCCATGTTGATAAAATTTATCGAGAATGCAGAGACATCTTAAAATTAAAAGCATTAAATGATATAATAAAGAATATGGAAGATATTAAAAATAATATTCATATTTTTGATATATATCCATTATTTGCTGATGAAAATGATTCATTAAGGGTAGATGATACTGTTGATGGAATACATTTAAATAAAGAAGCATATTTAAGATTAATTAAAGAGTTAAAGAAGGTGCTATAAAATGGAACTATATCAAATAATATTAATCATTCTTGCCGCAGTTATTGTAGTTGCTGGAGCTACTTACCTAATTGTTTACTTAAAAGCAAAAATTAACAAAAAGAAAAGTGAAGAAAGCAGTAATGCTTTTTACACAACCTTAATAAAATGGCTTGGAGGCATTAAAAATATTGAGCAGGTAAGTTCAATTTCTTCAAGGCTATCAGTCGTTTTAAAAAATCCTTCATTGATTAATGAAAATGAGTTAACAAATAAAGGTATAGGTATTGTAAAATCAAGCAAGAAAATCACCTTAGTAGTTGGTGAAAAAGCTAACTATTATTGTGAAAAAATAAGTGAAGAATTAGCAAAATAAATTTAAATAAATTAGATTATTTGCCTTGTCTGAGAAAATTCAAAAAACATTTAATAAAAACATAAAATCGCCTATAATTTAAAAGCTTTAAACTAATAGACGATTTTTTTTACGCTTACGTTATATCGTATAATTATTTAATTATTGTAAAAGTAAAATAAAACTAATTGCTCCTATATTGAATAAAATATAAATGAAAAGGAGACAATTATGCTTACGTATAAGTTATGGGATTTTTGTATTTTCAATAGGGTTATTACGCATACTATATATGCATTTTTTGATAATGCAAATGATTATCACTATATAATATTATGACAAAAACAAATCTACTTTCCTTAACAAGAAATCAATAATATTATAATGTGTAATTCCATCTCTTGATATATCTATCTTGTCTAGTGATAAAACATATTTAGGTGATGCATCTTTAATTGGAGAAAATGCGCCAAATTCTCTTTTTATTGTTTCTTTTGATTCTAAAATATATGCAACTTGAATAAAACATTTCTTACCATTTTGACAAGCAACAAAATCTACTTCACCTTTATATGTTTTACCTATATAAACCTCATATCCTCTAGCAAGCAATTCAATGCAAACAACATTTTCTAGGAATCTACCTATGTCGTATTTATTTGAATCAACATTAATTATTCTCATTCCATTATCTATTGCATAATATTTTGGATTTGATTTTAAAGCTTGCTTGCCAGGTATATTATATCTATAGATTGGTTTAATCAAAAAAGATTTTTCCAACTTATCAATATAATTATAAATAGAACTTAATGAGCAATATTCTTTACCATGGTTTTCACTTTTTAAATAATTATATATTACTTCAGGATTAAAATCATTTCCAGCATTGGATAATATATATTTTGCAATTCTATTAAATTTTTCTTTTTCTATTTCACTATCCCTTGCGAAAATATCTTTAATGCATATATTACTATATAATTCACGAAGATAATTCTTTATATCATTTTTCTTTTGCAAATCAAATCTAAGTGGATATCCACCAAGTTCAAGATAATCATAAAATGAATCTTCAATTAGTTTATTATTTTCTTTTCTATAAATTTCACTTTCATAAAATGAAAATGGATATATCGGTATTTCTATTATTCTTCCTGTAAGTAATGTAGAGATTTCAGTGGATAACATTTTAGAATTGGAACCTGTTATAAATATACTGCAATCAAAAGATACTCTAAATGAATTTATAGCTTTTTCAAATGATTTTACATGTTGAATTTCATCAAAAAATAAATATTGCTTGGCTTTTCCTCTTTTATTATTTATAAATTCATTTAGTTTTTTGTAATCATCAATAGCTTCATAATCCAAATTTTCAAAATTTATGTAAATAATATTAGATTCATCAACACCATTTTCTTTAAGCTCATTAATAATTAGTTCGATCATTTTAGACTTTCCAGAACGTCTTGAACCAATTAATACCTTTACTATATCAATATCATAAAATGGCCTTATTTTATTTAAATATTCTTCTCTTCGAATAAGCATATAGATTCACCTCTATTTTTATAAAAACTCAAAATATTTTTATTTTTTCCAAATTGTTAATTAAATTGTATCACAATTCAAATAATATTTCAATATTTGCTTATTTTGAGTTCAACATATTTATATAATAAATATCACCATTACATATTAATAACGCTTTAAATTTTTTTATATTTTCTATATTATTTTCTATAAGAATTTTTCCATGTTAAAGGTGAAACACCATATTCCTTTTTAAAAGCATTTATATAATTACTTTGGTTTGAATAGCCAAGAATTTGTGATATTTCATTAACACTAATATTATTAGCTAAAAGTAAAGACGTTGAATACTGAAGCTTCTTTTTATTGATAAAGCTAATTAAAGTCGTATTAAAATACTTTTTAAATTCACGGCACACATGCCCATGGCTATAATTAGATTTTTCGATTAAGGTATTTAAAAAAGTTTCTGTTGATACATAATGAGTAAAATTATAAACATTAATAGTATCAACTAAGGTTAATAGCCATTGTGGAGCATCATAATTAACTTCTATTTTAGATTCTAAATAAGCATCGATGCATTTAATAATTAAGCATTTATCAATTGCTTGGATTTCTTCTTGCTTCATTGTAAGCTTTTGATTCGAAATTGAAAGGGCTGTTGCTTCAATTGAATCAGCATGAGCTCTATCTATTTTACAAACAATAGGTGTTAAAGCATTTTTTAGTTCATCATATAAGCTTTTACTAAACAAGTCGCAAAGCTCTTTCATCTGCTCATCAGTAATATAAATATCTCTATATTCACAATTTGTTCCCTTTAGCTTTAAATAATGAATATCATCAGGTCTAATAATTATCATACTATATGGACTTAAAAAAATATCACCACTCATAAAGTGATTAATATATTTTCCTTTTTTTGTTATACTTATTTCCCAAAAAACGTGTTTATGTAGTTCTATGTCTAGTCCTACAACATTATTTGTATACATGTCACTAATTAATTCCCAATTATATGTTGGGTAATTGGTAATTTTTAACATTTAAAAACACCTCTTTTTTGTCTTTTATATGAATATTTTATTAAAAAAACTACTTTTTAGCAACATTTTATTAGTAAATCGCTTTATATTTATAATAATTATTAAAATATTGATTTTTGACAATTGTTAAAAATTAACATATATAAGTCAAAAAAGTAGAAGAATTACAACATTATATAGAGGTATAATATAGGTGGAAAAAGTATTTTGAGTGGATAAACATATGGAAAAAGAAACATTTTTAAAAGCAAAGCCAATTTGGCTTAATAGCCTTACAAATAAGCTAAACTCTGCAGCATTATTTAAAGTAACATTAAATAAATTAACAAATGCTACTTTAAAAATAACTGCCTCTTCTTTTTATCGTGTATTTGTTAATAACCACTTCATTGCTTATGGGCCTGCAAGAGCTGCTCATAACTATTTTAGAGTTGACTACATCAGCCTTCCTTTAAATTTAAATGATAATGAAATTGTAATTGAAGTTGTTGGCTATAAGTGTAATTCTTATTATTGCTTAAAGCAAGATCCTTTTTTAATAGCAGAAATTACAAACAATAATGAAGTTATAAAAGCAACAGGCTATGATTTTAAAGCTAAAGACTATAAAGAAAAAATAGAAAGGGTTGCTAGATTTTCCTTCCAAAGAGCTTTTTTAGAAATATATGATTTTACTTTAGCTAAAAGTGAATATTCATTTAATGATATTATTACTTTAGAAAATAGAAATTATATATCTAGAAATGTTGATTATCCTTTATTCGAAGAGGCTAACTGTAAATATATTGAAAGTGGTAGCTTTAAAATAAATCCGTTAAGTAAAATGGAAAGAAATAGGACATTAGTAGCTACTAGCTCATTATCTTATAATATCAACGAATTAGATGATTATTCATTTGATTTATTAAATGATACCTTATATACAAAAGGAAATAAAAAAGAATTTATAAGTGAAAACGAATATGAAACATACAAGTGTGACTATTCAATTACTGGCTTTATAAAGATTGAATTTGAAGTAATAGAAAATAGTGATGTTATTCTTACATATTCAGAAATAAATTCAAGCAATGATATTAGTAAACCAATTGACGTTGATTACAAACGAAATGATACGATTAATATAATTCGCTATAAAGTTAATAAATCAAACTTTTCTTATATTTCTATTGAGCCATATACACTTCGTTATTTAAAGGTTAATGTCATCAAAGGAAAAATAAAGGTTAAACATATTAGTATAATAAAGTATGAAAACCCTGATACAAACAAGCTTAAATTCAAGGCAAATGATATTAAACTTGAAAAAATAGTAGAAGCTTCAAAGCATGTATTAGAGCAAAATGCAGTAGATATCTTAACTGATTGTCCAAGTCGAGAAAGAGCTGGTTGGCTATGTGATTCATTATTTTCATCAAGAGCCGAAAAATTATTCACAGGAGAAAATAAAGTCGAAGAGAACTTTTTAGAAAATTATTATCTTCATCCTTCATTTACTGATTTAGGCTTGCCAAGTGGGGCAATTGGTATGTGTTATCCTGCGGAATATGATGATTATGTTTATATACCAAACTGGATGCTATTTTATATCATTGAGTTAAAGGAAAATTATCTTAGAACAAAAAATGAAAGGCTAAAAGAAGAAAGCTATCCAATTGCTAATAATATATTAAAATTCTTAAAGCAATTTGAAAATGAGTATGGCTTACTTGAAAATTTACCAGGTTGGGTATTTGTTGAATGGAGCAAAGCTAATTCCTATGAATTTATGAAAGGGGTAAACTTTCCAACAAATATGCTTTATCAAAAAGCTATTAAGGATTTTGCTTATTTATATGATAACTCATTATTAAATAAGGCTAATTCCTTAAAAAATGAAATTATTAAGCATTCATATAATGGCACATTCTTTGTTGATAATGCTGTTCGTGAAAATAATAAGCTTGTTAAAACAAATAACATATCAGAAACCTGCCAATATTATGCACTATACTTTGAAATAGCCTCAATTGATGAATATAAGAACTTATATAAAACATTACTAAATGATTTTGGGCCTTTAAGAAATGATGCAATTACTTATCCAAATATTTATAAATCAAATGCATTTATCGGAAACATTTTAAGATATAGTATTTTAGTTAATAATGGGCAAACTAATAAATTTTTAGATGAAGCGAAGGATTATTATTATAACATGGCTAAGGTTACTAAAACATTATGGGAGCATAGTGAATTAACATGCAGCTTAAATCATGGCTTTAATTCATATGTTGCTAATTTAATAGTTGAAAGCTTAACAGGCTTTACATGTGTTGATGAACTTAATTATAAAATTCATATAAAGGATGTTAGCTATATTACCGATTATGATATTAAAATACCTTGTAAGGAAGGATATATTCATATTTATTCAAAGGGTCAAGAAAGATGTATTAATTATCCTAAAAAATATACTATAGATGGAGGTGAAAATAATGCATAATAAGCAAACAATAAAAAATGTTACAATTGCTTTAGCAGTTGCTATTTGTACAACTATCTGTGCAATACCATATTTTAAAACTTTGGCAAAATCAAATAAGATTCAGTTAGTTGTTGATTTACATGGCTATATGCCATCAATTAATAGAACGCCAACTGCTGAAGATCCAGATGTTTTTAACTCAACGTATTATATTGCTAAAAACTTTATGGAAGAAAATCCTGATATTGAAATAGTTTGGGCTAGAACTAAGCCTGTTGGCGGTATGGATAGTGAGGTTGCTCAATGGTTTACAACCCAAATAGCTGGAGAAACCGTTCCAGCGATTGCCTTTAGTTGGGGAAGTAGATATCAAGATAGAGATTGGTATTTGTCACTTGATGAATATTTAGATGAGCCTAATTCATCACCACTTAATAATGGTAATACTTGGAGAAGTATATTTAGAGATTATTTATGGAATTCAAATTCAATAATTGATGCTAATAATAATACAGTTGCAATTCCTATAACTGTATATCCCGGTGCTTCAACTGGTTATTTTTATAATAAAACTGCTTTTAATAAAGCAAATATTACTTCAACTCCAAAAACCTGGAAGGAATTTATAACATGTACTGAAAAGCTAGAAGAAGTAGGATATGTTGGCGTTGCTCCTTGGTTATATTTTAATACTACAACAACATTTGATGCTTGGGTATTTCAATCTGTTATGTCACCTTCATATAGTCAAGTAATATTTGATCAGCTAGACTATGATAAAGATGGCCGTGTTAGTGCAAAAGAGCAAGCACGTGCATGCCTTGAAGGAAAGTTCTCACCATTTGGTGAAAATAAAGAGCTAGCTATAGAAATGTATGATAATTTATATTATTACTATAAAAACATGCTTAAAAAAGGGTGGGCATCTATTGATTATAGCTCACAATGGACTAATGGTGATGTGGGAATTAGAGAAGAAGGCTTATGGGCTATTCCAACTGAAAATTCAAATACGGTAAGAGAATTTGATTATGGTGTATTTGTAGCACCTCTTGTTAGTAATGATTCTTCTTCGTTATTAGGGGAGGTTGAATATTCAACTGGTCCTTATCAGCCTTCACCTGATTTATCATTAAACATAATGAAAGCCGCTGTTAAGGATAATCCTAAAATGCTAGATGCTGCTTTAAGATTTTTAAAATATTTATCAAAGCCTCAAAATGTTTCCTTGATTTGCGTTGAAAATGGTGGGGTACTTGGAGCTGTTAAAGGTACAAACCATTCAAACATTATTGATGAATTTATAAAAGGACAATTCCCTAAAACTAAGGATTGCTCATGGCCAGCAGGCTTTTGTGATGAACAAGGTGATAAGCTAAATAGACGTTTTGAGGAATGGGTTAATGGTGTTATTAGTAAGGATGAATTCTTAAAAGAGGTTGATATAATTCAAGCAACTGGTGCCAAAACATTTTTAACTAATATGAATATTGATTATTCCTCATGGAATATAAAAATTTAAGGAGGTATAAGAACATGAAAAAGAAAATAATTATATCTTCAATAATAATTGTATGTCTTATAGGAATAATTGGTAGCTTTTATTTAAGTGATGTAAGTGAATCTAAAAAATATAGCTTTGAAATTGTAGCTATTAAATATCCAAGCGATGATAAAGTTATTATTGCTGATGGCCTATCATCATTAAGAATAAGAATGAAGCTAACAAAAAATAATGAGCCTGTTAGTGGTCATACAATTTATGTATTTACTTCAAATGGTTCATTACCACAATCCAGAATAATAACTTCAGAAAATGGTTGGTTTGATTTTTATTATTATCCATATTTGTATGTAAATGAAAAGGTATCCCCTTTAGAGGATGTTACATTTAATTTCCAAGACGAGTCAAATTCTAAGGTGTTTTTAATACCAGCTAGCTATCAATTTACTATTCCAGTAGTTAAGCCTGAAGAATCAAATAATCAATATGATTGGGAAGGGTATGAAATAATTGGTGATGAACATGAGTAAATTTAAAACATTTTTATACAAAGTAAAAAAAGGAAGGCTTGCTTATTTATTTATACTTCCACTTCTAATTGGTTCTATTGGCTTTTGCTATTATCCAGCTATTAGTGGTATTATTACATCCTTATTTAATTGGAATGGTACAGGAAATAAAGAATTTATAGGATTTTCAAATTACAAGAATTTATTTCACGATCAAATATTTTTAGATTCTATTAAAACAATGATTATTCTTCTTGTTCCACGTTTATTAATTGGCGTATTTATGCCTTTATTATTTGCTGAATTAATCTTCAATACAAAAAGCAAAAGAATGCAATCATTTTATAGAGTAGCTGTTTTAATTCCAATGATTGCTCCAGGGGTAGTTGGAATGCTTATTTGGAAAAATATTTTCGAACCAGGAAGTGGCCTTTATTCTAAAATGCTCGAATTAATTGGAATTTTACAAAAAGGCCAAATAGTTGACTTTTTAAATGATCCTGATTGGGTTATTCCTACAATTATTCTTCTAGGATTTCCATGGACAAATGGTACTAGTATTTTAATTTATATTTCAGGGCTTAATTCTGTATCTGATGAGGTTATTGAAGCATCACAGTTAGATGGCTGTACTACTTTTAAAAGAATTGCTAAAATTGATTTGCCTTTATTACTAGGGCAAATAAGATATTTCTTCATCTTTGGTTTAATTGGCTTACTTCAAGATTATGGAATACAAATTATTTTAACTAATGGTGGCCCTGGCTATTCAACCTATGTTCCTGGATGGTATATGTATAAGCTTGCTTTCTCAAACGGAAGATATGGCTATGCTTGTGCTATTGGTACAACATTATTCGTAGTTATATTTGCAATTACCTTTGTAGCCTTTAAGCTAATGAGATATGGTCCATTTGCTAAGGCTGGAGAAAATGAATAGGAGGTAAAAAATATGAAAGCTTCAAGCAAAAACTTTTTTACTAAAATAAGTTGGGGGCAAATTTTCTTACATTTAGTTATGGCTTTTTTACTTATTTGTATGATTTACCCATTACTTATGTCAGTTTGGTGTGCTTTTAAGACCATAAATCAATATGATATTTCAAAATTTTATCCTACCCTTCCTTTAAAAATGTTGAATTTAAAAACAGCTTGGGGAAAAATTAGTGTTTATGTATATAACACAATTGCAGTAGCATTTTTTGGAATAATTGGTTCATCAATAATTGCTTCAATGGCTTCATTTGCCTTTGCTAGAATGGATTTCCCTGGAAGAACATTATTCTTTACAATGGTTTTATGCTTAATGATGATTCCTGGTGTATTAACATTAGTGCCACAATTCTTATTATATAAGGATTTACATTTAAATGATAAATTAATAGCTTTATTAATTCCACAATTAACAATGCAACCAATTGGAGCAGTATTTTTATTATCAATGTTCTTTAAAGGTCTACCACAAGAATTATTTGATTCAGCTAAAATTGATGGGGCTAATGATTTTCAAGTATTTTCAAAAATAGCAGTTCCCCTTTCTATGCCTATTTTAATTACTCAAGCCATTATGCAAATGAATGGTATTTGGAATGATTATCTATGGCCAATGACTATTATTTCAACAAATTATGAAGCTTTAACTATTTCATCTGGATTAATTGTTGAATTTAGAAATCTATATTCACAAAATATGCCAGTTACCTATGCTGGCTATCTGCTATCTTCAATTCCTTTATTAATTGTCTTTATCTTTGGTAATAAGTACTACATTAGAGGCTTACTTGGCTCTTCTATTAAAATGTGAGGTGACATAGCTTTATGAAAAAAATTTGGATTGATACAGATATTGGTGGCGATATTGATGATGCTCTTGCTCTTCTTTTAGCTATTTCCTTAAATGATGAAATTGAAATACTTGGCGTTAGTACAGTTTTTGAAAACACTACTGCTCGAGCTAAAATTGCTAAAACACTATTCAACCTTGCCAATATGGATATAAAGGTTTATGCAGGTAATAAAATGCCTTTCAAAATTAAAAAAGTATTTCATGATAAGGTAGATACAAATAAATACCCTATTACGTATATAAAAGATTTATTTGATGAAGCTAATATTGAAAAAGAAGATGCTCTTTATGGTTTAACAAAAGCATTAAAAAATAATAATGATGTAACTATTATAACAATTGGCGCTTTAACTAATATCGCAGATTTAATTAAAACTAATGATGAATGCTTAAAAAATATTAAAGAAATAGTTATTATGGGTGGAGCAATTAATATGAATTTAAATGAATTTAATATTTCTTGTGATCCAGATGCAGCAAAAATTGTTTTGGATAGTAATATTAATAAAAGAATAATAAGTTTAGATGTAACATTCAGATGTGAGCTAACCACAGAGCAAACAAATAAATTATTTGCATGTAAAAGTAGGCTTGTTAAAACTGTAATGAGCATGTCAAGAATGTGGGGACATAATATATTTTTACATGATCCTCTTGCCTTAAGTGAGGCTATAAAAAATGAATATGTTACATTCGTTAATGGTAAGCTTGATGTTATTACAAAAGGACGATATGCTAAAGGAAAACTAATTAATCTATGTGATTTTAATTGGCATCACATACCACTTAAAACACTATTAATATCAAATGATGTAAAGAACAAAGAATTTTGTGAATACTATGTAAGCACTATTCTAAAGCTTGATGAAAAAATGTTACATAATAAGTAAATTTACTTATTCAAATATAAACAAAAAAGGAGAAAAAAATATGAAAACAAAATGTTTATCTAGTCTTTTAGTTGTATTATTAGGTTTGCAAACATTTAATGATGACATATCTATATTAAATGTTAAAGCAGACGAAGCAAAGTCTTATGTTTTGGCCGATTTTACAATTGCTAATGAAAATTGGAGTTTATTAACAGTTGATAGTAAAGGCTTTAAGCAAGAAAGCGGCCAGTTAGTATTTGATAATAGCGAATATGATGCTACTGCTAATGGAGCTTGGCTAACCTTTAAGGTACAAGCGGATAATGGAAACAAAATCGATGAATTAAAGCTTGCTTGTGTTGGCAATCGTTTAGGAAGTTTTGGTAAAGCAGCTGGTGTAACTTCAACTACTGTTTCATTTAAGCCTTATTTATCTACTACAACTGAATTTAATGACACGCCACTTGAAGAAAAAATTCTTCTTGAATCTACTGAATGCTATAATTTAGATTATGATTTTACACCTTATTTAACTGATAACGCCTCAACTTATTATGTTAAGCTATGGTTTGGTTCTTCTGCTTTAGGAGAAGGATTTTACTATGATTGGTTCCAACTTGGAACAGTTAATATTACAGGACAAGAAAGTAAAGTAACTTATAGTCAAACATACGTTGATGCAGATTATACTATTGCTAATGAAAATTGGGGATTAACAACAATTGATAATAAAGGCTTCTTCCAAGAAAATAATCAATTAACATTAATTAGTAATACTGAATATGATGCTACAGCTAATGGAGCTTGGCTAACATATAAAATCGAAACAAAAAAAGGATCAAGTATTGATGAATTAAAGCTTGCTTGTGTTGGCAATCGTTTAGGAAGTTTTGGTAAAGTAGCTGGTGTAACTTCAACTACTGTTTCATTTAAGCCTTATTTATCTACTACAACTGAATTTAATGACACACCACTTGAAGAAAAAATTCTTCTTGAATCTACTGAATGCTATAATTTAGATTATGATTTTACACCTTATTTAACAGCAAATGAATCTACTTATTATGTTAAATTATGGTTTGGCTCTTCTGTTGCTGGAAGCGGATTTTATTATGATTGGTTCCAACTTGGAAAAGTTAGTATTACTGGTAAGGAATCTGGAAGTAAAGAGGAAGGTCCAAAGGTTATTGATGCAAGTAATGCTACTATTACTATTGAAAGCAATGAATATACTGAAACAGGTGATGAAATTAAGCCTATTCCTGTAGTTACATTAAATGATAAAACTCTTGTTGAAAAGCAAGATTACTTTGTAACATATGAGCATAATATTGAACCTGGAAAAGGAAAAGTTAATGTTACATTTATTAATGATTACACAGGAAATGCAAGTATTGAATTTACTATTAAGGGCCTTCCTATTAGTTATGATGATGCAAACTATAAAATCAATAAATATGTACCAGATAAATTCGACTTTATTGATTATTGGGGTGGAGCTGGTGATATTGAAATAGAATATGGTGATGGAGTTACTTCATTTGCTCATATATCAAGCTTGGTTCCTTTAAAAGGACAAAATATTAAGTTTACTACAAGCGTACAATTACTTTCTAAAGATGCTGATAATGTTGATGGTTGGGTTACTTATTCATTTACAAGTAAACCAGGTGAAGAAGGAAATGATAAGACATTCCCATATTATGGTGGAAATGCTAGTGGTTATTTCTTACATATGACAAATTATTCAAATACCGAAAATCCAAGTAATCTTGAAGTACAATTTGTAAAAAGTATAAATGGAAAAACTACTCTTATTGATAAATTCTTTGTTAGTAATTTAATAACTAACACTGGTGTATTAAAAAATGATGAAATTATTTTTAACTTTAGCTTAGTTAAAAACGAAAATGGTTCATGGACATTATGCTTTACTAATAAAGCTACTAATGAAATTATTTTTTCTAAAACATATGATTATTTAAACGAAAGATTGTTCATTAATCAAAACGGACAAACATATCTATCAAGTGCTATTTATGAAGGTAATGGCTGCAATGGTGAGCATTGGAATCATAGAGGATTAAAAATATATGATATGGATGTATTCACTTTAGATGCTACTAATACTAATGTAACTTTAAGTCAAACTGAATACATTTATGAGGAAGGAAAAATATACAAACCAGAGGTAACTGTTACCATTAATGATGAAAAATTAGCTAAAGATGTTGACTATTATTTAGAATATCAAAATAATAAAGCTGTAGGTAAAGCTAATGTTATTGTTAACTTTATCGGCCAATATGCTGGAAATGAAGCAAAAATAGTTGAATTTGATATAATAAATAAGCAAGAACCTGATATTCCAAGCGTTGAGCCAAGTGAAGAACCTTCAAATGAGCCATCTTCTTCATCTGTTGAACAACAAACTTCAAGTAATAATAATGAAAAACCAAATAACAACAAAAAAGGTTGTAAGGGTGAAGCTACAGCTACTGGATTTATTTTATTAGCTTTAATTGGAGCTTTATTTACAAAGAAAAGAAAAAATCAATAAAATGAGGTGAATTTATGAAAAAGAAAATAATTGCATTATCTCTTTTAGCTGCAACATTTGCTTTTACAAGCCAAAGTATGAATTTATATGCTACAAGTGGAGAAGAAGCAGCTAAGAGTGAAGCAAATTATGAATTAACTAGAACTACATTTGAGAATACAACTAATGGTTTAGTATTTAAACAGACTGAAATGGGGACACCTGACAATCATGCTATTTCAATTTTAAAGGTTCCATTTACAAATACTGAATCATTTGAAATTACCTTTAGTATGGTAATGGATGAATATGTTGCTTCAGGACGAAATAGTAATGATGTATGGGCAGGTATTGGCATTATGGGTGTGCCAAAATTTATTAATTGGAGAAATTCTGAAACTCATGGATTTGCTAAAGATTCCCCTGGATTATTTACTAGATTTTTCAATTTAAGTGGTGATTTAAGATATGAAGGCAGTGTTTACCAAGGAGATTATCACGTAACTGGTAGAGACGATCCTAACAGTGAAGTTGTTGATACATGGCAATTATATTCAGGTAACGCTTCTTGTAGTGCTACTAGCGATGTAACATTTAAAATGGCTTATGATGGATCAGCAAATGGTAAAAACTATTATAATTGCTATATTAATAATGAATCAATCACTCCTCTTGGACAAGCTTCATATATTGATAAAGAAATAATCTTCCCGGATGGAAACATTTATTTGTTACTTGTTATGAATACTCAAAAGGATGATTTCAATCAATTATCAAAGATGACAATTAAGGCAATTAATGGAACATCATATGTTAAAAAAGATGTCAATCCAGGCGAAGATACATCATCAGAGCCAAACTCTACTGATACTAATACAAGTGATAACCAAAATACAAATACTGAAAGTAAAGGCTGTAAAGGAATGACTACATCATCATTTTTAACTCTTCTTTTACCAGCATATGTTTTAATAAAAAGAAAGAGCAAAAATGAAAAATAAGTTATTTATATTTTCAATTGTATCAGTACTTACTATGTTAAATGCTTGTTCAACTACTAATGATTCTTCTTCAATTTTTGATAACTCTAGTGATGAAAATAGCTCAACAGCAGTTTCATCTTCTGTAGATTATAGTTCAAGTGAAGAAGAAAATAACGATAAAAGAATTGATGATGGTCTTTTTAAAAATCCAAGTTTGGAATATCGTCCTATGGTTATGATGCATAATTCAACAACAAAGCTAGTTGATGATGTTTATGAAAGAGGCTATGGTGGTATAGTAACTAATGTAACCTGGGATAAAAGCTATTTAAATAGTCCTTTAGCTTTTTCTCGTCTTTCATCTGTATTAGATCATGCTATTAACGATTTAGGTATGTATGCCTATATTTATGATGAATATGGTTATCCATCAGGCACAGCATATGGTCAAACACTTAAAGGTAATCCTGAGTATGAAGCGCTAGGCTTAGTCGTCCAATACTTACCTATAAAAGCTAAAGAAAGTGGTACTATTAACTTATTATATGGTCATAAAGCAATTGAAACTGCTTATGTATATGATGGTAATAGTAAAGATACTATGATTTTAAGCAGTGGTGAAGATGTTTCATCATTAATAAATGATAAAAAGGATAGTATTACTTATACTAATAGGACTTCAACTAATAAAGTATTAGTTGCTTATATGAGTAAGCGTTGGTATGAAAATACTCATTCAATGGAAAACTGGTATGCTCAACAAAGATACATAAATATGCTAGAAAAAGAACCAACAGAAAAGTTTATTAATCTAACATATCAAAAGTATTATGAAGAAATTGGTGAATATTTTAATAATGGTATTAGAGCTTTCTTTACTGATGAGCCAGCGCATCAAGGAACTTATTTTACAATTTCAGATAGAAATAGAACAGTACTTGATGTCCCTGATTTAAATATACCAATTGTTGAATGTTTAAACTATTCAGATTCTTTATTTGATGTTTTTAAAAGTACATATGGCTATGATTTAAAGGATAAGCTTGGTTATTTATATGTTAATGATAATTCAATTGAAGCAAAGCAAGTTAGGATGGATTTTTACATGCTAACTAGTGATTTGTTCCAAAATAATTATTTAAAGCAAATAGCTACTTGGTGTGAAAGTAAAAATGTTAAAAGCTCTGGTCATTTATTATTAGAGGAATGCTTATATCAAAACCCTTGGTTTGCAGGTAATATGATTCAGCTTTTAGGGCAAATGGGAATACCAGGAACTGATTTATTATTTTCAACCCCACAAGCTGCCTTCAATGCCTCTTGTATAGTTTCCAAAATGGCTTCAAGTGCGGCTAATTTCTTAGGAAAAGAAGATACATTTGCTGAGATTTCTGGAGCATTTGATGGAACTGCTGGCAATACATTTGAAAAAATATGTGCAGTTGGTGTTCAAGTAGCTATGGGAATTAATAATTTTGCTTCTTATTACTATCAAGGTAACGATATTCCATTTGATGATGATAAAATCTTCTCTGCTGCTTTAGGAAGAATGCGTTATATGGTTACTGGCAGTACTAATAATGCTGATGTTTTACTTTATTATCCATATGAAGGAGTTTCAGCTGAAACATTACCATCAACTAATATGTATGAGCCAACTGCCCAAGCTAAAGAAATAAGTGATAATTTTACTGATATGTGCCAAATACTTGGATCTAAACAAATAAATTATGATTTAGTTGATTATTTGAATTTATCAAAATGTAGTGTTGAAAATGGTTATTTAGTTTCTCCAACTAAAAATAAATATAAAGCTATTGTTATTCCTTATACTACTGCTTTAAGAAGTGAAGCTATTTTAAAATTAAAGGAAGCCATTGATAATGGTGTATGTGTTATTATTAATAATTTTGATGAGGTTGTTTCTGAAACAAATAAAAATGATTATTCAAAAGTTTTTAAAGAAATAGCTTCTAAAGCAATACAAGTTAAATCTTCAAATGCTGCAGCCAATTTAATTAGAATCAAGGGCTATCAATCATTATCATTAAATGATGATTATGCTACAAAAATTTATACAAGTAAAAAGGCTAATAAAAATTATTCATTATATCCTATAGTTAATGCTTATGATGAAGATAAAACCTATACTATTACACTTGATACATTAGGTAAAACTAAATACTATAATGCTGTTGATGGCACAATTACTGATTTAACTTCTGAAAATAGCAATAATAAAAATGTAGTTAATGTTACATTACCTAAATATTCAACAGGATTTATTGTTGTTTTTAAATAATTAAACACTTAAGGAGGGAAATAAAATCCCTCCTTATTACGTTATTTAGTTATTCTTTCTATAAATGCTTCATTTCGTTTATAAATATATTCATCATCTCCACAGCCTTGTAAGACAATTTCATTATCATTATAACGCTTTATACACCAAATACACCAAATATAATTATCATTAATTAATATGCATTCACCTATTTTACATTGACTCAATGGAATTTCTACTTCTTTATTCAAAACACTAAAATCTGCAAAGGAATTACAAAATGGTAAGCTATTATCCTTATAATTTCTAATTCTAAAATATTGCTTATATGAATAAATTCCTAAATCAAAGGCTTGATTATAAGATGCTCCACAATAAATATTACTATCTTTATTAACTACTCGAAATACATATTCAGTATTTCCTGTATATAAATAAAAATATAGTTCTTCATCATTACTTTTATAAAAATCATGCATACGCCATTCCTTTAAACATTTTTTTATTCCATCATTTTTTATTGTTGGTAATTCACTATTTGAATGATTTATTTTAAATGATTCTATTTTTTTCATACTTTTAATTTCATCATTATTAAATTTTTCATTTAATAGCTTTTTTATGGCTTCGTTATTAGAAACAATATCATTTTTATTATTAATATAATACGCATATGAAATACTATTATCATTAGTATTTTTTTCTAGTATTGCTACTAAATTCTTTTTATTTTTAAAGCCCAAATAAAGCTTTATACCTAAAGTATTATTAGCATAGTAATAAGTGACTGCAAATTTTTCACTTTGACAAATTTCTTTGTTATGGCTTCTATAAACTCCACATTCATATTCTATATTATCTAATTTAAATGTTGAAATATTATCCTTTAAAATAGAATCTATCGTGACATTAAATATTTCACTCATTAAAACTATTTTATCAATTTCAGGATAACACATGTCTAGTTCCCATCTTGAAATTGTTTGCTTCGTTGTATTTAATTCATTAGCAAATTCTTCCTGTGATAAATTAGCTAATGTCCTAATTTGCTTTATTCTTTCTCCTAGTGTCATAATTATTTTTCCTTTATATTATTTAAATAAATTTTACTTTAAACAATTAAAAATGTCTACAACACTAAATACTATTTTAGTCACGCGTAACGTGACTAAAAAAGTGAACCCTTTACAAGTTCACTTTCATAATATATAAATATTTATAATTTTAATACATTAATAAACCAAACACACCAGTTACTGTACTTACAATTCCAATACTTAATATGTAATTTTGAGATGTAAATTTAAATAATAATGCTACCATTACCCCTGTTGCTATTAATAGTAATGAATAACTAATATTTCTAGTCATTGCAACTTTACTTCCTTTTTTTACTAAAAAATAAATAAAGATTGTAATGCCATAAATTCCAATTAAAACTCCAAGAATTAAATAAAACCATTTACTAATAGTACTTGCATAAATACATACAACAATACCAAGTGCTAATAAAATTAATCCTACTAAGAAATATACTAAAGCATCTTTTAGTTTATCTTTTATACCAAACCTTTTAACATTTGTTGAAATAAAATATACACCAACTAAAGCTAATAAGATAGCTATTAATTGCATTGTAATTGTTGTAACATTCATATTTAGCATTAATAGCATAATTCCAATAAAGGCACTTATTAATCCTATAACTCTTAATGTTTTATTTGAAAACAAATAATTCTTTTTTGTTGTAATTTCATTTGCCATAATTATTCCTCCTTGCTTTCTTTTATTGTATCACAATTAGCTTTACTTGATACTTTATTTGCCATATAATCACCAAATAAAACCAAAAATACCCCAATTGAAAAGCTAATTATTGAAAAAACAATTACTATAGCATTAAATGTAACTGTATAATTTGTCATTGTTTTATAAATTATACTAAATGGTGAAGCAACTAATAATCCTAAAATTGTAACATATACTGTTTTTGGAAATTTTTCAGTTAGCTTAATTATTAGTTTTGAAACAAATACTAATCCTATAATACAGCCTATTGCAAATGATACAATTACAAATACCATATTAAAATAATTAGCCATTGAAAAATTAAATATGTTTTTTAGAAATGTTTTTATCGTTTCCATCAAAAAGGCATAGTATCCAAAAGCCATTAAAACCAATGAACCACTAACACCTGGAATAACCATTGCTGAGGAGCAAATAATACCTAAAAACAGCATTAAGAAATAAATACCTACACTATAAGAAACCTCACTATTACCCTCTTTGCTAATAAAAGGTAAAATTACAATAATAGCAATTGCTACAATAAAGGAAATAATATCAGCAATTTTAAGTTTTCCTTCCTTAGAGCTTTTATAAATTGAAGGCATGCTACCAAATATCAAGCCCACAAAAAACATGATTGTAATAAATGGTATTACCTCAAGTAATTTTACAATAGCAAATAAAGCAAATACTACGCCAATTGCTATTCCTAAAAATAACGACCAGCATTTTTTAAAAACATCCTTAAAATGAGTAAAGACATTAGCAAAAGCATAAACAAATAAATCGTAAATCTTAAGCATAACAGCCATTGTGCCACCTGAAAATCCAGGTATTACATTAGCAATGCCAATACAAGCACCTTTTAAAATGTTAATAAGATGCTTCATGTTTATTTCTCCTTACTTTCTTCAAGTAATTCTTCAATATGTCTATAGTTTTCAATAGATTCATCTAATTTAAAAACAATTTCTGGAACCTTTCTTAATTTAACTTCATGTCCAAGCTCTGTTCTAACAAAGCCTTTAATTTTATTTAAGGCTTCAAACTTTTCATGATTCTTATCATTTAAAATTGATACATAAACATAACAATACGATAAGTCTCTTGTAACTTTGGCAGCAGTTACGGTAACAAAGCCTATTTTATCGCTTTTTACTTTATATTGGATAATATCTGAAATAGCTTTTTGAGCAATGCTTGATAATCTATCAGCTCTTTTTTCATTCATAATAACACCTAATCTCTTGCAACTTCTTGCATTTCATAGCCTTCAATAATATCGGCTTCTTTAATATCATTATAGCCTGCAATCATCATGCCACATTCATAGCCTTCTTTAACTTCCTTAACATCATCTTTAAATCTCTTTAAAGAAGATAATTGGCCTTCATATACAACAATACCAGCTCTAATTAATCTAACCTTAGCATTAGCCTTAATATAACCTAAAGTAATGTAGCATCCAGCAATTACACCAGTTTTTCCAACCTTGAATGTTTGACGAACTTCAGCTTGACCTGTAACAACCTCTTTATAAATTGGCTTTAGCATACCTTTCATAGCAGCTTCCATTTCTTCAAGAAGATTGTAAATAATATTATGTAGACGAATATCAACGCCTTCTTCAATTGCTTTTTTTCTAACTACAGCATCTGGACGGACGTTAAATCCATAAATAATTGCATTACTTGCGCTAGCTAATAACACATCAGATTCAGTAATAGCTCCTGCATATGAAGCAATTACATTTACACTAACATCTTCAACCTTTAGTTTTTCTAAAGCACTCTTTACAGCCTCAGCTGATCCTTGAACATCGGCTTTTATAATAACATTAATTGTTTGATGCTCACCAGATGTTGCCATAAATGATTCAAGTGTATTTGCACTAGTCGCTTTTCTTTCAGCTAAAATTTTAGTCTCTTTTCTTTTAATTGCAATATCACGAGCCATTTTTTCACTTTCAAAGGCCATAAATTTATCACCAGCAACTGGTACATCTTGTAAGCCTGATACCTCAACTGGTGTTGAAGGTCCAGCTTCTGATAGTTGTCTTCCTAAATCATCACGTAATTGTCTAATTTTACCAAAGCATGTTCCAGCAACTACAGAATCTCCAACTCTTAACGTACCATTTTGAATTAAAAATGTAGCAATTGGTCCTCTTTGCTTATCAAGTTTTGCTTCAACTACAGTTCCCATAGCATATCTATTAGGGTTAGCTTTTAAATCTTCAAGTTCAGCAGCAAGTAAAATTGTTTCAAGTAAATCATCTAATCCCTCACCAGATTTAGCAGAGATTTTACGATAAATTGTGCTGCCTCCCCATTCTTCAGGCATTAATCCCAAATCAGACATTTGTTGAACAACTCTATCATAATTAGCTGTTGGCTTATCCATTTTATTAACAGCTACAATAATTGGAACATTAGCAGCCTTAGCATGGTTTACAGCCTCAATTGTTTGTGGCTTTACACCATCATCAGCAGCAACTACAATAATAACTATGTCGGTAATTTTAGCTCCACGTGCTCTCATTTCTGTAAATGCAGCATGCCCTGGAGTATCAATAAAAGTGATTTTGCTTCCTTTTACAACAGTTTGGTATGCACCAATATGTTGAGTAATACCCCCAAATTCACCTGCAACAACTCTTGATTTACGTATAGCATCAAGTAATGTAGTTTTACCATGGTCAACATGTCCCATAATAGTTACTACTGGTGGTCTACTTACTAATGATTTTGGATCATCATTAATTTCCATATCTTCAAAATTTTCAAGTTCAACAACCTTTTCCTTTTGAACCTCATAGCCGTATTTTAAGGCTACAAGTTCAATATAGTCATCGTTCAATGTCGTATTAACGTTAACCATTATTTTTTCTAAAAATAAAGAGCGAACAACATCAACTGCACTAATCCCTAATTTTTCAGCAAGTTCAGTAACAGTAAGTGGACCGCTATAAACTAAGACCCCATCGTTTAATTTGTTTTTAATGTCTTGTTTATTCATTTTATGGCTATTTACATTAGAAATCAAAGAACCTTTTTTCTTGTTATTATTGTGTGATTTTCCACTATTATTAGTGGTCTTTTTGCCATAATTGTTATTCCCCATTATGATATCCTCCTTTATTTAAATTTTCTTTAAATTTTTTAGCTAAATTAGCATCTATTATTCCAAATGATGAAATATTTTTAGAAAACAAAGAATATAATTCAGCTTTATTAAACAATTCTATGTAACTAATGCTATTAGAATTGCATTTATCAATAATCTTTTTTTTATTAGCACTGCCAGCATCAATAGCAATAACTACGATGCTAGCACGCTTTGACTTTATATCAAATAAAAGTGTTTCCCCAAATGAATATTTATTAGCCTTAATACAAATACGAATCGTATTATAAAGCAAAGTATTATTCACTTAATATAACCTTCCTAATTCTTTCATAAACAGAAAGAGGAATTTCACATTCTAATGCTCTTTCTAAACTTTTATTTTTTATAGCTAAATCCAATACCTCAATACTTTTTTTAATATAAGCCCCTCTACCATTTGCTTTTGAACTTAAATCGACAAAAACTTCATTGTCACTATTTTTTACTATTCTAAGCAAATCTTTTTTTGGTAATCTTTCTTGAGTTACTACACATTTCCTTAATGGTATTTTTTTTATCATTTTTTACTCCAAATTACTTTTCATCATCATAGTAATCATCGAATTCATCATAATCGATGTCATCATCATATTTATTTGCTTCTTCAGCTTCCTCTTCCTCTTGGAAAGCACGTAATTCTTCTTCAGTATATACTGGTAATACTGATGATGGTGTAGTAGTAGTAGGCTTTTTAATAACTTCTTCTTCCTCTTCTTTTTCAGTAAACTTCTTATTATATTTCTTCTTAGTTGGTTTTTCTTCAGTTGTTGTAGAAGCATTTAATGCAGCTTCAAGTTCACTAAACATATTTGGAGTCTTAGATTTAGTTGGTTTAACTTCGATTTTTTCTTCTTTTACTTCTTCAATTACTGGTTCTTCAATAGCTTTACTTTCTTTAATTTCAACTGCTGGTTCTACAATTGCTGAAGGCATTTCATTAACTTCCTCTTTAGTAACTGTCTCTTTAACTTCTTCAATAGTAGTTGGAGTTTTATTAATACGACCCTTTTTCGCATTTTCCATAAATTTAATATCATCTACTAATTGATATTCATAATTATTAGCTTTAGCATCACTTACTGATTTAATATCAATTTTCCAGCCAGTTAATCTTACTGCTAAATTAACGTTTTGGGCATCCTTACCAATTGCAAGCGAATATTGCTCATCAGCAACAATGGCTCTGCAAGCTCTATTTTCTTCATCTAATAATTGAACACCAACAATTACAGCTGGTTTTAAAGCATCAGCAACATATAACAATGGATTATCACTGTAATTTACAACATCAATTCTTTCATTGCCAATTTGTGATAAAACACGAGCAATTCTTGAGCCATGTAAACCAATACATGAGCCACTAGGATCAATATTTGGATCCTTTGAATATACAGCAACCTTAGTTCTTGAACCTGGTTGACGAGATACACCCTTAATTTCAACAATTCCTTCATTAATTTCAGAAATATCTTGTTCCATTAGCTTTGTAATAAAACGAGGATTTGTTCTTGAAACAATAATTGGAGCTCCTGTTGCTGTTTTATCAACTTCTTCAACATATACCTTTACTGTTGAGCCAATTTTTAAAACCTCATTTGGTAACATATTACTTCTGCTTAAATAAGCATTTGTTTTTCCACCAATTTTGATAATACAATGCTTTGCCTCTACAGCCTCAACAACACCTGTTAAAACATCGCCAACTTTATCAGAAAATTGATCAACAACTAATTGCTTTTCAGCTTCTCTTAGTTTTTGCTTAAATACGCTTTTTGCTTGCATTGCTGCAGCTCTTCTAAAGTTTGAAATATCAATTGGTGTTTCAACTACATCACCAATATTATAATGAATTCCAGTTTCTTCAAAAGCCTCTTCTGGATCTGTTTCAAAAACATCATCAGTAATTTCAGCAACAACATTTTTAATTTTTGCCATTTTAATAACACCAGTATTTAGATTAATATCAACCTTAATTACTGTATCAGTATAGTCGTCACTATACTTAAAATAAGCTTTCTTTAAAGCTTCACTCATTGCATCAACAACAACGCTTTCAGGAAGGCCTTTAGCTTCACAAAGCTCCTTTAATGCTAATGCAATATTTTTTGTTTCATCTACTACTTCAACTTTTTTTCTTGGCATATTAATTTCCCCTTAAAATTTTACCGCAAGATGCGCTTTATCTATTTGTTTAAAATTTATAATAACTTTTTTTACTCTTGTTTTATCTTTATATGATAATTCTATATTATCATCATTTACTGCCACCAAATCCCCAGTATACTTACCATTATTTAACTCATCTTTTTCCTTTAAATAAACTGTAATGTATTGACCGATATTTTCTTTATATTCGTCAATGTTTCTAAGTGGTCTTTCAATTCCAGGAGAGCAAACATCTAACACATATGCATGATCAATTGGATCTATTTCATCAAGCTTTGCTGAAATCAAGTTACAAATAATCTCAGCTAACTCAAAGTCCATAGTTTTATCATGTCTTTCAATACTTACTCTTAAAAACCATGTTCCTTCTTCTTTAACATACTCTAAATCATAAAGATTTAAATCATTATCTTGTACTATTTTTTCAATATATGGTCGTACAATTTCAACAACGTTTGTTTTCATAGATTCCTCCCCTAATAAAACAAAGAGTGAGGTAACCCTCACTTCTATTTATATACTACATTATTTTTGCCATTAAATCAAGATTTAATTACAAATAATTAACAATTTTAACAAATTAAAAACCACCGCACATAGTTGGTTCCTTAAGGCTGCTGTATTCCTACTCTGACCTGGTTCGAAATTGCCTATCACGATGGCATTTATATTATACACTAAAATGATAAAAAATAGAATAGTTTTGTTTATAATAAAGTATTTATCATGTTTTGAAGTAAAAAAATCAATTTTTTTTATAATATTTTTTTAAAAAACTATATTATTTTAATAAAGAAAATGCTAAAATAGAAACGTCAATCGATTTAGATTACATTTGTTTTATAAAAAAATTTATTAGGAGGTTAGTATATTATGCCCGTTTTTAGGATTTAACACTATATTATTTAGACTCAAATAATATTTTTGATAAATTACTTATACAAAGTATAAGT
>CAKPXF010000017.1 GCA_934201705.1 uncultured Bacilli bacterium | reverse complement strand
TTTAATAGACCAAGTAGAAGTATTACTTAATGCAGGAACCTCAACTTCTTCACTATGAGCTGCATCATTTTTACAAATACGCTTTGCTTTACCGTTTGTAGAAGTAGTAGGTTCATTAACAAATGTCCAAGCACCAAAGTTATGACCTAACTTATTAGTAGTAATAGTAACATCACCATAAGTAGAAGTATATGTAGTATGTCCATTATTTTCACAAGTAGGTTTAACATCTTCTTTAATAGACCAAGTAGAAGTATTACTTAATGCAGGAACCTCAACTTCTTCACTATGAGCTGCATCATTTTTACAAACACGCTTTGCTTTACCATTTGTAGAAGTAGTAGGTTCATTAACAAATGTCCAAGCACCAAAGTTATGCCCTAATTTATTAGTAGTAATAGTAACATCACCATAAGTAGAAGTATATGTAGTTGAACCATCATTTTCACAAGTAGGCTTAACTTCATTTTTAATAGACCAAACAGAAGTATCACTTAAAGAAGCAATTTCTTTTTCTTCAAAATGTGCATTATTTAAAGAACAAACACGTTTAATTTTTCCTTTGCTAGTTAATGTTGGCTCAAGCGATATGCTCCAATTACCAAAGTCGTGAGTATGTTGCAAAGCACTAACAACAACTGTGACATCACCATAAATAGAAGTATATGTAGTATGTCCATCGTGTTCTTCTGTAGGTTTAACATCTTCTTTAATAGACCAAGTAGAAGTATTACCTAATGCAGGAACATCAACTTCTTCACTATGAGCTGCATCATTTTTACAAACACGCTTTGCTTTACCAATTGCATTTAATGTAGGGTTACTTGTTATAGTCCAATTACCAAAATTATGACCTAATTTATCAGTAGTAACAGTAACATCACCATAAGTAGAAGTATATGTTGTGTGTCCATCTTCTTCACAAGTAGCCTTAACTTCTTCTTTAATAGACCAAGTAGAAGTGTCTGTTAAAATAGGAATTTCTATTGTGTTAGTTTCTCCACATTCACAAGTGCCAACTGCCTCACCTTTACTGGTTAATGTTGGCTCTTTAACCATTTTATAATTATTAAAACTATGTTCATGAGCCTCACTTGAACTAGTTTCATTCGAATTTGAAGAACTAGAAGAAGTGTTAACTTCACTTGAACTTATATCTTCACTACTTGAAGTAGACGTGGAAGAGTCTTCAATTTCAATGTGAACCTTACAAGCACTTAATAATCCTAATAGCAAAAAACTTAATGAAAAAAACAATTTCTTTTTTACCATTTTTATCTCTCCTTTTTTATAAAAATCATCTTTAATTATAAATCAAAAAAAACATTTTTTCAATAAAAATTATTATAACTTAATAAGGGGTTTCTTTGTGATAAAAAATGAATAAACAAAAAGACATACATATGAGAAAAATAAAAAAAATACTTTAATTCTGTCTAAAGTTGTGCTAAAATCTTTCCGTGCTGTATTTACAAGAAGGTGAAAACAATGAATAATAAATTTAATGAATTTAAAAATAAATCAAAAATTGAAACAATAATAAAAACGATTATTGTATCATTATCTATAAATTTAATTTTTGAAGGAATTGTAATATTACTATGTAAAACTATTCCACTTCATCATAATGCTTTAATTGAAATTATTTTGAATCTAATTGTTTTCGCTTTAACATTTATGCTTCTTTCTAAGAAGTTTGTTATTTCTGATAAAGAAATTGCTAAAAGATTAGATAAACAAGATAATTTAAAAGAAAAAGTTCAAACAATGGTTGAATTTAAAGACGATGATAGCTTAATGGCTTTAATTCAAAAAGAAGATGCTTGTGAAAAAATAGAAAATGTATCAACTAAGGGTTTTAAATTAAAAATTTCATTTAAAAATTTTGCAAGTTTACTTGTTGCTATATTACTTTTAACTTCAACATTCTTTGTTAATCAAAAAGATTTCCCAATAAATGCTAGTGATAATAATTCTTCATCAAGTGAAGAAGAAAATAGCTCATCAAGTAGTGAAGAGGAAAACGAAAGTGAAAGCACAAGTGAAGGTAATGAAACTAGTGGTGAAAATTCAACAGAGAATGGCCAAAATGGTGATAAAGAAGATAAAATTAATGATTTAATCGACAAAGTTGATAATGCTGATATTGATGAATCATTAAAAAATGAAATCAAAAAAGACCTTGAAGATTTAAAAAATGATTTAAATAATAATCAAAATAATCAAGAAAAACAAGATCAAGATATTGATGATACAAAAGATAATATTAATCAAGATGTAAATAAATCAAATAGTGCCTCACAAATTGGTGATTCTTTACAAAAAGAAGACTCGACAAAGGATTTAGGCGAACAAATATCAAATAAAGATAGTAATGGTACTTCATCATCATTAGATCAAATGCGTGAAGATTTAAAAGATAAAACCGGTGATGAATTAAAGGATGCTTTAGATAAAATTAGTAATGATATTAAGACTGCTTTAAATGATGCAAAAAATAATGGAGTAAGTGAAGATGATAGTTTATATAAAGCATTCGATAATTTTGCAGATGATTTAAAGAATTTGGAAGATAAAGTAAATGATAGTGATGTACAAGATAAAATAAGTGATGCTTTTGATAATTTAAAGGATAAATTATCTGATTCACTTAATAAGCAAAATAATGCATCTTCTATTAAAGATGAAATAGATAAAGCACTTGATAATATGAAAAACAACCAATCTTCTTCAAGTGGTGATGACAATAAAAATAATGAAAACGATGATAACAATAATCAAGGTGGAGCTGGAGGCGATGGGGCTGGTACTGGTAAAGGTGACATTGTTTACGCTGCTGATGATAAAATATATGACCCAACAACAAATTCATATGTAACATATGGTGAACTAATGGATTATTACAATAAACTAGTTTTAGAAGGATTGGTTGATGGAAACTATAGTGATGATTTACAAGCACTTATTTCAGCTTACTTTTCATCTTTATATAATGATGAAGACAAGAATTAAATAGAAGGAGTTATAAATATGGATATCAAAGAGCAAGTAAAAAATTTTGAAGTTTTAACAAAAAAGATAAAAGATGAAATAAAAAAAGATGTTGTTGGACAAGAAGATGTTATTGATAATGTATTAATTGCTATTATTTCAGGTGGAAATGTTTTACTTGAAGGTATTCCAGGTGTTGGTAAAACAAGATTAGTTAGATCATTAGGGCAAGCATTAAACTTGCCTTTTTCACGTATTCAATTTACACCAGACTTAATGCCTTATGATGTAACTGGAACGAATATTATTGAAAAAGATGAAAACGGAAAAATGAAATTAACCTTTCAAAAAGGCCCGATTTTTTCAAATATTGTTTTAGCTGATGAAATAAATAGAGCTACTCCAAAAACGCAATCTGCCATGCTTGAAGCTATGCAAGAGCATAAGGTTACAATTGCCAATGTTACCTATAAACTTGATGAACCATTTTTCGTTTTAGCAACTGAAAACCCAGTTGAACAAGATGGAACTTATCCGCTTCCTGAAGCACAAATGGATAGATTTATGTTTAAATTAATTATGGAGTTTCCAAACAAACAAGAATTAAAGGATATTGTTACTATGACTCAAATTACATTGAGTGAAAAAGCAAAACCTATTATTAATGGTGCTGATATTCTAACAATGCGTGAACTTGCAAAAAATGTTTTAGTCATTGATGATATTTTAGAATATACAATGAATCTTGTAACAAAAACGCATAATGAACTAAAAGATGCTAGTGAAGTTGCTAAAAAGTATTTAAGATTTGGTGCATCTCCTCGTGCTGCTCAAGCTTTAATTACTGGCGCAAAGGTAAGAGCGTTAATGAATGGAAACTATAACGTTTCTTATGATGATATTGATGCTTTGGCATACCCTGTTTTAAGACATAGAATAAAAATTAATTATGACGCAATTAGTGAGCATTTAGCTACTGATGATGTAATTACACTTTTAATTAAAGAAAACAAAAAAGAATTTAATAAGAAGTAGTTGCTTATGAAAAAAGATATCATTGATGAGGCTTTCTTACAAAAGCTAGAACTTTTAGATATGTATATTAAAGATAATGTTGCAGGTGCATTTGGTGGAAATCATAGAAGTAAAAAATATGGCTCTTCAAGTGAATTTGCTGATTTTCGTGAGTATATTCCAGGAGATGACATAAGACGTATTGACTGGAATGTTTTTGCACGTTTTGAAAAATTGTTTTTAAAACTTTATTTAGACGAAAGACAAATGCATACTAAAATATATATTGATGGTTCAATTTCTATGAAAGGTGAAAATGAAAAAAAAGCAGAAATGGCGTTAAGAATAGCGGCAACATTTGCTTTCTTTTCAATTAAAGCAATGGATAAGGTATCAATTTACTATATAGATAATAACAAAACCTATAAAATAATTGATAGAATTGTTGGAAAAGATTCATTTTATAATTTTATTGGTGCTTTAAATGATATTAAGTTTGATTCAAAGAGCACCTTTATTAGTGATGCTATAATGAATCATCAAACAGGATATGGAAATGGCATGTCAATTATAATATCTGATTTTTTAACTAATAACAATTATTTTAATGCTATTAGTCATTTAAGAAGTAAGCATAGAGATGTTTTATGTATTCAATTGCTTGATGATGATGAATTAAATCCTAAATTTGCCGGTAAAAATATTTTCTATGATAGTGAAAATAATAATACTTATAAAAAAAATATTAATAAAGAAGTAATAAAGGCTTATTATGAAGCTTTAAATTATATTACTTCTTCAATTTCATCATTTTGTAATTCAAGAGAAGCTACATATTTACTTGTAAATGCAAATAGTAAAATTGATGATATTATATTAAATCAAGCAATAAGTAAGGGGGTAATAAAATGATTAGTTTTTTACATCCTTTAGGCTTAATTGGTTTAATTGGCATTCCTATTGTAATTATTATTTATTTATTAAAAAATAAATATACTGAAAAAGTAATTTCTTCAACATATATTTGGAATCTAAGTGAAAAATTTTTACGTAAGAAAAATCCAATTCATAAAATAAATGGACTATTGAGTTTAATTCTTCAAATTATATCAATTTTATTTTTAACTTTATGTATTGCTCGTCCTATTATTTCAATAAGAGATAAAGCTAAAAATTATATGTTCATTATTGATTCATCATTTTCTATGAATATGAAAAATGATGAAAATGAAACACGTATGCAAAGGGCAAAAAATGAAATTAATAAAATGGTTAAGGAATCAAAAAATGGTAGCTATTATTCACTTATATATGCAAGTGATGCATCAAGTCTATTAGTAAATAAAACAAATAATAAAGAGACCATCTATAATTCTTTATTAAATATAACTACTTCAAATAAATCAATTATGCTTGATAATGCTATGGAATTGATGCAACAATATTATTATGAAGATAGCTCATATGATGTTTATGTTTTAACAGATAAGGATTATATTGAAACAAGCAATGTAAATGTTATTAACATTAGTAATAATGAAATTAATAGTACAATATCATCATTAAGTATTGCTTATGGAACTACTAATAATATAAGTGTTAATGGTACTTTGATTACTTATGGTAGTGATTTGAAAGTAAATATTTCATTATTTATTGATGATGAGATTATAAATACAATAGATGTTGAAACATTTAATGGTATTGAAACTAATTTTACATTTGAAACAAAAATTACGAGTTATAGTAAAATTGAAGCCAAAATAGTAAATGATGATGCATTGATTGAAGATAATAATTATATTTTGTATAGTAATGAAAGCTCTAGTGATTTTAAAACATTAATTGTTAGTGAACAACCAACATTTTTAAATAATGTTTTAAAAATACTTGGAAACAAATCTATTAGTGTAATTAAGCCAAATGAGTATAATGAAACAAAAACTGGATTTAGTTTGTATGTCTTTGATGCGTATGCTCCAAATAATTTGCCAGATGATGGGACAGTTTGGTTATTTAAAGCTAACAAAAACATTGCTTCAGGCGGCTTTACTGTTCAAAATGAGATTAATTTAGCAAGTGGTGGAGAATTAACGTTAAGTAAAGATACTTCAGCCACTTATAAAAGCTTAAGCAAAAACTTAAATGGTAAAGGTATATATGTTTCAAAATATCAAAAATATTCATTATACAATGATGCAACTGTTTTATTTGAATACAACAATGATCCTATGATTTTTGCTCTTTTAAATAATTACAATAATCGTGAAATCGTATTTTCATTTGATTTACATGATTCAAATTTTGCATTATCATTAGATTTTGTACCATTATTTAAAAATCTTATTAATTATTCAATTCCTAATTTTTTAGAAAATAGTAATTATGTTGTTGGTGAAATATTAAAACTTAATGTTTTGCCTTTTACTAACAGTATTAGAATTAACTCACCTAGTAATATTTCAAAATATTTAAATGTAAGTAGCAATAATACCATTTCTTATGAATTAAATGAGATAGGAACCTATGAAATAGTTTTAAATATTAACAATAATACTAAAAAATATAATATTTTTGTAAGTTGTAATTTAAATGAAAGTAAGACAAATGAGGTTGTTGATTCAATTTTATTAGTTGGTGAAAATAATACTAAAACATTTGATGAAAAATTTGATGGTTTATTAATCCTTGCTATTTTTGCATTAGTAGTTTTATTATTTGATTGGGGGGTTTACATTTATGAGCAGCATTAAAATAACTAACCCATATTTACTTATATTATTTTTTCCACTATTATTATTAATTCTTTTAAGCTTTATAATAGGCTTAAGAAAAAAGAAAAAAAGTTTTAATAATATAGCTTCTTTAATAATTCATATAGTGTTATGCTTTTTATTAACTTTATTAATGGTAGATGTTAATATTGTTAAAACAGAAACAGATACTGAAGTTTATGTTTTAGCTGATGTTTCAAAAAGTATAACTACATATGATGAAATCGATAATTATATAACTAATATTAAAAGTGAATTAAATGAAAATGAAAAACTTGGTGTAGTTTGCTTTGGAAAAGATAGTGAACTAATAACACCAATAAACGGGAAAATCAAATCAGTAAGCCAAAATAATGTTGATATAAGTGCTACTAATTATTCACAAGCATTATCATACACTTCTTCTTTATTTACAAATCAATTCAAAAAAAGAATAATATTGATATCTGATGGTTTACAAACAGATGGAGACTATTCAAAATCACTTGATGAATTAAAAAACCAAAATATACGAGTTGATGTTATTTATTTAAATAATAGTAGCCTCAATGAAAATGAAATATTAGTTAAAAATGTTTCTTTAAATGAAAAGACATTTTTAAAAAAAAATGAAGTTGCAAATGTTGTTATTGAAAGTAATTATAATATTAATGATTTAGTCATTTCTTTATATAAAAATGATAATTTATATAAAGAGATAAATACAAATATTACTATAGGGCTTAATAATATTAGTTTTCCTTTAGATACTAGTGTCTCATTTTTAAATCATTATAAGGTAGAAATAAAACCAAGCTTAGATTTTTGCTTAGAAAATAACAATTATTTTTTCACGCAATATGTTAAAGAAAAAGCTGAAATGTTATTAATATGTGATTCATATAAAGAAGTTAATTATTATACGCCTTTATTTTTAAATAGTGCCAATGTTACTTCATTTCAAGTAAAGCAAAGTTTTTCATACTCACTTGACTATTTGTGCCAGTTTGATGAAATAGTCTTTGCTAATGTAGATTTGTCAACATTAAAAAACCATAATGAATTATTACAAAATATAAATATATGTGTTAGCAAATATGGTAAAAGCTTTTTAACATTAGGAGGCGAAAAAACTTACTTTAGTGGAGGATTTTCACAATCAATAATCAGCGATATGCTTCCAATAAACGTTAATCCAATTGATACTAAAAATACGATTGCATTATTTTTTGTTATTGATTGCTCAGGAAGTATGTCTGGAAAAAGCTTACAAGAAGCTAAGCAAGGCGCAATTAATTGCTTAGATTTATTAAATGATAATGATATGGTTGGTGTAATTACTTTTTCGGATACAACAAGAGTTATTTGTGCACCAACAAAAACAACACTTGAAGGAAAAAGAAGGCTTATTGACTCGATTAATACAATAAAAGAGGAGGATGCAACAATGATGACTCCTGCTTTAACAATGTCCTATAATATGCTAAAAGATGTAAAAATGGAAAACAAACAAATTATACTGATTTCTGATGGCTATCCTGGGGATGGTGGTCAATTAGAGGTTGCTAATAAAATGAAGGAAAAAGGCATTATAATGTCTACAATTAATATCGGTGCTGGAGCCTTAGATTTAATGAAAAAATTAGCTGAAGCAACTGGTGGAAAATGCTATAGCACTTATTATACGGATAAGATTTCTGATATTATTGTTAAAGAAATTGGCGAAATCGTTTTAGAGCCAAATATTTTAGGAACGATGGAGTTAACATTAAACAAATTAGATTCCTCTTTAAAAAATATTAATTCACTTCCTATAATTTCTGGAATTAACTATACATCTTTAAAATATAATGCAACAGCTAGTATTACTACATCAATCACCTTGAAAAATCAAGGAAAAACTATAGATGATGTTCCAGTTTATGCTTATTGGGATTATGGAAGTGGTAAGGTATCATCTTTAATGTCTGGCTTAAGCTCTGATTGGTTTAATATGTGGGATAATAAAAATAAGGAAGTGGAAACATTTTTTAGTAATATTATTTTTGATAATCTACCTATTAATCAAATTAATTCTCCAAATGAGGTTAACATAATTAACAATGGCCATAGTGTTACTATTTCATTAACGCCATATTTATTAGTTCAAGGAACGAAATATAAAGCAACAATCACACAAAATGATTATACTGAAGGTGCTAATTTAATTTATAATAATGGGAAGTACATGGCAACGTTAAATATTAATTTAAGTGGACCTTATTCATTAATTATTGAAGCAACTAAGGGTGTAGAATATAACTCAAATTCATACTTTTTTGATTTTTCATATTCAAGTGAATATTACTTGCTAGATAAGCCTGATTCAATATTATTATATGAAATGCTTATAAATGATGGAATTCTAATTGATTCAAAAGATGATTTAACTAAAATTACTAATATAGCACTTGAAAATGTTAACTACAAGCAATCAACTTCTTTACCAATAATTATTATTTGCTTGTGCTTATTTGTTATTGACATTGCAATAAGAAAAATAAAATTAAAAGATATTAAAAACTTATTTAATAAAACTATTAAGCAAAATTGAATTAAATTTTTGCACTTATTTTATTCGTTTATGAAATAGTTTAAAAAAAACACTTAATTATGTCACATCAATTAAGTGTTTTTACGATTCTATCGAAAAACAATCTATCATATAAATAGTTTAATGCTAAAGCATAAATAAATAATTTTAACGTTTTAGCTCTTTTAGTTTACCTTATAAGCCTATATGGCTTTTTAAACTAAAAAATTTATTGACTATAAGTATATATTAATATATAATATTAATCGTACGTTTTAAAATGGAACGAAGGTGATTTATTTGAAAAGAAACAAAAAAGCCATTTTTATGCTATTTTGTTCATTAATTCTTGCTTCATGTGGTAATAATAATGGAATAGGGCATAAAGAAAATGGCTATACAGTAAAAGTAACTTATGATCTTGGGGAAGGTGTATACGAATTACAAAATGCCGAAAGAGTTCATACCCTTGATTTGTATTACAAGCCAAATTCTCCAATCACAGACTTTAATGGTTTCACAAATTACAAATTCTATAATGGTAGCGGAGATACCGCAATGACTTTTGGTGGCTTTTATTTTGATAAAAGTTTTACTCAAAAGCTTGATGCTTCAACATTTAGATTAACCGATAAGGATATCACTGTTTATGCTAAATGGATTGGTTATGATTTTGACATTTATTATCAGCCTGAAGGAAAAACAGAATTTGTAAAACTAGGATTTGTAAGAGATAAGGTTGATTCAATTTTCTCATATAGTAAAACTTGGGGAAAAGTAAATGATTTATTTGAGGGCTATACATTAATTGGTGCCTATTCAGATAAGGAAATGACAACATCCATTGTTGATGATGAAAACTTTAAGGTTACAAAAGAGGAAAACAAAAAAGCTGTTTACACTAAATGGGTAAAAGGTGATTATAAATTTATTAGTTCTGTTGATGAATTTATTGAAAATCTTGGTGAAAGTATGTACTTAAATTGTGATATTGATTTAACTGATAAAAAAATAAGCTATACCTCATTAAATGGTAAAACAATTTTAGGAAACAATCATAAAATTACTAATTTAGTTGTTGATACAACAGGTAGAGATGGTAAGGGAAATAGTGCTGTTGGAGGATTGTTTAGGCAAATTAAGAATTCAACAATTAAAGATTTAACAATTGAAGGAAGTTTTACTTTAAATCCAACACTTGCTCAAAAAATGTATTTTGCTGCTCTTTCTGGAACTGCTACAAATATGACACTTGATAATGTAAATATTAGTGCAACATATAGTGTTGCTAATACTAAAATTGAATTAATAGTTTCTGATAGCCAATATGCATATACGGAAAAAGAATGTAAAATTACAAACTCATCAATTAAATTAACTAAGGTAGAAAAGGAGTAAAAGAATATGAATAAAAACAAAAAAATATTTCTAACAAGTTTACTTATGGCTTTAACGATTACAGGTTGTAATAATAATAATAATAACGATAAGAAAACTTATAACAATGATGAAGATGCTTTAATTTTTGCAATTACTGATTTAGATGGCTTATTTAACCCATTTTATTATTCTTCTGGAAATGATGGTAGCATTATTGGTATGACACAAATATCAATGTTTACAACAGATAAAAATGCCAAAATTGCTTATGGTGATAATGAACCAGTAGTTGTTAAAGATTATTCACAAGTATATGATAAAGAAAAAAATCAAACAACTTACACATTTGTAATTAAAAATCCAGAATCTAAAGTTAGATTTAGTAATGGTAGCTATTTAACAATGAAGGATGTTTTATTTAATCTTTATGAATACTTAGATCCAGCTTATACAGGATCATCAACAATGTATTCTACAGATATTCTTGGTTTAAAGGAATATAGAACACAACAAGCAACTGAGGCTGGGCAAGATGCTTTTGCTCAAAGATTCAATAGAGAAGCAAGAGAAAGAATTAATGCATTAGTTACAGTGCTTGCTGAAATTGATGATGAAAAACCTAAAGGTACTCTTTATTCAATTGATGATTACAAAAAACAATTAACTGCTAAAGCATCAAAATATGCTAACAATCAAAACTACCCATATGCTAGTAAGTTTGTTGAAGATTTTAATTTTGTTAGTGATACATTTAAAGGTGAATTAAAAACTGACTATCAAAACTCAGCTGGTACTTATGAAAAAGAATATGGATTTACAAATATCGACTCATTCTTATATACTGAAGGATTAATCTTAATCGACTTAGACTTAGAAGATGGCGATCCTGATAAAATCCAATATGTTGTAAATGATAAAGACGATCCTGATTATCCAAAAACTATGGATGAGGCAATTAATTTAGTTTATGATTATTATTTTCCAAGTAGTTTTGCTACAATCGTTAATTATTGGTCAGTAACTGCTCCAACTGTACTTGCTCAATTTGAAGTTGATGCCAAGTCAAAATATTTCGAATCATTAGGTGGCAATTTACCTTATAAGAATATTTCAGGTGTAAAGGTTATTGAAGAAGATACAACTGTAAATGGCACTACTTATAAGTATGCTCGTTACAATGAAAATGGTGAAAAGGTTGCAGGAGCTGATAATGGCTATGAAATGTTTTCAATAACAATTGATGGTGTTGACCCTAAGGCTATATGGAATTTTTCATTCACTGTAGCGCCAATGTATTATTATTCTTCAGAAGAACAAATAAAGGCATTTGATTATAAAGAACATTTTGGTGTTGCTTATAATAATAGTTCATTCCAAAAAGATGTAATTAAAGGTGGAAATAGAATTTCCTTACCAGTTGGTGCTGGTGCTTATCAAGCATCTGATAATAAAAGATCTCAAACTTGTTCAGACCCTAATGAATTTAAGAAGGATAACGTAGTATATTTTGTTAGAAATGATAATTTCTTAATGGGTGCACCAAAAATTAAATATATCCGTTATCAAGTTATCCCACAAAATGATATGCTAAGTGCTCTTGAAAAGGGACAAGTTCATTATTGTGAACCACAAGCAAAAGAAGAAAATACTAGCAAGATAAAAGGTATTTCTTATTTAGATTATTCAACTGCTCAAACATTAGGCTATGGTTATATTGGTATTAATCCTAAATATGTTCCTTCAATTTATACGCGTCGTGCAATTATGACAACTATGGATACTACATTATCACTTGCTTATTATCCTGGAACTTCTGAAGCTATTTATAGACCAATGAGTAAAGTTTCTTGGGCTTATCCTCAAAACTGTGATCCTTATTATGCTTATGATGAAACTGGCCAAGAAGCTTTAAAATTACTTGAAAAGGCTGGATATGTTCAAAACTCAAAAGGATTATTAGTTGATAATGAAGGTAAACAATTAACATTAAAATATACTTTAGCTGGTGACTCTACTGACCATCCTGCTGCAAATGTATTCTATCGTTCACAAGATATATTAAAAAAGCTTGGTGCAAAGGTTGACGTTACAACAGATGTTAATGCTTTAACAAAACTTGCTGATGGTGGACTAGCAATTTGGGCTGCTGCTTGGTCTTCAACAATTGATCCAGACATGTATCAAGTTTATCATAAAAAATCTCAAGCTACATCAACTAAAAACTGGGGATATAATGTAATTGAAGCTGATACTACAAGTAAATATGCAACTGAAAGAGATATTATTGATAAATTATCTGAAAAAATTGAAGAAGGAAGAGAAACATTAGATCAAAATCAACGTATATCAATTTATGCAAATTGCTTAGATTTGGTTATGGAATTAGCTGTTGAGCTTCCAACATACCAAAGAAGTGATTTATTTGCTTATAATTCAAGTTATCTTGATGCTTCAACTATGACACCAAAGGATGAAGTATCACCTTACAATGGTCCAATTAATCAAATTTGGAATTTAAGTTTAGTAACTAAGTAAAAAAAGAAGGTGTTAGTAAATGTTTAAATACATCGTAAAACGTCTTCTATTATCGATATTAATTATTTTTGGTGTTTCTGTAATAATTTATACATTAGTACGTTTGATGCCTGCAAACTATATTACTCAAAAGTTTGCAGCTCAACAATCAACTGGACAAATTAAAGAAGAGGATTTAAAAGAAATGCTTCGCTTATATGGCCTTGAGGATAATTCATTCAATGGCATAATAAAAGGCTATTTCAATTGGCTTGGTAATGCATTAAAAGGAAATTTAGGTGAATCATTTGTTTATGGTAAGCCTGTTGCAAATGTTATTAAAGAATATATGTGGATTTCTTTTGGTATTGCTGCTGTTGCCTTAATTTTTGAATTTTTAATTTCTATTCCTTTAGGAGTATCTTCTGCTGTAAAGCAATATTCATTCCAAGACTATTTAGTTACTATTCTTGCAATGATTGGTATTGCTTTTCCTTCATTTTTCTTTGCACAAATTTTAAAGAAAATATTTGCAGTCGATTTAAACTGGCTACCTATTACTGGACAAATTGATGCAACGATAACTGTCGATCAAGTTGGACAATTTAGATATTTTTTAATTAGACTTAAGCACTTAATTTTACCAATGATTGTTATGGTAGTTTTATCAATTGGTGGTATGATGAGATATACAAGAACAAATACTCTTGAAGTATTAAATGCTGATTATATTCGTACTGCTCGTGCAAAAGGTTTGCCTGAAAAAAAAGTTATTTATAAACATGCATTTAGGAATACTATGATTCCATTAGTTACGATATTTGCTGGTATATTGCCTTCATTATTTGGTGGAGCTATGATTGTTGAACAAGTATTTGGTATTGAAGGTATTGGTAATATTGCTTATAAAGCATTAAGCCAAGGCGACATTCCATTTATTATGGGATATAATATGTTTTTAGCTATATTGACAGTTATTGGTACTTTATTATCTGACTTAATGTATGCTGTAGTTGACCCTCGTGTAAAAATTGGAAAGTAGGTGAGCAATATGGAAAATGAAAAAATTGATCAATCAACAATAAAAGAAGAAACAAATGTTGCTCATCAAACTGAAATAGATAACGAAGAAGAACTTGAAGTAAAGGTTGAAGAAATTTCAAATGCTAAAATGATGTCCCCTTCAAAAATGATTATAAGGAGATTCTTTAGATCAAAATTGTCAATTGTTGGACTAATTATGATTATTTTCTTATTTGTATTTTCTTTTTTAGGACCATATATTTTAATGGCTTTAGATAAAATTGATTTTTTAGATATTATTACTATTTGGGGTGAAAGAGAAGCTGATAATTATACAAATACTGAGGTAAAAGAGGACGTTATTAAATTTGTAATTGATGGTAAAGAGTATATTACTTACCATGTTTATGAATTAAAGAGTAAATTAAATGACTTAGCTGGAATATCAAAATACCATTGGCTTGGTACTGATAAAAATGGCTTTGATATTTTTACAAGATTAATGTATGGTGGAAGAATATCATTAGCAATTGGCTTTATTGTTGTATTTATGGAGATGTTTATTGGCGTTATAATGGGTGGAATTTCTGGATATTTTGGAAAATGGGTTGATCAGTTAATTATGAGAATTTGTGATATATTTAATTGTATTCCTACACTTCCAATTTTATTGATTTCATCAGCGGTACTTGATTCTTGGAATGTATCTCCTTCGCAAAGAATTTATTATTTGATGTTTATAATTACTTTATTTGGTTGGTCAGGAACTGCAAGATTGGTAAGGGGACAAATATTATATCTTCGTGAGCAAGAATATATGATTGCTGCTGAAGTTATGGGTTATCCTGCAAGTAAAAAGATATTTGGACAACTTATTCCAAATGTTTTACCTCAATTAATTGTCAGTGCGACATTAGGATTAGGTAGTGTTATTTTATATGAATCAACTCTTTCGTATTTAGGACTTGGTGTTCAACCTCCTTACGCTGCTTGGGGAACAATGGTTTCAGCTGCTAGTTCAAATATTAATGTTGAAAGCTATCCATTACTATGGTTCCCAGCTGGTATATGTATTGTACTTGCAATTTTAGGATTTAACTTTATTGGTGATGGCTTACGTGATGCCTTTGATCCAAAAGGAAAGAGGTAGATATTATGGCGTATATTAGTAATAAAGAAATAAAAGCAATAATTAAAGAAAACAATCGTCAAATAAAAGCCTTACAGAAAAGAAATAAATCTTATACGAAAGATGATTACATTACTAAAATGAAAGATGAAAATAACGTAGTTGAATTTGAAAATTTACATACTTATTTTTATACAGATAATGGTATTGTAAAAGCTGTAAATGGTGTAACTTATGAAGTTCCAAAAAATAAAATTGTTGGTATAGTTGGCGAATCAGGATGTGGTAAATCTGTTTCATCATTATCACTTATGAGATTAATTCAAGGACCATCTGGACAAATAGTTGATGGCTCAATTAGATTTAAAACAAAAATTGATAAACTTGATGAAAAAGGAAAGAAAATACCAATTTATACTAATGAAAAGGATGAAAAAGGCAATCTAATTCAAGCAAAAGATAAAAATGGTTTTTATATGTTTGAAGAAGAGGAAGTAACATATGACATTGCTAAAATGCCTCTTAAGGAAATGTATAAAATCAGAGGAAAAGATATCACAATGATTTTCCAAGAGCCAATGACATCCTTAAATCCTGTATTTACAATTGGTAATCAATTAGATGAAGTATCATTTTTACATAACCATGCTGATAAAGAATCAGCAAAAGCTAAATCTATTGAAATGCTAAAGCTTGTTGGCATCCCTGATGCTGAAATGTTTTATAAAAAATATCCACATGAGTTATCAGGTGGTATGCGTCAACGTGTTATGATTGCTATGGCCCTTGCTGCTAATCCAAAGCTTATTATTGCAGATGAGCCAACAACAGCGCTTGATGTTACAATTCAAGCTCAAATCCTTGATTTGTTACGTAATATTCAAAAGAAAACAGGTTGCTCTATTATGCTAATTACGCATGATTTAGGAGTAATTGCAGAAATGGCTGATTATGTAATTGTTATGTATGCTGGAAGAATTATTGAAAAAGGTACAGCTGTTGAGATTTTTGATAATCCTATTCACCCATATACTAAAGGACTTCAAAAAGCAAAGCCAAGAATTGATGGTAATAGTGATGAGCCTTTATATTCAATTCCTGGAAATGTTCCAAATCCAATTAATATGCCAAAATCATGCTACTTTAAAAATAGATGTCGTTATTGTATGAAAAAATGTGATGGTGATTACCCTCCAATGGTTCAAGTTTCTCCTACACATTTTGTTTCGTGTTACTTAGTAGATGGAAAGGAGAATTAATATGGCTGATGAAAATGTAACAAAAGTTGATGATTCTCTTTTAACAATTAAAAAAAATAACAAAAAGCACCTATTAACAGTTTCTCATCTATGTAAATATTTTCCTGTCGCAACAAATTTCTTTGGTAAGCCAATTAAGTTTCTACATGCTGTAGAAAATGTATCTTTTACGTTAGATAAAGGAAAAACACTAGGAATAGTTGGTGAATCTGGTTGTGGTAAAACCACTCTTGGCAGAACTATTTTGAGATTATATGATATTCAAGGTGGTAAAGTTATTTTTGATGGTAATGATATTACTAACTTGAATACAAAGCAAATGAATAAATTTAGAACACGTATTCAATATGTGTTTCAAGATCCATATTCATCGCTTCCTCCACGTATGCCGGTTGGAGAAATTATTGCAGAACCTGTTAGAATTCATAACATTGTTCCAAAAGATGAAGTTAAAAGCTATGTATTAAAGGTTATGAGGGATTGTGGATTACAAGAGCATTATTATGATAGATATCCACATGAATTTTCTGGAGGCCAAAGGCAAAGAATATGTATTGCTAGAGCCTTAGCTGTTAAACCTCAATTAATTATTCTTGATGAACCTGTTTCAGCACTTGATGTTTCGATTCAAGCGCAAATTGTAAATTTATTAAAGAATTTACAAAAGAAAGAAGGATTTACTTATATTTTTATTACACATGATATTTCTGTTGTAAAATATGTGTCTGATGAAATTGGTGTAATGTATTTAGGAGATATGGTTGAAAAAGGAAGTAAGAATGATATTTTTACATCACCACTTCATCCATATACATTAGCTTTATTTTCAGCAGTTCCTATTGCTGATCCTAAGGTTAAAATGAATCGTGTAATTTTAAAAGGTGATATTCCTTCACCAACAAATCCTCCACTTGGTTGTAAATTCCATACAAGATGTAATAAATGCATGGAAATATGTAAATCAGTCGAGCCAAAATTTATTGAAGTAAGTAAAAATCATTTTGTTAAATGTCATTTATTTGATGATAAGGGTATTGAATCTTCAAATGAAGATGTTAAGGAATTAAATGAAAAAGAATAAAGAAGAATTTGTAGATGATGGTAGATCATTTGCAAATATGGATGTTGAAGGAATGCCTAAAAAATTCTCCTTTGATAAAAATCGAAAAAGAGAATATGATGTGTCAAAGGAAGAAAAAAAACACCTAATTATTGCAGGATATAAAGCGTTTTTGCCAGTATTAATTTTTGGAATTTTAGGTATGCTTCTTGCAATGCTTTTAATATTTTTATGGTTAAGTTAAATAAGTAGATTATGAAAATCTACTTTTTTTTACACTTTTTACTTAAAAAATTGTATATATAATTAGGAGGTATAAAAATGCTTAACAATATAAAATATGAAATTATTAATGAAGATGTACAAAAAAAATGCTATGGATTAGGTGCTGAACTTGGAATGGGATTAATTGCTGCATTTGGTGTAATTGCGATTATTACAGTAGTAATTTATAAGGTATATGGGTCAAAATCAGGAGACATTACATTACCTGGTGGCTTTAAGTTTAAATTTTCAAAATAATGGGAAAGATAAAAAATTTACCTATTGATGAACGACCTAGAGAAAAGGCTTTACAATATGGAATTGATAAATTATCAGATAATGAATTATTAGCATTATTGATAAGTAAAGGAACTAAAAATAAATCTGCTTTAGAAATAGCAATGGAATTAATATTAGTTCATCAAGGAATAGAAGGAGTTTTTAAAGCAAGTATATACGAACTTTTAAAGGAAGAAGGCATTAATAAAGTAAAAGCACTTGAAATAAAAGCAATTTATGAATTATTTTTAAGATTTAATAAAAAGAAAGATATTTTAATAAACGAAGGAATGTATATTAATTCAACCATTGATGTTTATAATTATCTTTATAAGTTTTTCGTAAATAAAAATAATGAAGCAATAGTCGTATTATATTTAAATTTAAAGAATAAAGTAATTCATGAAGAAGTAATATCAATTGGTGATGAATCACATACTTTAAATAATAATAAATTAATCTGTAAAAGGGCAATTGAATATTATGCAAAAAAAATAATTGTAGCCCACAATCATCCTTCAGGAAATTCAACGCCATCATTCGATGATGTTAAAACATTTTTAGATTTAAAAAAAGCATTGTCTTATATTAATGTAAAACTAGTTGATCAAGTAATATTTGGAAAAAAAGAATGTTATTCTCACGCTAGTGATAAAAAAATTAATATTAATAATAATATTACTTGTTAATTAAAAAGTAATAGATTATAATACTTAAGAGGTATAATTATGGATCTACTATTTATTAACATTCCCATTCTTGTATTATTTGTTTTAATTTTTTTTGTAAAAAATATTAAAACAAAAGAAATAATAATTAGTTTTTTAATATCATTTATTATAAATATATTAATTGCTTTATTCTTTAAGCTAAAATTTATCGATTCAATGATTATTGGATTTTATAATGTTATCAATGTTATATTGATTTATTATAAAAAGAAAAAGTGGACTAATTTTATACCACTATTGATAGTAATTATCGAGATGTTTGCTTTAAATTTTAAATATATTTTCAAAGAAGATTTTAATTTTAATTATTCAAATTTTATTTTATTAAATTTATTTGTAATGTTTTTGATGCTTTTATTTAAAGACAAGGAAATTTCATTTGAAAAAATTAATATTAATAAGATCCAAAAAATAACACTTTTAGTTTCTATTTCTTTAACAATTGTATTTATTATATATACATTATTTGATAAGGAAAGGTTTTACATAAAGTATCCTCTTGATTATGACTCATTTAATTATAAAAAGAATCCATATGCATTATTATTTGAAGGATTTTTAAATAAGCATTTATATTTAAATATAAAACCAGATCCACGAATTGGATTATTACCTAATCCATATGTTGGTTTTACAAAATATGATTATTTATGGGATTTTGCTTGGTTTGATAACAAGTATTATGTATATTTTGGTGTAGCACCAGTGATATTATTTTACTATCCTGTCTATTTGCTTTCATTTACTAATTATATACCAACATACACTTTTATAAACGTAATACTACTAATTTTTACTACATCATTTGCTTTTTTAGCTTTGCTTAGATTTTATAAACACTTTTCCAAAAAGTTAAGCATTGTTTTATTTACATTATGCTTGATGGCATCTTTTTTAGGAGGAGGGTATTTATTTTTAGCAATGGCAGAGGAAATGTATAATACACCAATTCTAATGGGAGTTTGCTTTATGTTTATGATGTTTTATTATTCATTAAAAGGCATTGAAGAAGATAATAAAATGGCATTTTTATTAATGGGAATTAGCTTTATATTAATCTTAAGCAGTCGACCAAATCTAACGTTATCTTTATTTATCATATTACCATTTTTATTAAAATATTTATTTAAAGAAAAAAAGTTTCTTAAAAATTTAAAAATGTTCATACCATGCTTTTTAGCATTGTTTGCTGGCTTTTTATTAATTGGAACGTATAATTATTTAAGATTTAAATCAGTTTTTGACTTTGGCAGTAATTATCAATTAACTGTTTCTGATGTATCTAAAAACAAAATGTCTATTGAAAACATAATACCAGCGTTATATTATTATTTAATACAACCGCCTAAATTAAATACTCATGCGCCTTATTTGATTTTACAATTAACCGATATTAAACATTTTAATTTGTCCCATTATACCTATACTTTTCCAACATTTGGTTTATTCACAATTCCTTTAAATTTATTTATAATAATTGGCTTTATTAAAAATAAAAACAAGCTATTTATTTTCTTTAACACAATAGGAATTATACTAATATTTGTTTTATCATTTGTTAATTTTTCACTAGCAGGAGTTCATATTAGATATTTAATGGATATTTTACCAATTTGTTTATTTTTAGCTTTATTAAACATTTTGCTTTTCAATGATAAAATGATGTCATCTATTGGAAAAATGATTTTTAAATCAGTGTTTTATATAGCGTTTTCATTGTCTATTTTTTACTATTTAAATATCTTAATTAATGAATGGTATATTATTATTAAAGATTACCCAACAATAAAAGAAATTATTTATAAAATATTAAATGGCATAATGCTTAAATAATAATTATCAGAAGAAAATGTTTAAATAGCCTTAAATTTATTATATAATAATAAAGAGGCAGGTGGATTGTATGATTTCATTTTTAAAGGGCGAGATAGTCGATATAAAAATTGATAGTATTCTAATTGATGTTAATGGAATTGGATTTCAAGTATTTGTTGGTAAGCCTCAAGATTTTTCTTTTGGTCAAGCTTTAGTGTATACATACTTTCAAGTAAAGGATGATGGCTTTTCATTATATGGCTTTAAGACTAAGCAAGAGCAGGATTTATTTTTAAAATTAATTAATGTTAATGGAATTGGTCCAAAAACTGCTTCTGCAATACTTGGAGCATGTTCTACTACTTCTTTAATTAGTGCTATTGAACTTGGAAATCTTGCGTTTTTAAAAAAATTACCTTCAGTTGGTCCAAAGGCAGCCCAACAAATCATTTTAGATTTGAAGGGTAAATTAGTTATGGATGTAAATGAAAACAAGCCATCAAGTAAAAAGAGTGATGTATATAGTGATGTTTATGATGCATTAAAGCAATTTGGCTTTAAAACAAACGAAATAGATTCTGTAATTAATAAAGTTATAGATATTGAAAAGAAACAAACACCAGAAATTATTAAAGATTGCTTAAAAATGCTAAGAAGGTAGGTGTATTATTTTGAGTGAGGAAAGATTATTACAACCTGAAGAAAGAAAAGAGGATGATGATGCTGAGTTAAAGCTTAGGCCTTCATCTTTAAAGGAATATATTGGTCAAGAGGACATGAAAAGAAATTTGTCTATTTTCATTACGGCTTCTAATAAACGTAATGAAGCGTTAGACCATGTCTTAATTTATGGCCCACCAGGACTTGGTAAAACAACACTTGCTTATGTTATTGCTAATGAAAAAAAAGCAAATATTAAGGTTGCAAGCGGACCTGCTATTGAAAAAACAGGTGATTTAGCATCAATTTTATCAATGCTTGAGCCAGGAGATGTCTTGTTTATTGATGAAATTCATAGACTTCCAAAGGTGGTTGAAGAAGTATTATATGCTGCTATGGAAGATTTTGAAATTAACATAGTTGTTGGTAAGGATAGTAGTGCTCATTCAATTACTATTGCACTTCCTCCATTCACGCTAGTTGGGGCAACAACCAGGGTTGGTGATGTTGCATCACCTTTAAGAGATCGATTTGGAATTGTTTTTAAACTTGATTATTATTCGCTAGAGGATATTAAGAAAATTGTTGTTAGAACCGCTAAGGTTTACAATAGTGATATAAGCGATGAAGCAGCCAGTGAGCTTGCAAGAAGAAGTAGAGGAACACCACGTATTGCAAATCGTTTGTTTAGGCGGGTAAGAGACTTTGCAACAGTCGTAAATGATGGTGTTTTATCATACCAAGTAACTCTTGATGCTTTAAATGCTTTAAAGGTTGATTCGTTAGGTCTTGACGATGTAGATATTAGATACTTAAAGGGCATAATCGATAGATTTAAGGGAGGACCTGTTGGAATTGAATCTATTGCAGCAGCAATTGGTGAAGAAGAGGTAACTCTTGAAGATGTTTACGAACCATATTTGTTACAGCAAGGTTTAATTAATAGGACACCACGTGGTAGAATGGTTACTGAAAAGGCCTATAAACATTTAAAAATTCCACATCAATCAACATTGTTTTAATGCTTTTTAATGTTAACGCTTAGTATTGCTCCACATGTATAGGCAACACATTTTCCAGCTATAAATAAAATAATTACATTATCGAAATCGCCTTTATTTATAGCAAAAATATCAATTACACAATAAATTATATAAACAAGGATAAAAATTATTGAACCTAATAATCCTTGTTTTTTATTTATTAGTCCATAAATAAAGCCTGAAACAAAAAATAAAATAGTTGAAATAGTAATAACAACATACTTATTTATTGAAATTCCCATTTTATAATGGATTAAAGAAAAAATAAAGGATGTAATTGTTACTAAAACTAATAATGCTATAATTGAAAAACTAATAGATAATAAATTTTTTTTCATATACTCACCTAAAGTATATATATTCAAAAAATGTTAAAAATATACATTGGGAGTTGATAAAATGCAATTAATTAAGGTTATTTGTTACACTATTTTAATGTATATTTATCTAATAGTAATTATTAGAATAATGGGCAAAAGAGAGGTGGGTAGCTTATCTATTTTTGATTTAGCAGTTTATTTTACAATATCTGATATTATTACTATTGCTATTTTAGATCATACAATTCCATTTTATTTATCAATTGCCTCAGTTGCGATTTTATGTATTCTTCAAATCTTACTTGCAAAGATAACTTTAAAAAGTAAAAAAATAAGGAATATCATAGATGGAAAAAAATCAATAATAATAAATGATGGCAATATTGATTTTGATGAAATGAAAAAGCAAAGGTATAGTATTGATGATTTGTATAATCAAATTAGAGAAAAAGGAATTGATAGCGTAACGTTGATAAAATGGGCAATTTTAGAAAACTCAGGAAAATTATCTGTAATTACATATCAAGATTCAATTTCTAATTTTCCAGATCCTTTAATTAGTGATGGTGAAATTGAAATAGATAATCTTAAAAAATTAAAAATGGATGAAAGATTTTTACTTTATAAAATAAATAAAGCAAATATTAAAAGAATAAAGGATATTAAATTATGCTTATTTATTAATAACGAATTTACCTTTATTCTTAAAGGAAATAAAACATTTAGATAATGAAATTATGTGAATAAATATAGAAGTATATAGTGAAATTAAAATTGAAATAAGTAAACCGTCTGTTTTATAAAGTGGAATGAAAGCAAAAAAACACACTATTTTGATTATATTACATATAATTGATTCAAATAACAATAGTTTTTCTTTGTCAAATGATATCAATGCCATATGAAATGGAGCTTGTAAAAAGCAAATACAAAGGAAAAATGAATAACGTTTTATATAGTATATTCCAATTATTTTTCCATATAATATCTTTGTTATCATTTCTGGGAAAAAATATATAAATGATATACATATAAAGCCAATTGTAATTGAATAAGCAATAACTTGTAAAAATAGTTTTTTCGCTATTAAAAAATTGTTTCTTTCAATATTAAATGATAGCTTAGGTAAAATAAAGATTGCTATGCAGTTTGAAAAGAAAGATGGTAATAAAATAAGGGGTAAAACATAACTATTTATAATACCATATTGAAGAGTTAATTCATCTAGTGGAACATTTGCTTTTTGCATTAAATATGTAAATAAAATTGGCTCAAAAAAATAAATCAAAGAGCCAAATAATTTAGTTGATGTACTCATTAATGAAAACTTCATAATATGAAAAATAATTTTTTTATTGGACTCATTATGTAAAACAACTCTCTTTTTAAAATTTTTGAAATTTAAATTAATACATAAATGTATTAAAGATGCAATTTCACCAACAATTGAAGAAAATAAAGTGAAAAATGATAATAAAGAAATGTTATTTTTATTGATAAAATCAACTAATAAAAAAACAAATAGCAGCCTTGAAATTTCTTCACTTATTTGGCATTTTGCTGTTGTATCAACTTTATCAATTCCGATAAAATATCCCTTTAGAATTGATGTTAATGATATAAGAGGAAGAAGCAAAACCATTCCATATAGTGTAAGTAAAGTATGTGGGTTTTTTAAATATTCATGGGCTAAACTTGGCACAAAAAAAACATAAATTATTCCGACAATCAAGTCGATTAATAGCATTACAATGATACTTACTTGCATTATTTTAAAGGTAGGGTATTTCCTTTTAGCAATGAGCTTACTTATTGTTGTTGGAATTCCTAATTGAGCTATATTTAATAGTAATGAAAGCGTTGGTAATGTTAAAGAATAAACAGACATAGCAAGTGTTGAAATCTTTCTTGCAATTACAATTTTAGCAAAAATTGAAATAATTTTTGCAATCATACTTAGAAAAATTAGGCTACTTATGGCCTTAAAGATATTTTTTTTAATGATATTTCACCTTTCTTATTGCTTATTTTATGAAAAAATGGTAAAGTATATGAGCAAGTATTTTAATATATTTTATATATTACATACATTATTACTTGAAATTTATTATAAGAATTGATTTAAAAGGGGGAAACCTAATGCGTAGATTATTTTCATTCTTTTCAATGGTATTTACCATTTTGGCAGTTTTGTTCTTTACATTGCCATCAATTAAAAATCCGAATTTAGGTATTGAATTTAAAGGTGGATATGAGGTTGTTTATGAAGTTTCTGAAAAAGAAGGAAGCGAAATGCCTGTAATGCAAGATGTTGCTGATGTAATTGCAAGCCGTATTGATATTGCTGGTGTTAAGAACCCTCAAGTTTCAGTTGAAAAAACACCTGGTGATAATGAAGCAAAGCACATTCGTGTATGTGTATCTTCTAAAGATTCAACAGAACTTGCAGAGGTATTATCATTAATTGAATCTGATACTGATATTACTTTTACAGATGATAGTGGTAATTTCTTAATGGATGGCTCTGTTTTAAAAGAAAAGGATGGTGCCATTTTATCTTATGATAATGGTACACCAATCGTTTTACTAAATATTGCTGATACGCAAAAATTTGGCGAAAAAACTGGCTCAATTGCTGGTAAGAATATGATTGCTTGGATTGGTTATGAAGAACCAAATACAGAAACTGGCTATATTGGTGACTTTGCTGCATATAATGGTCAAGGTACTGCAGAGCAACAAGCTGCTGCTGCTAAAAAAGTAATCGTTAATGCAAAAGTTAATGAAGCAATTACTTCTGAAACAGCACAAATTACTGGCTCTTTTTCAGCAAAGGAAGCTAGTCAAATTGGTAAACTATTATCAGCTGGCAATATGAACTTTGAACTTAAAAGAACTGATATAATGAAGGTTGATGGTGCATATGGAACTGAAGCATTTAACAAATCATTAATTGCTGGTATCGTTGGTTTATTAGCTGTTATCGTAATGATGATTTTAATATATAAAATTCCTGGTGCTGTCGCTTCATTAACATTATTATTCTATACTGCTGCTATTCTAATTGTATTTAACTTGATTGGTGGTGAGTATGGACCTGATACAATTGCTGCTATTGTTATTGGTTTAGGTATGGCAGTGGATGCTTGTATTATTTTATTTGAAAGACTTGCTGATGAATTATATAAAGGACGTTCAGTACGTTCAGCATATGAAGAATCAACTAAAAAATCATTGTCCTCAATTCTTGACTCAAATATTACAACTATTATTGCAGGCTGTGCTTTATACTTCTTTGGTAAAAGATCAGTTAAAGGTTTTGCAACAATGCTATTAATTACGACAGTATTTAACGTTATTATTATGCTATTAGTTACTCGTTTACTAATGTATCTATTAATAAAGAGTGGAAAACTTGATAATAAAAAGCATTTACTTGGTGTTAAGGAAGATAAAATTCCAGATATTCATAAGGGTGAGGTTCAAACATACTTTGGTAAATTTAATGGCTTTAATTTTGTAAAATTTTCAAAGAAGGTTTTAGTTTCATTAGTATGTGTATATATTGTTGGAGCTTTATTTGCTACAGGCTTTGCAATTGCTGGTGGTGTTAAAGGAACTGGCGCTTATCCATTGAACTTTGGACTTGACTTTAGACCAGGTGCTACAGCAACAATTAATTTTTCTAATTTAGATAAGTTTGATGATATTACAGAATTTAATGATAAATTCAAGGATGAAAATGGAAATATTACAGAAGAAAATATTATTAATTTCCTTGATCAATATACAGCTATTGCTGAAAATCAATTACCTTCAAAAGAAGATATTTCGATTGTAAAAGATTATGATAAGACAAATGATTGTAATACTTTATCAATTTCAATTAAATTCAAAAATGTTGGTAACACAAAGAATGATACTGATTTCTTGCAACATTTTGATGAAACTGTATATCAACAATTAGAATTAAATAGTGTAGCAGATTATACTGATTATGTTGTTGTTAGTCAGCAAGTATCATCGCCTACAATGGCCAAAGCAACTGTTATCAATGCTTTATTATCATTAGCTATTGCTTTTATCCTAATTGTAATTTATATTTCAATTAGATTTAGATATACTTATGCTTTAGCTTCAATTGTTGCATTATTATTAGACGTATTATCAATGCTATCAATATTTGCAATATTTAGAATTGAAGTTCAGGTAGCTTATGTTTCTGCAGTTCTTGCTATTATTGGTTATTCAATTAACGATACAGTTGTTATCTTTGATAGAATTAGAGAAATTACTAAGGAAACTAACTTTGGAAATATCGATGAAGAAGGTCGTTATAACATTGTTAATAAGGCATTACAAAATTGTGCATCAAGATCATTCTGGACAACAATTTCAACAATGCTTCCAGTTGCCGCATTAATCTTTATTGGTTCACAATCAACACTTGCTTTCTCAATCGCTATGATGGTTGGTTTAATATCTGGTATTGCGACATCAATATTTATTGCTCCAGCATTCTGGCTAATTATTGAAAAACGTCATATGTTAAAGCTTAAAAAGAAGGCTATAAAGGCTGCTGCTGAAGTTGGAAAGCAAAAAGAAACTGGCCCACAAGAAATGACTGTTGTTGGTATTAATGATTAATAAATAAATAAGCCTGCAGAAATTGCAGGCTTTTATTAAAAGGAGAAACACGATGGATGAATTAGATATTTTAAGAGAAAAGATTAATGAAGTAGATAAAGAATTGGCAAAGTTATTCGAAAAAAGAATGAATTTAATTAAGGATATTGCTAAAAGGAAAAAAGAGATCAATTATCCAGTTTATGATCAAGGAAGAGAAACATTTTTATTAATAAGAAATGGCTCTTATATAGAAGATAAAGATATTAGAACTTTATATTTTGAATTATTAAATAAAATATTTGAATTATCAAAAAAGGTGCAAGAGAATATTATTCATAGCAAATAGCATTCTCTTTGCATCCTTTTTTTAATATTTCAAAAAAATCAGGTTCAGATTTTTTAACACATTGAGCATCTTTAATAACAATTATGCCATTATTTAATAAAGCAAAGACGCTTAAAGCCATGGCTATACGATGATCATTAAATGAGTTCAATGTAACATTATTAAAGTATTCCTTTTTACCAGTTATAATAACTTCATTATCCCTATATTTAATATTTACATTAAGTAAGGTTAAATTATCAATCATTGCCTTTAAACGATTAGATTCCTTTATTTTTAAACGATCGACATTTTTAAAATGACTTGTACCATTTGCAAAGCTTGCAACAACCATCAATATTGGCCCTAAATCAATACAATTAGCAATATCAACATCAACTGCTTTTAATTGTTTAGCAATGCCTTTTAAAAGTAAAGAATTATTAATTGAATAAAGAGCTTTATTTTCATTTATAAAGCGAATATTTCCGCCCATTTGCTTTAATATTTCAATTATTTTATAATCAGCTTGTAAACTATTTTCCTTTAAATTATAAGATGTTAATGCCCCATTTAAGCAACTTAGAGCGATAAAATTGCTAGCTGTCGAATAATCACCTTCAATAAAATAATTGTCCCAAAGCAATTCATTTTTACCTTGATGAACAATTATTGTATCATCATTTAAAAATTCAATATCATAACCAAGTTTATTAAAAACAGCAATAGTCATTTTTACATAATCAATACTATAGAAACGTTTAATTACTTTTATAGTAATAGCTTTTTTTAAATATAAAGCATTGATAATTAAGCCTGTTATAAATTGTGAGGAAATACCACCATCTATTTCATAATAATCTAAATTTATACTTCCTGAGCAAATAATTTGCTTATCATTTTTTACTATTGATAAATTACATTTATTCATTAATTCTAAATAAATATCAAGAGGTCTATTTATTAATGATGCATCACAATTAAATATTACTTTTTTCGCAAAATTTAATGATAAAGGAAGTAAAAAACGAAGAGTAGAGGCTGATGCTAAGCTATCAATCATTAAAGTATCAAAATGTAATTCTTTACTAGGTTTTATATATAAACTATTACTACTTGTAAAAACAATTTCTTTTTGAAGTGCTTTAAAAAAATTTAATGTGGCAGTAATGTCATCATTAATAGCAATATTATCTAAAATAATACCATTATTTAAAAGAAAAGCACCAATTAAATAGCGATGAGTTAAAGATTTAGAGCCTGAAAATTTGTGCTCTAAAATAAATCTTGATTTATATATTTTTACATTCATTAAATTATTTCCTTAATTTTCTTTGCTTTAATAATAATATCCTTTAAGGTGTCTGAAGAGATTGCTTGCATTCCATCTGATAAGGCAGTGTTTGGGTTATCATTTACTTCAATGATTAATCCATCAGCATTAGATGCAATAGCAGCTAAAGACATATTATAAACCAAATCACTTCTTCCAGTCGCATGAGATGGATCAACAATAATAGGAAGGTGTGATATTTTTTTTATAATTGCAACGGCTGACAAATCTAAAGTATTTCTTGTTTCAGTTTCAAATGTTCTAATACCCCTTTCACATAAAATAACATTTTTATTACCATTTGCTAAAATATATTCAGCGGCAAGCAACCATTCCTTAATAGTATTGGCCATTCCTCTTTTTAATAAAATAGGTTTATTTATCTTTCCTAATTCTTTTAATAATTCATAGTTTTGCATATTTCTTGCACCAACTTGAATAATGTCAACATTTTTAACAAATTCATTAATTGATTCAATTGTCGTAATTTCTGAAATTACAGGCATATTTAATTCTTCTTTAACTTCTTTTAAATAAGAAAGTGCAAATTCATGAAGACCTTGAAATGAATAAGGGGAAGTACGAAGCTTAAAGCTACCACCACGTAAAATATTAGCCTTAGCAGCTTTTACCTTTAAAGCAATATTTTTTAATTGAGTTTTACTTTCAACAGCGCATGGCCCAGCGATAAAAACTAAATCATTACCACCGATTTTAACACCATTTATGTCTATAATAGTTTTATCATCTTTATTTTTCTTTAATACTAATTTTAAATCATCAAAATTTTCCATTAAAACACCTTCTTATTATTTCATTTACAATTTTTTCATCTTCATCATTATCTTTAATTATTATATCAGCATATTTTTTATATAAAGGTAAACGTTCCTTATATAATTTTTTTAATTTTGTATAATCGTTACTAAGTGGACGTGAATCACTTACGCTTAAGGATTTAAATTTACGATTTAAATAAACTATAATCCCATTCATACATAAATAGTTTACATTATTTTTATTTAAAATGCTACCTCCACCAGTTGAAATAATAACTCCTTTTTTATTTTTTAAAGAAGAAATGACCTTTCTTTCTTCTTTCCTAAACTCTTTTTCACCATAAGTCAAAATAAAATCCTTATTTGTAATATTGGTTTTTTCTTCAATTTCTTTATCAACATCAATAAATTCCTTATTTAATTTTAATGCAAGCATCTTACCAATTTTACTTTTCCCTGATGAAGGCATGCCTATTAAAACAATATTAGTATTATCGAAAAATAAATTCTTATATATTCTTATAGCATCCTTTTTTAAAATACCTTTTTGCTTAAATATCTTTTCAGTATAATATGCTTGTAATACTAGCATATATAAGCCATTATGATAATTAATGTGTAAATCCTTAGCATCAATTAACAGCTTAGTTCTAAAAGGATTATAAATAACATCGATGACTTCCTTTAAATTATTAAACATTTTTAAATCTACTAAAGATTTATTAGTACTTTTTGGATACATATTAAAAGGAGTGGTATTTATAATGATTTCTACTTCTTTAGCAATTAAATTTAATTTATTATATGTTAAGCCATTATTTCTTGAAACAACATATATTTTATTGGCTTTTTTATTAATTAAGGCTTGATAAACGCTTTTACTAGTACTACCACTTCCAAGTATTAAGCATACTTTATTTGCTATATCAATCTTATAATAATTTAATAAATCTAAAAAGCCATAATAATCAGTATTATATCCATAGAGCTTATTATTTTTATTAACTATAGTATTACAAGCAGATGTAATATTTACAATTTCATCCTTATAGTATAAATAAGGAATAACTTGATTTTTATAGGGAATTGTAACATTTAAGCCTTTAAAATCTTTTTTTTCCATAAAATTGATAAATGATTTATTATTTAAAGATAATAAGCCATAATTAAAATTATATAATCCATTATGAATTTGTAAAGAATGTGAATGTTTTAAAGTTTTTCCAATTAAGTAATATTTCATAAACTAGCCCTTTTTAAGTAATCTTAAATAAAAATCAAGTATTGTTATATAAGTAATAGCATCAATGGCTACTCTAATTCTCGTTAAAATACAAGGATCATGTCTTCCTTTTAAATTTAAGGTGATATTTTCATTAGATAAATAATTGATAGTATTTAAAGGCTTAGCAATTGATGATGTTGGTTTAATAACACATCTAAAAATAATAGGATTACCATTACTAATTCCACCATTAATCCCACCATTATGGTTAGAAAGTATTTTGATATTGTTATTAATTATTTTTAGCTCATCAGCAACTTCACTACCTTTTTTATTTTTAAAGGCAAAGCCATCACCAAATTCAACACCTTTTATACCGCCTAGTGAAAATAATAAATGTGATAAATATGATTCAAAGGAATTAAAATACGGCTCACCTAAGCAAAGAGGAACATTTATAGCTATAGTTTCAATAATTCCACCAACAGAATCATTTTCTTCCTTTGCTTTTAAAATTTCCTTTTTCATTTTTAATGAAATATCGTTATTTATAACAGCAAATTCTTTTTTGTTTAGCTTATTAATAGTCTCATTAATATTTTTAAAATCAAATTCATCATCTAAAATACCATGTAATTCTTTGATATGAGATGCTACCTTGACATCTAAATTATTTAACACTTGTTTACATAAAGCTCCAATTACGACAAGTAAGACACTAATTCTTCCTGAAAAAAATCCGCCACCTCTATAGTCATAATTATCACCATATTTTAAATAACCAACATAATCAGCATGAGATGGTCGACATACGCCTTTAACATAATCGCTACTTTTAGTATTTTTATTATAAATTTTAAAGGAAATTGTTTCTCCTGTTGTTATATCATTATTAATTCCATTTTCAAAGATAACTTCATCCTCTTCAAAACGAGGAGTTGTTAAATTACTATGGCTTTTTCTTAAATAAAGAAAATGATTAATTTCATCCATATTAATTTTTATATCTTTAGGGAAGTTCTTTATAGTTGCTTTTAAATATTTACAATGAGATGTACCATATATTTTAATTTTTAAAAATTCACCAAAGCTATTATCCATTTGAATCACCAACTTCTATACTTTTAATTTCAAAGCTACCTAGAGTTTTAACAACAACTAAATCAATTCTATTATTTTTAATTTTTTTATCTTGTAAAATGTAATAATTATAAGAGTTATCGTTTAAATATTTTTTGTAATTAATCCGCCATTTTTTTAAAATGCAAGCAACCTCATTTCTTAAAGGATTTTCAAGTACTTTAAGCATTCCAATACCAATTGCTATTCCATGAGGAAGATTATAAACTATTTCAATGGCATGACCATAGGTATGTCCAAAATTTAATGCATGACGAATTGAAGTGTCATATTTATCATTTTCAACAAAATATTTTTTAATTTTTAATGATTCATAAATGACCTTTTCATAATTTAAGGATAAAGTATTTTTTTTAATATAATTATAAAAATTAACATTATGAATTAATGCTACTTTTAAAGCTTCACATAAGCCACTATAAATTTCTCTTTTCTTTAATGTTTTTAATAGTGTAGGATCAATTAAAACAATACTAGGATCATAAAATGTACCAATGACATTTTTAATATTATTAAAATCAATAGCATTTTTACTACCAATACTTGCATCAACCATAGAAAGCATTGATGTTGGAATAAAAACTAAATTAATGCCTCTTTTATAAAGAGCGGCAATTAAAGAAGCAATATCTAAAATAACGCCACCACCTAATGCAATAATTACATCATCCTTATTAAAATTATTTATAAGTAAGGTATTTATTACCTTTAAAGCATTTTTGTAATTTTTACTTTTTTCACCATGCTTTAAAATAACACTACAAGTAACATTGTATTGTGCTTTAATACTTTCTTTATAAGAAAGTGGAATATTATCATCACTTAATAGTAAAGCTTGCTTATTAGTATTATAATAAGCTGTTAAGTTATTTAATAAATTATTTTTAATAATAACCTTATATTTTTTATTTATGCCTTTAATTAATAATTTCTTCATTAAGGTATCCTTCTTTATTTTAAAGTAAATGAAATGCTTAATTTGTTATTTTCATAATTTATAGTAGCAATACTACCATTTATTATAGGAATTTTTGGAGAAATATGCGATATATCTGCATCGTAAATAACAGGAACATTTAAATCACTTAAAGCATCGCTTAAAGCTTGCTTTAATGTATAATCAAGTGGCTCATATTTATTTAAAAGTCTACCAAAGATAAAGCCCTTTACATATTTAAACCAAGAGGCATTTTTAAGTTGAAATAAGCCTCTATATAAAGCGGCTGTATTTAAATCACAAACATCAAAATACCAAATGATGCCATCATTTTTATATTTTTCAATAAAATTAGCAACATTATCAAATTTTGTACCGCATAAGCATAAAATACAATCAAAGCAACCCCCGATAATTCTTCCTTCAAAGTGTTCATTAGCATTATTTAAGCTTTGAATAATATTAATATCATTATAAATTAATGGCGTTAAAGGTGTAGCATCATTTACTTTACTATTTTCACCATGAAAATATTTATAAGAAGTAAAAGCTAACTTTTCACCTTTCATTAACTTATAATGATCAATGGTATCTTCATTTAATGTCTCATAGGCAAATGAGCCTATGCTACAGCCATATATTGTAGCTATATCACAAATTGTAGTTAAGGTAAATGTTAAATTTGTATTATCAGAAAAGCCCATAAAGAATTTAGGCGGAAGTTTTTTTATTTTATCAAAGTCAACATAAGGAAGCATACCAATCATTAACTCTCCACCACCTGTTGACCAAATAAAATCTATATTTTTATTTTTATACATTTTATTAAAATCACTAGCTCTTAAGGTATGGGGACCACTAACTGCATTTTTATTTAAAAACAAGCGATGCCCTTTTTTTATTTTATAGCCTTGCTTTAAAAACTTTTTAATACCTACTTGGGTTCTTAGCCTATAGGGATTCTTATTACTTCCACAAGAAGTGGCAATTAAAGCAATAGTTGCATTATCTTTTAAAAAATGTGGATATTTCATATTTTTTCTTCCTTCCTTTATAGTATATAATATCATTTTTTGCTATAATTATAAAGAACAAGGTGATAAAGATGAATAGATTATTTGAAATATTAGAATTTGATAAAATAAAAGAGTTAATATTAAAATATAATATTAACGAATTAAGTAGAAAAAAGGTAAATGAACTCAAGCCACTTTATTTTGATGAAGTAGTTTTAGAAAATATTAATAAAAGCAAAGAAGGCTATAAGCTAGTAACATTTGGAACATTTCCATCCCTTGCTCAGCTTGTTGATGTTAGTGTTTTTTTAGATAAGGTTCATAAAAATGCTATATTAACATTAGAAGAAATTTATGAGTTTGTAAATATGCTTGAAGTAATTGCCTCTTTAAAAAACTTTATAGCTAATACTAAGCTTGAAGCAGAAGAATTTTATTATACATTTAAATATATAAGATCATTAAATAACGTTAATGAGTTACTTGATCAAATAAAGTTTTGTGTTAATCCTAATTTTACTTTATATGATCATGCTTCAACAAAATTAAAAACTATTAGAAATTCTATAAAAAAGCTTGAAAATGAAATAAAGGATAAGCTAAATAGCTTTTTAAAAAATAATTCGTCATTACTATCAGATAATTATATAGCAACTCGTGGCAATCATTATGTTTTACCAGTTAAGGCTAGCTTTAAATCACAAGTGAAGGGTATTGTAATTGATGTTTCACAATCTGCAAATACAATATTTATTGAACCATATTCTGTTACTGAAAACAATGTAATGCTTGAACAATTACATTATGAAGAGGAAATTGAAATAATAAGAATTACTAAAGCTTTATGTGACTTAATAAATAAGCACTATAATGAATTATTGCTAAATAATGAAGCTTTAGGTGAATTATCATTTATGATATTAAAGGGTAGCTATGGCTTAGCTAATAATTATGAGCTTGCTTCTATTAATAATAATAATAACGCGATAATATTACATGAGGCTTATCATCCTTTACTTGATATAAAGCATGTTGTTAAAAACGATTTTTATTTAGGCGGAGATAATAATAAAATAATTGTTATTTCAGGGCCTAATGCTGGTGGTAAAACAGTTGCTTTGAAAACAATAGCCTTATTAGTTTTAATGAATCAATGTGGACTACCTTTACCTATAAAGGAGGCAAGCCTTCCTATTTTTAGAAATATCTTTGTTGATATTGGTGATGAGCAATCAATAACTCAATCACTTTCTGGCTTTTCATCACATATGAAAAATGTTAGCGAAATAATAAATCAAATTGATAATCATAGTTTAGTAATTATGGATGAACTTGGAAGTAAAACTGATCCTAGTGAGGGTGAGGCCTTAGCTAAAGCTATTATTGAATATATTGATAAGGTTGGCTCGATTGCTATGATATCAACACATTATTTAGGGATAAAGGACTATGCTAATGATTCATTAAAAATAACTCTTGCCTCAATGGGCTTTAATGAAGAAACATTAATGCCAACCTATAAGCTATTATTAAATGTTGTTGGTAGAAGCTATGCTCTTGAAATATCATCGCGCTTAGGCTTAAAGCAAGAAATAATTGATAATGCTAAAAAATATAAATCTGCTAGTGCTAATAAGCTTGATGCGATTATTGATGAATTATCTTTAAAATTAAAGGATGAGAATAATAAAATTAATGCTCTAAATGAAAAGGAAGTAGAGCTTGATAACTTATTAAAGGAAGCTAATAGTAAAAATGAAGAGTTAGAAAAAAGATTAAATGAAGCTTATAATGATGTATCCTTAAAGAAAGAAGAAATGCTAGATGAGGCTTATAAGCAAATTAATCAAATAGTTGAAGAGTTTAAAAACGAAAGCAAAAAAGAAGGCTTTAAAGTTCATTTAAAAAATAATGCTTTAAACAAATTAAATGAATTGGCTGAAAATGAAAAAGAAAAAGTAGTAAATGACGATACAATTAAAGTTAATGATTTAGTTAGAATTAATTCCTTAAACAAAATTGCTACTGTAAAGAATATTAAAAATAATAAATGTGTTGTTTTAGTTAATAATACTACTATGGTTATTAACTTATCTGATTTAAGTAAGGTAAATGAAGCTAAAGTAAGTAAGGTAGTAAAAAATAAAGTAAGAATTGAAAATTTAAAGGCTATGGAAAAAAGTGTTCCAAATTCATTAAATTTGATTGGTATGCATGTTGATGAGGCTTTAATAGCCTTACGTAATTATTTAGATGCAGCTTTACTTGTAAGATATAATCAGGTTAGCATTATTCATGGTTTTGGAACTGGGGCTTTAAGAAAAGCGGTTCATGAATATTTAAAGAATAATAAATATGTTGAGGATTTTTATTTAGGAGGTTTTAATGAAGGTGGTGGCGGTGCTACTATCGTTAAATTAAAGTTAAAGAAATAATTTATGAATGATAAATTAAAAGAAAAATTAGATATGATGCCAAATACTCCTGGGTGTTATATTTATAAGGATATTGATAATAATGTTTTATATGTTGGTAAAGCAAAACGTTTAAAGACAAGGGTTAATCAATATTTTGATCGTAAATATTATAATAAAACAGCTAATTTAGTAAAGCAGATTTATGATGTTGATTTTGTTTTAACATTTTCAGAAAAGGAAGCATTAGTTTTAGAGATAAATTTAATCAAGCAATATTTACCTCCTTTTAATGTTGTTTTTATGGATGATAAACATTATCCATATATTGCTATTTCTAAGGAAAAGAATCCTAAAATTGTTATAAGACGTGATGCTAAAAGTAATAAATATAAGCATTATGGACCATTTCCTGATGCAAAAGCAGCTTATAAGGTAATTAACTTATTAAATAGTATTTATCCTTTAAGAAAGTGTAATAAAATACCAAAAACTAGCTGCCTTTATTATTCAATGCATCAATGCTTAGGTCCTTGTATTAATAAAATAGATGACAACGCTTATGATAATTATTTAAAGGAAATAGATAAGTTTTTTAAAGGAAATAGCCATGATATATTAAAGGATGTTGAACATAAAATGTATTTAGCATCGGATGAATTAAATTTTGAAAAAGCTTTAGAATATAAAAATATAATGGAAGGAATAAAAGCCATTACTAGTAAGCAAATAATTGAATTTAATGATAAGGTATCTCGTGATGTAATTGGCTTTTATGTAAAAGAAGGCTTTTTATCAATTTCAGTATTGATGTATCGAAATGGCTATTTAAATGCTAAAATCAATGAGGTAATTGACTATATTGGTGAAATAAATGAATTGATTATTACATATTTAATGCAATTTTATCAAACTCATGATATACCAAAGGAAATATATATTTCTGATAATATAGATATATCATTACTTAATGATACGCTTCAAATTAGTATAGTAAATCCTAAAATTGCTAGTGGACAGCAATTAATTTTAATGGCCATTGAAAATGCTAAAAAATCACTTGAGGCCAAATTTATTGAACTTGCTAGTAAGGATGAGGATATATTTATAGAACTTGGAAGTCTTGTGAATATGAATAGGGTATCAACAATTGAAATGTGTGATATGTCGCATATTTCAGGCGATAGTGCAGTAGGAGTAGTAGTTGTGTTTCAAAATGGCTATCCTATGAAAAATAAATATCGAAAATTTAATATTAATGGCGATTATACTAAAGATGATTTAAAAATGACAAATGAAGTAATTTATCGTCGCTTTAATAACCTTTTAAAGGAAAACTTAGCTATGTCTGAAATGCTTCTTGTTGATGGTGGAGTTAATCAAATGAAAGCTGCTAAGGATGCTTTAGATAAACTAAACATAACATCAGTGAAGGTCTGTGGCTTAGCAAAGGATGATAATCATAAAACTAGAGCTTTTATTAATGAAAAATATGAAGAAATCCCACTTCCAAAAGATTCAAAATTGTTTTTGTTTTTTATGAAAATGCAAGATGAGGTTCATAGATTTGCTATTACCTTCTTTAAAAATAAAAAAGCAAAATCAATGATTTCATCAATCCTTGATGGAATTAATGGCTTAGGCGATGTTAGAAAGAAAAGACTTTTAACAATTTATCAAAGCGTTGATGAAATAAAAAAAGCACCAGTTGAACAATTATCACAAATAATGCCTAAAAATGTTGCTATTGAATTATTAAGAGTTTTAAATAAAGAAGACTAGACACATTTTTAAATTAATTACCATAGTATAAAATGGTGATTAGTATGCTAAAAATATTAACAAAAAGAGAAAAAGAAATATTTGATTTGTTAATTGATAACAAAACTACAGATGACATAGCAAATATATTAAACATTTCAAGTAAAACAGTAAGAAATCATATTTCAAATGTTATTTTGAAGTTAGATGTCAAAAGTCGTAGCCAAGCTATAATTAAATTATTAGTTTTAAATGAACTAAAAATAAACAAAATTAGTTAAAACGTTTAAATTTAATATTTTATTAAAATATTAATATAGTATTTTTTTGATAAATTGGTATAATAAAATTATAAATACAAAAAGGAGAAAGCAAAATGAAAACATTAAGAAAAGTAAAATTAACAATGAAGTTAGACAAAGACTTACGTCACACATTATTAAAAGGAACTAAAAATGAAATTCTAATTGACTTAGATGGCGATAAGCAAGCTGATTTAGCCTTAATGGATACTACAAATAATGGTGATATAGATACATTAGCAATTGACTTAAATAATGATGGTGAATTCAATCTTTATTTAGTTGATTCGGACCATAATAATATTCCTGATACTATTTTATATGATGAAAATGGTGATGGAAATATGCAAGTTTTAGCAGTTGGTAAGGATGTTGAAGATGCAATGCTAAGTGCAGCGGCTTTAGTTGTAAAAGCTTTAGAGTTTGGCGATTATGTAGCCTCTCAATTAGATTCTGCTTTAGATGAACTTGAAAAAGAAGTTAAAGTTTTAAGAAGAAAGCTTAAATAATTATGGAAGAAGTAAAATTAAAAAGCATTGATAATTATGAATTGAACTTACATATCTTTAAAGTTGATAATCCAAAAGGCTATATTCAATTAATTCATGGAATGGAAGAGCATCAAGAAAGATACGAACCATTTATTGAACAATTAAATAAGCAAAACTATACAGTTATTTCATCTAATATGAGAGGACATGGTAGTGATGCTAAAACCTTAGGGTTCTTTAAAGAAAAAAAAGGCTATGAATTTTTACTTTTAGATCAAAAAGAAATAACAAAATATATAAAAAAGACTTTTAATACTAATAAAGTAATAATTTTTGCACATTCAATGGGAACTATTATAACTAGAAATCTTTTACAAACTGAATCAAATGATTATGAAAAAGTAATTCTTTCTGGCTTTCCTTGTCCACAAGCCTTTGTAGGTGTTGGAATATTTTTAGCAAATTTGATTCAATTATTTAAAGGGCCAATGCATTATTCAAAAGCACTTCAGCAAATTGCAATTGGTAGCTTTAATAACAAAATAGATAATCCGAAAACTAATCTTGATTGGCTAAGCGTTAATGAAGAAAATGTGAAAAATTATATGGAAGATCCATTTTGCGGACATGGCTTTAAAGTATCAGCTTTAAATGACTTGTTTCATTTGACTAAATATATGAGTAAGGCAGATAGATATAAACATGTTAATACCACTTTACCTATTTTGATGTTAAGAGGAGATGAAGATCCTTGTACTGGCTTTGATAAAGGAAGTAAAAAGTCAATAAATATATTAAGAAAAGCTGGCTTTAATGATATTAAAGAAATTAAATATCAAAACATGCGTCATGAGATTTTAAATGAAGTAAATAAAAATGATGTATATAACGACGTTATTGAATTTTTAAATAATTAGGCACTATTAATTTAGTGCTTTTTTTCTTTTAAAAAAAATGCTAAAATAATTTATAAGTTAGTTTGCACTAACTTATAGGAGTAGAATTATGAAAATACTAATTGGAATATTAATACCATTTGTTGGAACGACACTAGGATCGTTAATGGTATTTTTCTTAAAAAATAATATAAATGAAAAAGTACAAAAGTTATTATTAGGCTTTGCATCAGGCGTAATGATTGCTGCTTCTTTTTTCTCACTTTTATTACCTTCATTACAAATGACTAATAGCTTAGGAAAGCTATCTTTTTTACCAGCTGGTATAGGCTTTTTACTTGGTATGCTTTTTCTTTTGCTTTTAGATTCATTAATTCCACATTTACATGTTAATAGTAACCAACCAGAAGGATTAAAGAGTAATATTAAAAAGAAAACAATGATGTTTTTAGCAATAACTATTCATAATATTCCAGAAGGCATGGCAGTTGGTGTTATTTTTGCTAGCGTATTAGCAAATAACGATGCTATTTCAATGCTTGCTGCTTTTTCCTTATCAATTGGAATTGCAATTCAAAACTTTCCAGAAGGGGCAATTGTTTCTTTGCCTTTAGCAGTTGAAGGAAATAGTAAAAGAAAAGCTTTTACCCTTGGGGTATTATCTGGAATTGTTGAACCAATAGCAGCATTTTTAACAATGATATTATCAAATTTTTTTATATCATTAATGCCATATTTATTAAGCTTTGCAGCAGGTGCAATGATTTATGTTGTAGTTGAAGAATTAATACCAGAATCACAAAGTGGAAAACACTCAAATATTGCGACAATAGGAGTTGCAATAGGCTTTGTTTTAATGATGATTTTGGATGTGATGTTTAGCTAAAATCAGTAAATTTCGTATATAAAATTGCCATAATTTAGTAATTAAATTATGGTTTGTTAATTTATCGATAAAAATGTATCGAAATAAATAGACAATAATTTTTTACTATGGTAAAATAGATGAGTGAATTAAATTCGTGTTGGAGGATATAGCATGAAAACAAATGAAGAAATGTTTGCTGAGCTAGATGAATTTATTGAATCATTACATAATGATTCAAATGAATTGATTGCAATTTTGCATAAGGCTCAAGGTATTTTTGGTTATTTACCAATGGTAGTACAATCTCATATTGCAAAGAAAATTAATGTTAACGTTTCAAAAGTTTATGGCGTTGTAACATTCTATTCTTTCTTTACAATGGTTCCAAAAGGACAATATGTTATTAGCATTTGCCTTGGAACAGCATGCTTCGTAAGAGGCTCTGATAAATTATTAGCTCGTGTTGAAGAAATTTTAAAAATCAAAAATGGAGAAACAACTCCTGATGGAAAATTTACAATTACAACTTTAAGATGCGTTGGTGCATGTGGTTTAGCTCCAGTTATGTTAATTAATGATAAAACATATGGAAATATTACCCCTGATGATATTGATGGCATCTTAGCTCAATATTAGGAGGCCTTTGCATATGTGTACAAAAATAAGATCAAAAGAAGATTTATTAAAAATCTATAATAATACTAAAGATATAGTAAACTTTAGAAAAGAAGTAAGCGATAGCACAGAAAAATATCATATTTCTGTATGTGGAGGAACAGGATGTTGCTCTTCAAACTCTATGGGCATTGTTGAAGCATTGAAGAAATACGCTAAGGAATACAATGTTGAAGATAAAGTAGATATTTCAATTACAGGATGTTTTGGCTTTTGTGAAAGAGGACCAATTGTTAAAATATTCCCAGACCATACTTTCTATACAAAAGTAAAAGTTGAAGATGCTGAAGAAATAATTCGTGAGCATATTTGTAATCATAACGTTGTTTATCGTTTATTATATCAAAACGAACATGGTGAAAGAATTTTAACACAAGATAATATCAATTTCTATAAAAAGCAACATCGTTTAGCTTTAAGAAATTGTGGGTTAATTAACCCTGAAGTAATTGGTGAAGCAATTGGTGAAAGAGCTTACCAAGCTTTAGCTAAAGTTTTATTTGATATGACTCCAGACCAAGTGATTGAAGAAGTTACTAAATCCGGCTTAAGAGGACGTGGAGGAGCAGGCTTTCCAACTGGAGTTAAATGGAAATTTGCTAAAGCCTCTATAAGTGATAAAAAATATATTATTTGTAATGCCGATGAGGGTGACCCAGGAGCATTTATGGATCGTTCAATATTAGAGGGAGATCCACATTCTGTACTTGAGTCAATGGCAATTGCTGGCTATGCAATTGGCGCTGACGAGGGTGAAATTTACATTCGTGCTGAATATCCTTTAGCAGTTCATAGACTTCAAGTTGCAATTAAACAAGCAACTGAAATGGGATTACTTGGTAACCATATTATGGGTACTAATTTCTCATTTAATATAAATATTAAATATGGTGCAGGAGCTTTCGTATGCGGTGAAGAAACAGCTTTAATCCATTCAATTGAAGGGTGCAGGGGAGAACCTACATTAAAGCCACCATTCCCAGCAGTTAAAGGGCTATTTGGAAAACCAACAAATGTTAATAACGTTGAAACTTGGGCTAATATTCCAGTAATCATTTTAGATGGTGGAGAGAAATTTGCAAAGCTTGGTACAGAAAAATCAAAAGGTACTAAAGTATTTGCTTTAGCTGGTAAAATTAATAACGTTGGTCTTGTTGAAGTACCAATGGGAACAACATTAAGAGAAATTATTTATGATATTGGTGGCGGAATTAAGCATGGTAAGAAGTTTAAAGCCGTTCAAACTGGTGGACCAAGTGGAGGTTGTTTAACTGAAAAAGAGCTTGATTGTCCAATTGATTATGATAACCTAGTTGCTAAAGGATCTATGATGGGATCTGGTGGTATGATAGTTTTAGATGAAGATGATTGTATGGTTAACATTGCTAAATTCTATTTAGAATTTACTGTTGAAGAATCATGTGGTAAGTGTACTACTTGTAGGGTAGGTAATAAGAGAATGCTTGAAATCCTAGCTAGAATTACTCATGGTGAAGGAACATTAGAGGAATTTGCTGAACTTGAAAGACTTGCTAATGTAATTAAAGATTCATCACTTTGTGCTTTAGGTCAATCTGCTCCAAATCCAGTATTATCTACAATTGCTAACTTTAAAGATGAATATTTAGCTCATATAGTTGATAAGAAGTGTCCAGCTGGTGCTTGTAAGAAACTAGTAAGCTATGAAGTCATCACTGAAAACTGTCTTGGTTGTGGTATGTGTGCAAGAAATTGTCCAGTTAATGCCATCACAAAATCAGATAAGTTCGGTAAGAATCCAAAATTAAATGCTTATGTTATTGATGCAAAAGCATGTGTTAAGTGTGGAACTTGTTTAACTAAGTGTCCAGCTAAGCCAAAAGCAATTAAATATTAAGGAGGAAAAGAAAATGTTAGTAAAAGTAAAATTAAATAATGTTGAATATGAAGCTGATTCCTCTTTAACAATTTTACAATTAGCAAAACAACATGGAATTAAAATTCCTACCCTTTGCTATTTTGTAAGGGATGAAAGCAATTTCGAACATAAGCCTGCTTCATGTAGAGTTTGTGTTTGTGAAGTAAAAGGAAAAAGAGCACTAGTTCCAGCTTGTGCTACTAATATATATGATGGTATGGAAGTATTCACTAACAATAAACGTGTTAGAGAAGAAAGAAAAGCTATTGTTGAATTATTATTATCTAACCATCCAAAGGATTGCTTGTCTTGTGAAAAAAGTGGAAACTGTGCATTACAAGATTTAGCAATTGAACTTGATATTAGAACTCGTAGCTTTGAAGGCCCATTATCTCAAGAAGATAAAGATGTTACTCACGAATCTTTAAAGAAAAATGCTAGTAAATGTGTTTTATGTACTCGTTGTATCGATGTATGTGAAAATATTCAAGGAATTGGAGCAATTTCTGCTTCACAACGTGGTTTTAAAACAATTATTTCCGAAACTAGTAATTGTGTAAACTGTGGTCAATGTGTTCAAGCATGTCCTACAGGTGCATTACTTCAAGTTGATGACACTGCTAAGGTTGAAGAAGCTTTAGCTGATCCAACTAAGTATGTAGTTATTCATTCAGCTCCATCAGTAAGAGTTACTCTTGGTGAAGAATTTGGCTTAAAACCAGGAACTGATGTAACACATAAAATGGTTAGCGCTTTAAGAATGCTAGGATTTAATAAAGTATTTGATACAAACTTTGGTGCAGACTTAACAATTATGGAAGAAGCAAAGGAATTAGTTAATAGATTAACTTTAAAGAAAAATCTACCTATGATTACTTCTTGTTGTCCAGGATGGATTGGATTTATTGAAACACAATATCCAGAATTATTAAATCTTCCTTCATCTTGTAAATCACCTCAAGAAATGTTTGGCTCAATTGTAAAAACATATTTTGCTACTAAAGAAGGAATTGATCCTAAAAACATTGTTGTTGTATCATTAATGCCATGTATTGCTAAAAAGCAAGAATTACTACGTGATGAATTAAAGCTTGATGGAATGCATGCAAATGATTATTCTGTATCAGTTAAAGAATTAGCTCGTATGCTAAAGCGTTATGGTATTGATTTACCATCACTTGAAGATAGCGATTTTGATAATCCTCTTGGCACTTCAACTGGTGCTGCTGATATCTTTGGTAATGCAGGTGGCGTTATGGAAGCTGCTTTAAGAACTGCTTCAATGTGGTTAACAAATACATGCCCTGATAAGATTGATTTTAAGGATGTTGCTAATACAAATAACACAAAAGAAGCTACTGTTACGTTAAATGGTACTACATTAAATGTGGCTTATGTATCAGGTTTAAAGAATGCTAGAAAATTATTAGATGATATAAAAAATGGTACTTCACAATATGATTTCATTGAAGTAATGGCATGCCCTGGTGGTTGTATTGCAGGGGGTGGACAACCTGTAACAAAAGGTTATACATCAAAAGAATTAATTGAATTAAGAAGACAAGGTATTATAAATATTGATTTAAATAAGAAGGTTAGAGTATCTTGTGAAAATGAAGATATTAAGAAATTATATAATGATTTCTTAGTTGAACCAAATTCAAAGACAGCACATCATATTTTACATACACATTACACTAGTAAAGTAAAATAAATATATGATTAAAAGCAAGTCTATTGCAAAAATAGGCTTGTTTTTTTATAATGCTTGAAACATCATACATTAAAAAAATCTCATAATTTTAAAAGTAAACTATGAGATTTTTGAGATTTTATTTAAAAAGCATATTTAACGATCAACAGAATATATTTTTTGATTTTTGCTACTAGGTTTACTAGGTATAGTATAGGCAAGAATTCCATCATTAATAAGTGGAAGCACATATGAATTAATAAAATATGCTGGATGCTTTTCATCGTAGCCAAAAAATTTAGCTAATGATTCTTTACTTCTTGGTGTTTTACAAAATGTTTTAATTTTAGATACAAAATCATCACTAATGACATCTACTTTTTTTGAATTATATAAAGTTACTTTAAATGTTCCTCTTGCATTTTCAAACTTTGGCTCCATTAAATTAGCTTTTTTCATTTCAGCATAAATTGTTGGAATACCTGAATATCTATTTTCTGTAATTTCAAGAATTTCTAAAATTGAAGCCAAAAATGGGTTTCTAATATCAGAGTGAACTTTGCCTAGTTCGTCAATTGTTAATCTACCATATAGTCCCCCTGGATTAGATATTTCAATTCTATCATCAAATATGGTTAACCTAATTGGCTCGTTTTCTGTATGTATACTATAATCTCTATGAATTAATGCATTTAGAATAATTTCTCTAATTGCTTTTATTGGGTATTCAAGGATATCTTCTCTTATTCCATTATTATTAACTCTAGTGGCTTTTTTAATATTGTTTAAAACAAATGAAATTGCAAGTTTTAACATGTCATTAATAGTTCCATCTAATCTTTTATTATCTAAGAATCTAATTCCGTTATCATCTTCAACTCCATATTCATTACTTGAGCATTTTACTGCAACAATATCTAAATTTGGAGAAAATATTTGTGGATATTTTCCAAATATCATTATTCCACAAAGGGTTGGATAATTATTTTTATCAATAATGCCATTCATTCTTAAGATTGTATCTTTATCAAGATTAATTAAATTTGGCTTTATTGATATAATTTTGTCTAAGAAAGCATTGATTGATATTTCATTAAATATGTCTCTTTCTACTCTTTCCTTTATACGCAATTCGTCTTCATTTTTATATTTAAAAGCATCGAAGCTATATATTTCGTAATCAGTCATTGGTAAATCAGCATCACCAACACGAATATATGAGCCTTTCATTTTGCCTTTGCCTAAATAATAGCAAGGTTTATTAAAAATATCTAGTTCAGGGACCTCTACGGAAGCAACAATTTTTCCTTTATATTCACATATAGTAATAATTGGCCTAATTTTTGGCCCCATCATTAAGGATTGCTCTGTAATTTTTTTTTGAAAATCATCTGGATTGTTAATTCCACAAACCTTATAATTATTTTTTTCATCTATTCCAAAAATTATTATGCCTCCTGATGTGTTAGAGAAACTAGAAAAGGTGTCATATAAATTTTCAGGGACACCATCCTTTGCTTTTTTAAACTCAATATTATATGTTTCAGTTTTTAGTGAGATAATATTATCAATTAAGTTAATTAATTCTTTTTTTTGCATGTTCAATCATACCTTTCAAAATTATTATACTAAATTAAATAAAATAATTCAACAAATTACGAAAATAATTACGAAATTAGGAAAATAATTGTGAAATTACGAAAATAATTTAAAAATTACGAAAATAATTCAAAATTAGGAAAATATTATTTTTGTGATTTTACATTTTTATAACCTATTTTATTTTCATTTCAATTGGCAAAAGTACTTATAAATTATATAATAGTCCCTGTACAGACTAAAAAAGGAGGAAAAATTATATGGATAAAATGATAAATAAATTTTGGGAAGTATGGGGACAATCTGATTCACTTTACAATAAATGGGCAAATAAGCATAACATTAATAATGTGCGTTTATTTGTTTTGTATACACTTGATAGGAATGAATCATTAACACAAAAAAGAATTTCTTTATATACAGGCCTTGCAAAGCAAACTGTAAGTAGTGTAATTCAAGCTTTGAAAAAAGAAGATATTATTATTTTGCTTCCATCAATTAACTCAGATAAACGTGAAAAATTAGTTGTCCTTACAGATAAAGGAAAACAATATTGCAAGGAATTATTAACTCCTTTATATGTTGTTGAAGAAAGAACATTTGAATTAATGGGAGAAGATAGAGTAAAGCAAATGGTTGATTCAATAAATTTATTTAATACTATTTTAGATAAGGAAATGAGAAAAAATGAAAAATAGAAAAATAAATAAAACATTTTATTCTTATATTTTACCATCTATTTTAGCTTTTGCTTTGTCTGGAATTTATACAATTGTTGATGGCTTTTTTATTGGAAATAAGCTTGGTGATGATGGAATTGCAGCAATTACTGTTGCTTTTCCAATTGCTGCGTTTATTCAAGCACTAGGTACTGGTATTGGAATGGCTGGGGGTATTAACTATTCAATTTTAAAATGCGATAATGATAGAAATAAACAGTTTAAATGTTTTACAATTACAGCAATTCTATTACTAATTTTTAGTATAATCTTGACGATTTCGTTTTTCTTTTCAGCAAATTTATTAATGAAGCTTTTTGGGGCACAAGGAAATGTTTGCGAAATGGCAACACAATATATAAAAGTTGTAGCTCTTGGTGCAACATTTCAAATTTTCGCAACGGGATTTGTACCATTTATGAGAAATATGAATGGTGCTAGTGTTGCAATGATTGCTATGATGTGTGGATTTTTTACAAATATTGTTTTAGATTACTTATTTGTCTTTGAAATTCCTTTAAAAATGATAGGAGCAGCATTAGCTACAGTAATTGGGCAAGCAATAACTTTATTAATTGCCATCATATTTTTATTAACTAAAAAAATAAAATTATGTAAATGTAAGCTTAAGGAAATCACTTATTTAAGTAAGGATATGCTAAAAATAGCACTTTCACCTTTTGGCTTAACATTTTCACCAACACTAACTTTAATTTTAATGAGTAAGTTTTTATTAATTTATGGTAATAGTAATGATGTGGCTATTTTTGGCTGTATTGACTATGTTTTATCAGTTATATATATGCTTTTACAAGGAGTTGGTGATGGAAGCCAACCATTAATTAGTATGTATTATGGTGAAAATGATAAAGAATCTTTAAGCATAGTAAAAAGGAAAACTTATGTATTTGGAGAAACGTTAACAATTGTGTGTATAGCTTTAGTATTTATTTTTAGAAAGCAAATAGGAATTTTATTTGGGGCATCAAATGAAGTGAATAATGACGTAATTAAATATATACCTTATTTTTTATCATCACTTTTATTTTTATGCTATAGTAAGATATCATCTTCATATTTTTATGCAACAAAAAATGCCAAATTATCTTATTTATTAGTATATGCTGAACCAGTACTTGTTCTATTAATGCTAATTATTCTGCCAATTATTTTAAATATACTTGGTGTATGGATAGCAATACCTGTTGCACAAACAATAGCATTCATAATCGCTTTAATAATTAGAATTGTCTTGGCAAAGAAAAAAATGTAAATCAAAAGGCCACAATTTAAAATGGCCTTTAATATTATTCTAAAATATTATCAATTAATTGCTTGAAAGGTGAAGAAAGAGGAACAAGAGGTAGCCTCAAATTGTTAAATATAATATTATGCTTATATAAAATATACTTAATTGGTGCTGGTGATGACTCGATAAATGCAATTTCTGAAAGCATTTGAATATATTCATATAGTGTTAGATTTTCAAATCCATCATTATAATCCTTTATTAACTCATATACTTCATTGCCAAAATAGTTAGTAATTACAGATATAATACCATCGCCCTTATTTTTCAATACATCAAGTATATAATGATCATTACCACCATAAATTAAAAATTGGGGCATTTCATTTTTTAAGGAGCTTATTAATGAAATATTTGCTTGGCAATGTTTTAAGCCAACAATATGAGAACAATCATGATATAATCTAATTAATGTTTGAAAGCTAGCTTCAACACCACATCTTCCCATAACATTATAGATAATTATTGGTTTATTAGAAATATTATCAATTGCTTTAAAATGCTGATATATACCTTCTTGAGATGGTTTATTAAAGTAAGGTGTAATTATTAAATAACCATCAATATTTAATTTATTTAATGACTTAACCTGTTTGATAGATTCATTTGTGTTATTTGTCCCAACAGCAACAAGAATTTTCATTTTCTTATTAATTTTTTCTTTGGCAAAATTAAAAAGATTAATTTTTTCCTTTAAAGAAAGAGTTGGTCCTTCACCAGTTGTGCCACCAATCAAAATACTATCACTATGTGTTTTACAAACATGATCTAATAGCTTATTAAAGCTTTCATAATCGATTTCATAATTTTCATCAAATGGTGTTACTAATGCAGTTATTATTTTTCCAAACATAATATCATCCTATATAGGTTAATACCTACAATATATAATATGAGAATAATAAAAAAAGTTTCTTAATAATAGATAATTTACAAAATTAAATTATTCTTTAATAGTACTTTAAAAAGATGCCAAATTATAGTATAATCATATAGAAAACGGATGTGATTAAAAATGGAAAAAGTTGAAAAATATCGTAAATTATGTAAATATGTACAAAACTTTGGAATGGTAGCTATTGCTCTTGTATGTTTTTTGTTCATATTTATATTTGGCTTTAAAACAAATAATGGAAATGTAATAACTTATGTAATGGGAGCTATGCTTCTTTTATTTATGTTTTTAATTTTTACAAGTGTACCAATGCAAAATAAATTAGTGAAAATGGTTATACTTGAATCTTTAAATGGATTAGTTAGTGATGTTACATTTAATAAAAAGAAAGGCTACAGCCGTGAATCTTTTGAAAAATTAAATATTGTTAATTGCTCATTTTCTAATTATTCATGTTCTGATTATTATAACTTTAAATATAAAAATATGGAAATTGAAAGTACAACTGTAAGGGCATATGATGAAATAAAGGTTAACAAAGTAAAAAAGAATGGCAAGCAATCAAAAAGAACAACTAAACAAATTAAAAATTACTTTTTTGGAAGAATATATTTAATTCCGCTTGAAAGTGAAATTAAGTTTAATGTTTATGGTAAGAAAAACCCAACATATTCTCGTAAAAAAGAAATGGCAAATACTAACTATAGCATTGAATGTCCTTTAAAGGTCAAAAAATATGCAGAAAATTTTGAAGTGTTTAGTAATGAAAATCAAAAAATAGATGATTTACAGTTGTTTATAGATAAGCTTTATTATTTAAAAACACAAGCAAAAGGACCTGTTTTTGCTTTTGTTAGAAATAAAACATTAGTTTTATGTATTGATAATAATCACTATTATAAAGAAATTGAGTTTAAAGATCCAATTGATAAAGGCTTAATTAATGATTATAGAAAAGATGTTTCGATGGTTTTAAGTTTTATTAATTCTCTTTTAAAGGATAAAGAATCAAGGAGATATAATGGTTTATGAACGAAAAAGTAAGAATTTTTGCTTTAGGTGGTTTAGATGAAAATGGTAAATCACTATATGTTGTTGAATATAATGAACAAATATTTGTCTTTGATGCAGGTCTTCGTTACCCGCAAGAATCACTTTTAGGTGTTGATGTAATATTGCCAGGATTTCAATATTTAATAACAAATAAAGCTTCAATAAGAGGTTTTTTCTTAACACATGGCCATGATGAAAATATGGGTGCAATGCCTTTTATTTTAGAAGCAATTGGTGATGTCGATGTTTATGGTACAAACTTTACGTTATTATCTTTATATCAAACTGCTGAAAGATTTAAAAAAGACATTAAACTTGCCAGGTTTCATACAATTAACCAAAATCAATCATTTTTAGTAAATGGTACAAAGATTCATGCTTTTAGTGTTACACATGGTGTTCCAAATTCATGTGGATATGCCTTACAAACTGAAAATGGATTAGTAGTATACACAGGCGATTTTATTTTGGATTTTTCAGAAAAGCCACCATATGATACTAATTTATCAAGAATTATGGATATTGCTAAAATTCCAACATTAGTTTTATTATCTGAATCTTATAATTCGTCATATAATGGCTATGTTGCTCCAAACAACCATTTATCGTTAAGATTAAATCAAATAGCTGATGAAATAAAAGGTAGACTATTTATTTCAATATATGGCCAAACAGTATTTCAACTTCAAGAAATAATTAATTGTGCTATTGAAAATAAAAGAAAAGTTTTTCTTTATACAATGCAAGTTAAAGAAACAGTGGCATTGCTTAAAAATGAAATTAAAGGCTTTAATATTCCTGATGGTGTAATAACTAATAACATATTTGATCATGATTGTATAGTTATTGTTTCAGAACTTGGAAATAAGGTGTTTGACAAATTAAGAGAAATAGCAAGAGCTAATGACACTGATAAATCTCTTAAAATTACAAGTGATGATGCTTTTGTTATTGCTTCTCCTGCTCATGCTGGAACTGAATTATCTTTTGCTAGAATCCTTGATGATTTATATAGAACTGGAGCTCAAATTTATAATGTTACAAAAGATTATGTAAGTATGCATGCTGGTAGTGAAGATTTAAAAACTATGCTTGCAATATTTAAACCAAAATATTATTTTCCTGTAAGAGGGTATTATAATAAATTAGTTGATAATGCCAAGGTTGCTTTAGAATGTGGCTATAATCATAGTAATATACTAGTTTATGATAATGGTATGGTAGCAACTTTTGAAAATGGTGAATTATTAAGAAACTTTGATTCAGTACAGGCCGATGAAATAATGGTAGATGGAATTGGCATTGGTGATGTTGGAAATGTAGTAATTAATGATAGACGTAAATTACAACAAGATGGTGTTATGATTATTGGAATTTCATTTTCAATGGTAACAAGAAAAATTGCTGCAGGCCCTGATATTCAAGTTAGAGGTTTTGTTGTAAACAAAAATCCTCATACTTTTGTTGAAAAAGTTTCCAAATGCTTTTCAGATGTAGTGTATAATTTCATTCAAAAGCCAGGAATGGTTGATTTTAATGAGCTAAGAGCTTTATGTAAAGATAAAGTAGCAGCATTAATGAAAGAAGAATTTGATAAAGAACCAATGATTCTTCCTGTAATAATATCTGTATAAGTCCATAAATGGACTTTTTCTTTAAATTATTAAAAGAATATAGACATATGAGGTAATTTTGATATTGTAATTTTGGCAATTAAAGTATATAAAATAATAGAAAAATTAATTTTTTTCAAAAAAAATAAAATTTTTAAATAAATTTTCATTTTATTTCGTTATAGTTATTGAAAGGATAAAGAATATGGGTAGTGATAAAAGACTTATTAAAGAACTGAAAAGTAAACAATCAGATGCTTTCTTAAAAGTTTATGAAAAATATAAGAATCTAGTTTATTATCAAGCATATCTTATTTTAAATAATAAAGAGGATGCTGAAGATGTTAGTCAAAATGTACTAGTCAAGAAAAAGTAGACAATATTTATTTAGAATAATAAAGATCTTTAAATTGTTTTGGAGTTAAATA
>CAKPXF010000016.1 GCA_934201705.1 uncultured Bacilli bacterium | reverse complement strand
ATTATTTAACTCCAAAACAATTTAAAGATCTTTATTATTCTAAATAAATATTGTCTACTTTTTCTTGACTAGTACACAGCCCCTATTATATCAGTTTATAGGTCCCACTGTGCAAATTAGTATTTTTAATAAAATATTTTATTCAATAATATTAGCAATTTTATACAACAATGTAATATCATCAGAAGCTTCATCTTTATACTCGTTATATATTTTAGCCAATAATTTTGTGGCTTGATTAATTAGTTCATTTTCATATTTTTCACCCTTATTAATCTTAGTATATTGATGTGGTAATTTCATTTCATCATAAATATTGTATACGCTTATTAATATTTCATTAGGATCTTTCAATCGCTTTTTCTCATTAATTATTTTTGCTTTTATATCTTTATACTTCATAAATTGTCACCCCCCTCCTTTTTATAATTCCAAATCACAGGGCAGCCTGAAACATTCCAATAATCAGCCCAACCACTTGGTTTAGAAGTTGCTTCACAATAAATTGTTAAACTACTACAACCTGAAAATGCATAGCGTTCTATACTTGTCACATTACTTGGGATTTCTATACTTGTTAAACTACTACAATTCTCAAATGCTGAATATCCGATACTTATGACACTAGTTGGTATTTTTATACTTGCTAAACTACTACAATAAGAAAATGCATCTTTTTCTATACTTGTGCATCCTTCTAATATTTTTACTTCTTTTAAACTACTTGGTACATATTTCTCAATTTCATAGTAATAAGATGCTCCAAATATATATCCTAAATATGTATTCGAATCTTTACTTCCACCCACAAATGGAAGTGTTATACTTGTTAAACTACTACAATTGCAAAATGCAGAATATCCTATACTTGTGACACTAGTTGGAATTTCTATGCTTGTTAAACTGCTGCACCCTTTAAAAGCATGCTCTCCGATACTTGTGACACTAGTTGGTATTTTTATACTTGCTAAACTACTACAATAAGAAAATGCATCTTTTTCTATACTTGTGCATCCTTCTAATATTTTTACTTCTTTTAAACTACTTGGTACATATTTCTCAATTTCATAGTAATAAGATGCTCCAAATATATATCCTAAATATGTATTCGAATCTTTACTTCCACCCACAAATGGAAGTGTTATACTTGTTAAACTACTACAATTGCAAAATGCAGAATATCCTATACTTGTGACACTAGTTGGAATTTCTATGCTTGTTAAACTGCTGCACCCTTTAAAAGCATGCTCTCCGATACTTGTGACACTAGTTGGGATTGTAATACTTGTTAAACTACTGCAACCTGAAAATGCATAACGTCCTATACTTGTCACATTACTTGGGATAACTGTTTCCTTACATCCAAATAATAATGTATTTGTTGATGTTTTTATTATTGCATTACAATTATCTCGACTATCATATACTTTGTTATTACTATCAACTTTTATGCTTTTCAAACTACTACAGCCTCTAAATGCTGATTCTCCTATACTTGTGACACCACTTGGGATTGTAATACTTGCTAAACTACTACAACCTTCAAATGCTGATTCTCCTATACTTGTGACACTAGTTGGGATTGTAATACTTGCTAAACTACTACACTTATAAAATGCATCTTTTTCTATACTTGTGCATCCTTCTAGTATTATTATTTCTTTTAAACTACTTGGTACATATTTCTCAATTTCATAGTAATAAGATGCTCCAAATATATATCCTAAATATGTATTCGAATCTTTACTTCCACCCACAAATGGAAATGTTATACTTGTTAAACTACTACAGCCGTAAAATGCTGATCCTCCGATACTTGTGACACTATTTGGAATTTCTATACTTGTTAAACTACTACAATCCTCAAATGCTGATGAACCTATACTTGTACATCCTTCTAATATTTTTACTTCTTTTAAACTACTTGGCACATAATCTTTATTATTCCAATATGAAGATGCCCCAAATATATATCCTAAATGTGTATTTGAATTTTTACTTCCTCCAACAAATGGAAGTGTTATACTTGTTAAACTGCTACAGTTTTCAAATGCTCCGGAACCAATACTTGTAACACTACTTGGAATTTTTATACTTGTCAAACTACTGCAATTATAAAATGCAGAATATTCTATACTTGTAACACTACTTGGGATTTCTATACTTGTTAAACTGCTACAGCCTGAAAATACATCATTTGCTATAGTTGTTACACTACTTGGAATTTCTATATTTGTCAAACTACTACAACCTTCAAATGCTGATTCTCCTATACTTGTGACACTATTTGGTATTTTTATACTTGTTAAACTGCTACAGCTACTAAATGCTCTAGCGTCTATACTTGTGACACTAGTTGGTATTTTTATACTTGTTAAACTGCCACAGCCTGAAAATACACCATTTGCTATAGTTGTTACACTACTTGGAATTTCTATATTTGTCAAACTACTACAATTGTAAAATGCAAAATTTCCTATACTTGTGACACTAGTTGGTATCTCTATACTTGTTAAACTACTACAGCTACTAAATGTTCTACCACCTATACTTGTGACACTATTTGGTATTTTTATACTTGTTAAACTGCTACAGCCTGAAAATACACCATTTGCTATAGTTGTTACACTACTTGGAATTTCTATATTTGTCAAACTACTACAATTGTAAAATGCAAAATTTCCTATACTTGTGACACTAGTTGATATCTCTATTCTTGTTAAGCTGCTACAGCCGTAAAATGCTGATTCTCCGATACTTGTGACACTAGTTGGGATTGTAATACTTGCTAAACTACTACAATAAGAAAATGCATCTTTTTCTATACTTGTGACACTATTTGGTATTTTTATACTTGTTAAACTGCTACAGCCTGAAAATACATCATTTGCTATAGTTGTTACACTAGTTGGTATTTCTAAATTTTTTAAACTGCTACAGCTACTAAATGCTCTAGCGCCTATACATGTGACACTAGTTGGGATTGTAATACTTGCTAAACTACTACACTTATAAAATGCACCATCTCCGATACTTGTGCATCCTTCTAGTATTATTATTTCTTTTAAACTACTTGGTACATATTTCTCAATTTCATAGTAATAAGATGCTCCAAATATATATCCTAAATATGTATTCGAATCTTTACTTCCACCCACAAATGGAAGTGTTATACTTGTTAAACTACTACAGTCTCTAAATGCTGATCCTCCGATACTTGTGACACTAGTTGGAATTTCTATGCTTGTTAAACTACTACATTTATAAAATGCTGATCCTCCGATACTTATCACACTAGTTGGGATTTCTATATTTGTTAAACTACTACAATCTACAAATGCCGCTCTTCCGATACTTGTTACATTACTTGGGATAACTGTTTCCTTACATCCAAATAATAATGTATTTGTCGACGTTTCAATTATTGCATTACAATTTTCTCTACTATCATATACTTTGTTATTTTTATCAACTTTTATGCTTTTCAAACTACTACAGCCACTAAATGCTGATCCTCCGATACTTGTGACACTAGTTGGGATTGTAATACTTGCTAAACTACTACAGCCACTGAATACACACACTCCGATACTTATCACACTAGTTGGGATTTCTATATTTGTTAAACTACTACAGCCTGAAAATGCAGAATATCTTATACTTGTGACACTATTTGGTATCTCTATACTTGTTAAGCCACTACAGCCTGAAAATGCACCATCTTCGATACTTGTGACACTACTTGGAATTTCTATTCTTGTTAAGCTGCTACAGCCGTAAAATGCTGATTCTCCGATACTTGTGACACTAGTTGGGATTGTAATACTTGCTAAACTACTACAATAAGAAAATGCATCTTTTTCTATACTTGTGACACTATTTGGTATCTCTATACTTGCTAAACTACTACAATTGTAAAATGCACCATCTTCGATACTTGTGACACTACTTGGAATTTCTATGCTTGTTAAACTGCTACAGCCGTAAAATGCTAATATTCCGATACTTGTGACACTACTTGGGATTGTAATACTTGCTAAACTACTACAATTGTAAAATGCAGAATATCTTATACTTGTGACACTATTTGGTATCTCTATACTTGCTAAGCCACTACAGCCTGAAAATGCACCATCTTCGATACTTGTGACACTACTTGGAATTTCTATGCTTGTTAAACTGCTGCACCCTTTAAAAGCATACTCTCCGATACTTGTGCATCCTTCTAGTATTATTATTTCTTTTAAACTACTTGGTACATAGTCAGAATTGCACGAATATGAAGATGCTCCAAATATATATCCTAAATATGTATTTGAATCTTTACTCCCACCCACAAATGGAAGTGTTATACTTGTTAAACTACTACAACCTTTAAATGCTCCATATCCTATACTTGTACATTCTTCTAATATTATTACCTTTTTTAAACTGCTTGGTACATAGTTAGAATTGCTTGAAGATGATGATGCTCCAAATATATATCCTAAATATGTATTCGAATCTTTACTTCCACCCACAAATGGAAGTGTTATACTTGTTAAACTACTACAATCTGAAAATGCAGAATTTCCTATACTTGTGACACCATTTGGAATTTCTATGCTTGTTAAACTGCTGCACCCTTTAAAAGCATACTCCCCGATACTTGTGCATCCTTCTAATATTTTTACTTCTTTTAAACTACTTGGTACATAACTCGAATTGCTCGAATATGAAGATGCTCCAAATATATATCCTAAATATGTATTTGAATCTTTGCTTCCTCCTAAATATGGTATTCTTATACATGTCAAGCTACTACAACCTGAAAATGCACCTTTTGCTATATTTGTTACGTTGCTTGGTATTTCTATACTTGTTAAGTCAATGCATCCTTTAAATGCTGATATTCCAATACTTGTTGTATATTTTGGAAATTCGTTAACTTTTTTATTATTTCCAATATATTTAACTACTTCAATAGTTCCATCATCTAGTAATCTAACTTCAAAATCTTTAGTCCATATTGCTTTTAATGATATATCTTTCTTAACTTCTATTTTATTATATAATCTGTCATTACATTCCCATCCAACAAATACTAAATCACCATTTTTTGGTGTTGGTAATGTTATGGTGCTTCCATAATTAACCGATAAATCATTTAAATGATTTCCGCCATTAGTATCTAATTTAACGTTATATTTATTAATAACCCAATTAACTGAGAAAGTAATATCATTCTTTAAAACATATGGAAAAGAAACTATATTTTTATTTTTATCTACCCATGATAAAGTATATCCTTCTTTTAATAAGTAAAAATTAGGTTCATCTATAATAGTATTTTCTTCAACTGTTTCAGATTTTAATATTTTTTGTTTTCCATCAACAAAACTATATGTATACATACTTAGTCTATAAATATCAACATAATATACTGTGTTGTATTCATTATTGTTTGACCAAACTGTAACATATGCATAATTATGACCAGTTGATAAAGACATATTCTTTGTTTTTATTTCTTGTAACCCTTCTATATCTTTTGATAATATCCATGTACAATTTGGTGAAACCTTAATTAAACTGCTTAAAACAATTGATGTTTCATTGTTATGTACTGTTATTTCTATTGTTGGATATAAATAATCCTTATAATTAATTGTAAAATCATCTGAATCTAATACTCTGCAACCTTCTTCATAACTATCACCACATTTAGAACATTTATATATAACCTTTGTTATTCCATTTTCTATTTTATTTTCTTTTTGATAGTTATGTCCTGTTGCTTTTATAGTTTTAAAAGTTGTATAATCACAATTTCTACATGTATCATATTCTTCATAACCATCTTCTATACATGTTGCTTCTTTTTTATCATGATGAACTAAGCTATGTGACTTTTTGTTTATTATTATACTATTTAATTGCTTTTTATTAGCATCAAAATAACTATGACATACATTACATTCATAATGGCCTTTTATTCCTTCTTTACTACATGTTGAATCTATTTCATTGATAAAACTACCATATTCATGTGATGCTTTTATAACTACATCTGTTACTTCATTAGTTCCAGTTTCATCTAAATAATTTTTATTACACTTACTACAATGATAGTATTCAATATTTCCATTTCTTGTACATGTTTTATCTACTTTGAAAATATGCTCCATATTATGGATATGATTAGCTTTATCAATCACTGTATTTTCATTTCTTGTATAATGGCACACATTACATTCTTCATGCTTTAATCCTGTTTCATCTTCTGTTGCTTCTTTATCAACTATCCATGTAAAACTATGATTTTCTTCATCTTTTTTAGCATTACAATTTTTACATTCATAATAATGCTTTGATTCACTATATGAGTAAGTTATTTTATAATCATGATTCTTCTTTGCTATTACTAAACTATCTAATTTATTTTTATTAGCATCAAAATAACTATGACATACATTACATTCATAATGGCCTTTTATTCCTTCTTTACTACATGTTGAAGCTACTTCATTAATAAAACTACCATATTCATGTGATGCTTTTATAACTACATCTATTACTTCATTATTTCCAACTTCATCTAAATAGTTCTTATTACACTTACTACAATGATAGTATTCTATGTTTCCATTACTTGTACATGTTTTATCTACTTTTAAAACATGTTCCATATTATGAGTATGGTTTAATTTAACTATTATTGTATTTTCATTTTTCTTATCATGACAAACGCTACATTCTTCATGCTTTAATCCTGTTTCATCTTCTGTTGCTTCTTTATCAATTATCCATTTATAATCATGATCCTTTTTAGCTATTGCTAAGCTATCTAATTTATTTTTTTCAACATCAAAATAAGTATGGCAAACGCTACATTCATAATGTCCTTTTATTCCTTCACTAGTACATGTTGAAGCTACTTCATTAATGAAATTACCATATTCATGTGATGCTTTTATAACTACATCTTCTATTCTTTTATTTCCTTTTTCGTCTACATAATTCTTATTACATTTAGTGCAATGATAATATTCTATATTACCATCACTTGTACATGTTTTTTCAACTTTTAAAACATGTTCCATATTATGGGTATGTTGAAGTTTATTTATTTTCGTATTTTCATTACTTATGCGATGACAAATGTCACAATCCCTATGCTTTAATCCAGTCTCATCTTCTGTTGCTTCTTTATCTATCACCCATGAATAAGTATGATTACTTTCATCAGTTTTAGCATCGCAATTTTTACATTTGTGAAAATGCTTTTCACTATCACTTGACCAATTTGATTCAAAGTCATGGCCTTTAGCTTTTATTACTTTATAGGTTGTATAGTCACATGTAGTACATTCTACATATGCTTCATAACCATCCTCCATGCATGTTGCATCTTTTCTATCATGTTCAACTAAATTATGAACATGTGGTTTCTCTCCACATGAAACCATTAAAAATGCAAAAAGCGTTCCAAAAAGAACTGAAAGTTTTAATTTTATTTTTTTCATACACTGCCTCCACAAAATTATTATTTTTAAAAGTAAATTTTATATGAACGATAATATTTTTATTTGAATTTAAATATAAAATAATCATCTTTCGCATTAAATTACTTTTATAGAAAAAAGTACATTATTAAACTACTAAAGTACATTAATATTTTACTTTAGTAAAGTAACAAAGTCAATTAATTCTGTCCATTATGAAAGTAACATGTAAATATTTGCTTATACAATGTAACTTAACCAATATTTTTTAAATGTATATTATCTTTGTACTTTAGTATTTTTATAAAGTAAAGGAATGATTATAAAATTGTAAATGAAGATTTGACAAAATTTTCCAAGGAGATGATAGTATGTTATGTGATATAATAAAAGAATTACGAAAATCTTTTAATATAAGCCAAGTTCAGCTTGCTAATGAGTTAGGTGTTACCAAACAATGCGTATCAAATTGGGAAAATGATAACATATTGCCTTCCCTTGATATGCTTTTAAAAATAGCCAAATATTTTAATGTTACAACGGATTATTTACTAGGAGTTAGTAATGATAACATCATTGATGTTACTGGATTAAGCGAAGTTGAAAAATCTCATATAAAATTATTAGTAAAGGATTTCCAAAAGAGAGCAAACAAAAAGACACAATAGCTTTATTATGCCTTTTAGTAGTTATTTATAATATTTTGATTGTAATGTATATTGCTCATAAAATTTTCCTTTTAATTTCATTAAATAATCAAATGTTCCTTCTTCAACAATACTTCTATTTTCTAAAAGAATTATGTAATCACATAAAGAAGCTGTACTCATTCTATGTGAAACAATAATATTAGTTTTATTTTTTGTCGTTTCATTAAAGATTGAAAAGATTTCTTTTTCGCTTATTGGATCTAAGGCAGCTGTTGGTTCATCAAAAATATAAGTGCTAGCATTTTTATATAAGGCTCTAGCAATAGCAATACGTTGCATTTCGCCACTAGATAATTCAACACCATCTTCGTTATATTCTTTATCTATATTAGTATCTTCTTTATTTTTTAAGGAATTAATAACATTAATTAAATCACATTTATTAATTACCTCTTCAAATTCTTTCCCTTTAAAATCATTAAAGCAAATATTATCCTTAATAGATATTTTATATAAATTAAAATCTTGGAAAATTGCCGATATTAACTTTAAATAATCATTATAGTTATATTTATTAATATTAACACCATTAAGTTTTATTTCTCCACTTGTTGGTTCATATAAACGTAATAAAAGTTTTATTAATGTTGATTTGCCACTACCATTTTCACCAACTAAGTATAGTTTTTCATTAGGTTTAATAGTAAAGTTAACATTATTAATAACCTCTTTTTCAGTATTTGGATATTTAAAGCAAACATTTTCAAAGGTAATAATATATTCATCTTTATCTTCAACACTTAAATTATCACTTTGATAAACATTTTCATATTCCATAAATTCATTATATGCTTTAGCATATGTTTTGAATTTAGATAATTGAATTGAGTTATATACTAATGAGGCAAAGGCATTATACATTTCATTTGCTATTCCTATATATGCAAAAAATGAACCAATAGTAATCTGATTTAATGAATACTTATAAATCATCATATAATATATGCCAATATTTTGAATAAATGTAATTAAGCTAGTTAACTTTGACATTATAAAATTATAATTTCTTACCTTTTTATCATGATTTATTATTTCATTAGTTTTTACTTCATATTCATCATAAAATAATTTTTGAATGTTAGGATATAATCTTTTTTCTTTCCCATATTCAAGACCTGCTAATATCTTATTATAATAGTTTGTATATCTTTCTATTTTATTTCTTTCTTCACTATATTTTTTATTTTTCTTAATAATTAATGTGCTAATTAAATAATTAATTAAAACAATAAAAATAACAAACAAAACAACATAAAAATCAAGAGTTAATAAAATAGTAATTATTAAGGCAAACTTTATAATTGAAGTAATCAAGCTAGAAAAGAAATCATAAACAATAGAACAACAAGTCCAACAAAAATTTAAGGAATTATTATATTTTTCTATACTATCCTTTTGCTCAGTATACTTAAAGTCAATAATAATGCTCTTAAAGATATTTCTTTTATTAAATTGACGAGGTAAATAATAATTATTTTGTTGATATTTAGCATATAAATACTTTAAAAGAATATTAATAATAATTGCTGCTAAAGAGAATAAAGAAATAATTAAATATGTTTTATTTATTTCTTTTTTAACTAAATAATCAATGATTAATGGTGGAAAACATATATAAATAAATGGACTTACACCATTAGCTATTCCATATAGCAATTGAATTAAAACACTTTTTTTATTAAATTTTAATTCATCCTTAAAAACACTTAAAAAGGTTAGCTTTTCTTTTTTATTATTCATATTCTTCACCACCTTTTTGGTATAATTCAGCCTGTGCTAAAAATAACTCACTATAAATACCATTTTTATTGATTAATTCATCATGAGAACCAATTTCTTTTATATTCCCATTATCAAAAACAATGATTTTATCAGTAAAACGACAACTTGATAAACGATGTGAGATAAAAAATACCATTTTATTATTTAAATTAGCAACCATCTTATAAAGCTTATTTTCACTACTAGCTGATAAAGAAGCAGTTGGTTCATCTAAAATCATAATCAATGAATCTTTATGCAGTGCTCGAGCAATAGCAATTTTTTGTCGTTCACCAAGAGAAAAATCTATTCCTTCTTGATCAAACTCTTTAGAAATATTAGTATTCTCTTTTAAACTTAAGCTATTTACTTTATCTAAAAGTTCCATCTTTTTTAGATCATCATTAGCACTTTCATTTAAAGAAAAGGTTATATTATTTTTAATTGTTGTATTATAGATTTTATAATCTTGAAATACAGGTGAAAATAATTTGTAATAGATATCATTATCAATATCCTTTATATTAATATCATTAAGATAAATATCACCTGCTGTTGGTTCGTATAATTTCATTAATAATTTAATAAAGGTTGATTTACCACTACCATTTTTACCGACAATTGATATCTTTTTAAAATCATTAGCAGATATTTTAAGATTTATGTTGCTTAAAGCATATTTTTCAGAATTTAAATATTTATAAGAAACATTTTTAAATTCAATTGTGTCTATTTTATCTATTATAATATTATTAGCTTTATTAGTATTTTCATATAGCTTAATAACTTCATTATATTTATCAAAATAAAAGTTTTCTTTAGATATAGCACTATAAGCATCAATAATTGCATTAATAGTTTGACTAAAGCTTATAAAGGCTGCTAAAAGCATAGAATAATCGCCAATTGTTAATCCTTTGAATTCAAAGGATAAAACCATTGAAAAATAAATAACAAAAATTAATAAACCATCAATAATAGCTGGAACTATTGAGTATTTAAGATCTATTTTTAATTGCTTATACCAAAGCTTTGTTGAGCTTTTATCAGCCTCATCAAGCCTTTTAGAAATATAAGGAAAGGTATTAAACAATCTATTTTCTTTAGCATATTTAAGATTAGTTAAACCCCATATGAAAAAGTTATCCTTTCTCATTTGATTAGTTGCTTTAAGAGAATAATCATATACCTTTTTATTTTTAATATTTATAAACTTTAGCTTTATAAAATAAATAATAATACATATAGCAATAGCTATTATTGATACTTCCTTTAATAAATAAATTAAACCAGCAATTGTTACTATTGAAGAAAGTATTGTTTTAATTTGATTTAAAATATGAATATTCGAGCCTCTATTAACATATTCATCAGCATGATAATAATCATCAAAGAAAGTTGAATTTTCAGTTTTTTCATAAAAGATTTTTTCTTGATTTTTTATCATTTCTTTTTTTTGTATATATAATATCTTTTCTGCTTCCTCTTCAATTTTCTTTAAAAATAATCCATTTAAAAAAGAACATGAAAACTGCAAAGATACCATTATTAAAACAAACATAAAAGCTTTATCAAAAAGTAGTTCAGGATATAGGCTATTAATTATATATTTAGAAAATATAACATATATTAATGGTTCAATTGCTTCAAAAATAAAAGATAAAAAATAACAAATTAAACATATTTTACTATGCTTGAAAACATATTTAATTGACTGACCCATAATTTTAAGATTTTTCTTCATATTATTAATCCTTTAAGCATGCAAGGGGAATAACAAATACTCCATCTTCTCTTTGATAAGCAAGTGATGTTGCTGTAATAATTGCTAAAAATGAAGGCTTTTGGTCATCATTTATATCCTTAGCTAATGTTAAAAGATTTTTTGCCGCTTCATCTATTAGTTCTTGACTTCCAAGTTTTATTTCAATAGCTCCCCAACTACCATCGCGCAAAGTAATCACCGCATCACATTCTAAATTTTTAGCATTTCTAAAATGCTTTAATGTTCCATCTATTGCATCAGCATATATTCTCAAATCTCTAATACACAAGTTTTCAAAAAGCAATCCAAATGTTTTAATATCCTTTATTAGTCCTTTAGGCCCAATTCCTAGTGCAGCACAAGCAATTGAAGGGTCAACAAAGTATCTTGTATTTGAAGTTCTAATAGCTGTTTTTGATCTAAGTTTAGGGTTCCAAGCTATAGATTCTTCAACAACAAACAGTTTTTTTAAACAATTAACATATGAGTATATAGTATCCTCATCAAGCTTATTATTATCATTTGTATTCATATCATTTTTTATTGTTGCATTAGTTGCTTGTGTTGAAATATTTCTAGCATAAGAACGCATTAGTAATTTTACTCGTTCTGGATCCTTTTTTACTCCATCAGCACGAGACATATCACTATTCACTAAACCATCATAATAATCTATTGCTTGCTGTAAGGCTACCTTTTCATTACTTTGATTAATTGCTTTAGGCCAACCTCCACGTGCTGTATAAAAAGCATAATCACTTAATGTTTTAGATGACTTACATACATTAATTTTCCCTTTTTCAAAAAGTTCCTTTAATGAAACCATACCATTACTTTCTTTTGATTCATATAGTGACATAGGCCTCATAACTAAGTTTGTAATTCTTCCAATACCACTATGCATTGTCGCCTCATCAAAATTAATCGGTGTTGAAGAGCCTGTTAAAATAAATTGCCCGAATTCATCTCTTTTATCAACTTCCATTCTTACTTGATTCCAAATAAATGGTATTACTTGCCATTCATCAATAAGCAATGGTGTTTCACCACTTAAAAATCCTGATGGATCAAGCTTTGCTAAATAAATATTATTTTCTTTTTCTTTTTCATCTTGCATATAAATACACTTTTTAGCAATTTGCTCTGCAGTTGTACTTTTTCCACACCATTTTGGTCCTTGAATCAACACAGCGCCTTTAGATTCAAGTTTGAATTTTAAAATTTCATCGACAATTCGAGGTAAATATTCTTTCATTATAAGCACCATCTTTCAGTTATATTATACTTTATCAATTAGCTTTTTTCAATACTTTTCGGTTGTTTATACCAATTTCGTTCGGTTGTTTGTGCCAATTTCGTTCGGCTGTTTGTACCGATTTTGTTCGGTTGTTTGTGCAAAAAAAAGAAACATTTTATTGTTCCTTTTAGCCTTGATCACAAGTAAATATAAACATCGTATCCTTAGCATATAATGATGGATAAACAGCATTACCAAGTAATTTTCTAATCTTTTCTTTTTTACTTAGCTTATTAAATTCATTAGCTTTACTTTCATCAAATCCTAAGTAATTACAAACATTATTAAAATTTAAAACATTATACATTTCACAATGCTCAACATTAAACCAATCAACTTTGTTTAATGTGTCATTATTATATTCTTTCATTGATGTTTGGATAATAACATCATTTTTATCATTTAATGTGGCTTTATACATTTCATTTTTAAAAGCTTTGTCATAAACAAATTCATAAATGTTATTTTCATCCTTTAATGAATAATAGCCAATTATTTTATTATCAACCTTTACAACATAAGGAATGCAATTCCAAGAAACTAAATGATTATAAAAATTAGTAATAGTTCTATTAACATGCTGTGCTTGTCTATTATATAGCTTTAAGCATTCATTAATATCATCCTTGTTATCTTTATTTAATAATGAAACACTATATGGTTTAGATTTTATTTTAGCTAAGCTTCTTTGACTAACATTTAAAATTAGCTTTCTTCCAGCATTTTCAAAATTAAAATGTGAATATCTAGTTCTATTACCACCTAAAAATAATAAATCATATTTTAATTTTTTAGCTTCAAATATTACCTTTTTCATTAAAATAGTAAAATAGCCATTTTGACGATAATCAGGATGAGTTGAAACTGCCCCAATACAGCCAACATTTAATACTTTCTTTTTATTAATAAAAGTCATTTTATATAAGCCAATGCTAGCAACCATTTTATTATCCATAAAAATAGCGTAATGTTGCATTTCCTTATTATCCTTATAATAAAGTTTTGGCAATAAATGCTCAAATTTATCATCACCTTGCATATTAAATGATAAATTCATTAAAGTAATCAATTCTTCATATTCTTCATATTTTACTTTTCTTATTTCCATATTTAATTACCTATTCCATTATATTTTAATAATTCATTCATTAAAGGTGCTATAAAAGCATCAATGCTATCATTATCCTTCATCCAAGTAACATTTAAATTAATATCATAATCAAATTGTTCTTCTGTTGCTTTAAAATATTTAACATTTGATAATAAATGAGTATCAATAATTATCTTTTTATCAAAGGTATTTTCAATATTTTCCTTAAAAGCATTTACAAAGCCTTCATTACTCTTAAGGCATACAACATCTAAATGAATAATTTCTTTAGTAAAATTGACTTCCTCTTTTGCCTTTAATAATAATTCATTTGCTTTATCCTTATTATAAGAAAATTCGCTAGTAACATAATCCTTTAAAGCATATGTAAAGTTATTAATAGAATTATTTAAAACTAATTTATTTTTATCAATTCCATAATGAAGTGCTCTTCTAAAATTATTGTTTGCTAATAATTCTTTAGTTATTTTCTTTTCATTATCAGTTTTTGTAGAATTCGTATAATTAATTCTATTAACATTAAAAGCCATATAGTTAATAACATTACCATCATCAGCATATGAAAGTGGAATATCTAAGCATAAGGAAAGAAAATTTTCTTCAACCTTAGCATATAATGGTAAATCGTCATCATTAATTTTATTTAAGTTTTCATTTAAATTAGTAATTATGGTAGTAATATCACTTTCCACTAATAGATTTATAAATGATAAATCATTAAAGTTATCGCTACTGCTTAAATTTGTGCTATTACAAGATGATAACACAAATAAAGATAAAAGACTAAATTTTAAAAACGACTTCATAAAATTAAACCTCCATTAAATAATTTTCACACTTTTAATTTTATCATTAAATTCATTAACTATTAAGTTATTGAATTCTTTACTTATTATGACATCAAATTCCCTATATTCTATTATAGCACCATTAATATGCGGTTTTACAAGTAAAAACTCTATGTTAGTATTATATAGTTTATTAAACGTCATAATTGTACTTATAATTTCTTTCTCATCCATATTATATAAGCCTGTAGATAAAGCATCTAAAATGCTTAATGAGGCATCTTTTGAAAATAATGTTATACTACTTATTTTATTATTAGAATAGCCAGTTTTCGGATTAATTATATGATGGTATAATTTATCATTATAAAAATAATACTGATTAGAATATGATGATGTTGAAATATAGCCATCATTAAAATAAGAAAACTTGCATAATAATTCACTTTCATTAAATAAAGGCGCTAAAATACCCACATTCCACTTTTTATTTTCATTTGAAGGATTTTGCTTTAATGTTGCAATTATTGATGAGCCAGCATCAACCATTAAAGAATAGTTATATTCCTTTAAATAATCAATACTTTTTTGAATGACAAACCCTTTAGCAATCGCTCCTAAGGAAATAATAACATTATTACCATTATATTTATTTAATGTAACGCTACTTGTAGCTTCATCAATTATTAAAATATCATCAATTATTTCATAGCTTGGGATATTTTTTATAAGCTCATTTATTTTATTATCATCAACAATAGCATTTTCACTATTTAAAAAGGTTTTATAATAATCAATAATATTTCCCATAAAAATATTAAAGTATCCATTAGTTTGTTTCGTTAATTTTATTCCTTCCTTTAATACTTCAATTAGTTCTTTAGAAACTACTATTTTTTTATTACTTCCACAGGAATCATTAATACTTTTTAAATTATTATAGTTTGGATAATCATGATATCTATCAACATCCTTATTTAAGCTATTAACTATATTATCAAAATTATCCTTTACTTCATTTATTTGCTTTTTATCATACATTTTTAAGGTAATAGTAGTATTTAAAGGCAAAATATATTCATCATTAATAAAGAATCCACTTACTACATGACTAACTGGAGTCTTTAAAGTTAATGTACAGCTAGTTATTAAAAATAATAAATTCAATAAAAACAATCTTTTTAGTTTCATATAACTACCTCTTTTACCTTATATATTTTATTTAATAATAAAATAATATACTTACTAATAAAGGCTATAATACTTCCAGATATTATTCCACTTATTAATAAAAATGGTAAATAATATATTATTTCCTTTACCTCATAAATTAAAAATACTAATAATACCTGAAAAGTTAAATGAGTAATAGAGGAAGTAACTGATAAGCCATATATTGATGGCTTTAAGGTTTTATATAATAAAATACTAATAAGTGAAGAGAAAAACCAACCAGTTAAAGATAAATAAAAGGAAACATTAAAGCCACTATAAAGAATAGCTACTAATAAAACCCTGCTAAAGCCAATAAAAAGGTACTCCTTTATTGAATAATAATAAAGTACTAATAAAGTCATTATATTAGCAATTCCTAGCCTAATACCAAAAACAGGTAAAGAATAAGAAACTATTGATTCAACGATACTTAGTATAATACTAATTGCTAAAAACAAAGATAATCTAACAATTTTATAAATTATGTTTTCCTTCATATTGACTTATCACCTACTTAATAATAATATCACTTGAATTATTATTATCTTTAATTATAACAATTAGCTTATTAATAACACAAATAATCGGAACATTATTAGCATTAACCCAGCCCATTTTTTTACATGTATAATCATTACATACTACCTTATCAATACAAATACCTTTTTCTTTATTAGCCTTAATAATTACATCATCATTTAATTTATTATAATCCTTTTTTAATAAAGTAATTGATATTTCACTTTCAAGGCTATCAATATCAATTAGCTTATCAGCTAATAAGGTATTATCAACATAGATATTTAAGGTCCTTTTGTTTGCTTTTTTATTAGTAATAAATAAAACTAAAAATATACTAATAATTAAACAGATAGTAATTATTAATATATCAATTTTTTTAATTTTTAAAGAAAAGTTGGTTTTCATATACTACTTTAATCCTTCAATATTTTTACCATTTTCATCAACGGTTTCCTTTAAATATTGAATGATTTTTTCCTTGTTTTCCTTCTTTAGTGGTCGACATAAGGAAATATTTTTATTTGATTCATTAATTAATGATTTAGCCATCGCATCACAACCAGAATAGCCACATCCCCCACAATTAATTCCTGGTAATAATTCACGAACAACCTTAAAGCGTTTATCCTCCTTAACAGCTAAATATTTATTAGCAATGCCAAGTAATAAGCCTAATATTCCACTAATTAATAAAACAATCACTACAGCTATTATTATTTTCATTTATTATCCTCCTTTTTATTACAGCTTAGCATACAATCATCACATACCTTATTTTTACTATTACATTTACACCTTAAGTTTAAAATATAAGAAAAAATAAATAAGAAAATACAAGCAAGTAAAATAATTATTGTTATTAATACTTTCATAATTATAATCCTGCAAAGGCATAAAAAGCCATAGCCATTAAGGCTGTTGTAATTAAAGCAATAGCATTTCCTTTAAAAGGTGCTGGAACATTACTATTTTCAAGCCGTACTCTTATAAATGAAAACAAAGTAATTACTAGCATATAGCCAAGTGATGTAAATAAAGCATATAAAATCGTTTCTAAAAATGTATAATTATATAAAGCCTCCCCACTACTTAAAATAACATAGCCACAAACCTTTTGTGCAACAAATAAAACAACACAATTCGTTGTAATTAAAGGTAAATAAATACCTAAAGCATTATATAAGCTTTTAAAATACTTTTTAATAAAGAATTCAACAAATTGTACAAATGAAGCAATTATTAAAATAAAAACTATTAACTGCAAATAATCAAGTTCTAATGGCTGTAAAATAAATCTTTCAATAGCATAGCAAATAATTGCTGACATAGTCACAACAAATGTTAAAGCAATGCCCATTCCAAAGGCATTTTTAGGATTTTTTGATAATCCTAAAAAAGGACAAACGCCTAAAAATGATGATAATATAATATTAGATGTTAGCATACAAGCTATAATAATTGAAATAACATTCATTATTTAATTACCTCCTTTTTAGCATTCATTCTCTTGCTTTTTATATAAGTAAAGATAGCAACACATATACCAATTGTTAAAAATGCTCCAAGTGGTGAAACAAATAAAGGAATCGCAAATGAGGAAGGAATTAATGTTATACTAGTAATTAAACTACCAGATAAATCCTTAATAGCTATACTTCCAGTCCCTACTACCTCTCTTATAAAGGAAACACAAAACATAGCAAGTAAAAAGCCTAATGAAATACCAATAGCATCCTTAATAGAATCTATAACATTATTTTTACTAGCAAATGATTCGGCTCTTCCTAAAATAATACAATTAACAACAATTAATTGTAAATAAGCTCCTAAAGTACTATAAATTCCTGGAGCAAAGGCTTCTACAAGCATAGAAATCATAGTTACAATTGTTGCAATTATTATAATATATACTGGTATTCTTATTTCATCAGGTGTTATTTTACTTATTAAAGATATTGTTATATTTGATAATAATAATACTAAAAAAACGCATAAAGACATGCCAATAGCTGAATAAATTGATGATGAGGTTGCAAGTACAGGGCACATTCCTAAAAACAAAACAAATGTTGGATTTTCATTAATTATTCCATTTTTTATAATACTTTTTTTATTCATGAGTTTAGCTCCTTTAAATAATTAAGATAATCAATCCTACATACTTCAATTACCTTACTTATAGCATTTCCTGTAATTGTAGCTCCTGTATAATCTAACTTAGTTAATACTTCTTTACTTGCATCAATACCTTTATTAAATAATGAAGGTATTTTATTTTCAATTAATTCTTTACCATATCCTGCATCCTCACTATTAGTAATATTGCTATAGCCTATTACCTTATTATTTGCAAAGGCTACAATAAAGCTAATTGTTCCATTTCTCCCACTACCTTCACATTTGTAAGCCTTTCCCTTAACCTTATTGATTACTTTAATTGTCCTAACGCCATTATTATATAAGCTTTCACTTATATCTTCATCCTTTAAATCATTTCCTACAATATTAAATGATGAATCATAATCATTAAATAAATCAATATAGGCTTTATTTTCCTTAGTTAGCTGATTATTAGTAATAATAGGATTAGTTAGATAATAAACACCAGTAAGTAATAAAGCACAGCTAGCACCAGTAATTCCTAAAAATAATGGTAGCTTAACTAATTTATTCATATATTAATTACCACCCTTCATGTTAAATTCCTCATAAGCATAAGAAATTAACTCTTTTATATATTTAGATGAATATGTTGCACTTGTAATATTATCAACATCATTATAGTTATCAATATTTTTATTAGTAAAACTATTTTTTAAATAATCATCTAGTTCACTAGTTTTATAATTTCCAATATTAACTAAGCTAAATCTACCAATTCCATATATTGAGCCATCATTATTAATAGCAATCATTAATGTTGATGTTAATTCTTTATCATTTCCTTTTATATTAATAGATGTAGGATAGCTAATAATATAAGCAATAGCAATTTTTTCATTTTTTGAATTTACTATTTCATAGGCTTTATTTAGAGTTGTCGTATCTGACACCTTATAATTTACTAGCTTATCGGTTTTGCTTTGATAATCTATTTTTTTATAATACTGTGAATCATTTAAGGTTAAAGTATCATTTAATAATTCATATACTGGCTTATCAATGCCATTTATACTATAAACTTCTTGACCATTAATATTAAAAGCAATTGAAGTGTTAATTAAAACACTAATTAATAATAATGATGCCATAATGCATGATTTTTTCACAATACATGAATTGTTTTTCTTATTTATAAAATGATCTATAGCTGGTGAAATAAAATTAGCTAATAAAATTGAAAAAGCAACACCTTCAGGATAAGCTCCTTTTATTCTAATCAAAACAGTTATAAAGCCAGCAAATATAGCAGCTAATATTTTACCATATGCAGATGTTGGTCCAGTAACAGGATCTGTTAACATGAAAACAGCACCAAACATAACACCACCTAAGGCTAAATGATAAAATACATAAGAAAATGGTGAATCAAAATTACAAATTAAGGCTATTGAAAGTGAAGTTAAAGCAATAGTTAACAAATAAAATACCGGCGTTCTCCAGTTAATAACCTTCAAAACAATTAAAACAATTCCTATTATAAACAATAACAAAGTAAATGTTTCTCCCATTGCTCCAAGATAATTACCAAGTAAAATGTCCTTAAAGCTAAAATCAACAAATATTTGATTATAATATGTTTTATAACCATATGTTAATGATGTTTTAAGCCAAGATAAATTATTATTATAGGCTGTTGTTAATGTGGCTCCACTTACACTATCAATTCCAACTCTTGATAAAGCTAAAACATCAGGCATTTTTAATGATTGAGCAAAAAATAAAGCTAGCATTACTCGTCCTGTTAAAGCAGGATTAAAAATGTTTTTTCCAAAGCCTCCAAACATATTTTTTATGCTTACAATAAAAACACTACCAATAATTAAAGCATAATAACTAGTATAAACCGGTAATGTTAAAACAAAAATAATTGCACTAATATAACTATAATTATAAATTAAGTCATGCTTTATTTTATTTAATAATGTTATATTACTTTTTTTATTATATCTTAATATAGAGGTTAATACATCACATACACAGGTAGTAAATAATGATATTAACAGCATTAAAATAGAACGTAGCCCATAATTTATTGTACTTAATTCTTCCTTAGCACTAACTAAATTAGCTAAAATATCATCTTTGTTTGCTTTATTAAATTCTAATACCTTAGCATTATATTCTAAAACAAAGGAATTTACTAATCCTTCAACTTTAAAGGAATAGATAATTGCAAATACATAAACAACTAATAAGCTAATTAATAATATCATCATTATTTTAAAGGTCGATAGCTTACTTTTTAAATAAGGTGATGGATTAGTTTTATATGTCATTTTGCCACCTTCCTTCCTTTTAATCTATATAATATTTTACCTTTTTTTACACCCTCTAAAACATTTATTTTACTAGGGCAAACATAAGAGCAAATACCGCATTCAACACAAGCCATTACATCTAAGGCTGCAAGTCTATCAATATCTTGCCTTTTAGCTGCATTTACTATTTCAACTGGCTGTAAGCTCATAGGACAAGATGATGAGCATCTTCCACATCTTAAGCAAGGTTCTTCCAAATATTCCTTATATTCTAAAATAGTTAAGGAGTTATTAGCTATTAAAAGAGGAAATTCATCAGTGTTTATGGCACTACTACACATTGGACCACCAACAATTAAATTAACATTTTCTTTTATGTAGCCATGACATACATTTATTAAATCCTTAGCCATTGTTCCTATAGGACATATAATATTACAAGAATGGTTTATAGCATCACCAGAAACTGTAACAATTCGACTATTTAGTGTTTTACCAGTTAATAAGGTTTTTGAAAGTTCAATTACTGTTTGGACATTATTAACAACAATTCCAATTTCTGAAGGTAGCTTATCATATTCTTTATTAAAAATTCTTTTTATTAATGTTCTTTCATAGCCCATTGGATATAAATCTTTGGCTTCATAAATAGTAATGTTTTCATTAGTATTGTGCTTTAATATAGTTTCTTTTATTGAAGTGTTTTTCTTCTTAAAAGCAATTATTGCTTTTTTAGCATCTAAGGCCTTTAATAATAAAGGAATTCCTTTTAATAAATAATCAATATCCTTTAATATTGCTTTATAGTCACTAGTTAAAAAAGGCTCACATTCTATACAATTAATTAATAAAGTATCTATATTAGTTGCATTATATTTTATATATGTTGGAAAACCAGCACCACCTAGCCCTACTAAGCCAGAATCTTTTATAGCTTCCTTTATTTCTTCTTTACTACTATCTAAATTAACGGTTTTTAATAATGTATCCCTTTCATACTTAAAATCATTACTAATTAGTAATGTTTTAATATTATTCTTACTTTGACTGCTATAAATGTCTTTAATATCACTTACTACCCCACTAACAGAGCTATAAATAGGTAAATCAAAATCTTTTAAAACACCTATTTTTGTACCTACCTTGACATAATCATTTACATTAACATTAAAAACAACTTCTCTTTTATTAAATAAGGATGGAAAATAAACTATTTTAGGTGCATTTTCACCTTCCATAATTGATATAATTTCTTCATTCTTGGTTAATTCTTTAAAACCTTTTAAGTGCACATTGCCTTTAAAGCTAAATAGTCCCATAACTTCACCCCATTTAAAATTAGTATGCCACTAAAAAATTAAAAACATAAAAAGAAACCTATTTTTTTAATTTTTTTATGATTTTATAAATTATAAAAGCTATTACAATTATTATTATAGCACCAATAGCTATAAAAATACCAACACTATTATCACTTTCACATCCACCAACGGGACACGCAAATATATTAATCATCATAACCTCCACATAATTGTTTTATATCATTAGGAACCTTACACTTAATATTCATTTTTGTATTTAGAATTGGATGAATAAATCTAACATTATAGGAATGTAAAGCAACTCTATTAATTAGTTTTTTGTTACCACCATACATAGCATCTCCAAGTAATGGATGATTTAAATAGCTACTATGAACTCTTATTTGATGAGTCCTTCCTGTTTTTATATTAAACATTACCAAAGAGTAATCATTATATCTTTTTATTTCCTTATAGTATGTTAGCGCATCTTTCCCATATTTATTATCAACCATCATTAAGTTGCTATAAGGCTTTTTAGCTATTTTATAATCTATTTTTCCTTCTTTTTCTTTAAAATAGCCACTAACTAAGGCCAAATATATCTTTTCAATTAAAAAGCTTTCATTCTCATTTATTAAAATGGCCTCACTTAAAAAATCCTTAGCAAATATTACAATTCCTGTAGTTTCCTTATCAATTCTATGAATATAACGAATATTCCTTTTTATATTATTTTTATTATAATAATTAGCAACTATATTAACTAATGTTCCTCTTTTATTCTTACTATCTGGATGAACTAGCATATTAGCTTCTTTGTTAACAATTAATAAATAATCATCCTCATAAACAATATCTAATTTTTTGTCATCACTTAAAAAATCAACCTTTTCATCAATTATAAAGGTTAATATATCATTTTCCTTTAAGACATATTCAAGAGGCTTTACTTCATTATTTACTAAAGCACTTTTTTTTACACGAATTTCTTCAACTCTTCCTCTACCAATATGATTAGCTTTTAAAAATTCCTTTATTGTATAATTATTATATTTACTAGTTATTTTAATATTTACATTATCCATTTAATAAATCCTCTAAATAAATAATACCATATTTATTTTAAAATTTCATTTACATTAATATTAAATAATCCGACCAAAATGACATTGCATTGTATATTTGGCTGACTATTTTGCCTATTTTTTCCTTTTTTTAAATACAGGTGTAGAATAAGTGTAGAATAAAACAGGCTATTGGAAGGTATTATAGCAAAAGAATATTTTTAATATTATTTTTGTATTTAATTAAAATAAATATTGAATATTTTTTTATTATTTAATAAAATATATATGTGCTGTGAAACGAAGAAGTACTACTTAAAAGATGTTTAGAGAGTTCTTGTGTGGTGAAAAAGAATCATCTTACTTAGGAAATTAACCGTGGAGCATTTTATTTTTTAAAAGTGCATAGTTATACTATGAACTAAGGTGGTACCGCGTAATTTTACGTCCTTAGATGAATTCTAAAGACGTTTTTTATTTTAAAAGGAGGAGATTAATATGCCTTATAATCATTTAGAAATTGAAAAGAAATGGCAAGAGTATTGGGATAAAAATCAAACATTTAAAACTGATGTTTATGATTTTAGTAAACCAAAATATTATGTTCTTGATATGTTTCCATATCCATCAGGACAAGGGTTACATGTTGGACATCCAGAAGGCTATACAGCTAGTGATATAATTGCTAGAATGAAAAGAATGCAAGGATATAATGTTTTACATCCAATGGGCTTTGATTCATTTGGCTTACCAGCTGAGCAATATGCTATTAAAACTGGTAATCATCCAGAAGGGTTTACTTTAAAAAATATTGAAACATTTACTAAGCAATTAAAAATGCTAGGATTTTCATTTGACTGGAGCAAGCAAATTTCAACATGTGATCCAAAATATTATAAATGGACACAATGGATTTTTAAGCAATTACTTGAAGCAGGACTTGCTAAAATTGTAGATATGCCAGTTAACTGGTGTGAAGAGTTAGGAACTGTTTTAGCAAATGATGAAGTAATTGATGGAAAATCAGAGCGTGGAGGCTATCCTGTTGTTAGAAAAAATATGAAGCAATGGGTTTTAGATATTCCAAAATATGCTGAAAGATTACTATCTGGCTTAGATACAATTGATTGGCCAGAATCAACAAAGGAAATTCAAAGAAACTGGATAGGAAAATCAAAGGGAGCTTTAATTACCTTTAAGGTAAAAGATAGTGATGAATCATTCGTTGTCTTTACTACACGCTGTGACACATTATTTGGAGCAACATATTGTGTTTTATCACCAGAGCATCCGTTACTTAATAAAATAACAAGTAATAAGCAAAAAGAAGCAGTAGCTAATTATGCTAAACTAGCTGCTAGTAAATCAGATCTTGAAAGAACTGAATTAAGCAAAGAAAAAACAGGAGTATTTACTGGAGCTTATGCTATTAATCCCGTTAATAATAAAGAAATTCCAATTTGGATTTCAGATTATGTTTTAGCAACTTATGGAACAGGAGCTATTATGGCAGTACCTGCTCATGATGATAGAGACTATGCCTTTGCTAAAAAATTTGACTTGCCAATCATTCAAGTATTAAAGGGTGGAAATATTGAAAAGGAAGCTTATACTGATGATGGAATTCATATGAATTCTGGATTTTTAGATGGCTTAAATAAAGAAGATGCTATTAATAAGATGCTTGAGTTTTTAACTGCTAATAATATTGGTAAGGAACAAATTAACTACAAAATGAGAGAATGGGTTTTTGCTCGCCAAAGATATTGGGGAGAGCCAATTCCAGTTATTTTTGTTGGCGATGAAATTATTCCTCTTGATGATAGCGATTTACCATTAGTATTACCAGAGCTTGATGATTATGGTAGATGTAAAAATGGTGAAGCTCCTCTTGCTAAAGCAACATCTTGGGTAAATGTTAAATATCATGGAAAAGATGGCAAAAGAGAAACATCAACAATGCCAGGATCAGCTGGGTCTAGCTGGTATTATTTAAGATATATTGATCCAAATAATGACAATGAGCTTGCTAATAAAGAATTATTAAAGCATTGGATGCCAGTTGATTTATATATTGGTGGTGCAGAGCATGCTGTTGGTCACTTATTATATTCAAGATTTTGGAATAAATTTTTGTATGACAAGGGAATTTCTCCAGTTGAAGAACCATTTAAGAAATTATACCATCAAGGCATGATTTTAGGTGAAAATGGTGAAAAAATGTCAAAATCTCGTGGTAATGTTGTTAATCCTGATGATGTTATAAAAGAATATGGTACAGATGCTTTAAGATTGTTTGAAATGTTCATGGGGCCTTTAAAGGATGAAAAGCCTTGGTCTACTTCAGGCTTAATTGCTGCAAGAAAATTCTTAGATAGGGTTTATAGATTAGTTTTAAATGAATCAAATGTTAAAATTGTCGATGAAGATATTGAAAATACTGATTTATTAAAATCTTATAATAAAACTATCAAGAAAGTAACAAATGATTATGAAGCATTATCATTTAATACAGCAATTGCCCAATTAATGATTTTCGTTAATGATTGTTATAAATGTGAAAAAGTAAGTAAGGATTATATGATTGGTCTTGTAAAATTACTATCACCAATTACGCCACATATTTGTGAAGAAATGCATTCATTACTTGGAAATAATTTTTCAATTGCTTATGATAGCTGGCCAACATATGATGAAGCCTTATGTGTCGATGATAGTATTACAATTGGTGTTCAAATTAATGGTAAGCTAAGAGCGACTATTACGGTAAATAAAGATACAAATGCTGCCGAATTAGAGCGTATTGCCTTAGAAAATGAAGCAGTTAAACGTAATTTAGAAGGCAAGAGCATTAGAAAGGTCATTGCAATAATCAATAGAATCGTTAATATTGTTGCTAATTAAACATTATATTTTTAAAAGCCTAGTTTTTAGGCTTTTTTGTTTTAAAAGCAAAAAAAAAACACTTTTATGTGTTTTTGCTTTATAAATTAATAATTTCACGATTGATAAAGATTCTATTGTAATCATTACAAATAAATTCTTGAGAATGATTATTGTCCTTATAAACAACCTCATCAACTTCCAAGTTGTTTTTGTCTAATAGTTTTTCTAAATACTTATTTGCTTTTTGTCTTGTTGCAAACATTTTGTCTTTCATCATGTGATTATTAATTAAAGCATTCAATACATATACCTTCATATTAAATCCTCCTTTTCAACTTCTCTTTCGAAGTTCAATTATATTTTATTCATTATTTTTTTTATTGAAACATTGAAAACGTTTTCAATTTTTTTGATAGTGCTTTCATTTTCTGGTTGTACACAAAATTAAAAAAAGTGAGTATTATCTCACTTTAATCGTGTTTGTATATAGCAACGTCTTTTGTTGTAGCACTTTCACTTTGTAAAGTTAATAATGATAGCTTATGTCCTAATACTAAAGCATTGTATAAAGAATCATTAGCTATTATTCTATCAACTATCCCGCTAAATAAAGCATCACCACAGCCAGTTGTATTAACAATACTATCTATTCTATTAATCGTAAAACAATTAACTCTACTATTCTCTCCATAATAAATATTATCACTAGCTGCTGAAACAACAACCTTTTTAATTCCCATATCTAGCAATAATTTACAAGCATCTAAGGCCAATAATGTATCATCATCACATAAAGCTCTTGCTTCAAACAAATTACATTTAATTAAATAAATATCCTTTAAATGTTTTTTAAATTTAATTACTTTATGAGGAGAAATTGCTTCAATTAAAAACTTTTTATCCTTATATGTATTAAATAAATAATCAATTGCTTCAATTGATAAATTTGCATCAAGAGCAATATATTCATATTTTTTTATTTCATTGCCAATGCTTTTAAGAAAAGACATATTAAGTTCTTCAATAATTCTATTATCACAAATAGCAACATTTAAATCATGATTGTTATTATTTATTGCTAAATATGTTCCTGTAGGTAAAGAGGTATTTGGACAAATAACATTACAGTTTAATTCTTTTAATTCATTTAATAACTTATTTCCTAAAACATCACTTCCAATAGCACTAACAAAGGTAATTTTATTATTAAGTCTTAAAAGATTTTCGCAAATGTTTCTCATAACCCCGCCAAAGGAAATAGAAACTGTTCCAACATTTGAAACATTAGAAATTAATTTTTCCTTACTTGTTCCAATATAATCAATATTACTACCACCAATTAAAATAACCTTTTCCATAATTAACTATTCAATATCCTATCTACTATTAATTCATAACCACTAGTTTGTGGGTGTATTCCATCTGGATTATAAGTTTCATAATTACTTTCATTCCACAAATGGTATATGTTAATATATTTAACATTGTTATAGCTTGCTATATCACCAACAATATCAGCAAGTTCACTTCTTGTAGTTTTTCCTATTCCCCATGTTGAATAAGATAGACTTAAACAAACTATTTTAACATTAGGATTATATGATTTAATTTTATTAATTATATATGTATAAGCACCCTTGAATGATTCCACATCCTTATAATTATCATCATTAATATCATTATAATCTCCAATATTAGTATTATAAGTCACATCATTATTACCAAAGTATAAAAATACATAATCGCTTTTTGAAACCGCAGTTTTTACTTCTTCTTTATTGACAACATTACTTCCTTGAATATAATTTGCATAATCCTTTCCTATAGTATCGGATTGTTGCTTTAAAAATCCTGCACAAGAGCCACTTATTGCAAAATCATATAGCTTCATGTTTAACCTATCGCGAAGCATTTCGCACCAAAAAGTTGGCCTATTATCTGGATAAGCTGTGACATTTATATCAGAAATTGAATCTCCAAGTACTGTAAATGTTTTATTTTTTAAGTCACCTTCACTAGTTTTAAAATCACTTTGCACACTTTTCACTTCCTTAACTATTACCTTTAATGTTGAATAAACAAGTTCTGTATCAGTTGAAAAAATAACCTTAACCATTGTTTCGCCTTTGTTTTTCCCAATGATATTATTATTCACATCATATGTTGCAACATCATTATTTGAAATAACCATATCAATTGGATAATAGATTTTTGAAACTAAATAATTTACCGAATATATTTCGTTAGTATATATTTCTATTTCGTGCTTTTTAAGTAATGTATTATCCTCTTTTAAATCATCGTAAGGTGTTGAACTACTAATATTAACACTTTCATTATTATCGTTATTATTACATGAATAAAGCGATAGTGAAGCTAATAAAACACATGCAAGTAATAGATTTTTTTTCATATTATAAAAATCTCCTTTTTTACATTTTAAACTATTAATGAAACTTTAGCAACGCATTCCTTTAACATTATTATACCTTTAATTGCTATATTTGAAATATTTTTCGATTAAATTAGTATATTTTAATTCATTTTTTTTGTTTTTTTTGTTAAAATAATTATTAGTGAAAGAAAGAGGGAAAAATATGCCACTAGTAACTTTTTTTACAATAGATTGGACATTATTTATTGATATTATTTTAGCTATAATTCTTTTTGGCTTTTTAGTTTTTATTTGCTTTTTTAGAAAGTTATCGTATCGTGTAACTTTAGCTGTTTTATTACTAGCTGCTCTATTTGTTATTTCAAATATAGCTGATCTTAAAATAACTGCTAATATGACTATTACAGTATGTGCCTTTTTATCTGTATATGCTGCTTTATTATTAACATCTCCTGAAAAAGAAAAAGAATTAAGACGTAATAAAAAGGTGTCTAAAAAAGAATCATCATTAACAGTAAATGAAACTGATGAATTAATTAATAATCTAACTCGCGCTGTAACTAGTTTATCTGCCACTCAAACAGGTGCTATTATAACAATTGAAAAAACTGATGATTTATCATTAATAATGCAAAAATCAGGAACTCCAATTAATGCACCTTTATCTCCAGAATTATTATTAACAATTTTTTATAAAGGAACTCCTTTACATGATGGCGCAACAATAATACGTGGTAATATGATTATTTATTCAGCTGTTTTTTATCAACCAACACAAAAGCCTCTTTCAGGGAAATATGGATCACGTCATAGAGCTGCTATTGGAATATCTGAAGTATGTGACTCATTAACAATTGTTGTTTCAGAAGAATCTGGAAAGGTATCATTAACCTATAAGGGCGAATTAATTCCCGTTCCAGTTTCAGAATTTCCAACAAAATTTAAAGAATATTATTATAAAAAATAACCATATTGATGGTTATTTTTTCACTTATATTTATTTAAAAAATCTAAAATTTTCCTATCATGCATTTTATATAATGATTCATCATCTTCGACAATTATATTAATAAAATCTTTATAAAATGAATTTGTTATTACATTATTATTTATTGTATCATTCAAATAAACAACCATTTCAGCGACTTCTTTATTAGCGTAATATTGAAGCGTTGGTACCTTTCCATCCTCATAAAAACTAAAGCTATATTTATTTGCAAATTCTAGCCATTTATTATAATTATTGTAATCATTCATTTCCTCTTTAGTTGGATTATCTCCTAATATGGGCTTTGTACTTGGCTTATTTTTTCTATATTCATCGCATTCAAGATAATAAATTGTTTTGCTATTATTTTTATAATAATCATTTATTATCCTTTTATTCAATCTTTTACAATCGCCACATTTTTTCCAACCTATATATAAATAAAAAGCTTCTCCAGTATTTATTTTTTCATCCAAACTTACTTCGCTTATTTGTATAATACGAGGGAATATTACATAATTTAATAAATAGTCTTTAAAATCATTTATGTTCTTAAAAACATCTTCATTATCAAGGTATGATAATGTATTAACCTTTACTCCCTTATTATAAAATACAAGAGTTGGCGATTCCTTTATATAAGGAATATTTTCATTTTTAACATCTTCTATTTTACTTAAATCAATATTATATATAACACTTTTCGTCTCTTTAATAAAATCAAATAAAACATTTTTATTAAAGCTAGCACAGCTTGTGCAAGAATATACACTGACATATAATAAAAAGCTGTCATTAGCTTCTATTTTGTTTATAAGCTCATAGGCTTCTATTTTTTTTACTTCACTTATGTCATAATTCCCTTCAAGCAAAAATTTTTCAACTTTTTTATCATTGCAAGAAGTGTTAAGCAAAGTACAAATAGTAAAGAAAAAAATAAAAATAATTCTTTTTATTTTCATTATAATAATTTTTCCTTTACTAACTCATTTTTATTAACTCCATTTAAAAAGGCACTAGCTAGCATTTTTTGTTTCCCCTCTAACTGAATTTCTTCTATTTTTAAATATCCATTTAAGCAACGAACTAGCAAATTATTTTTACCTTCAAGAACAATTTGGCCAATTTCTTTATCATCATCGCTTAATTTATATACGCTAGCTTTATAAATTTTTAATTCCTTTTCCTTATAATAACAATATGCTCCCGGAGTTAAAGATAATCCTCTAATTAAATTATTTACCTCATTGACTTTTTTAAAAAAAGATATTTTTTCTTCTTCTCTTTTAATATTATAAGCAAATGTTACATCATTTTCATTTTGTTTTTCTCCGACTAATTTATTATTTAAAATATCAGGTAAAGTTTTTAAAAGTAAATCTCTTCCAACAACTTGTAATTTTAAAAACAAATCTGTAGAATTTATTGTGTCATCAATTTCTACTTCTTCTTTTGCATACATAACTCCAGCATCCATTTTATTAACCATTTTTATAATTGTAATACCGGTTTTTTTATCACCATTAATAATGGCTCTTTGAATTGGTGCACCACCCCTATATTTTGGTAATAATGATCCATGAACATTTATACTATTAATTTTAGCCATTTTTAAAACTGCTTCTGGTAAAAACTGTCCATAAGCTGCTGTTATTAATAAATCAAACTCAAAATCCTTTAAAAATTCATAATCGTTTTTTAATGAAGATGGTTGAAATACCTTTATATTATTCTTTAAAGCAACTTCCTTTACTGGAGAAAAGGTTAACACCTTTTTTCTTCCTACTAATTTATCTGGTTGAGTAACAACCGCTACAACATTATAATTATTTTTAAGCAAACCCTCAAGTATACATGCAGCAAATTCAGGAGTTCCTAAAAACACAATTTTTTCATTCATAATTAACACCACCATATAAATTATACAACAATAAAAACACTTATGAAATAAGTTTTTTTAATAGTTGAAACACAGAATTTATACTTTTATTTACTATATTTGACACACCTTCACCTATTTTACAATTAATTCTACTAATTATATTAACATTGTCTTCAGCATTAGGATCTACTGGTGTATAGCCATCAGTATTATATTCGCTTTCCTCGTCAAATTCACTAATGATAGTTGACGCTTTTGATTCATTATCATCCTTCATACTGCTTAAAATGCCACCCATCATAAATACAATAAAGCATAAGATAACTATTTTAAAGCTCTTTGTTTTCATATTGTCACCAGCTATATAATATACTATTAAATGTGAAAAAGATGTCGAATTAAAAGGAATTAAAATTTTTATGAATATATTTATTAATTGAGGTTGCAATTATTAATGATAAATGCTCTATTTCCTCATCAATTTCTTTTGGCGTTAATATCAAATTATAGCTTTCTTCATCAGGTATTTTTACATCCTTATTTATTTCCTTTACTATTTGTGTTGCTAAAACAACTGTAGCAACACCAATAGCAATAACTTTAGTATTTAATGTTTTTTCATTTATTTCCTTACGATAATTGCCAACTCCAGAGCCAGGAGCAATTCCTGTATTAGATAATTGAATTACCTTGTTAATTCTTTTAAGTGAAGATGATGCTAATGCATCAATAACAATTATTACATTAGGCTTAAACAATTTACTTACTGCTTCAATTAAATCAGCGCTTTCAAGCCCTGTTTGCCCCATAACCTTTGGAGTAAATACGCATACCTTTTTTAAATTGTTATCAACGGATTTAGGAAACAGCTTAAATAAATGATTAGTTACAACTATCTTATCAGCAACTAATGGGCCTAAAGAATCAGCAATAATTTTAGAGTTACCAAGTCCTATTATCAAAACCTTATCATCATCTTTTATTTTATAAAGTGATTTTAATGCATTAATAACACTATTGCTTATATCCTTTCTTATTTTATCATCATATAAATTATCAAATGATAAAGATATATATTTTCCTTTTTCTTTATTAAATTCATTGTTGTCACTTAAAATATCAATTGTTGTTATTTTAATACTTTTATAATTTCTTTCTTCTTTTTTAAAGCCTTTACTACTTTTTTTTATTAACTCATCTGCAAAATCACTATGTGATGTCATTTTTTGTCACCAATATTATTATTTACTACATTTATTCATTTTATGAAATGTGCTAAAATATTTTAAAGAAATAAGGTGATTTTAAAAATGAAAAAAATTGTTTTAGTACCACTTGATGAAAGACCTTGTACTTATATGTATCCTAAAATGCTAGCTAATATCACTAATGATATTAATTTAGTTGAAGTTCCAAAGGAATTTATGGGTGATTTAAAAGTGCCTGGAAATATTGATAAAATAGCCGATTTTTTAATTAAAGAATGTAAGGATGCTTCATATGCAGTAGTTGCTATTGATACTTTATTATATGGCGGAATTGTTCCATCTCGTCTCCATTATGAAAATGAAAAAACTTTATTAAATAGATTAAATGTTTTAAGAAAAATAAAAGAGGTTAATCCATCTATTAAACTTTATGCTTATCATTTAATAATGCGTTGTCCATCTTCATCTGGAGATAGTGAAGAGCCTTCATATTATGCTTTATGCGGAAGAGAAATTCATTTAATTGGAGCATATGAACATATGGCGAGCATTACAAAATTAAATGAAGCACAGCAAAAAGAATATGATGATGCCAAAGACTTTATAGCTAAAAATAATTATCAATCATATGTAGATGATTATTTAAATAGAAGAAGAATTAATGTTCAAATGAACTTACATACCCTTGAGCTTGTAAAGGATAAAATTATTGATTTTTTAATTATTCCACAGGATGATAGTGCTCCATATGGCTTAACTGCTAAGGATCAAATTATCGTAAGAGAACAAATAATTAATAAACGTATAGAATTAAAAGCTTTAATGTATCCCGATGCTGATGCCGTAAGTAACACATTACTTGCAAGATGCATTAATGAAATAAATAATATAAAGCCTAAAGTTTTTGTAAGATATTCATCATGTAATAATGGTAATATCATTCCAAATTATGAGGATAGGCCTGTTAGCGAATCAATTAAATATCAAATAATTGCTGCTGGAGGCTTAAGTGTTTTTTCCTTAAAAGAAGCTGATATAGTTTTAATGGTTAATGTTCCTTTAAGCAACATGAAGGAAGCAAGACATCTTTATGATAGCATCATTAACAAAGTAGGAGAAACTGATTTAAATTATACAGTTGGTAGAAACTTAATCGAATACATTGAATACATAAAATATTTAATAAGCATTAATAAATGCGTAGCAATTGCTGATATTGCTTATGCAAATGGTGGAGATATTAATTTATTCAAGTTACTTAAAAATGATAATTTATTATTTAAAGTAGACGCTTATGCTGGCTGGAACACTGCAGCTAATACCTTAGGCACATGTATTCCTTTAGCAATGATTCATAATATTTATAAAAATAATGCGGCATTTTTTGATTTTATGGGATTAAGATATCTTGAAGATGTTGGCTATATGTCATATGTTCGTTTTAAAGCTTTTGATTTATTTAAAAATGAATTTGAATGGAAGGAAATAGATGGAAAAGAAGATGGAAAAGTTGCCACATTTATTCGTGATGAATTAAATAAATGGTGTAATGAAAACTTAAATAGTGCTAATTATTCTGTAAGTATCATTAAGCATGAGCAGCCTTGGAATCGTTTCTTTGAAACAGGATTAGTTGTTGAAACTAAAATATATGAATAAAAGAGCATTAGCTCTTTTTATTTTCTTCAAACAAAGGTAATTTAGCTTTATAAAATGAGAAAAATATTGATGAAATAATAGTAATTATAAAAAATAAAATACCACTAACTAATACAAATATATCATCAATATTTACATACTTAATTAAAAAGACAAAAATAAAGCTCGTAGCATAGAAAGATAAAACATCTATTGTTAAGCTTTTAATATTTAAGCCACATTTCATAAAATAATGGAACATTAGCATTAATAAAGCACTTAAAAACATTGCTATTCCATATAAAGAAATAGCTTTATAAAAAGCATTAGCTTTATTAATCATTTCATATATTAATAAAATCAATGCTGGAAATGTTATTAATTTAATATGCTGAAATGGGCTTTCATCAATAGGAAAAAACATTTTAACAATAAAGCTTTTATTAATGTTATATACAAAATGTGACATGGTGCCTAAAATACTTATAAAGAGAAAATAATAAATGTAATTCATTTAATCACCATTAAATTCTATGTGATTAATATTGATTCAATTCATTTATTTTTTCATTTTTATAATCAAATAAATATAAATAATATTTTTCAGAATATAATTTCACCTTACACATTAAAATAAATGTATATTCATTATTTGTTAATATAGTAGTATACGATTGATGCAGGATAAACGAATCATATGCTTTGTCCTCAAATAGAAATTGATCACTATTTTGATTGTAATAATAGTATTTTTTATTCAAATAGTATATATAGCCTTTTTCGTTAATTGATACAATCATACATTTTTCTTTTTTACTTAATATAACAAATTCATCAGTTTGATTATAATACTTAAAAGTTATGCCATAGGCTATTTCTTCAACGCCATAATTTCCACCACCAGATAAAAAACCAATAGTACCGTAAAAAACATTTACATAACCTATTAGGTAGTTGTTAGTTAAATAGCCAAATGTACTAATTACACTACTTTCATCGTTTAACTTCAAGCCTAATAAATGTTTTTTTACATTATCATAATTATCTGGTGCTTCTATATCATCCCTTGGAGCTGTTCCACCAAATAAATAATTTTCATTATAAGCAATATTGTCAATATAATACTTACTTTCTAAACTATCTTGCCTTCTATATTTCATGCTATCTAATGAAATACTATAGCCATCAATTAAATATTCATCATTATACTTAACAAAATCTAAATATGAAATATTTGGATAATTACCAGCTATTTTATGGCATGATGATAAAGCTAGCATTAAAAAAATTGCTAATGCTTTTTTCATCTTATTTTATATACTCCCTAACTTTTTTGCTTATTCTATCAAGAGAAATCCAGCCATCCTTTAATAATAACTTATTAAACTCTATTTCATTATAGTTGTTTTTTAAAGCATCTTTAGCTTGATTGTGAATATCAATAAAATAACACATTCCATAGCCATATGCTGCATATTCACCAGGCATTTCAATTAATAATCTATATAAGTCTTGAGCATATGAACTATCAAATCCCACATTTTGTAAAACATTCTTAAAATCATTAACACTCCAAGATAAATAATGGATTCCATAATCAAAATATGTATATGCTAAATAACCATATGTAGTGTTTAAGTTATAATATTGACAATAATATTTTATTACCTCATCATTACTATTATCACTAATATATTCAAACAATTTATATGACACATAATTAGCCCATCCTTCGCCACTAGTTAAATTACTATTTATCTTAGCAAATGAGGAAATATCTTGTTGCTTTGAATAAACATAATCATACAAATGCCCAGGATATCCCTCATGGGCTAATGTTGATAACGTTTCATTATAATCTTCTTTTAAGCTTTCACCATTTAATGTAATATTTTCGCTTTCATAGTTATCCAAAGCTGATTTTGTATAATATGCTAAAGCGTTTGAAGATTTAGCGGTTGCTTCATCCATATATTTAATATTAATAGTAGGGGTCGTTTTTAATGGCTCTACAATACTAGTTGAAAAATTCTTTAAATAGTCAAGCATTTTATATGGATCATTTTCATTAATTACTGATTTGCCATTTTGATACTCTTCAAATTTATCATAATCATCATCACTCATCTCACTATAAATATAAGAAGTAATATCATCAAGCTCGTTTGCATATTTATCTAATGTTTCTTTTAAATATTTGCCATATTCATCCATATCTAAATTGAAAATTCCTAATTGATTTCTTAATAAATATGTATAGTATTTTTTACCCTGCTCACCATAGCTTGCTAAATATCCTTCTTTACTACATTTTCCTTTAAATTGACTTAAGCCATTTGCTAAGTTTTTAAAGGCTATAAGTAAATAATTATTAATGTACTCTTCAAACAATGTACAATATTTGCTTTTTTCATTAGCTGTTAAATAACCACATGCATTAACTTTTTCTTTCATTACATCAATTAAATAAAACTTTTGACCATTTAAATTAGTTATGTTATTTAAGTAATCTATCATAGCATTTAATGTGTAATCAGATAATGGATAAGATGCATCTATTCTATCTTGGCAATAAGTTATATAAGTTTTAAAGGAATTTGGTAATGATTTAATATATGACAATGCATTTTTAATATCTTGTTCATTCCAAAAAGAATATGATTCCATATAGGAAACAACATTAGCAGCTTCACCACCAAATTGATCAATATAATTAAATTCCATTAATGGATTGTAATTATTTTTTAAATCGTAATACTCAAGGCCATATGCAATCATTTCCTTTAAACCATCATATGATACAAGCTGACTAGATGTTAAAGTATTAACATCAAAATCATTTAAAGTATCATCAAGATTCTTATAATAGTTGTATGTATCTTGTATGTCTTCATTAGTTACTTTACTATAAAAATACCAATTTGGAGTTGAATCATAAACATCAACAAAGCCAAAATCTGAAGGATTAATAGTAAAGATATTCCATGAAAGATAATCATTTCCTAAATAGCTAACAAAGAAATCATCTATAAATCGCTCAAATTCTTCATTTTTAGTAATTATTTCGCTACTTGATGATTCCAAATTGCTTGAAGAGCTATTTTGACTTGTTGAAGACACTTCATTACTACTTATATTAAGGCTTTCACTTGTTGATGCATTATCACTAACTGATACTGAATCGTTTACACCATTACAAGATGCTAAAACTAAAAGATTAATTATTAATAGGCTTTTTTTATTTATCATTTTTCATTACTCCTTTAATTTTTATTTTACCATATATTTTAAAAAAAATAAAATCATAGATTTTATAATTATATATAAGTAAAAGAAAGTCCAAAAAATGTTGAATAATTATTTTTTTATAATATAATTCAATCACCCCCCTCTATACATTTTTAAATTGATTTGTCAAGAAAAAAACATAGACAAATATTTCGAGGTTTCTTGTCATATTTAAGGATGTACAATTTACTCTAATTAAAGCATTGAATTCCTTGTCAATCAATGATAAAATAAAGTCACTTTTCAAAGAGAAAAGAAAAATCATATTTAATAAAAAAGGTGGTTTTAGTTTGTAAGCCTTTTCGTTATACGAAGAAAGGGGTATGAAATGCTATGAAAGTAATTAAAAGAAGTGGGTGTGAAGTCAAATTTGACGAAAAGAAAATCATTCATGCTATAAGTAAAGCAAATGATTCAGTTGATGATATTGATAAATTAAATGAAGAAGAAATTATTAAAATTACAAAAAATGTTTTAAGCAAGTGTAAATTATTAAAAAGATCTGTTAGTGTTGAAGAAATTCAAGACATGGTTGAAGATGAATTAATGTGTTTAAATCATTATAAGGTTGCTAGAAATTATATAACATATCGTTATAAAAGATCAATCGTTCGCTCTTCAAATACAACTGATGAACAAATTCTTTCTTTAATTGAATTAAATAATGAAGAAGTAAAGCAAGAAAATTCAAATAAGAATCCAATTATTGTTTCTACTCAAAGAGATTATATGGCTGGAGAAGTATCAAAAGATATTTCTAAAAGATTTTTGCTTTCAAATGACATTGTTGAAGCTCATAACCAAGGAATCATTCACTTCCACGACATGGATTATTTTGCACAGCACATCCATAATTGTTGCTTAGTAAACCTTGAGGATATGCTTCAAAATGGCACAGTTATTTCTGGAACATTAATTGAGAAACCACATTCTTTTTATACTGCTTGTAATATTGCAACTCAAATTATAGCCCAAGTTGCTTCATCTCAATATGGTGGTCAAACAATATCTTTATCTCATTTAGCGCCATTTGTTGATATATCTCGTAAAAAGATTCGTGAAAATGTTTTAGATGAATTATCATCTTATAGAAACGACATTGATTTTGATGAAAGTGGCTTCAATAAAATGGTTGAAAATATTGTTGCTAAGCGTCTTAAAAAAGAAATTGAACATGGTGTTCAAACAATACAATATCAAATTAACACACTACAAACCACAAATGGACAAACCCCATTTGTATCTGTAAATATGTATTTAAACGAAGCTAAAACTGAACAAGAAAAAAATGATTTAGCCTTGGTTATTGAAGAAGTATTAAAGCAAAGAATTGTTGGAACTAAAAACCCTGCTGGTCAATGGATTACTCCAGCTTTTCCAAAATTACTTTATGTTCTTGAGGAAGATAATGTTAAGGAAGGTACAAAATATTATTACTTAACAAAACTTGCTGCTGAATGTACTGCAAAAAGAATGGTCCCTGATTATATTTCAGAAAAGAAAATGAAAGAATTTAAAATTGATAAAAATGGTAATGGTAATTGCTATCCTTGTATGGGTTGTCGTTCATTTTTAACGCCATATGTTACTAAAGATGGTACACCAAAATACTATGGAAGATTTAATCAAGGCGTTGTTACAATTAATTTAATTGATGTTGCATTATCATCTAAAAAAGATCAAAAACAGTTTGAAAAAATTTTTGATGAAAGGCTTGAATTATGCCATAAGGCATTACAAGCACGTCATGAAAGATTAACTGGTACAATATCTGATGTTGCTCCAATTCTATGGCAATATGGTGCTTTAGCTCGTCTTCCAAAGGGCGCAACAATTGATGAATTATTACATGGTGGTTATTCTACAATTTCTTTAGGCTATGCTGGCCTTTGGGAAACTGTTTACTATATGACTGGTAAAAAATTAACTGAACCAGAAGGCAAAAAATATGGCTTATGGATAATGGAAACATTGAATAAGTATACTAGTAAATGGAAAGAAGCCGAAAATATTGATTATTCATTATACGGAACTCCAATTGAATCAACAACTTACAAATTTGCAAAATGCTTGCAAAAAAGATTTGGAGTTATTCCTGGCGTAACTGATAAAAGCTATATTACAAACTCTTATCATATTCATGTTACTGAAGTAATTAATGCTTTTGATAAATTAGCTCTTGAATCTGAATTTCAAAGATTATCTCCAGGTGGAGCAATCTCATATATTGAAGTTCCTAATATGAAGGACAATCTTCCAGCTGTGCTTTCAGTAATTCAATATATTTATGAAAATATTATGTATGCTGAATTAAACACTAAATCTGATTATTGCCAAGTTTGTGGCTATAGTGGTGAAATTCAAATTGTTGAAGATGATGATGGAAAATTAGTTTGGGAATGTCCTTGCTGTCATAACCGTGACCAAAATAAAATGAATGTTGCTAGACGTACTTGTGGCTATATTGGCACTCAGTATTGGAATCAAGGTAGAACACAAGAAATAAAAGAAAGAGTATTACACTTATAAAAAATGTATTATGGTGAAATAAAAGTTTGCGACATAGCAAACGGCATTGGTGTTAGAGTTTCTTTATTTGTTTCAGGTTGTAGAAATTGTTGCAAAAATTGCTTTAACCAAATGACTTGGGCCTTTAACTATGGAAAAGAGTTTAACGATGAAGCAATGAATTATTTATTAGCAAATTTAAGCAATGATTACATTGCTGGTTTAACAATTTTAGGTGGAGAGCCTTTAGAAAAAGAAAATCAAGCTGGAGTTTTAAAAATCATTAAAAAAGTAAAAGAAGAATTCCCTAGCAAATCAATTTGGTTATACACTGGCTTTACATATGATGAAATTACAGTTGACAAAACATGTAGGGCTAATACATCTTTTATTAAAGATATCTTAGCAAATATTGATGTATTAGTTGATGGTAGATTTATAGAAGAGGAAAAGGATATTTGCTTACACTTTAGAGGTTCAAGAAACCAAAGAATAATTGACGTTAAAGAAACATTAAAGAATAACAAACTAACAATTCTAGATATATAAAGTCTCATTTTATGAGGCTTTTTTTCGTAAAAAAAAGAAATGCTTGTTTGCATTTCCTAAATCTAAATAACTAAAATAAACAATGATGTAAATATAGAAAACATTAAAACAATAATAGAACTAATATACGTTAATGGCTTAAATTTTAACTTATCAAGAGCAAACAAAGTAAGTAAAATATTTGCGAATGCCAAATACGATATATATCTAAAATTTGAAGTACAAGAATAAGGCATTTTAATATTTAAGGAAATATAAGAAAAGAGTGCCAATACAACGAAAGCTAAACACATAATTATAGCAAATTTATTATCATTGTTGCTTTTTTTAATAAAGCCAATTATTAAATAGATAATTGAAGCAATAGCTAATAAATAAAGTAAAAAGTTAAATGTTAACATCATTCCAGCAAATATATGAGCATTATTTGTATATGAAAATTCTTCAAATGTTGATGTTTTTAATAAATCCATCCAAATGTTATATTCACCCATATCATGATAAATTCCTCTATCTGAAATAATATCATTAAATGGAAATATAACATATCTTTCAAAGAAGTTTTTAGTTCTAATTTTAGTATATAAAATTGGATTCCAATGATCCTTAAAATCTAAAATATAGGTTAAAGGCTGCTTAAACAAAACATAGTTCCTAATTGCATATGATAAGCCAAGCGGGAAAACTATTATTGCAAAAACCGCTAATTGTATAATAATATGCTTGTAATTTTTATCCTTAATAGCCCTAATTAAGATATAAAGCATCATAGGCCCAATGATAAAAGCTATAAATCCAATCGATAGTTTACTTATCATGCCAAGCCCTATAAAAATGGCAATTAGTATGATATTTAAATACGTTTGCATTTTAAACCATTTAATCGCAAATAGAAGTGCTAAGAAAAAGAATAGATAAGAAATATTATCATTATTCATAGTACCACTCATCATAACTAATACTGGCTGTGTTGCTAAAAATAACAAAGCAATTATATGTATATAATCCTTTAAATTAAGTTCCTTTAATATTTTATGAATTATAAACAACGTTAAGCATGAATAAAAAGCACTTAATACTCGGCAATAATTATAGAGTGAATCAATATAAACAATTAGCTCATTATTGTATTTAAAGCTAACCTCATTATTAGACATTTGTTTATATAGTTCTAAAATTGAATCGTCTGGTCTTTTAAACACGCTAATTATTTTCATCCATATAGCTTGAAATACTGCATTTAATGGGGGCTGATAAAATTGTTGCTCATTAGTATTTACTAAAGAATTATTTCTAAAAATATATACAGCATAGCCATAGTGTCCTTTTTCAAAAGCTTTTCCGACATCATGTTGCCTTGAAAAAATATTATTGTAGGATGCATAAATAATTCTTAAGCCAAAGCCTAATAATAAAATTAAGATTATTACTCTATTAAAAGTTAATTTTTTATCGAGCAATAAATAGATAAATACTCCAAGCAATATAACTAAATAAGAATAGCCAACACATCTAATTGTTAGCATTTGTCTATTTGCAATAATTATGTATGACAATAAACATGTTAAAAATAGAGCAAATATAATAATCATATTATAAATAATATTTTTCTTTATCTTTTTTTCCATAATAATTCCTACCATAATTAGTATAATACAAATAAAGCCTCTTTAGGCTTTATTATTTATTTTTTTTCATGATAATCTTTTTCTGTATTTACATTCCAGATAATTGATTTATCTAGGTTATCCTTAATTACTTTAACAGTTTCAATAGCAGTAAGCATTGAATGGTCCATATTATTATAATGATGTTGCCCATTTCTACCAACACAATATAAATTTGAAATACCATTGATGAAATTTTTAATTTCTTCAAATCTTGAATATGAATCAAAATAAGCAGGATAAGCTTTCTTTATTTTTAATTGACACGCATCTATAACATCTTCTTTATTAATAATTTTTATTTTTACTAATTCATCAATTGCAAAATTAATAAAATCCTTTTCTTCCATATTCCACAATTCATCATTTTCATTACAAAAATATTCAAGTCCTACAAAAATATGCTTTGTAATATCATCAACCATGTACGGCGACCAGTTATTAAATATTTGAAGGCGTCCGATTTTAACGTCTCTTTCTTGAATATAAATCCAACAATCAGGGACAATATTATTAACTGTTTTTAACTTTGTTTTATTTTGGATTAATAATTTATCTAATAATAAGCCAACTGTTATAAAGTCTCTATATGGTAAGTTGCTTGCAATATCAACTAATTCCTTATCAACATCATTCATATTACAAATCAAATCCTTAATAGGCATCGATGAGATAAAATAATCACCTGTGATTTTTTCATCATTGTTAATAATAATATATTTTATTTCATTATCTTCTAAATGAATGCCTGTAACTTTACTATTAAAATGAATTTCTCCGCCCATTTCAACAATTTTTTCAGCCATTTTTGAATATAATTGTCCTGGTCCCTTTTTAGGATAATAAAACTCTTCAATTAAAGAAGTTTCAACTTTTGAATTCTTTTTTCTAAATGGTTTTGCTAAAGCATTTAAAATTGTTTTTGATAGTGATAACCCTTTTACACGTTGAGCACCCCATTCTGGCGATATTTCTTTTGGTGTTCTACCCCAAAGCTTTGTAGTGTAATCTTCAAAAAACATATGATATAAAGGCGCCCCAAATCTATTAATATAAAAATCCTCTAGTGAATTTTCTTTTCTTTTAAACATACAAGATTTTATGTAACCAAAGCCTGCCTTCATTGTACGAGTAAAGCCCATATTTATAAATGTTTGTGGCTTTAAAGAAATTGGATAATCAAAAAATTTCCTTAAATAAAATATTCGAGAAACACGTCTTCTTTTTAAGAAAACGTCATCTTGAGTTTCAGGATCAGCAATGCCATCATATTCTTTCACTTCATTTAATAACTTTTCATCTAAAGCCGCTTTTCCTTGAGGAGCCATTAATTCACACCAAGTATTCATTACCTCTTCATTTTTAGTAAAAAATCTATGGCCTCCAATATCCATTCTATTTCCTTTAAATTCATGAGTTTGAGAAATGCCACCAATCACATTACTTTCTTCATAGATAATTGGTATTATATCTGTTTCCTTTAAAAGTTTATAAGCAGCTGTTAAGCCTGCTGGCCCTGCGCCTATAATAATAGCTTTTTTCATAATTCACTATCTCCTTTTTTCTCCTTAAAAATTGTAAGTTTCCTAATAACATAATTCCAAATCAAAACAATTAATGTTGCAAAGCAATAAACTACAGTATTTAAAAACCAAGCTAAAAATCCATTTGTATCTTTAAAAATTAAGTCAACTAAATAATTACCACCTAATTGACAACCAATTTTAATCAATAGTCCAATAACGCCAATTATTGTAAATGTCATAAAAGCTTTAAAGGTTTGAGTTGTTTTATTTTCCTTTGCACCTTTATAAACAAATATAATAGAAAATATATAATTAAATATATTTCCGAAAATAAAACCTACTGCAGTAGATAATACGATATTTAATTGTTCATTTAGTGCTTTAAATATTAAATAAAATGATAATAGATAAAATAAATAGTCAATTATTGTTGCAAGTCCACCAACAAGTAAGAATCTACATATTTCAAGTAACAACTCTTTATGTTTATTTATAAAATTCTTCATAGCTATGCCTCTTATTTTTCCTTTTTATTATAGCACACTATAAATAAAATAAAAATCTTTAAAATTCTATATTATAAATAATATAGTTTTGATTTATAAAAATAATCCTTGCATTTTTTTTCATATTTATCTATAATTTAGTGCAAGAAATTTGTGAAGGAGTGATCAACATGACAAAGTTAAGTATAGTTAACATCAAAACTTTATCAAGTGAATTATTGCCTTTGCAAAAATTCTTTTCTTTTTCTAATTTTAAATTTCTAATGGATTAATCTTTTCTGATTAGTCCATTTTTTTTGAAATTAAAAAAGAATAAAATATTTGAAAAGGAGAAAGAACACTTATGGAAATGATTTACAAAATTAAAGACAAGCCTTCATTTTTAAAAACACTAGTATTTGCTTTTCAACAGTTATTAGCAATTCTTGCTGCAACAATTGCCGTCCCTGCAATTATTAACAGCGTTTATGAAAGTGCTAATATGAGTCAAGCAGCAGCTTTATTTGGTGCTGGAGTTGGAACACTTGTTTATCTATTATTTACGAAATTCAAAAGCCCAGTATTTTTAGGAAGTTCATTTGCCTTCTTAGGAAGTATGCAAGCAGCATTTGCTGGTGCAGTAAGTATGTCTGTTGGTTACTTAGGATTAGTATTAGGAGCATTCTTTGCAGGGCTTGTATATGTAATACTTGCTATCATTGTTAAATTCGTTGGAACGAAATGGATTGATAAAATAATGCCACCTGTTGTAATTGGACCAACTGTAGCAATCATTGGATTATCACTTGCTGGAAATGCAATTGGAGATTTATTAAAGGGTGGATTAAAAGATGTTGCTGGAAATGCTCTTTGTTCACCTTACATTGCCTTATTATGTGGCCTAACAACGTTAATTGTTACAATACTTTGTTCAGTATATGGTAAAAAGACACTAAAAATGATTCCATTTATTATTGGAATTGTATCTGGATATGCTCTTGGAGCTATTTTTACAGGAATTGGTTATTTATCAAATAATGATGCATTAAAGGTAATTAACTTTGAATTATTCAATAATATGAGCTGGTTACCTAATTTCTCATTTTTAGAAATCTTTAAAGGAAACTTTGAATTTGGAAATTTTAACAATATTGGTAGCTATATTGGTTCAATTGCCGTAGCTTATGTCCCTGTTGCCTTTGTAGTATTTGCAGAGCATATTGCTGACCATAAAAATTTATCAACAATTATTGAAACAGATTTACTTGTAGATCCAGGTCTTGATAAAACTTTACTTGGTGATGGTGTTGGTTCAATGGTTGGTGCTATATTTGGTGGTTGTCCTAATACAACTTATGGTGAAAGCGTTGGCTGTGTTGCAATTTCAAGAAATTCATCAGTAATTACAACAGTTTATACTGCAATTCTTGCAATAGTAATATCATTCTTTGGACCATTTGTTACATTCTTAGCAACAATTCCAAATTGTGTAATGGGTGGTGTATGTATAGCCTTATATGGATTCATTGCTGTAAGTGGTTTAAAAATGATTCAAAATGTTGACTTAAATGACAATAAAAACTTATTTGTAGTATCAGTAATATTAATTGCTGGTGTTGGTGGGTTGGTTATAAATATTAATACAATTAAAATTACAGAAGTTGCTTGTGCATTAATTCTTGGAATTATTGTTAATGCAATCTGCTCAAAGAAAGCAAAAAATAAACAAGCAAATCAATAAGATACCATAATTTTAAGGAAGCTATGTCAAACATAGTTTCTTTTTTTTTGCTTTTCGAATGTATTTAATTTTTTTTGATAACGCTTTCATAAATTTGTTGTTGTAATTTAATTAATTTCTTTTTATAATAATAGTGTCTTTAATTTCAAAGACTAAAGTCATATAACGCTTTAATATGGAAAGCAGTTTCTACCCTAAACCATAAATTTAGGACTATGGCGGATCGAACATCTTAAAATGTAAGTCTTTTTTGCATTTTATAAAAACGATTCCGTCTAAAAACGGATTTTTTTATTTCAAGGAGGAAGAAAAATGGAAAAAAAATCTTTTAAACAAAGAATTGATGATTTTTTCGCAATTAGTTCTAGAAACAGTACAGTTTTAACAGAAATAGTTGCAGGTATTGTAACATTCTTGGCAATGGCTTACATTTTAACAGTTAACCCTAATCAAATTGCTGTTGGAAATGAAAGTGCAAATTGGTCTTCAGTTTTCATCGCAACTGCATTAGGTGCTATCGTTGGTACATTATTAATGGCATTTTTAGCTAAGATGCCTTTAGCTCAAGCTCCAGGTATGGGTTTAAACTCAATGGTTGGTGGCTTAATTGGGGGCTGGGGTGCATTCCAATGTACTTTAGGAAATGCAATGTTCTTAGTTTTAATTTCAGGTGTTTTATTCTTATTACTTTCTATATTAACAATTAAAGGCGTATCTATTAGAGAAAAAATCTTTGATGGTATTCCAGTAAGCGTTAGAAAAGCTATTTCAGTTGGTATTGGTTTATTTATTGCTTTCATTGGTATGCAAAATGCATCTTTAGTTGTTGATAATCAATATACATTAGTAGAATTAGTTAAATTTTCTGCTTGGGGCGAATTAAATACTAAAGCTGCTCTTGTTTGTATGTTTGGTATTCTTTCAATTGCTGTTTTAGAACATTTCCGTGTTAAAGGTTCAGTTATTATTGGTATTATTTTAGCTTCTATTTTAGGTATTCCTCTTGGAATTACAACTTGGAATCCATATGGTATTAGCTGGAACATCTTTGAAAACTTCAAAAGCTTTTTCTCATTTGACCCAAATAATGGTGGCACATTCTTCTCTGCATTTACAAGTGGTTTAAATTGGGACTTTGCAAAAGAACATGGCGCTAGCATTATGGGAATTATTATGACAATTATTACATTCTGTATGATCGATATGTTTGATACTATGGGAACTGTAGTTGGTTGTTGTTCTCCAGTTGGCTTAGTTGATGAAAATGATAAGCCATTAAACTACAATAAAATTATGATTTCAGATTCAGTTGCTACATGTACAGGTGCTTTATTTGGAACTTCAACAGTTACTACATTCGTTGAAAGTGGTGCTGGTATTGCAGCTGGTGGTAAAACTGGTTTAACTGCTTTAACTACTGCTGTTTGTTTCTTCTTATCTATCTTCCTAATGCCATTAATTGCTTCAATTCCTTCAGCAGCTGCTGCAAGTGCCTTAATCTATGTTGGTTGCTTAATGGTTAAAGGTGCAGTTAACTTAAAGGTTGATTCAGTTAGAGATTCAGTTGCTACATTCTTTACAATTGCTATGATGCCTCTTGCTTATTCAATCACAACTGGTATTGGAGTTGGATTATTAACATATGTTATTATTTCATTAATTACTTACATTATTGATTTAATCAAATATGCAGCAAATAAAGATAAAGAAAATGCTGTTAAGCCACACTTTGATGTTTCAGTTGTTTGTATCATTGTTTGCTTATTATTCTTAGTTTACTTCTTTGTTCCAACTAAATTCTAGTTTAATATCATAGATACTTAAAAAGCTACCTAAATTGGGTAGCTTTTCTTTTTACTTTTAAAGAGCCAAAAAAAAGGCTTCTCGCCTTTTTTAGTTAGTTATTATTACTTCATTTTTATTAAATAGGATTACTGAACTATAAAATTCCTTAATGGCACTAACCATATATTCATTATCGATTGTCCCACTAGTTTCACATGCAGAATGCATAGCAAGCTGGGCTAAGCCTATATCAACAGATAAAATAGAAACATGACTATTAGATATATTTCCTAATGTTGAGCCACCTCTAATTCCACTTTTATTAGAAAAGTATTGAACTGGGACATTTACATTTTCACATATTTTAGTAAATATTGAACTAGAAAGAGAATCGGATGTATATGATTGAGAGGCGTTGAATTTAATAACAATTCCTTTATTCATATAAACCTTGTTTTCACTATCAGTAAATTCTTGACGATTTGGATGTACAGCATGAGCATTATCCGCTGAAATCATAAATGAATTAGCAAGTGCCCTATAAAAGTCTTCACTATTTTTATTTAAAGCAGTATTTATTCTATTTAAAATAGTATCTAAGAAATTAGAATTTGCGCCTTGCCTTGTAGTTGAACCAACCTCTTCATTATCAAAGCAACAATAAACCGAAATATTATGTTTGTTATTACTTTTTATAAATCCTAATAATGTCGTGTATGCACATTGTAAATCATCAAGTTTTGGAGAAGAGATATATTCATCATCAAGTCCCCAAAAGTAGCCATCCTGATGATTTATTAAATACAAATCATGCTGTAAGATAGAATCAGCATTTACATTTAATTCATTTGCTAATATTTCTTTAAATGGTTTATTATTTAAAGATAATGTTGGAAACATATCAGTTGCTAAAGAATAAGTAGCATTATCATTAGCTTGTCTATTAAAATGAATGGCAACAGAAGGAATTGAAGCAACATTTCGATTAAAGTTAACAAACCTACTTACTAATTTATTATTTTCTTTAACTATCACACGCCCTGCAATATTTAATGGTCTATCAAACCATGTTGCACAAAGCATTCCGCCATATCCTTCAACATTTAATCTATTATATTCACCCTTTAATTGCTCTATTTGCTTGATTTTAAATGATGGACAATCAGAATGACTAGCGACTATATTAAATGCGTAATTATCAAGCTCTTCGCCTATTTTAAATGCAATAATTGAAGAATCATTTCTAATAGCATAATATTTGCCACCATTAGTCAAATTAAAGTTTTCATTTTCATCAAGCCTGATAAAGCCCTCGCGATTTAATACTTTTACAATTGATAGTATACTATGAAAAGCAGATGGTGAATTTTTGATAAAGGCTAATAAGTTTTCACTAGTAATGTTACTCATAATTATTCTCCAAGTAATTTTTCAAGTTGATTAACTAATTCATCCATTCTATGAACAACTGCCATAAATGTTTCCTTTTTAGTTAAATCAATGCCAGCTTCCTTTGTTTGAGTAATTGGATATTTACTACCGCCTGATTTTAATAAATTAACATATTTTTCAAAAGCATCCTTTTTCTTTTGCTTAACGTTTTCATATAAGGCAAAACTTGCCGCAAAGCTTGTTGCATATTGATATACATAAAATGGAGTATGGAATAAATGAGGAATATATGCCCATACATATTGCTTAACCTTTTCTTTTTTAATATCCATTCCATAGTATTGTTTATATAATTTTATCATAATATTAGATAAAACCTCATGATTAATTGGTTCATCTTGCTCTACTAGCTTTGATACTTCCAATTCATAGTTAGCAAATAATGTTTGACGATAGAATGTTGACATAATCTCATCAATTTCTTTTTGTAGTAGCATAATTTTTTCATTTTTTGAAAGTTCTTTATTATTCATTAAATAATCAAGAAGCATATGCTCATTAAATGTCGAAGCAATTTCAGCTACAAAGATTGTATAACCCTGTAATTGGGCTGGTTGAGCTTCCATAGCATACATACTATGAATTGAATGGCCTGATTCATGGGCTACAGTAAATACATCATCAAGTGTATTTGAATAATTTAGTAAAATATATGGATGTAGATTTGCTTGTGAAGAGGAATATGCTCCACTTCTTTTTCCATCACTTTCATAAACATCTACAAAACCTTCTTTTAATACTTCTCTTGCCTTACTTTTAAAGTCCTCTGGACAAGATTCAATTGAAGCAAAAAATAACTCTTTAGCTTCCTCATATGAATACTTTTTATCAGAATGGGCAAGCTGTAAAAATCTATCATATGAGTAATGTTCACTTAAATTTAAATATTTTTTTCTAAGCTTTATATATTTTTTTAATGATTCGTTGTTATTTGAGGCTACAGAGACTAAATTTGTATAAACAGATGTTGGAATATTATTATTAAATAAATGGGCCTCTAAAATTGATTTATACTTTCTAGCCTTCATATTTGCTAAATCAAGTTGATATTCAGTTTGATATATTTTAGCAAATGTATTTTTATTTTCTTCATAATAATCAAAAATAGCTCTAAATATCTTTTTACGATCATTTTTATTATTACAATCGCAAATTAATCCACGCCAATTCCCTTGTGTTACTGTTACCTTTTCTTTATTTGATAAAGTTATTGTTTTATATTTTCTATCAGATGTCCCAAGTGAGTCATACAAATCACTTCCAGCTGAGGATGTTGAATTAAAATATGACAATAATTCCTCCTTTTTTCTATCAAGAACGTGCTTATTCATATGGAAAAGCTTTTCCATAGAAAATCTATGCTGCTCTATTTCTTTATTATTGTCTATAAATGACATAATAGTTTTTTCTCCAATTGCTAAAATTTCTGGAGATTCGAAAGATGTTACTTGTATTAATTTATTTAAAAATAAGAATACCCTTTGTAAATCATTTGCCACATTTACATCTTTTTTGTTTAAATCACTTTTTAGATGAGCATATTGAAAAACCCTTGATAGTTTTAAATCAAGTTCATCGCTTAATAGTAAATATTCAACAAAATCCTTTTCATTTTTTAATTTTTTGTTGTATGAAGCTAGTCTTTCAACATAAGAATCTAGTTCATTTAATGCTTTAGTAAAATCCTCATAAGTTTTAAATAAGTAAGATAAATCCCATTTCATATTTTTTCCTCCTCTTTTAAAAAGATTTCATCACTGATGAAATCGATTAATTATCATTATTGATTGCACCAATAACATCTGTTGGCGCTTCTTTATTTTTATAAATACTAACAATTATATTTGTATCATCAACTTCATCAACATGAATAATTGATACTTTATCATTATTTCCATTTATTGTTGTAGTTTTATCAACATAAACATTTCTAATAACCTTAGCTTTCTTTTCACTATTTTTTACACTCAAGACATAAATTATAATCATTAATATAGCTAATACTAAAACTGTTAAAAAGATATATAAATTGTATGTTGTAAGATTATCCTTATAATTGAAATATCCAAAAATAATAGCAAGTATTGCTACAATTGCATAACCAACCCACAAAAATGTTAATAGCATATTATCTTTTTTCATTATTAGTTTCTCCCTTTTTGCTTTCATAAACAATAATTATTTTGCTTTCTTTATCATATTTTAGCGCTTGATTAACATTCTCTGTGATAATTTTTTGCTTGTCTGCATTAATTGCTAATACTCCGATAAGTGTAATTAAAGCTATAATAACTAAAGGAAGTAAAACCGCATTATATTTACCATCATATAGTCTATTTATAAAATCAGCTATAATTGGAATATATTTATACGCACAAAATGCTATACAAATAATCAGTAAAACTATCAACATTATTTTATTTCTATATTTCATTATGTATACCTCTTATCCATGAATTTCACATAGATATAATACCATATTTTAAGATAAATCACTATAATTAAATTGCAATTTTATTCAAAAATTAGGGCATTTATTGCCATAATTATGCTAATTAATAATAATAAAAAACATATGGTATAAATCATTCTTCTTTTGTTGCTTAAAATAATAATCACCTCATTAATATTTTTAACAATTTTTACTAAATAAGTATGGCAAAAAACATATTAGAAGTTTATAATATTTGTTGAAAAGAGGATTGCGGAAATGAAAAAGACACAATTTATTGCCCATAGAGGATATTCAGGCCTTGAAAAAGAAAATACATTAGTTGCATTTACTGCGGCTGGCGTAACAAAAGAATTTTACGGAATTGAAACTGATGTGCATGTAACTAATGATAATCATTATGTTATTATTCACGACGAAACAACTTCACGTGTAACAAATAATAGAACTAACATTAATGTTGAAGAAAATAATTTTGAATTAGTAAGAAATGTCTTATTGACAGATACTGACAATTATGATGCAAGAATTGATTTAAGAATTCCTGAAATGATTGAATATTTTAGAATCTGTAAAAAATATAATAAGGTTGCTGTATGTGAATTAAAGCAATTATTTAACAAAGATCAAATTAAAGAAATCCTTAGAATTGTAGATTCATTAAATATGCTTGATAACACCATCTTTATTTCTTTTTATCTAGAGGATTTAATATTATTAAGAGAAATTTCAAAGACACAACAAGCACAATGGCTATTATGCGAATTTAAAGAAGAACACCTTGAAACATTATTAAAATATTCTTTAGATGTTGATGCCCATTTTAACAGCATTGATAAAGAAAAAATTGATTTATGCCATAAAAACAATATAAAAGTTAATATTTGGACTGTTGATAATCAAGAAGTTGCTGATAAGTATGCTTCTTGGGGTGTTGATTTTATTACTTCTAACATTATTAAAAGCGTAAGTAAGTAAAAGTTCTTATTTAAAAAGACGGGAAGTTTATTTCCGTCTTTTTTATAGTTGCTTATATTTAATAAAATTATACATTAATTGCATAAATATTTTTCTATTCTTACTTGTTATCTTATTTAAATATTTAATTAATCTAATTGGATCATTGTGACAATCAATTAATGTATTTTTATTTAATTCAATTACAAAATTATAAACATTTACTGCTAAGTCATTTCTTTCATCTTCTGTTAAATTTGATATCATATTCGTTATTGCTGTATCTAATTTTTTGGCATTTAACGCTAAATCTTTTACTTTAACGAAATGATTTAAGCATACTTCCCAAGAAAAAGCATCATGTTGATTAACACCTTTGGCATTAGATGAGACAATATATGTTTTCCCACAAAAAGAATCTAATAATAAACCAACAACAGAGCAATGAGGAATAATTCTAACTATTTTACTCTTAATACTTAAAAATTTTTCATTATCTATATTTTCTTTTAAAAAACCCGGACCATCATTATTGTAAACCTTTATAATTCTTTTTTTTACCTTGTCATCACAATAAATAGCTGCATATGTAGCTAAATTTCCTCCTTTTGAATGACCGCCAACAATTAATTCACATTTTGGAAACAATTTAGCAATTTCATTTAAATATTTTGCTGCTTTTACTTCTGCTTCAACAGGTCCTTTTTTTACTAAGTTTAAATTTTCTTGCCAACCTATTATTGTGTCATCTGTTCCTCTATAAGAAACATATATTAAGTTTTTATTAATATGGAAACACATTGCAGCAAATTGGCAAGCAGTTTGAATGTCTATAATATTAACATAATTAGACACCTTTAAATTTGAAAACCTCTTAGTAGTTCTTATACTATCAGCAAGCTTTACAATTGTGTTTGGCACAATTAATCCTAAAACAATTTTATCAACATCCTTATTAGCAAAAACTCTATCAGCAGCTTCTTTATAAGTTTTAGTGTGTTTTGATGGATATTCATCTATTGCATCTTTAAAGTCAACATAAATAACCTCAGCCATAATTAAATTATCTATTTCATTAAAAGAATGCTCATCAAAAGTAAGATCGCCTCTCCATTTTACATAATCAAGTACATTATCCATTAAACTTCACCTCTTTTATTATTTGCTTAGTAGTATTATACCATTTAAATAAATAAATAAAAAGTTGATATGAAAAAAAAGAAGTAAACCCATACCTGTAAAGGATACTTTAGGTAATATTACTTCCCGTTCCGTTAAATTATTATATGCGATATTTGAATATTTATCAAATCAAAAAAAGCAAAAAAAAAGAGCCAAGCTCATATATATTAAACACCACCAAGTGATGATGTGAACAACGACTGGTGCTCGG
>CAKPXF010000015.1 GCA_934201705.1 uncultured Bacilli bacterium | reverse complement strand
AATTATAGTGGAATGTTCCAAAAAACGACATTTTGAGTTTGGCGTTTTATGACATTTTCAGTTTAGCATTTACAATATTAAGTAAGTCAACTTTTTTTCTTAAATTTTTCTTTTAGTTTTTCTATTCGTAGTTGCTTAAGTATCATTTGTATCATGTAAAATTTAATCCCTGAAAAAGAATAAATTTTTTTAGCATAATTACTTATTTATGTAATTTATGGCAAATGTTTTTAAGATATATATGCCATTTTTGCACATAAAATATTTTTAAATATGATAAAAATCACAATATCAAAAACCATGGAACTCATTTTTATCTTCCATTAATTTGATTTTCTATTTTTAAGCAAGTTTCTTTTGGATCTTTAATGCCAACAATTTTATAACCATCAGTTTTTCTAAAAATTATTTCACCATCGTTGTAGTAGCAAAGGCGCTTACTGTCTTTAAATATGTCTTTGATAATTCTTTTTTATATTCTAAACTATTTTTTTTCTTTGCATGTTGTTAACCTCATATTATTATACAATCGTTGCAAGATATACAAAAACGATTAATTTTTATACCGCTAAATTAATAATAGCTATGTAAGCAAAAAGCGACATTTTATATTGTTTTTTTACCTTCAAAAATATATAATAAACTATAGGTGGTTTTTATGGGATCAAAAAAAATAAAAGATTTAATTAAGGATGCAACAATGGGTGTTTCATCTGCTGAATTTGAACTTGGAAGGTGCTGCTTTTTAGGACAAGATGTTGAAAAAGACTATAATAGAGCATTTTATTGGTTTAATAAAGCCGTAAATGATAATAATGCTGATGCTAAATACTATTTAGCATTGTGTTTTAAAAATGGTTTAGGCTGTGATAGAAATATAAATAGAGCACTAAATTTATTTGAAGATGCAGCAAATGATGGGAATATTTTAGCTCAATATAATCTTGGAACAATTTATTATTTAGGTTTAATTGGAAAAGTTGATTATTATAAAGCTTTTATTTGGTTTGAAAAAGCTGCCAATGCTGGGCTTGTTGAAGCACAATATAATACAGCCATTTGTTATGCTGATGGAACAGGTGTAAAAAAAGATCTTAATAAAGCCTTTTATTGGTATCAAGAAACCTGTAAGAAAAAATATCCAATGGGTCAATATTCATTAGGAAGGTGCTATGAATTTGGTCTTGGTATACCACAATTTGATGAAATGGCTTTCTTTTGGTATTTAAAATCAGCAGAAGCTAACTACAATGAAGCAATGTATTCATTAGCCTTATGCTATCATAAAGGATATGGTTGCATAAAAGATGAAAACAAAGCTGGATTTTGGCTTAATAAAGCAGCAGGACTTAATCATAAGCTTGCCAGTAATGAATTAAAGCATTATAAAAAAAATTTTTTAGGAAAGTATAGAAGAATTGATAATGATGAGTGATAAATATAGTGAATTTTATAAATTAAGAGTTTCAGATTATACAAGATATGATACATTAAGCATACATGCTATTTTAGATATTTTACAAGATATAGCAGGAAAGCATTGTATTAATTATCATATGGCTTATGATGATTTAATAAAAAACAACCAAATTTGGGTATTATTAAAGATTAAATATGAGGTTGTAAAAAATATTGGCTTATATGAAACATTAAAGGCTACTACATGGCCAAAAGCTAACAAATTAGTTGACTTTGATCGTGATTTTTTACTTTGTGATAAAAATGATGATGTAGTTATAAAAGCTACATCACAATGGGTAATAATAGATAATAATACAAGAAAAATAATTCCAGCTAAAAAGGTTAACAACAATTTAATTGCTGTTAATGAAGATGTTTTTGCTGAAAAATTAAATAAATTAGCTGATTTTACTATCGATAATTGTAATGTTTATAAAGAAGAAGCACAATTTATGGATTTAGATCATAATGGCCATGTTAATAATATTAAATATGGTGTTTATATTTTAAATGCTTTATCATTAAAAAGCGATGAAAAAATAAAAGCATTTGAAATTAATTATATAAATGAATTACATTATAAAGAAACAATAAGCGTTTATTATAAAAAAGAAAATAATACATATAACATAAAGGGAATAGTTGATGATAAATTAATATTCATCGCTAAGCTTGATATATAAGAAAAGCCAGCTTTTACTGGCTTTTGTAGTTAATATTCAACATCAACAGGACAAACATTAGAAAGTGCTACCTTGTTATTACAGCATTGCTTATAAGCAAGCTGTGCTTGATTATTAATAGTTCTATATTGTCTACAGCATTCACAAGTAGTTACCTTTACACAACAACAGCTATCTCCATAAGCCTTACAAATATAAGTGATTGTTATTTGATTACCCATTGTTAAAAAGTTAACATTAAAGCCATTTGTGGGATTTAATGTTGGATAATTAGCACCATTAATTGTTACAGTTCCTGGTAAGAAAACTAAAGGACATGGAAGATTTTCTTTAAATACACCATAAGTAACATTACTATCTTCATTATTAATAGTTACAGTATACGTAATTAAATCACAAGGTGCTAGTCTTGTTTGGTTTGCACTCATAGTTAATGTGATATTAGGACATGAATTTGTAGTTAAATTACAATTATACAAATTATTTCACCCCTTTTATTCTACTACATTTTACAATATGCAATTAATTTAATTTTTGTTAACAAGGAAAGGATAATAATATGGATAAAATCTTATTAATTAATAAAAAAGAAAATATTACTAGCTATGATGTTATAAAAGCTGTTAAAAGAATTTTTCATACTAAAAAGGTTGGACATTGTGGAACACTTGATCCTTTTGCTAGTGGATTATTAATTATTGGTGTAAATCAAGCAACAAAAATAATGACTTATTTAGAAACAAGCTTTAAAGAATATATAGCAGAAATTAAATTTGGCAGCAAAACAGATACCTTAGATTTAACAGGTAATGTTATTAAAACATCACTAGTTAATGAATGCAGTAATGAAGAAATTAATAATGTATTAAATAGGTTTTTAGGTGAAATAATTCAAGTTCCCCCTATATATTCAGCTATTCATGTAAATGGTCGTCATTTATATGAATATGCTCGTAATAATGAAAATGTAGAGATTCCAAGTAGAAAGGTCTTCATATATGATTTAAAATTACTTGAAAATAATAAAGAATCAATAAAAATATATGTTAAATGCTCAAAGGGAACATATATTAGAACTCTTGGTGAAAGTATTGCTAATGCTTTAAATAATGATGGTCATTTAATTAGCTTAATTAGAACAAAAATTGGTAATTTAAGTTTAGATATGGCCACGCCTTATGATGAATTAATAAATAATAATTTTAAAACTTATGATATAAAAGATGTTTTAGATTTTAAACAAATCAAAGATTTATCAAATAATAAGCTAATTAGAGTCTATAATGGTCAAAATATTACGTTAATTAATGAAAATGCTAAAAATGTTTTAATAATTGATGATAACAGGGAAGTTGCAGTGTATAATTTAGTAGATGATAATAATTATCATTGTGAAAGAGGATTATTTAATGAGGATATTAGATTTAAGCGAATTAAAGAATTACAAGGAAAATAGCTGTGTTACCATTGGCTTTTTTGATGGCTTACATTTAGGACATAAAAAAATTATTAATTCATTAATAAAGAATGAAAAAAATAACAATTTAAAAAGCGTTGTTATTACTTTTTCTGATGATGTTTTAAGTTATTTTAAGGTTTCAAATCCAATTTTTCCTTTAAAAAATAAAATTGAATTTTTTGAATCATTAAATATTGATTATTTATTAGTATTATCAATAAAAGATAATTTTGTCAATTTAGATGCAAACTCTTTTTTAAATAAAATACTTAAGCCATTGAATTGTAAAAAAATAGTATGCGGAAATGATTTTTCTTTTGCTAAAAATAAAGAGGGGAATATAGAATTTATTAAAAATAATACTAATATTGATATTGAAATTGTCGATGATGTTTATTTTAATAATAATAAGGTATCGTCTTCATATATAAGAATGCTTTTACTAAATGGAAAAGTAGATATAGCTAATAAATTATTATTGCACCCATTTTTTATTGAATCCAAGGTAATAAAAGGCAAGCAAATAGGAAGAACAATCAATTTTAAAACAGCAAATTTAGAAATTAATGATTCCTGCTATTTGTTAAAAAATGGTGTTTATTTTGGAAAAATAATTGTATTAAATAAAGAATATGATGCTTTAATTAATGTTGGAATAAATCCAACTATTAATGATGAAAATAATTTAAAAATAGAAGCTAATATTTTAAATTTTAATGAAGACATATATGATGATAAAATAATTGCTATTTTTACATTATTTAAAAGAGAAGAAGTAAAATTTAATTCATTAATAGATTTAAAAAATCAAATAGAAAAAGATTATAATGATTTATTAAAATACCTAAAAATGTAAATACTATAATTGGTGATAAAATGGATAAGATAACCTATTATAGTATTTTAAAGCAATTACATTTTTTTAGTTTTCTAGCAATTATTTTAGCAATTTTTTATGGCTTTGGCTTAATATTTGCTATTCCAAGTTTAATAATGGCTTTAAATATTAAAATGAATTATGTTAATTATTTGCATGTTGAAAAACTTGATAAGGCATTATTCTTTTCAAGTATTGCTATTGTATTATCTTTAATTTGTATATTTATTCAATTAAGCTTAATTCCTAGCATTATTAATTAAAAGCTTTTATAATAACATTTTTAAAGTTTTGATATGTAAATAATTTACAAACAGGATATAAAGGTATTGATTCTTTAATAGCTCTTTTAATTAAAATATCAATATCTTTTTCGTTTATTTTTATCTCAAATTTATTTGGAATGCTTAAATCATTATTTAATTTAATAATCATATTTATAATACTACTAGCTTTTTCTTTATTAGTTAAAATATTTTTGCCATATAGGTAATCATAGATTTTAGAAAGCTTTTTATAAGCATATTTATCGTATTCTAATAAGACATAAGGTAGTAATATTGCATTTGCAAGTCCATGTGGAACATTAAAATAACCACCAATTGCGTGAGATAATGCATGAACATAACCAACATAAGCTCTTGAAAAGGCTCGTCCTGCTTTATATGCTGCTATTTGCATATTATTTTTAGCATTTAAATCGTTATTATTTAAATAAGATGTCTGTAAATTATTAAAAATAAGCTTTATTGCTTCTAAAGCATTTTTATTACTTTCTTTTGTGTTTGAATTACCTAAATATGCTTCAATAGCATGGGTTAGAGCATCCATTCCTGTATAAGCAGTAATAAATGTAGGTAGATTTACTAATAGATTAGGGTTTAAAGCAACAACATTTGGAATTAACTTTAAATCCTCAATTGGAAATTTTTCTTTGTTATCTTCATTTATAATTACGGCAGCAATTGATACTTCACTTCCACTTCCTGCTGTTGTTGGAATTAAAACATTAAAAGGAAGTTTATGCTTAACCCTTAATAAGCCTTTCATTTTAATTAAATCTTTCTTATTATTTACTTTAATTCCTATTCCTTTAGCTCCATCCATAATAGAGCCTCCACCAATTGCCACTATGCAATCACATTTGTTATTTATATATAAATTAGCGCCATCATTAATTTGTTTTATTGTAGGGTCAGTTGTAAAATCAAAATACAAAGTATATTTAATATTTTCATTATCCAATAATTTTGTTAATAATTCATCTAATTTTAAGGAATGAATTCTTTTGCCAGTAACCAAAAATACATGTTTAAAATTATGTTTTTTTAGTTCTTCAACTAGCCTATTAAATGAATCTTTACCACTAATAACTAAAGGCTCTTTAAAATTTAAAAGCAAAGAAAATAAATACAAAATTTTTTGATATAGTCTTATTATGATTCTTTTAAAAATATTCATATGCCCTCCTAGATTTTATAGCTTTATTATAGTTCAATTATTAATTAAGATAAAGAAATATTGTATTTTACAAAAAATAATCATAAAAAATGTTGTATTCGTTGAATGAAAAAGTAAATTTCACCTTAAAAAAGCAACTCGACGAGTTTGCAATTGTTAATTTTGCAATGTAAACTGTATGTTGAGCCTAGGATAGTGGGATAGGAGGACCTATATGGCTAATAATAAAAAGTTTTTAACAAGTGAAAAATATAATAAACATTTATAATTATAGCAAAACATGATGAAAATTTTTCGCCGTGTTAATTTTGAGTGATTATTAAATCACTTTTTTTACATATAAATGCAAAAATTTAGTAAATTTAAGTATTCTAAAACTATATAAAACTGCCTAAAGGTTTTGTAGACTATTCATATTTAAAATATCTTTGACTAATGAGAACTGATAGAGCAACTGATAAAAATGCGTATTTACGCAAAAATTTTAGATGTGTCGATTGACTTTATTTTATAACTTTGATAAAATGTAACTGATAAAAATGCGTATTTACGCAAAATAATAAGGAGTTAACTATGCGGATTAAAAGAGAATTTTATCTAAATAAACTAATAAATAAAAGAGAAAATGGATTAATTAAGGTCATAACAGGAATTCGTAGATGTGGAAAGTCTTATTTGCTTTTTAATATATATCACGACTATTTAAATTCGATTGGTGTTAAGGATAGTCAGATAATTGAGCTTGCTTTAGACGAAATTAAAAATGCGAAATATAGAAATCCAATTGAATTAGATAACTATATAAGAAATTTAACTAAAGATAAGAAACAATTATTTTATGTGTTTATTGATGAAATTCAAAAAGTTGAAGAAATTCAAAATCCATACATTATTGATAAAAATTCAAAAATTGGTTTTGTCGATACGTTGTTAGGACTCATGAAATTATCTAATGTTGATTTGTATGTAACTGGCAGTAATTCAAAAATGTTGTCATCAGATATATTGACAGAATTTAAAGATAGAGGGGATGAGATTAGAGTAAATCCACTAACCTTCAAAGAATTCTATACATCTTATACTGAAGACAAAACAAATGCTTGGCAAGAGTATCTTACCTATGGTGGCATGCCACTTGCTGTAACAAAAAAAACACATGAAGAAAAAAGCAAATACTTAAAAGATTTGTTTACAAAAACATACATTACAGATGTTTTGGATAGAAATAATATAACAAATAGTAAAGAAATCTTTGAAGATTTATTAAATTTTATATCTTCTTCCATTGGTTCTTTAACAAATCCTACAAAACTTGCAAATTCTTTTGCTTCAAATAAACAAATTAAAATATCTTCGGAGACTATTAGCACTTATTTGGATTACCTAATTGATGCGTTTATTTTGAGCAAGTCCTACAGATACGATGTTAAAGGTAAAAAATATATTTATACACCATTAAAATATTACTTTACTGATATAGGCTTGAGAAATGCACGACTTAATTTTAGACAGCAAGAAGAGAATCACATTATGGAAAATATAATATACAATGAATTATTATTTAGAGAATTTGACGTTGATGTTGGAGTTGTAGAATATAATTATAAAGATGAACTTGGGAAAAGCAAAAGAACACAACTTGAAATTGATTTTGTTGCTAATAAAAATAGCAAAAGATATTATATTCAATCTGCATTAAATATAGACAGCGAAGACAAGAAAGAACAAGAAACTAAATCATTAAACAAAATTGCAGATTCTTTTAAAAAAATTGTAGTTGTTAAAGATAATATAATTCCTTGGCACGATGAACGAGGTATACTATACATTGGCATCCAACAATTCTTGTTAGAAGAAAATGCTATTGATTTGTAAAAATATTAAAAAGTAACAAAACAAGGTAATTCCATCAGAAGAAAGAGATAGATTTTTAAATGCACTAGAAAAAGGCTTAGCGAACTTTATTAAACCCATGTGTTATTTGATGATGTTTGCAGGACTTCGTAGTGGCGAAGCCATTGCTCTTGAATGGAAATATATAGATTTTGCAAAAAGAATAATTAAGGTTACACAAGCCGAAACGAAAGATACAAAGTTTGATAGCAATGGAAACATAGTTGAAAGAACAGCAATAGAAAGTGGCACAAAAACAGCTTGCTCTGTGAGAGAAGTGCCAATGACCGACATTGTTTATAACGAACTTATTGCTTAGAAAGGAAAACAACATAAGCATTCCATTGATGTGGAATTAAATTTAACAAATCCTAATGTTTATGTGTTTGCAACTGATGATGGCATAATTCGCACATATTCAGGGTGTAGAGTTATATTTAATAGGTTTATTAGGCGAAATCATTTGTGAGATTTAAACATACATTTTCATGGGCTTAGACACACATTTTCAAATATGTTGTTTTAACTTAACGAAAATCCAAAAGTAATTCAACAACTTTTAGGTCTCAAAGACGTGAAAACAACAATCACAGTCTACAGCAATGCCAGCAGTGATTATGTAAATGAAAACACAAATCGTTTAAACGATAGACTAAATGAAAATGAGATTTTAAGAAAACAAAATGTAAATTTGCACTAAATTTAGTGCAAATTTACTACACTTTTTGTTGCAGTTTACTACACCTATTGTATTTTTAGCCTAAAATTAAGCAAAATTTTTTGCAATAGAAAAACCCTTGAAAGTACCTAATTTACTAGGGCTTCAAGGGTTTTTAATAATGGAGCTATTGACTGGAATCGAACCCGTGACCCCTGCCTTACCAAGGTGGTGCTCTATCGCTGAGCCACACCAGCATATGCCGTTTTTGAATGATTTTTGCGGTAATTTTTGAGTGACTAAAAGTGCTTTCTATGTTTTACCAAAATAAAGATAAACTATTCTTAATGAAACTTTAAATGAAGCGCTGTTAGCATAATAAATGTGAGATAGTGGCTACTTTTTATTAATTAATTCCTTATAAATAGCATCATCCATTTCTTTGAATTCTTCTTGTTTAACATTAATACCTTCCCTTGATGATGTTAATGTTTCTTTTCACATTTTGAATAATTCATACAAGAGCGACTATGAAATGATGTCACAATATCTTTTTTGAATTCTATATTTTTTTACCTCTTTTGAAATGGTAGTAGGATCTTTTTGCAACATTTCTCCAATACTATTTAAAGTTATAGTTAATGAGCCACTAGAATCTCTATTATCTTCAATAATCTTCTTAATTTTATTACTTTCATCCACATCAAAATGTTTATTATATTTTTTACTTGTTAAAAACTTTTTATTATTAGCCATATAGGTCCTAATGTTCCCGTTATCCTAGACTCTACATATAGTTTACATTGCAAAATTAACAATTGCAAACTCGCCGAGTTGCTTTTTAAGGTAAAATTTACTTTTTCAATTAACAAAATGTTTAATTTTTAAAATAATAATTGCTAAAAATATTAAAATATTATATAATCAAATAGACGTCTACTTAGATACAAAATCTCCAATTGTTTCTTCGTTTACGCCATTAAATGTTAATAGGAGGATAAATAATATGTTAACAAAAGAAGCTGTAGCAGAAATCGTAAAGGAATATGGACAAAACGAACAAGATACTGGTTCTACTGAAGTTCAAGTTGCTTTATTAACTGCAAGAATTAAATATCTTACTGAGCACGTTAAGACTCATAAGAATGACCACCACAATAGTCGTGGATTATTAAGACTTGTTGCACAAAGACATGCTTTACTTGACTACCTTGAAAAGAAAGATTATGAACGTTATGCAGCATTAGTTAAGAAACTAGGAATTCGTGGTTAATTAAAAACTGAATTAATTTTCAGTTTTTTTCTTTATAGGAGGTATTTATGCTAAAACTTGATAATATTAAAATTTTAAGAGGAAAGAATAATAATAAAGTAAAAGGTACTAGCTTATATAATGTTTTAATAAATGACTCTTTAATAGCTTATATATCATTAAGATTAACTGACAATGAAGCTTATTTTATGTATAAGAGAATTAATAAAAAATATTATAAATATAATTATGAAACTTCAATAATCAGATTATTTTGTAAATTTTTAACTAATAAAACTAAAAATATATATTGCTTAAACAAAATGTCTTCTAATTTAGGAGAGGTTGGCTTTATAAAGGAAAATAAAATGCTAAAACTAGATATTGATAGATTATACTTTATAAACAATTTCAAGTATTTATTGTTTGATGTTGATGATACATTATTAAGCTTTGAAAAATCAGAAAGAAAAGCTTTAACACTAGCTTTTAATAAATATAATATAAAATCCACTAATAAGCTAATAAATGATTATCATTTAACTAATATAAAATATTGGAAAATGGTTGAAAAAGGAATTATTAGTAGGGATGAATGCTTAATTAAAAGATTTGATGAATTTTTAGTTAAAAATAATATTAATGTAGCTTCAATTGATTTTGAAAACACATATAGATATTATTTAAATAAGCAAGCTTTTTTAATGAAAGATGCTAAACTTGTTTTAAAGAAACTTGAAAAAAACAAACAAATTTATGCTATAACTAATGGCGTTTATAAAACACAAAAATATCGTGTAAAGAAAGCAAAACTCGATAAATTCTTTATTCATTCTTTTATTTCTGATGAAATAAAATACAATAAGCCAAATAAATTATTTATGGATTATGTCTGTGCTTATATTAAAAATTTTAACAAAGATGAAGCCTTAATTATAGGAGATTCACTATCTAGTGATATTAAGCTTGGGATTAATAGCGATGTTAAAACTTGCTATTTCAATTTCAAAAGATTAAAAAATAAAGATGAAATTAAGCCAACCTATGTTATTTATTCTTTAAAAGAATTAATATAATTTAAAAGATTAATGTAAATACTAATAATGGTGATTATATGCTAAAGCTATTAAAGTATACTACATTAACTTTTTTATTATGTTCTTTTTTATTTTCTTATTTCATATTTAATGATGAAGAACATTATTGTTTAAACGAAAGTGAAAGTGAGTCAATGAGCGATTATTATAAAGAAATACATGAAAATGAATATGATAGGGTTAAGCAAAAAGTAATACCTTATATTGTTAAAGCAAAAATAGTAGAAAAGGGAAAAGAATTATTTGGAGAAGTAATTGAAGATAAGCAAAATGGAAAAGAATATCATTTGCTAATAAACAATGAGGATAAATGGTATTTAAACTATTACGTAACTATTTTAAGTAATGATGAGACAAAAACTAAAGATAGCTTAAGTGATGGAGAAATTGAATTATATGTAAATAATTCATCATTAAATTCAACTACAGATTTTCTTATTTGGGTGGATTTATATCGAATAGAAACATATGTATTACAAAAAAAAGATAATTATTATTTTTTAATTAAAAGGCTTAATTGTGCAAGCGGTGCTAATGTTACGCCAAGTAAAAGAGGCCTTTATACCATAACTAGTAAAGGCACTCATTTTTATAGTAGAGATAATACTTATATTTGCTATAATTATTTACAATATAGTGGATCTTATTTACTTCATTCATTTCCTTATTCTTTAGATAAAAATGTTTTAGATAATCGATTAAAGCAAAGAGTATCAAATGGTTGTATTAGATTTAGCTTTAATGATTCAAAATATTTATATGAAAATATACCATTAAATTCAACAATTTGGGTTAATTAATCTTTAAAAAAATAAAAATTTTTGCTATTATATATATTGGTATATGTATATGGAAGCAAAAGTTGAAATTAATTATAAAAAAATAAAAAGAATGTATATGCGTGTGAAAGATAATACTATTATCATTTCTGCGCCTTTTTTTACATCTAAGGATACGATTAATAGTTTTATTAATAATAATCAAGATTTTATTAACAAGCAATTAAACAAACAAATGATAAAAGAAAATAAATCATTGAAAGCTTATGATTATATTACAATTTTAAATCATAAGTATCAAATTATACCATCAAATAGTATTGTTAAATATACAGATAATTTTGTTTTCTTAAATGAAGAAATTGATTTTAAAAAACAAATAAAAAAAATGTTCGCCAATGAATTTTTAAAAAAAATGACTTTGCTTACAAAGGATACATTTAATGAAATGAATTTGCAATGTAGCTTTCCTAAGATAACAGTGAAGGATGTAAAAACAAGATGGGGAAGCTATAATAAAAAAAAGCATGAAGTTTCATATGCTTTAGAATTATTATTTAAGGATGATTTTTGTATTAAATATGTTGTAGTTCATGAACTAGCGCACACATTACAATTTAATCATTCACCAGAATTCTATAGGATTGTATCTACTTATTTTAAAGATTATAAACTAGCAAAGGCAAAATTGAAGGAGAATTAAATATGGAAATAACATCATTAAGTAATAAAATTGTTGTATATGCAGCACAATTAAAGGAAAAGAAGTATCGTGATAGGGAAAATAAATATTTGATTGAAGGAGAGCATTTAATATCGATGGCTAAAGATATTGAATGTATTTTCACAACTAATAAAAACTACATTAATGATAAAGTGATGGTATATTATGTTTCTGATGCTATTTTAAAAAAAATATCAGCTGTTGAAGCACCACAAAATATCATTGCTATTGTAAAAAAAGAAAAATACGAACTTGATTATACTAAAAATAGATATTTAATTTGTGATGGCGTTTCAGATCCTGGTAATATGGGAACTATTATTAGAACAGCTTTAGCATTTAATGTTGATATGATAATTTTAAGTAATGGCTCAGTTGATATTTATAATGATAAAGTAATTAGAGGCTCACAAGGTGCTATCTTAAAGATTCCTTTTGTTTATGGAAATGTTAATGAAATAATTAAAAAATTAAAGGAGCATAATGTTTGTGTTATAGCCTCAACATTATCATCAAGAAGTGTTCCTTTAAATTCTTTAAAGGAAATTAATAAATTTGCGTTAATCGTTGGAAATGAAGGTAGTGGAGTTAGCTTAATTAATCAACAAGATAGTGATATTAATGTAAAAATTGAACATTCAAATAATATAGATTCCTTAAATGTTGGCGTTGCTACTTCAATAATGCTTTATTATTTAGATTCAATAAGTAAAGGAGAATAGCTATGGTACTTAAAACTATATTAATAATTATTTTATCTCTTATTGCTTTATATTTTGTTTTAACATTTATTATTTCAATTATAATGATGAACATTATGATGTATCCAACATGCCATAATATTGATGAAATTTTATCATATGAATATAACAATAAGAAAATTACTGAAGATGAATTCAATAATTATTTTAAGTTTGAGGATTTTATTGTTAAATCAAAATATGGCTATAATTTAAAAGCTTCATATATTAGTAAGAAAAAAGATATCAAATTTAAGGATAATAAAGAAAGAGTTGTTGTTTTAGTTCATGGTTGGACTAGTAATCGTTATGCAATGCTTGCTTATGGAAAAATATATTTAAATTTAGGTTTCCATGTATTTATATATGATCATCGAAATCATTTTGAATCAGATAAAAAGATTACGACAATGGGTGATAAGGAAGCAGATGATTTACAAACTATTATTGAAGAAATAAAAAAAAGATTTAATGGTGAAATAGTTATTGGAACTCAAGGTGAATCAATGGGAAGTGCCACAGTTATGATCCATGGTGGAAGATATGGTAATTTAGCATTCATTAGTGAGGATTGTGGCTATAGCTCTTTAAAGGAATTATTAAATTACCAATGTAAGGAATTAAAGCATTTACCAACATTTCCAACTATGCAATTTGCCAATCTTTATTTTAAATTGAAGACAAAATCTTCATTCAGTGATGTTTGTCCTATAAAAATGATTAAAAAATGTAAAGATATTCCAATGTATTTTGTACAAGGAAGCAAGGATGATTTTGTACCCTCATACATGGTTTATCAAAACTTTGATGCTAAGGAAGGCTTTAAAATGATTGATATTTATGATAATTCAAGACATGCTTGTAGCATCGTTGATTATCCTAAAGAATATGCTACAAATTTAAAGAAATTCTTAGTTAATGCTAAAATTATTGACGAATAAGCTTTTATATAAAATGCCACTAAATTTTTGAAAATAAAGACCTCAAAAATAAGTGGCTTTATATTTATGTCAAAACTATTTACGTCATTATTATTGACGTAAAAGCATCTGATAATTTTTAATAAAAGTGAACGCAGTAATCAAAGAATATTAAAAGAAAGAGGTACTTTTAAACGAATTAGGAATACTAAAGGGTATTGGCACATCGTCAATTTTAATTTCAACGAATAATTTGCTAGCTTATAATAATGATTGGAAAATTTTTAAAAATGAAACAATTATTGTTGTAATTAATTTGTTTTTAAAATCTTTTTGAGCTACTTTCTTAGACTTTAAGTAGTCCTTTTCAAAATTAATGTCAATTTCTTTTATGCATGGGGAATTGTAAATATAAACACCACATTCATAATGATGAATTAATGATCTAAAATCAAGATTAGTTGTACCAACAAAGGCTATTTTGTTATCAACTAAAAAAGATTTTGCATGATTAAAACCAGGAGTATATGTATATATTTCAACACCATTGCTTAAAAGTTGTAGTGCTGCTTGCTTTGTAAATGCATAAATAAGCTTTTTATCAGGCTTTGAAGGAATAAGAATCCTAACTCTTACTCCTCTTTTACTAGCAGCAATTAATGCATTTGTTAAAGCATAATCAATAATTAAATATGGTGTTGATATATCAATTGAATGCTGTGCTTGAGAAATCATATTTAAAAATATATCTGTTGCCATATTTTCATAATAAAAGTTTTTAGGACCTGTACCATATGGCATTATTATTTCATCACTGACAATATCATTATCTTTATTCATATAATACTCAAAATCTTGCTTTGTTCTTGATGCGACACCATATAATTGTAAAAATAAAATTGTTAAATTATTTGCTGCCTCACCTTCAAGTCTTACAGCATTATCCTTCCAATATCCATAAGGATGTGTTAAATTGATGTATTCATCAGAAATATTAATACCACCAGTATAAGCAATTTTTCCATCAATAATAGTAATTTTTCTGTGGTCTCTATTGTTATGATATGAAGAAACTAAAGGTATCATTGGGTTAAATTTATAGCATTTAATTCCCAATTTTCTTAAGTATTTGTAATAATTTCCACTTACATACCTACATGAGCCTAAATCATCATATAAAAACTTAACTTCAACTCCTTCTTTTACTTTTTCCTTTAAAATGTCTAAAATGCCATTCCACATCTTTCCATTATTTATAATAAAGTATTCCATCAAAATGAATTTTGTAGCGTTTTTTAAATCGTTTAATAATGATTCATAAAAGTGCATACCATCATAAAAATAAGTACATTTAGTGTTCTTACAGCAAGTTAAAGATGACATGCTTTCAATATATTTAATTTGACCATAATATTTATTAGAAATTGATTTAATTTCACGTTGATATTCATTTGATTTGCTGATTATTTTTTTATCATAAGTTGTATATTTTTTTATAATTTTTTTAGATGGAGTATTTATCATGAATAAAATATACAAGGTAATTCCAACAAAGGGAATAACTAGTAAAAGAATAACCCATAGGATTTTATGCTCAGGATGAATTTTTTTGCTATTATTTATAGCTATAAATGCTAAAAAGCCAAAAACAGCTTCACTTACTTGAAAGTAAAAGTATGACTGAGTTAAGTCAAAAATAAAGTATGATAGTAAAGTAACCTGTAATATAACTGCTAAACCAACTAGAAATAAACGACTAAAAATTAATTTAAACCCTTTAAATATCTTCATAAAAATTACCTCTTATATTTCAAATAATAGTCTTTAAGTATACCTTTATAGTTATCATTCCATGGCTTATTTCTGCCAAAGAAGTGGATAATATAGCAATTATTGTTTATCCAATCTGTATCAATTCTTTCACTTTTTGTGCGTAAATTGTTTAATTTGATGCTTCTATCAGATAAATTATATTTTAAATGGTCTATTAATTGAAGCTTATCTCCAAATAAACCTTGTAAAATATCTTGGTCAGGCAATGTTAAAACATTTTTATTTTTATCAATATAATCATAAATCATTTGGCTACAATCATATTGTTTTAATTTTTCAACATTAATTAACAAAACACCAGTATTTAAATAAGGCGAATTTTTGGGTGCTTTGTTTTTGCTTTCATTAAATTTTGTTAAAAATTTTCTAACATTAGTAGCACCAATAAATAAAGAATTATTAAAATCTAATTTATATAAATTTTCAAGATTTTTTAAAATAATTATATCTGGATCTAAATATAATACCCTATCAACATTTGCTGGTAAAAAATTAGCACAAACTAAGCGATAATAAATTACACTAGGATAACGCTTACTAGTTGGAGCTAAATCTAATTTTGAATCGTGATAATGAATTAAATGCAATGAGACATTACTATTAACTTTAATAGCATTAATGTCATCATTATCTATATCATTTGCTAGAATATAAATGTCTAATTCCATTTTATTGTTACTCATTAATGAGTTAAGCATTGTATCAAAAACACTTAAATATTTTCTATTTATAGTTACTAAAATATTCATACTATCACCAATAAAATTTTAACATATATAAAAAAATATTTAAATATTTTTTAAGAAATAATTGTTTAAAACACATAAAAAGTAAAAATACAATTATTTTAAGTAAAAAAAGATGAAACTTATTAAAAAAATATGGAAATTTTAATAGAATTGTGTTATATTTAATGAGCGAATGTTATGGAGGTGTAAAAAATGAGAGATAGCTTTATTTTAAAATGCACTGTATGTGGTGAAGAAAACTATTTAGCAAATAAGAACAAACGTTTACATCCAGATAGAGTAGAATACAACAAATACTGTCCAAGATGTAATAAAAAGACTGTTCATAAAGAGAAGAAATAATCGATGAAAATAGATAAGCTTACGCTTGGAAGTTTTAAGACAAATTGTTATGTTATTTCTCATAATGGTACAGCAATTGTTATTGACCCTGCAAGTGATGGGGAAACAATTGAGGCATTTTTAAATAATAATAACTATGTTTTAAAAGCTATTTTTTTAACTCATGGACATCAAGATCATATAGGAGCTGTTGATTATTTATATAATGCATATAAATGTCAAATTTGGGCTCATTACTATGATTATGAATTAATTACTGCTTCAAATCCATCAAAACTAATTCAATTTCCTTCATTAAAGGGTATAAAGGTTGTTTCACCTGTAAAATATTTTAAGGAAGATTTTTATACATTTGAATTTGACGATGTGATTATTGATGCAATATTAACACCTGGTCACACTGAAGGTTCAGTAACATATGTATTAAGGAACTATTTAAGAATTTTTTCTGGCGACACAGTATTTAAAGATTCGGTTGGTAGGACTGATTTTCCAACATCAAATAGAGAAAAACTAAATGAATCCATTAATCTTTATAAAACATTTAAAGATGAATGCGTAATTCATCCAGGGCATGGTGAATCTACTACAATCAAAGATGAAAAAGCCAATAATCAATTTTTTAAGTATTAATTTAATTAATCATCCAAGAATAATATTGGGTGATTTTTTTTTGACTATTTTAAAAAATATGTATTATATAATTATTGGCTTAGCTTTCTTTTTAACGTTATTATTCATAAATACAATATTATATATAGCTAATATTGATTTTAAAGAATTCTTCATTAATTTCTTCAATAATAGTTTTTATAATGTTTTGTTTATGATATTAATTTATTGCTTAATATTTTATCCATTATCGTTATTAAATTATTTAAAAACATCTAGAACATTTACAAATTTTTTTTCATTAATTATAGCTTTGTTTATAGGCTCAATACATGGTTTTTTAATATATAAGTACAATAATGTAATTGATATTGAATCATATTTAGTGTTATTATCTTGTGAAATTTTCTTAACATTTTTTATAAATTATTCCTGTAAATATGAAAAATAAACATTAATTGAAAAATAAAACACTTTTGAATGGTTTTCATATAACTATAATCTTGATAAGTTTGTGAAATTAATATATAATATTAAAGTAACTACAAAAAGTAAGGAGATATTAATTATGGTAATTTCAAATGAGTTAAAACCAGGAAACTATTTTTCATATGATGGAAATATTTATGTAGTTTTAGATACATTACATAATAAAACTGCAATGGCAAAGATGGTTATCAAACTAAAAACAAAAAATTTACGTACTGGTGCTATTACTAACATAGCTTTATCAGGTGGTGAAAAGGTAGAAGACATTAGAATTGATAAGGAACAAATGTCATTCTTATATGATGAAGGCGATGCAATCGTATTTATGAATCAAGAAACATATGAACAAATTTCTATTCCTAAAAGCAAGCTTCAAGATGAAGTAAAATTTTTAGTACCAGATTTATTAGTTGAAATCATTTCATATCAAGGCGAAGTATTAGATGTTAATTTACCAGCAAAGGTTGCACTTGAAATAACTCATACAGAACCTGGAGTTTCTGGCGACACACAAACACGTGCATTGAAGGATGCAACATGTGAAACTGGTTTATTGATCAAGGTTCCTTTATTTATCGAACAAGGCGAAAAAGTATGGGTTAAAACCGAAGATGGAACTTACGATTCAAGAGCTAACTAATTATTAATTTGATAATACAAAATGAGGGAAATATAAATTCCTCATTTTTTTGTTTTAAAATATTCATAAAAATACAACTTATTAAATATAATGATATTGAATATTAAAGGTGGGTTATTATGAAAAAGCAAGTAGTTTCATTTCTAGCATTATTTGGTTTGGTATTTGTTTTATCAATTTATTACGTTTTATTACCAACAAATTTGTTTATTAATAATAATGGTGTGGCAGATGATATAGTTAAACAGGTGGGTTACACAATTGAAGAATCATCAAATCTTTATTTTACAAAGTTAAATTCTAAGCTTATAGAAAAAAGAGAAAGTGAAGTATTTAATCTTGAATCAATTGTCGCTTCATCAGATGTAGAAAACGAGAAAAAAGCCTCAGCATTAAACGAATTAGCTTCTGTTAATAAAATTATAGCAAGTGAAGAAAAAATCGTCTCTATGATTAAAGAAAAGGGCTATTATAATGCATATTGTGAATATCAAGATGATATGATTAAAGTTATTGTTCAAGCGGATTCATTAACGAATGAGCAAGCGGCAGAGTTAATAAGTTTAGTTATGGATAATTCTATCAATGGATTATTACCTGAAATTGAATATAAAAATTAGAAGAAGATAAAATCTTCTTTTTATTTGCTAAGTGTTGTATAATATCTCTTGGGTGATTAAAATTATGGAAGAAAGTATTATTAAAGAGATAAGCTTAAATCTTAAAATAAGTGAAAAACAAACACAAACAGTCTTAAAATTACTAGAGGAAGGGAACACTATCCCTTTTATTGCAAGATATAGAAAAGAAGTTACTGGAGGCCTTGAAGAAGTAACAATTAATGAAATAACAAAAGTATATCAATATGAATGTGATTTAAAGGAAAGAAAAGACGCAGTTATTCGTTTAATTGATGAAAAAGGTATGCTAACCGATGAGTTAAAAAAACAAATCCTAGATGCCAAAAAATTAATTGAAGTAGAGGATTTATATCGTCCATTTAAAGAAAAAAAGAAAACTAAAGCTACAGAAGCTATTGCTATGGGACTTGAAGGCTTAGCAAATTATATTATGGAACAAAAAGAAGATAGCGATGTTAAGCAAGAAGCCACTAAATATTTAAATGAAAAGGTAGAAACTGTTAATGATGCAGTGATGAATGCTTTATATATCATTGCCGAAAAGATATCTGATAATGCTGATGTTAGAAAATGGATAAGAAATTATATATTTACAACAGGAACTATTAATTCAAAAGTTAAAAAAGGCGCTGAAAAAATTGATGAAAACAAGGTGTATGAAAACTATTATGACTATAAAGAAGCCCTAAATACAATTAAATCACATCGTTTATTAGCTATTAATCGTGGTGAAAATGAAAAGGTACTATCTCTAACTTTTTCTTATGATAAAGATGCAATATTAGAGCATATTGAAAAAGTATATGTTCATTGTAAGAATCCACAAATTGTTGCTTTATATAAAATGGCAATTAAAGATTCATTTGTACGTTTAATTGCTCCATCAGTAGAACGTGAAATATATTCGAATATGTTTGAAGATGCATGTAATGTAGCAATATCTATTTTCGGTAAAAATGCTAAACAATTATTATTGCAATCACCAATTAAAAACAAAATGGTTTTAGGTGTTGACCCTGGCTATAGAACAGGGTGTAAATTAGCAGTTGTTAACCAAACAGGAAAATTTATAGCAAAATTTAAAATGTTCCCACATACTTCTAAAAAAGACTGGGATGAGGCTGTTGATTTAGTTTATAACGTATGCAAAAAGTATGACATTGATATTATAGCGATAGGAAATGGCACGGCATCACGTGAAACTGAAAAGCTAATACTTGAAGTTTTGCCAAAGCTTACTAAAAAGGTACAATATGTAATTGTATCAGAGGCAGGGGCATCTGTATATTCAGCAAGTGAAGAAGCCAGAAAGGAATTTCCTGATTTTCATGTTGAAGAAAGAAGCGCTGTCTCTATTGCAAGACGTATAATTGACCCTCTTGCTGAACTTGTAAAAATAGATCCGAAATCTATTGGCGTTGGACAATACCAACACGATGTTAACCAAAAGAAACTTGATGAAGAGTTAACATTTGTTGTAACAAGTGCCGTTAATACAGTTGGGGTTGATTTAAATACAGCATCTGGCTCATTATTAAAGTATATCTCTGGTCTAACACCTGCAGTTGCTAATAATATTGTTAAGTATCGTGATGAAAATGGGAAATTTAATAATAGGGAAGAGCTGTTGAATGTTTCAAGATTAAATGATAAAGTATATCAACAGGCTGCAGGATTTTTAAGAGTAAAGGATGGATCAAATCCTTTAGATGCCACAGGAATTCACCCTGAAAGCTATGAAATTGCTAAACATTTAATGAAAGATTTGAATATTGATTTTAAGGATTTAGGAACAAGTGAAGTTGAGCTAAAACTTAAAAATATTGACGTAAATAAATATATTAAAGAATTAAACACTGATAAATATACGCTTGAAGATGTAATAAAATACTTAAAAACTCCAGGACTTGATCCACGAGATGATTTTGATGCTCCGTTATTGAAAAGTGAGCAACTTCATTTTGAAGATTTAAAAGTGAATGATGAACTTGAAGGCACAGTAAGAAATATCATCGATTTTGGGGCATTTGTTGATATTGGTATTGCTGATAAAGATGGCCATAAGGTTGATGGATTAGTTCATATTTCAAAAATTACTACAAAGTATATTAAACATCCGCTTGATGTACTGCATATTGGACAGGTTGTAAAGGTTTGGGTTTACTCAATTGATTTTGCTAAAAAGCGTATTCAGTTAACAATGATTGAGCCAAAATAAGTAAATATACATAATGTACTAAAAGATTTTAAGAAACAATAAGTACAATATGTACATAAAGTACAAAATGTAAATAAAACAAAAAAAATACAGATTAAAACTTAAAAAGCAAATAATTTGTATTTTTTTTGCAAAGTAGGGTAGTTAAATTAATAAATAATAATTTCTTACAATTATGTGATTGGATTATTAAAAATTATTTAATTCTCAAATAGTATTAAAATACCTAATTATGCATTAACTAAATATATATGTGTTTATACTTCTAAAAAAAATTAATAGGGAAGTATAAAAAAAATATTATTTTTTTCCTGAAACAATTAATTACATTAATTTGTAATAAGCTTTTAAAATGCTAATAACATTATAAAAAATAATTAATTAAATCTAATATTGTTTCATAATAAAATTTTAATAGATTTAGTTTTTGTAAAAGCATAATGAAAAAAATTATGTTATTGAACAGCACTAATAAATATACCACAAAATAAATAAAAAGATTAATTAAAGTACTTAATTATGATTTTGATCATTAAATCTCTTTATTATTATTTGTTATTTTTTTACTTTTTGATTTTTTATTTATAAAAGTACTTTATGTATTAAAAGTACTTTTTGTATTTAAAAGGCCTTTAGTCCTTAAAAAAAATAAAGTGCTTAAAGTACATAGTGTATTTAACAAATCATTTTTTTTAATAGCACTTGTTGATAAGAAAACGTAAAAATATTTTATTATATTTTTTTTAAATTGGCTTATTATTAAATTTATTTAATTCTTATAAAAAGTCAATCAATTGAGCTTTATAGTTATCTATTTTATTTAGTTTCGTTCATTTAATTAACATAACATACATTATGCGAAGTGAATTATAGATAAAAAAATAGTCATTTCTGACTACTCATTTAATTAAATATTGCCTTCTTAATCCTTTTGGCAAGTGATTTTTTAAAACATTATTAGTTTGTTTTACCCAACCAAGTGGTAATCCTTGATATGAAACAATTTTATATCCTTCATTACCTTCCTTATTAATAGTTAGGCCTTTATAATAATTGCAAGCCTCTTCAAATGTTAATTCAATGTAGTTGCTTTTATTAACTATATAAGACATAGCGAGTGAATGTGAAGGAATAAATCTATTATTCTCTATTGATCCAAGCTGTAAGCCATATCTTAATACTTTTAACCTATCAAGATTTATATCTTCAAAATTTACTAACCAATAATAATTGTTAAAATACTTAATATTGTCTTTATTGTAACTTAACTTTATACTTTCTAAAAAATCAAAAACAATTTTTGGAATTTTAACATTTTCTTTTTTCTTAAATTTCTTTTGAATTGGTGCGTCTACGCCTTCTTTTTTTAATAAGAATATACATTGCCCTTCCCCGTTAAAATTAAATGGATAAAGCCTTAGTCCGCCTTTTATACCAATTGATTCATTATACTTTTTAGCAATGTCTATTGGTATGATTTTCATGTCACTATGTTTGCTTAAAAACTCTATGATTACATCTTCATTTTCTTCTTTAGAAAAAGAGCAAGTTGAATATAGAAGCATTCCTTCATTTTTAAGCATTAAATAAGCATCTTCGATTAATCTTTTTTGAATTGCTTGGCAATCTAAAACTTTTTTAATTGACCATTCATTTTTAGCTTGCTCGTTTTTGCGAAACATAGCAGATCCAGAACATGGAGCATCTAATATTATTTTATCAAAAAAATTAATAAATTTACTTTTATAAGTTGAGGAATCTTGATTTAATACTAATGTATTAATAAAACCATATTTTTCAATATTAGATGATAATATTTTAGCTCTTATTTCATGAATATCTGCACTAACAATTAATCCTTCATCATTATTATCGATAAACGCATTAAATGTCTTTCCACCAGGTGCAGCACACATATCAAGTATTTTCTCACCTTTTTTAACATTTAATAAGTATTCAGCCATCATTGCCGCTGGCTCTTGGATATAATATGCTCCTGCTTCAAAAAGAATACTCTTCCCTAATCTATCATTATCTTTATTATAAATATAGGCATCTTTTACAAAAGGGTGCTTTTCTAATATACTGAAAATTTCTTTATATTTAAGGATATTTAAGCGAAAAGAGTGCGTCTCTTCCCTATTTTCTTGGAAATTTAATAGTTTTTCACAGTCATCTTTATTCAAAAAGCTTAATAAATGTTCCCTATAGTCCATACGCTATTTCCTTTACATATTGTATTTAAATTACATTATGCACTAGTTGCCTCTTATATGCAATATGTACATAATGTATTTAACTACTTTTATTATTTACAAGATTATTTTATCATATAATTACATAATATTGTTACTAATTTTTTTACTTATTGTTCCAGAAATTATAGAAATTATAAATAAAGTGACAATTGCTATAATAGTCCAAGAAAATATAGGGACCATTGTTACATCACTAATTTGAGCAATTTTAATTGCATAACCTATTCCCTTTTTATTAGCTCCACTTAATACTTCTGACATTATTTCAACCTTAAATGCAAGTCCAAAACTTGAAGCAATGCCAATTAAAAAATAATTAAATGATAACGGAAAACGAATATATAACAAATTCTTTAAGGTACTTCCCTTTTCTAGTTTTGAAGCCTCAATTATTGCTTTAGGAACACTATTAATTCCCTTTGATATAGCTTCATATAATATAGGAAATGTTATTAATATAACGACTAATATTGGCGAATTTTCAAAACCTACCATTACAATAAATAAAAATAAAACTGATGCCGTTGGAATAGCTTTTAATGTGGTAATAAGAGGCTTTAATATCATATTAAACTTATTACTTAATCCTCCAAGTGTACCAATTATTAAAGCAAATACAAATGCAATTAAAAAGCCAATAGTTGTTTTAAGCAAACTATATAATATTGATAAATATGTGCTTCCCTTTTGAAGAAGTAAAAATAAGTCCTTAAAAGTAGCAAAAGGGCCAGGAAAAATTAATTTTTCCTCCCCTACTATTTTTGCTATTAAAAACCAAATTATAAATAATCCAATTATACCAATTAAATAATAAATATAATTATTTTTGGTAGATGCTTTCATCTTTAATCTCCAAATTGAATATCTTTAAGAATTTATTAACATCATTTTTTACTTCACTTACATATTTAAAACCAAGTCCCATTAAGTTTTTATCAATAGTTTTTGCAACAATTTGCTTTTTTACTCCATATTTATTTGTAAAAGCATCATCATCGTAACTATTAATTTTATTCAATGTTTCATTATCCTTGCCCAACAATAAATTTACATCATTTTCAAGAGTTGATAAATAAGTTTTAACATCTTTATTTACTAAATCATTTTTAACAAATAATCCAGCTTGGAACATAGATGATTGACTCTTTTCATAATATAGCTCTTGAATATTTGCATATACTTTTACTTTTTCGTTTTGACTCATTGCTTGAAGTAAAACTGGTTGAGCAATAAAGACATATGCTACATCCTTACTCATATCAGCATTTTTGCCACTAATTAAGCATTTGGCTGCTGCTTGGACATTACCTACATATTCGATATTCGTATAATCCTCACCATATAAATACTTAAATAAGTAATCAGGTGTTTGCCCTTTTCCAAAAATAACAATATTATCATTCTTATCCATTGTTTCGTTATTATCATTTCCAGTTGAAGCAATGTAGAAGTTCCCAAATGTTAAGCATGAAGCTAATTTATAAGGTGCACCATTATTAATTGCTTGTATTCCTTTTAATAAATCTATTACAACCAAATCTGTTCCATTTTTTGTCATTGAAGAAACAATGTTGGCAGGATTGGAATTAGTAGTAAAGTTATTATCCATTAGATGATTATAAAAAGCAAGTGATGGAGCTCCTGTAGGACATAATACATTAATTGGATCATAATTAGTAGTTGTTGATGTTTTTTCACTACTATTGTTTTCTTTTGATGAATCAGTTGAACTCGTAATTTGCGAATTTGCATTACTGCATGATCCTAATAATACTGCTAATAAAATTGTAAAAAATTTCTTTTTCATATTGCTTTCCTCTTTTCAATTCACAATAATTATATTAAAATAAAAAAGAAGGATGTGTGATATATATCACGATGATTATGAATAATATTAATAAATTAATTTTAGAAAACTACGATTTAAAAACCACATATGCAAAAGGACAAATTATCTTTAATGAAGGTGATTTGTGTAATTACATTAGCATCGTTGTAGAAGGCGAAATCATTATTGCCTCATATACATACTCTGGTAAAGAAATCATTTTTAATAAATGTGATAAAGGAATGATATTTGGCCATACTTTAATATTTTCTTCTATTCCCTATTATAAAGGAAGTGTTATTTCAAATACTAATTCTACAATTGCATTTATAAATAAGAACAAACTAATCAATATACTAATTAAAAATAACATCCTTGAAACATTTTTACAAATGATATCTGATGATGTATTAAAGGCAAAGGAACAAAGTAGATTATTAGCTTTTGATAAAACTAAAGATCGTTTATTGTATTTACTTTATAAAAATAATCAAATAAAAATCAATTCTATTACGCAACTAGCAAAAGAAATAAATGTATCACGCGAAACATTATCTAAAACTATAAAAGAATTAGTTAATAAAAAAATTATTAATTTTTCTAATAACATTATTTCTTTAAATAATTAAATGTTTCTCTAGTTATTTTATTTTATTTGTTTATTGACAAAGTAAAAAAAAGCACTATAATATGTTTGGTTAGTTAGAACTAACTTAAAATTGGAGGAAGTAGATATATGAATGCATTAATAATGTTTCTTATTGTAATTCTAATCTTTACTTCCCTACAATTTTTAAAATACTATCTATTAAAATTTCTTAAAATAATTCAAACTAAAAAGGAGATTAAAAAATGAGTTTATTCAAGAAAAAAGAATATAAGGTAATAACACTAACTGTTAAGGGAATGAAGTGTGGAATGTGTGAAACACATGTAAATGATATAATACGTAAAAACTTCAAAATTAAAGGTGTAAAATCAAGTGCTAGAAAAAATACAGTAACTATTACATATGAAAATGAAATTGACTTAATTAAGGTTGCAGAAGTTTTACATTCATTTGGTTATGATGTGATTTTATAACTAAATAAATATAAAAAACAAATCATTTTGCAATAATTTCTTACAAATAGAACAAAAGCAACAACTTTATTATAGATAAATGCATTTGTATTTTACGACTTGTCTATCTATAAATTAAATTTACAAATCTACAAATATTTATTCACTTTCTATAGATCATGTTTTTAGCACACATTAGTATAACATGCGACATTAATTTTATGTAATTTAACCCTTAAATGCTACATAATTTCCATCTTCAATTTTAGTAACTTTTTAATGTAAAATTGAGTGAATAAATTACCAGTTTATGTCTCAAATGTGAAAAAGTGAAAATATTATTGACTATTTATAAAAAATTTTATAAACTACTCATGCAATGAAAAGAGCAAAACTATGGCAACATAGTGACGCAAAACTATAGGGGGATTATATCCTAGCCAGTTACCATTTATATTTTCTTATAGGTGGATACTAGTTTTGTGTTATGCCAAGCAAGTAATTAATAGACTCCATAAGAAAATATGGAGTCTTTTTTTGCAAGTGGGGTGGTGCTTATAAAAAAACAAATTGTTAATGGATTCTTAAAAAAGCAATTATGGCGACAAAGAGTTACAAAAATAATTGCAATAACAGGTTCATTAATTCTTATAATTGCAGCATTATCTTACTATGGCATGAATGTTGGAAGCTTTGTAATATCTTTAAGACAACCAAGTAACGACAAAAGTTTAATGCTTTCTATTAATGAAGATATGTCTAATCAGGTTAGTAGATTAAATGCAAATCCTCTTGCTGATGCTACTGATACAGAATATTGTGTTATTGATAAAAACATTGATAATAATCTCGGAGAAAAGCATCAAAAAAATGCTGTTGGTCAAGATATATATTTTGCTTACTCATTCTATTTAATTAATGCAGGAAAAACTACAACAAATTACCTTATGAGTTTTAATATTCAAACTGCAACTAGAAAAATTGATTCAATACTAAGAGTAATGATAATTGAAGATGGCGTTAAAACAATATATGCTAAAGCAAGAGAAGATGAAGGACATATAGGTGAACCAACAGAAAATGTTGATCGTTCAACAGGTGAGGTTGTTAAGACACTCACAACACCATTTTTAGACGATAGGTCTATTATAAAAAAAGAATATCATGATTTTGACAAAGGCGACGTAAAAAAATACACAATAGTAATGTGGCTAGATGGCTGGGATTTAGAATCAGATAATTCAATGCTTGGCGGTGCTTTACGATTAAATTTAGATTTTTATGTTTTGTAATTAAATTAAATTGAAAGGAAAAGGAATAATGAAAAAAAGAAATGTAAAATTATTAGTTAGCGGCCTAACTTTAGGCTTAGCTGCATTAACAACAGTTGGATCAACATATGCATGGTTTACAACTAATGGACAAGCTACAGTTGGTGGCATGGATATTACTGCTGAAGCAGCAGGAAATGGAATTTTCGTGTCAAAGGATGGAACAAAATATGACAAGACTGTAAGTTTGGAAGAATACTTTAAACACGGAGCTACAAATGAACAAGCTTCTGCTTTACTACAACCTGTAACATCATTAAATGGTTCAGTTTTTTCAAAACTTTCTGCTGATACATTTACTAAGAATGGAGAAGCTGATGTTTTTGATTACACTCTTATCGATGATCATAAAGGAAATTATGTATCATTCGATTTATATTTTGCTATAACAAAAGGCTCTAAAATTCAAATCTCTTCGAATGATTTGGCAGCTGGTCAAGAAGGCTCTGATATTTTAAAAGTTGCTAGAATGTCATATGCTCCATATTCAAAAGCAACTGATAGCGAGAATTTAAATCCTACAGCAACTTATACTGATGCTAAAACAAATATTATGAGACTTCAAAGCAAAGAGGACTCTCAAGAAGATATTGCTAAGAAATCAATGGAATTATTATATGGTAAGACAATTTCTAATAAATCATATGGTGTTTATACTGCTACTGGAACTAAGAATGAACAACAACTTGATGATATCTATGATAAAGAATCTGCAACAAAATTATTGACTACTGCACCACAAGATATAATTAGTGAAGAACAAACATACGCAACATTTAAAGATGTTAATGGTGTAGAGAATCTTGCTATTGCTGAAGGAGAATATAAGTTTGTAAAAGTTCATTTCAATTTCTGGCTTGAAGGAAATGATAAACTTTGTTCTAATAAAGTGGCTTCTAATAGCTTTACTGGCACATTAACATTCACTGCTGTTCCTAACAATGCGTAAATAGGTTTTGCAAATATTTATTTGGCTTTACTAGTTTTACTAGTTAAGCCTTTACTAAATAAGGGGTTTTTATAAAAGAACCTCTTCTTTAGTAAATTAATATCATTATTTAAGGAGATGATAATAATGAAAAAATTCTCGAAAGAAGAAAGGCTTGAAATAGGAAAAGAAGTATATAATAAAGAAATTAAAATTAATCAAGCTGCAATTAAATATAATATTAACCCATATACTGTTAGAGATTATATGAGAGAATATCGTGAAATTAATAATTTAAATGAAATTAATAAAGTTATAGCTGAAAATAATTTTACAGATTTAAATAAATTATCAAAAGAAAAACTAATTGAAGAATTAATAAAGGCAAAAGTTGAAATAGAACGCGCAAAAAAAGGGTATCGAGTACTGGGAGGTGGTCACAAAATAAAATACGAAACTATCAATTAGAAGATTTAAAAATAATTATAAAATTATCTAATGACTACCCAATTATAAAATTATGTAAGGTAATTGGCATTAATAGAGCATATTTCTATACATTAAAAAAGAAATACAAATTATAATTATCAATGCTTTTAAAAGCTTATAAAGAGAGGATAAAAAATATGGAAAAATCAAAAACAAAAAAAATAGTAACAATTACATTGGATGTTTTGTTTGCACTATTTATGGTTTGCATAATCATGTTTGCAATATCAAATATTAATGCTAAGAAGAATAATAAAATACCAAATTTATTTGGAAATGGATATATGACAGTTGTATCTGATTCAATGGATGGAAAGCATGAAGATTCATTTAAAGTTGGTGATTTAATAACTGTCAAACTTGCAAATAAAGATGGCTCAAATATGGATAATTTACAAGTTAATCAAATGATAACTTATTATGGTGATGATAATAAGATTATTACACATAGAATTTTTAATGTAGTTAAAGATAATGGATACACATTATATTATACAATAGGCGATAAAGCTATTGATGATGCTAATATCGATTTAAATTCAAAAGAATATAGCATCAATGAATTAAGGCCATATGGAGCGGCAGTTGTTGCAAGTCGTAACGTTTTAGCTGTTTATACAGGAAAAGTTAAGGGCTTAGGTACAATTATCACTTACTTTCAATCTCCTATTGGCTTTTTTATAATTGTTGTTTTACCAACAATTTTATTCTTTGTTTATGAATTAATTAAATTTATTAAAACTTATAATGAAACTAAAAATGAAGAAAAAAATGAAAAAACAGAAGAAGAAAGATTAAAAGAAAAAGAAGAATTGAGAGCACAAATTCTTGCAGAAATTGAAGCTGAGAAAAAGAAAAGCCAAGAAGGAAATAACTAGGAGTTGATATTATGAATGAGTTTGCAAGATACTTTATTGAATTTATAAAAATATGGTGGAGCCATTTTGTTTCTTTTTGGGTTAGTTTTGCAAAAGCATTCAAAGATGGTTTTCAAGTGGACGATTATTTCGACAATTTAGCAAATTTTTCAGGACAATTCAATTTTTTTTCATGGTTAATGTTTATTATTGTAACACTAATCATATTGACATTCATCGTCTTTTTATTAATAAAACTTTATCAAATACTACAAAGATTTTTCAAGTTTAGAAAAATAGAAATTGAAAAAGATGAATTAATGTCTGAAATTGCCGAACTAAATAAGCAGGTCAAGCTATTAACAAATGAAAAATCAACAATTTTATCATTAAAAGTTGGTAATTTAATGGATGGTAAAAATGTTGATATGTTAACTGGTAATTTAGTCAATGATGAAGACTTTGCTTCATTTAAAGAAAATAAAAATGATGAGGCTATTAATGCTTCTGATGATGGAAATAGATTTACGAAACTTATTGAAGTTGATGAAAAATATAAGGATATTCCCTTTTCAACTCAAATGTCTCCAGATGAATTACTAGGCCTAGCACAAATTGTTGATCGCTTTATTAACTTTGCTGCTTCTCAGATGCAATTATACTATAATAAAATAACTATTTCTCGTTTCTTTGCTGGAATGGCTACTGGAAAGCTTATTATCCTTGAAGGTATTTCTGGTACTGGTAAAACGTCACTTCCTTATGTCTTAAGTAAATTCTTTAAAAATAATGCTTCAATTGTCCCAATTCAACCTTCATGGCGTGATAAGTCTGAAATCATTGGCTATTTAAACGAATTTACTAAAAAATTTAATGAAACAGATTTTTTAAAGAGTTTATATGAAGTAACATATAGAGATGATATAAACTATATAGTTCTTGATGAAATGAATTTAGCAAGAATTGAATATTACTTTGCAGAATTTTTATCAATCATGGAAATGCCAGATGTTAGTGAATGGAAAATTGACTTAGTGCCATCTGCTCTTCCTAATGATCCAAAGCATTTAATCAATGGTAAAATTTTAGTTCCGCAAAACGTTTGGTTTATTGGTACTGCCAATAAGGACGATTCAACATTTACAATTACAGATAAAGTATATGATAGAGCTACAACAATTATTTTAAATTCTAAAGCTGAATACTTTGATGCACCATTTACAGAACCTCTTGATTTATCATATGACTACTTAAACACATTATTTAAAAGCGCAATTAATAATTATAAATTAGGTCTTGATACATTAACTAAATTTAAAAAACTTGACGATTATATTCGAGATAACTTTAAAATTACCTTTGGTAATCGTATTATGAAACAAATTAATGTTTTTGTTCCAACATATATGGCATGCGGATTTAGTGAATATGAAGGCTTAGATTATATGCTACAAACAAAGATTTTACGTAAATTTGAAACATTAAATATTGCTTTTTTAAAGAAAGAAATTGATGGCTTAATTGCTTTACTTGCAAAATTATTTGGTAAAGACAACTTTAAGGAATCAGTTAATTATTTAAAAGAATTACAAAGAATGAATTAAGGTGAAACAATGTCGCAAATGAATTATGAAAAAAAATATTATAATAAATTAAAAAAATCATTTGATAAAATCAGTGTAAATGATACTTTTTATTTAGAATTATCTAATGCCATTAATGCAGGAAAAAAAGAGATTTATCAAAAGCAGGTAAAGGAATCATATGTTTTCGACTCAAAATGGATTGATACTATTGAAAATCATATGCAAAGTATTGACAAAATAATTAGAAATCCTAAGCTTTATACGGCGGCAAATGAAGATGTAGTTCGTATTGAAAAAGCAAAAAAAATAAATGCCCGTAGTGTTTCTCATTTATCATCACATACTGAAAATGTTCAAACTATTCAAAATAATGGCGTAGTTGTACCAAAAAAAATATTATCTATTACTTATGAAGATAAATTAAATATTTATGAAAATAGATTTGTAGTTTCTTTAATTTCAAAGCTTGCTGCCTTTGTTGAAATAAGATACCAAGGCATTAAAGAAAATATTGTAACTAAGCAATCTGATCATCTAAATGCATCATCATCATTTAAATGGCGTAATTATACAATTGATTGTGGTATTGATTTAAAGGTTTCTGAAGAAATTAATGACGAGATAAATAGAAAGAATTTGAAAATTCTTGATAGGATTAATACAATTAGAAACTATATTAAAGGCTTTGTTAATAGTGATTTTTATAAATCTATTAGAGCTTCTTCGCCATTAGTTGTACCTCCAATTTTAAAAACTAATATTATTACCCATAATATTGATTATAATTCTTGTTTACAATTGTGGCAATTTATGGATCAATATCGCCAGCTTGGATATAATGCTGATGTTTTAGAAAGAAATCTTGAATTTGATGAAGAATTTGAAAATAATGTTGTTAATATGTTTATATGTGATTATTCCTTAATGGTTTTAAATCAACAAGATAGACAAGATGATTATAAATTAAAAGCTTATCGATATAAAAATAAAAAGAATCCTCATGTTGTGAAAAATATTGCTGGTGATACTTTAACAGGTGGAGAAATTGAAATGGAAGGCGCTTCCTTTAACGAATATTATTATCAAAAAACACTTGAAACTGTTAATAATGAATACAATAAAGCAATAAATGATGGTAAATCATTTAAACAATCATTAACATCTATTTATAAGAAAATGCAAGGAATGTCTAATTCTGTTTATAAAGAAGCATTAAAAAATCTTCAAGTTGAAGCTATAGAAAATGCTTCATCTAAAGAGAAAAAGAAAGCAAAATACAAATATACTAAACGACGTTTATCAATTATTAAACAAATTGCTTACTTAAAAGAAATTGAACTTGCAAACATCACTAAAGAGATAGAAAAATTAAATAAACAATTAGAAAAATATGATAAAGAATTAGAAAGCAAGAAAAACATCAATAAAAGAAAAGTTGAAAATAAGCCTATAGTAGTAAGAAATAAAGAATTCAATACTAATGAAAGTAAAAAAGATAGTCAAGAATCACTTTCAACCTTAAATAAGGAAATAAATAAACAATCATGAAAAAGATATTAAAAAGAATTAATAAAATATTTCAATCGATTGTTTATATATTCATTATATTTTTATTTATAAATTCTTTATCTTCTATATTTACTAAAAAAATACCATCAGTACTAAACCATAATTTCTTTATTGTTCAAACAAATTCAATGGAAGATACAATAAAGGTAAAAGATTTAGTTATTTCTAAAAAAAATAAAATTGAAGATGTTAAAGAAAATGATATTATTTCATTTATATGCATTGATGGAACACAAGAAGTTGTAAATCAAGTAATAACGCATCGCGTTATTAAAGTTGAAGTAATAGATAATGAAATATATTTAACTACAAAAGGTGACAATAATCCTATTTCAGATACTTATAAGGTAACTAAGGAAAACTATATAGGAAAGGTCGTTTTTATATCATCTTTTTTAGGAAAAGTTATAAGCCTATTTTCATCTATAAAAATGCTTATAATTGTAATGATTGCTGTATTTTCTTTTATAATTATTTTTATTGAAATAAAAAAACATATTGATAATAATAATGAAAAAATACGAAAAGAAAAATTAAAAGAGGAAATTTTAAAGGAAATAGAAAGTGAAAGAGAAATAAATAATGGAAAATAAATCGTTAAAAAAATTAAATTGGCCCTTATTAATACTTATCTTAAGTGCAATTGCTCTTTTTTTAACTGTTACTACATTATCCTATTTAAAGGTAATTAAAACTAACTTAGCAAATGATATTTCGCTAAAATTGGAAAATAATCAAAATGAAATAGTATCTACCATTGATAATACTTTACCTATTTATTATGAAACATTAAATGATAAATTTAATAGCTTAAATAAAAAAGAAATTAACAATAAAGCATTAAAAGAAACTTATGATTCTTTAAATAATACATTTTTGGGTGTTGGCTTTTATGAAAAATCAATATATGAGGATAATAATGAACTTAGTTTAAATAAAAAGTCTTATTATTATGATGGTAAATTAAATGATATAAATATTAATTTTAATCAAAATTATTCTTTTGATAAAATTGAAAACAATAAAATATCACTTATAAATTTAAATTCTTTTTTCATTGAATATTTAAATGACACAAAAATATATGCAGCAATTTTTTATTACCCATATTCTTATGATGTTGAAGCAACTCATTTAGATGGTAGTAAATCAATATATACATATAATTGCTATCTTTATGGGTTATATGATATGACTCCATATATTGAAAACAGCCTAAGTAATTTTTATAACGCCAAAAGCGTTTCATTTGCAATTATGAATGATTCTGGATTATTTTTTCAAACATCATTAGCATATGATAATTTAAAAAGCTATTTAGATGAAAAAGCAAATATTTATATTGATCTATTACATGAAAATTCATCTAATGGCGTTATTATTGAAACAATTACAAATGGTGATAATACTAATTTTTTAGTAAGTAAGCAAATATTACTTAATTATAATGATTTAAACTTATACTTTTTGGCAGTTGTTAATGATTATTATTTTGAAGCCTTTTATCGCAATATTAATGATATTACTAATGTTTATGCTATATTTATGGCGGTTTCAATTATTCTTGGAATTTTAATTTCTGTACTTCTTATTTATAAAATTACTAATATTTTTTCATTGTCAAAATATAAACTAAAATATGCCAATAACTACGTGATTATTTGTAAAAATAATGGCAAAATATTATTTATGAATAATTTGTTTAAAAAAGAAATTGAAAACTCCATTACATATAATAATATTAATCAATTCGAAACATTTAATGATGATAATTCTATTTCGTTACTTAAAAACCTAAAAACATTAAAACCATTCATTGCTGAATTTATATTTACTGATAATCAACGCAAATACATACACTTTATCGTATTAAAAAATAAAGGAACATATTTATTGCTTGGTGACTTAGAGTTTTCAAAGCAATACTTTAATAAAAAGGTTGAAGAATTGGCCTATGTTGATAAGTTAACAAGTTTGGCAAATATAAATTCTTTAATAAATATATTATCTAAATACACTACCTTAAGAAATAAAAATGATAATAAAACTATTATTTATTTTGATATTATTAAATTTAAAAAATATAATATTTTATTTGGCTATGAATTTGGTAATGAAGTCATTTGTAAGCTAGCTAGTATGTTAAATGAATTTAAAGACAATGACGAACAGTTATTTGCACTTGGTGGAGATAAATTTGCATTATTTGTAAATAAGTTTGTTGAATACGAAGATTTAAGTGAAGGCCGTTGCAAAAATTTATATGATTTTTTGACTAAGCCATTTTCAATTAATTTAAACGAAATAAAACTTGATATTGCCATAGGCATTTTCAATATTGACTATACAAAATATCCAACTATAACACCAAGTGATATTATTAAAAGTGCTGCAATAGCTACTTCTAAAGCTAAAAATTATGAAAATAGAAAAATATGTATTTTCGACAATGGCATATACCAAATTATCAAACGTGATGAAATTATTGCTCAAGATATTGAAAAAGGTATTGAAAACAATGAATTTGTTGTATATTTTCAACCACAATTTGATTTGAAAAATAATGTAGTATCAGGCTTTGAAAGCCTATTAAGATGGAGCAATGAAAAATACAAAAATGATTCACCATATGAATATATTCGTATAGCTGAAAAAAAAGGCTTAATTGTTGCAATAAGTAAGCAAATACTAAAACAATCATTTATGGCGGCTAAAGATTTAATGAATAAAGGATATAAAACATTTCACATATCTGTAAATATTTCAATAGCGCAGCTTATGAATTCAGGCTTTGTAAATGAATTTATATCATATTATAAAGAATATGATTTACCTTATTCATTTATAAGCATCGAAATAACTGAAACAATGCTAATTACATCATTTGATGAAGTAAAAGTTAAGCTAGAACAAATTAGAAAATATGGAATTAAAGTTTATATTGATGATTTTGGAATGGGTTATTCATCATTACTTTATTTAAATGATTTACCAGTTGATTATATTAAAATTGATAAAGAATTTATAAAGCATTTACAGCATAATAGAAATTCGCGAATAATTGTTTCAAAATTAATTGCTATGGCTAAAGAACTTGATCTACAAGTTGTGGCTGAAGGTGTAGAAACACAATATCAAGTTAATTTTTTAAGGAAAAACAAATGTCAATTTATCCAAGGGTGGATAATTTCAAAAGCAAAGGATAGATCATTTCTTGATGATATGATGAATATAAGTAATAATTTTTATTCATCAAGTGAAGAAAAAGAAGATAATAATGATAAATTTGATATTAATGTTTTTAATCAAAAGACTAATCAGGAGGTATAAAATATGGCAAAATTGTATGATATCGTTTTACATGATTCAGTGAATATTTTATTTACTATCGTATTTATATTAGTATTAATTGGACTATGCTTTTTACTTTTTATTTCAATATTAAAATCAGCTAAAAAATCAAAAGTTAAAAATACGGAGAACATTAACGATGGTTTAGTTAGTAAGGAAAGATTAAATGATGCTATTAATACATTTATCAAAAGATTTAGATTTGATAACGAAATGACTTTAATAATGTATGAATATAATGATTTAAAATCAATAAGGGATACATTTGGTGATCGCCAATATGAAAGAATATCAAGAATATTATTAAATAGAGTATTAAAGATACTACCAAAAAATACTTTAATTGCTCAAACAAATCCAGAACAATATGCTATTTTAATTAGAGGCACTATAGGAATTGATAAAATAAAGTCATTTGCTAGTAGTATTATTGATTTAATTGAAGAGCCGCTTTTAATGCAAGTGTTCGTCGGTAGTAAAATAAATGTTTCTGTGTCAATGGGAATAGTTACATATCCCGATGGTGGCCAGTATCCTTACGAAATGTATAAAAATGTAGAAATGGCCTTATATAGTTCTAAAAAGGATGGTACAAACAAATTTGTTATTTATAGTAAACATAATAATACTGATAATGACCATATTAACTACTATCAGCAAATCAAAGAAGCAATGCGTAATAATGAATTCGTTTTAATTTATCAGCCAATTATCGATGTCCTTAATAAACAAATTACTTGCTTTGAAGCCTTAATTAGATGGAATCATCCAACTCTTGGTATAATTCCTCCAAAAAATTTCTTAAATATAATGGAGCATACAGGAGATATTATTTGGGTTGGAAAATGGGGGATTGAAGTAATTTGTAAGCAATATATTGCTTGGCAAAAGAAATATCCTGGTATGGATTTCATGATTTCCATTAATATTTCTCCAAAGCAATTACTTGAGCCACAAATATCTCAAGACTTCAATTCAATCGTTAAAAGGTATCATTTAAATCCTAAAAATATTTGCTTAGAGATTGTTGAATTCGCAATGTTTGAAAAGTATGGTATAATTAGTGAAAATATAAAAAAGCTTCATGACATTGGTTTTAAAATTGCTATAGATGACTTTGGGCTGGATGTTAATTCATTATCAAGAATTTCTTCTCTACCAATAGATATAATTAAGTTTGAAAAGGCTTTTTTTGAAAAAGCTAATGAGAATTATATGATGGAAAAGGTCTTAAATATGCTAGTTACATTTGCACGTGATCGTAATAAGAGCATTGTTGCTGAAGGCGTAGAAAATCAAGAAATAATAAAAAAAGTATTAAATTTTGGTATTCATGTAATGCAAGGCTATGCGTTTTTAAAGCCATCAAGTACAATAGATGTCGAAGCATACATTAATGATAAAGTTTTAAATGCTCAACTAGAATCAATTTCAAATGAAAAAGACTAAAAAACAACATTTAATAACTCATTTTTCTAAAGCAAATCTACTAAAAGTTAAATTGCATTAACTAATAATATGCAAACATAAAACGATGGAAAATTATTTATATTTATTTAGTTATGCTTTATTTAAAAAAGGCATAACTAAATATAAATGTTTCAATGATTGCTTTGACATGGTTTAAATATTATAGGGATTAAAAGTTACAAATGCTTTTAGTTTTTAAATAAAATAATTTGATTTGCTAACTTGAAATAATGTGTTAATAAAGTTATTATTTCTTTATCCATAAAGAAATTGATGATTAAAAAATTAACTAATTTATTATCTAATTTACATTTTCTATTTTGTTTATAATAATAATTAATAACAATTAGAAATAATAGCAATTTCTCTAATTGCAATAAGTAGTTTTTGTTGTCTTTCTTTGCCTTTTTTTTTATAATATTAATGTAATATATTAAGCATTGAGGTGGATTTATGCATAAAATCGAAAAAATGACAATGGATGAAGCACTTAACGAAGTTAAATGTTTAAAAAAAGTTTTTACAGATGTTAGATTGTTTGACGAAAATCATGTAAAAAAATTAGCTTCAGATGTTGTTGAAATAAATGACATTGATAAAACTTGTCAATGTTATACATTTTGGAATAAAAATGCCATGTGTAAAAATTGTATTTCCATAAAAGCCTTTTATGAAAAATCTATAAAAGAAAAGCTTGAAATCATTGATTCATGCTTTTATAAGGTTGAAGCTAGGTATCTTGAAATTGATAATAAACCTTATGTTCTTGAACTAATAAAAAAAATTGATGATAGTTTTATTAATGATTTAAATGAAACAATAAATAATAAAAATAAAATTTCTTTTTATTATGAAAAAGTATATAAGGATGTTTTAACTGGTGCATATAATCGTAGATTTTATGAAGAAAATCTAAAAAACAAAGAAATGAATGCTGGTATTGCTATGTTTGATTTAGATGATTTTAAATTATATAACGATATTTATGGCCATATAGCTGGCGATGCTTTTTTGGTATCACTTATGAATGTTATCAAAAAACATATAAATGACAATGAATATTTAATAAGATTTGGTGGAGATGAATTTTTAATTATTATTCCAAACATTAATAAGGAGGAGTTTTATATTAGACTAAAAGCCATTCAAAAAGCAATTAATGAACTTGTTGTTGAAGGGTACAAAAATATTAAAATTTCAGTTAGCATGGGCTGTACAATTTGTGAAAACTCAACTATTAATGAGGCCATTCAAAAAGCCGATTATTTAATGTATCAAGGAAAACATGAAAAAAATAGTATTATTGTTGATGATGATAATAAAAAATTGAATGCAAAAAACAAGCCAAATATTTTAATTGTTGATGATTCAAAGCTTAATAGAGAAATTCTATCGTCAATATTAAAAAATGAATACAATATAATTGAAGCCTCAAGTGGCACAAAATGCATTAACACCTTAAAGGATTATGGATCAATCATATCTTTAATAATTTTAGATATAATAATGCCAAGCATGAATGGTTTTGATGTGCTTGAATATTTAAATAGTCATAATTATATTGAAGACATTCCTGTTATTATAATTACAGAAGATTCATCAGATTCATCAATTAGAAAGGCTTTTGATCTTAATGCTTCAGATTACATAAATAGGCCTTTTGATGCTAAAGTTGTTTATAGGCGTGTGGCTAATTCAATCAAACTTTACGATAAGCAAAAGCGCTTAATTTCAATTGTTACTAATCAGGTGCGTGAGAAAGAAAAAACTAGTCAGATGATGATTGCTGTTTTAAGTCATATTGTTGAATTTCGAAATGGTGAAAGTGGTAATCACGTAATGCGCATTAATAAAATAACTGAAATGCTGTTAAATCAGCTTGTTGCAACATCAAATAAATATAAGCTGACAATTGATGATATATTTTTAATATCAACAGCATCTTCACTGCATGATATTGGAAAAATAGCAATTGATAGTGAAATAATTAATAAAAATGGCCCATTAACAGATGATGAATTTCAAATTATGAAAAAGCATACAATAATTGGCTATGAAATATTAAATAATTTAACAAATTTTAAGGATGAAAAACTAATACAAATTGCAAAAGAAATATGCAGATGGCATCACGAAAGATATGATGGCAATGGATATCCTGACCGCTTAAAAGGTGATGATATTCCCATGTCTGCTCAGGTTGTTTCATTAGCTGATGTATATGATGCTTTGGTTAGTAAACGCGTATATAAGGATGCTTATCCTCATGATGTTGCTTTAAAAATGATTTTAGAAGGAGAATGTGGGGCATTTAATCCACTATTGCTTAAATGCTTACTTCAATGTAAAGTTAATTTAAAGAATTTATATGATAATGAAAACGAGGAAAGATAATGAAAAACACAAAATTTATTTTCTCATTAGTTATAGTAACTTGCTTATATATATTATGTAATTGCAACCAAAACTCTTCAAAAGAAGATATTACAAATAATAAAAAAACTATATATATTGGAAGTGATATATATTCACCTTTTGTCATAGAAGATGCCGATGGTTACTATACGGGAATAGATGTTTTATTAGCTAGTGAAGCTTTTTCACGTATGGGTTACAAAGCAGTTTTTAAAAAAATTGAATGGAAATATAAAAACGATTATTTAAAGAATAAAGAGGTTGATTGTTTATGGGGTTCATTTACTATGACAGGTAGAGAAAATGATTACTTATGGGCAGGGCCTTATATGAATAGTCGTCAAATTGTCGCTGTCTCAACAAATAGTGATATTGAAAGCTTATCTGATTTATATAATAAAAGAATTGGTGTTCAAATAACAACGAAGCCTGATGAAATATTTTCTTCAAATACTGATAGTAGAATACCAACTATTAAAAGGCTTTATTGCTTTTCAAGGATGGAATATGTTTTTGCTGCTTTAAGAAAAGATTATGTTGATGCTATTGCTGGGCATGAAACTGCTTTTTTAGATTTTATTTATAATTCATCAAGTCAAAGGGACTATAAAATCTTAAATGAAACACTACTTGATTGTAAAACAGGTGTAGCATTTAGTAAAGATTACGATAAAGCCTTAGTAGAAACACTTACAAACACATTAATTCAAATGAAAAGTGATGGTTTCATTGCATCGATATTGTCAAAATATAATATTGATGTAAAAAATGCATTGGATGGTGTCTTAAATGAAAAATAAAATTAATATTTTTACTTATTTAGTTGCAATTATTGGAGCAATTGTTTTGTTTTTAGTTTTCACATTAAGCGATTTTAATTGTAGAAAAAATTCTTATGAAGATATGAGTGAAACCTTAAATTATTTAAAATATCAATGCATAAGATATGACGAAATAGCAAGTGAGGAAGAAGCAAAAAGCTTAATTAGGATAGCCGACAAGACATTATATTTTAAGCAAGACGTTTTTTCTAATTCCTTTAATAAGTCATTAGCAGATGATTATACAAAAGATTTTTTAATTGATCAAAGATTAACTGGTATTATCATAACTAATAATGATTCAAATTTGTTTTTTGAATATTCACTTGTTGATGATGACAAAAATTCTATTGATTGGAAGAAAATTATAGGCTCAAAGGATGATATTTCATGCAATAATAATAAATGCTATTTAGAAAGAATATATGGTGAAAAATATTGCTATGATTATGCAATAATTTCAAGATATGATAATAAAGGTGTAGTATTATGTTATTTAAGACAAGAAATCAAGGTTGTTTTAGGATCTTTACTTTCATTATCTACTCTTCTTGATGGATTCAATATTGATAATAATGGCTTGATATTTTTTACTACTTCAGATTATGTAGTTTCTTCAAATGTAAATAAATATAATGATGTTAAAATAAAGGATTGCGAATTTGTTAGTAAAGTTTTAAATGAAAAATCATCACAAAATGATTTTGTAAAAATCAGAGTTAATAAAAAGAATTATTATTCCTTAAATGCAAGAGTAAAAAACTATTATATTTATGTTTTGTATCCGGCAAGTAAAATATTTGTTTCAAGGTCACTAATTGTTTCTTATTCAATTGTTATTTACGTTATATTAATTACTTTGTTAATATTATTTAACTTGAAACTTAAGCAAATAAAAAGACGACAACAAGAAGAAATTGATAAAAAATATAAGGAAGAATTAAATGAACTTGCTAATAAAGCAATTAAAGCAAATTCCTTAAAAAGTGATTTTTTAAGAAGAATGTCTCATGATATTAGAACTCCAATTACAACAATTAGAGGCTTAGTTGAAATAGGAAATCACCATAGAGATGATATGAATATTCAAAATGAAATAAGATATAAAGTCGAAAAAGCGTCGGGATATTTACTTGATTTAGTTAATGATGTTTTAGATATGTCAAAGTTTGAAGGAGAAATAGAGCCTTTTAGAAATGATACATTTAGTATAAGTGAATTAATAGATAATGTTTATGAAATTACAAAATCGCAAGCTAACGAAGAGGGTATTACTTTAAAATTTGAAAAAGGAAAAATTACACACGATTCTTTAATTGGAAGTAAAATACATATACAAAGAGCTTTTATTAATATTATTTACAATGCTATTAAATATAATAGGGAAAATGGTATTATTACAGTCTCTTTTAATGAAATTTCTACAAATGATGAAATGGCTACATATGAATTTAAATGTATTGATACTGGAATTGGTATGAGCAAAGAATTTCAAGAAAGAATGTTTGAACCATTTGAGCAAGAAAATCTAGATAATAGGCATTATGGCACTGGGCTAGGACTTGCTATTGTAAAAAAAATTATTGATAGGATGGATGGTACAATTAATGTTGAATCAGAAATTAACAAAGGAACAACATTTACTATAACCATTCCTCTACAAATTTGTAATAATGAAAATAAAAATGTTCTAATCAAGAAGAATATTACATCTTCTCTTAAAGGAGTCACTATTTTATTAGCAGAAGATAATGAAATTAATCAAGAAATAATTAAATTTTTCTTAACAAATGCTAAAGCAAATGTCATTTGTGCAAGCAATGGTAAAGAGGCGTATGAGAAATTTTTATCAATTGACAACATTGATGTAATACTGATGGATATTATAATGCCAGTAATGGATGGAATTAATTCCTGCATTAAAATTAGAAATTCTAATAAAATTAATGCTAAAACCATACCAATAATCGCTTTATCTGCTAATTCATTTAAGGATGATATAGAAAAAGCTTTCAATGCTAAAATGAACGATTATATAGCTAAGCCTGTTGATTCAAAAGATTTAATAAAGAAAATAAAAAAAGTTATCAATAATAAAATTTAAGAAGGGTGGCCACAAAAAATGAAAAATGAAAAATTTTACTTACTTATTAATGAAGATTATTTTGATATTAAAAATAGATTCATGAGCGATGAAATAATAAGCAATATTTTAGAAAAATTAAAATATGATACAACTTTTAAAAATCTCAAAAATTCTTTTAATATTAACGATTATGACAATGCATTTATTTATGCTCATACATTAAAAGGTATATCTTCTAATTTAAACTTTAAAAAATTATATAGTGATGTAGCCATGCTGACAGAAAAATTAAGAAACAAGGAATATGATAATATTGATTTGCTTTTTTTTAATGTTGAAAAACAATATGAATTTATTATAAAATGCTTAAATGAATGTTAAATGGCAATTAAAAGCATAATTGCCATTTAGATAATAAACATTTATCTTATAACAAACTTAGTTTTACTAAATAAAATATCAATATAAAATATTTAAAAAGAACTTGATGAAGGATAAAACAATTGATTTATATTAAAGAATTTAAAAAAAAGGAATATATCGAATTAAAAAAAATTAAATTCCTGAAATAAACTATTAGAAAATTTTAAAAAAAATGTTGACATTAATTTCAAATTTAATATAATTATAGTGGTGTTAGTCTTAACTAACCATTATTTTTATAATAATGTTAGCCCAGACTAACTTGTGTTTTTCAATTATAAGGAGATGACATATATGCCAATTGTACTTGCACCATTAAATGAAGAACTTACTGTTATTAAAATTCTTTTAGATGATAAGACAAAGAAGCATCTTGAAAGCTTAGGAATTACAATTAATTCTAAAATTAAGGTGTTATCAACATCTGGAGGAAATGCCATTTGTGTTGTAAAAGAAGGCCGCTTAGCTTTAGATAAAACTGTTGCTACAAAAATATTTGTAGCTTAAATTTTTGAAAGGAAAATATTATGGAAAAGAAATTAAATGAATTTAAAATCCAGGAAGCCGGAATAATTAAAAATGTTGAAGGCGAAGGAAAAATCCGTCGTAGACTACTTGATATGGGTGTTACTCCAGGTGCTGAAGTAGTAATGAAGAAAAAAGCTCCACTTGGAGATCCAATTGAAGTTACATTAAGAGGTTATGAATTAACTTTAAGAAAAACAGAAGCTGAATTAGTAACATTAATAGTAACAAAGGAGGTTAAATAATTTATGAAAAAGTTTGCTTTGGCTGGTAACCCAAATTGTGGTAAAACTACTTTATTTAACTCTTTAACTGGATCAACTGCTCATGTTGGCAACTGGCCTGGAGTTACAGTTGATAAAAGAGAAGGTAAATACAAAAAATTAGATGAAGCAATTGACATTGTTGACTTACCAGGTATTTATTCTTTATCACCATATACTCCAGAAGAGGTTGTATCAAGAAATTATATTTTAGATGAAAAACCTGATTGTGTTATCAATGTTGTTGATTCAACTAACCTTGAAAGAAACCTATATTTAACAACACAATTACTTGAAATTGATGTTCCAATTGTTATTGCCTTAAATATGATTGATGAAGTTAAAAAACAAGGTGATAGCATTAATGTTAAAGAACTTGAAAAGAAATTTGGCGTTCCTGTAGTTGAAATTTCAGCTTTAAAGGGCACTAACATTCACGAATTAATGAAAGCTGCATATAATGCCTCACTTACTAAGCGTGAAGGGATCACAGTTCTTGAAGATAGCAAATTATATCATTTAATTAATGATGTTAAAATTGCATTTAAAGGTAAAAATGTTGAAAATCCAATGTTTCATGCTATAAAACTCGTTGAATTAGATGAAATTGAAGCCAAAAACCATAAAGAATTATTACCAATGGTTCAAGATTTCAAAAATACATTTAAGGATGATACGTTTGGTAATGATTTTGAATCAATAGTTGCTGATGCTAGATATAAATATATTTCGAAAAATTTTGCTAATGTTGTAAGTAAAAAAACTGGCAAGGCAGAAATTACTAAATCAGATAAAATTGATAAGGTGTTAACTAACAAGTGGGTTGGTATTCCAATTTTCTTAGTTATTATGTTTATTGTATTCCACTTTGTATTCTCTGAAGATTTATTTGGATTAAATGCAATATTTGGTGTTAATATTACTAATCCTGGATGGATTAACTTCTTTACTGGTATGGGTTATGATGATTTAGTTGCTGAAGCTGAAGAAGCTCATGAAGTATTTGAAGGGATGGGAGGTATTCCTTCTCTTGGCGTATTCTTGCAATCCTGGATGGGTTGGTTAACTGGTTCAATTATTGATTTATTTGCTTCATTTATGCCAGAGGGTAAATGGTATACAGGACTTATATGTGATGGTCTATTATCAGGATTAGATGCCATATTTAGTTTTATTCCTCAAGTATTACTATTATTCTTATTTATTTCTATTCTAGAAGATAGTGGTTATATGGCTCGTGTCGCTTTCATTATGGATAGAGCATTTAGAAAATTTGGATTGTCTGGAAAAGCCTTTATACCATTATTAATGGGATTTGGTTGCTCAGTTCCTGCTATGATGGGTACAAAAACTCTTGAAGATGAAAGAGAAAGAGATTTAACTATTAGACTTACGCCATTCTTCTCATGTGGTGCAAAAGCTCCAATTTGGGCATTACTTGCTACAGTTGTTGCTGGGCAATTCTTAAGTGATGTCTTTGTTTATTCAATTTACATTTTAGGTATTGCTGTAGCTATTATTGTTGCTTTAATTATCAAAGCATTTTCTAAGAATTATGAAGTACCTCCATTTATTATGGAATTACCTGCTTACCATAGGCCTCAATTTAAGAACTTGATGGCTCACTTATGGGATAAATTTAAACATTTCTTATACAAAGCATCAACTATTATTACTGCTTCAATTATTCTAATTTGGTTCTTATCAAACTTCAGTTGGGCATTTTGGAAAGGAATGGTTGATATTGAAAACTCAATTCTTGCTGATTTAGGTAGAGTATTACAATACATCTTCTATCCTCTTGGCTGGTCACAAGGCGTAGATGGATGGAAGTATTCAGTAGCTTCAATTACAGGTTTAATTGCTAAGGAAGATGTTGTTACTACAATGGATAACTTAGGATTAGTTGAAGGTACAATTATGTTATCAAATGCTGCTATTTACTCATTTGCCGCATATAATCTATTTACATTACCTTGCTTTGCAGCAGTTGCAACTGCAAAATCAGAAAGTAGTAAAAAAGGATTTGTTGTTACAATGATTTGGTGGTTAGCTGGAAGCTACGTTGTTTCATTTATCGTTTACTGGTTAGCTCATTCATTTGAAATAGCAATTTGGCTAGGTATTGTGGTTTTGGCTGTATCCATTGCTATTTGTGTAGCTCTTGGCTACTATGTTGCAAGAAAAAGAAAAGTAGCATTAAACGCCTAAGGAAGTATTAATATGAAATGGTTTGAGCCTATTATTATTGCTGTTGCAATCTTCCTTGTTTTACTTCCATTAATTTTAAAAATTAAAAATAAAAAGCAAGGAAAAACTGGTTGTGAACATGAATGTTCAATATGCTCATCTCATGATCAATGTTTAAGCAATTTAAGAAAATATCTTGATGAGCAGAAAAACAAAAAATAGAAGATTTCAAGTCTTCTATTTTTTTTCGTTACTTAAAGATTCATTTAATTCAAATACACTTTTGATTTTAAATAAAACCTGCATTAATTGATTAATGTTATTAAAATCATTATCAGTTATTATAATAGAGCTTGGAATAAATAATAAAGTTAATAACCATTTTATTTCATAATCTTCATATTTAATTATGCTAAAATATTCATTTAACATTTTAGATAAATCAATTGTACCAAATTCAACATTATTAAATAATGAAATCAAGTCAAACAATGGCGTATTTAATGCCATTTTATCATTTCCAATAATTTTATCGTTTAATATAAAAACGTGGTCGTATGAGAAGTTTTGATGGGTTATAGCCATATTTAGTGTTGACTTATCCTTTGTCAAATTCTTTAATTTATCTAAATTTGCTCTACTTTCATCTAAACTTTTAATTATTTGATAATAAAAAGATATAAAATACCATTCAAAAGGGCTTTTATATTCTTTCCTTTCAATATCATAAACTATATTTTCATATTTTTGATAGCATTCTTCAATTTTTTCCTCAATGCTCATGCATACTTCATTGAAATAAGAAAAAGAAACATTAACTGAATATAACGATTGATTATGTAGCTTAGCTATTTGCTTCAAGTAATATTTTATTTTTAAATCCTTTGAACTTACATTATCATCATCGATCCATTTACTTACTAAAAAAGTTTTGTTATCTTTATTTGCGTTAAATGAACGGATACAAGTAGATAAAGGCATTACGAATGAATTTTGCATATTTAGTGCCATAATTTTTTCAACAATTTCTTTTTTGCAGTTGCCGTTTGTATATTTAAGGCAATATTCATTTTTTGATGAGTCTTCGACCTTATAAACCTTATCTGTATACTGAATTAATGCACTTGCATCTATATCATATAAAGTTTTTAATGTTTGTTTCATTATTCTTTTTTTAAAAATGACGAATATGAATCGTTAAGTTTAAAAATATTATCAGCCCAATTTAAATTTAAATTATTATCTTTATTACTTATATTTTCATTTTTTGCTTCTCTAATACTTTTTATTTGATTTAATTCATTAATCTTTTGAATTTCCTCATTAGCTAGATTTTCTTTATCATTTTTATTTGTTTCACATTCTTTTTCAATAATTTCTTCATTAACATCATCTAAAATTTCTTCATCTGTTTTTGTCTCTTTTATTTCATTATTATCTACAAAGCCTTCAATTTGTAAAACAACATAAACACATAAATTTGCTTTTTCAATTGCGTATGAATAATCTTTTATTGCTACTTTAAAACATTCTTTATCTATTTTTTTATTAAAAGGCGTATAAATGTCCACATTTATTGTTTCATTAATGATTTCATTTGAAACCAGCGTATTTACATTTCCAGTTACTTTTACCTTCAATAAAGCTTGATTTTCATTCTTAATTTCATATTCAACATCATTTAAAACATTTAATTCATTTAAATTGTCAATAACATTATTAAATTTAAACCATTTTTCAATTGTTATAGTTTCCATATAATCACCTAATATATAATATTTGCTTATCTTAAAAAAAAGAACAAAAAAAACAGCTAATTGAGCAATTATTAGCTGTTATAAAGCGAAAGAATTTTGTTAACAACACTATCAAGTGAGCGATTATCAAGTGATGAATACATAATCAAATTATTATATTCATTGTCCATTAACAATTCCTTTGCACTTTTTAGAAATTTACATCTCATTGATTGATTTGTTTTATCAGTCTTTGAGGCTATTACTAACACTTCACGTTTAGCATCATGAAGCATATTAAGAAGTAAAATGTCATCATTTGTAAAACCAACCTTTGCATCTATTAGAAGAATTACACATATTAAATTTGACCTTAAGTAGATATATTCATGCATCATTTTAGCAAATGATTCATCACGTTGCCATGAGGCTTTCGCATATCCATAACCGGGAGTATCAACTAAATAAAATGAGTTATTAACATCAAAGAAATTAATATATTTAGTATATCCTGGCGTTCCTGATACCTTTGCTAAAGCATTTTGATTGCATATTTTATTTATAAATGTCGATTTTCCAACATTACTTCTTCCGACAATACATATTTCTTTTTTATCATCATTTATCCAAAATTGCTTACTTGGTGCTGATAAAATATATTTAACATTTTTAAGAAACATGTGATTCATTTAAAGCTATATCAATTACTTGAGAAACATCACTAACCGGTATAAACTTTATTCCTTTTAACACAACTTCTGGTAATTCATCTAAATCCTTCTCATTATCACGAGGAATAATAACTGTTTTTATTCCAGAGCGATTAGCACTAATTGATTTTTCCTTTAACCCACCAATTGCTAAAACGTTTCCACGTAATGTAACTTCACCGGTCATTGCAATATCTGAGCGAACACTACGATTTGTAAGTAAAGATACAATGGCTGTTGTTAACGTAATACCTGCAGAAGGACCATCTTTTGGAACAGCCCCTTCAGGTACATGGATATGAACATCAATTTTATCAAATATTGTATTATCTATATGATATTTAGCGGCATTAGCCTTAACATAGTCAAAGGCAATAGAGGCTGATTCCTTCATAACATCGCCTAATTTACCAGTTAGAATTAATTGTCCTTTACCAGCAAAATAATTAACTTCAATTGGAAGAATATCACCACCAAATTGCGTATAAGCAAGGCCTGTTACAACCCCTACTTGGTCTTTAACTTCTTTTCTTGAGTAATCAAAGATTTCTTTGCCTAAGAAATCTTTTACAACATCAACAGTTACTTCCTTAATATCTAAAATTTGATCTTTATTTTTAAGTTTTCTAATTACAAGCTTACGACAAATAGTTGCAATTGATCTTTCAAGATTACGTACACCTGCTTCTCTTGTATAATACCTAATAATATACATTAAAGCATCTTCGGTAAACTTAATGTCTTCATTTTCAATTCCATGAGCAATTAATTGTTTAGCAACTAAATGACGCATTGCAATATTGACTTTTTCAATTTCAGTGTATGATGAAACATTAATAATTTCAAGTCTATCAATTAATGGTGCTGGGATGTTTTCAAGATAGTTAGCTGTACAAATAAATAAGACATTTGATAAATCATATGGTTCCTCAATATAATTATCTGAGAAATATTTATTTTGTTCAGGGTCTAAAAGTTCTAGCATTGCACTAGTAGGATCACCTTTATAGTCGCTACCCATCTTATCAATTTCATCAAGTAAGAATACAGGATTAATAACTCCTGCTTTTTTCATGTTTTGAATGATACGACCTGGTAATGAGCCTAGATATGTTCTTCGATGTCCTCTTATCTCTGATTCATCCTTAACGCCACCTAAAGACATTTTGACAAATTTTCTATTTAATGCCCTAGCAATTGATTTAGCTAAAGATGTTTTTCCAACTCCTGGAGGGCCAGCAAAACAAATAATAGGCGCTTTTAAGGAGTTAGTAACAGTTTTAACTGCTAAATATTCAAGAATTCTTTCTTTTATCTTATCAAGTCCATAATGGTCCTCATTAAGTATTTCTTCAACTTTATAAATATCTTCGTTGTCAGTTGTTTTTTGATACCAAGGAATATTAAGAAGCCAATCAATATAGCTTTTTTGCATTGAATATTCTGCACTAGCACTACTCATTATTTCAAGGCGCTTAATTTCACTTAATGCTTTTGTTTTTACATAATCAGGATATGGATTATTTTTAACTAATTCTTTTAATTCACTACAATCTTTATCAGTTGGAGTAATATCGCCTAATTCCTCTTTAATTACTCGCATTTTTTCACGCAAAATATATTCACGTTGATTATCATCAAGTTTCTTACGAACTTTTTCTGAAATTTCATTTTCAATCTTATCAATTTCCTTTTCATTTTCAAGATATGAAATACAAATTTCTAAACGTTTACCAATATTTACTTCATTTAATAATTCAATTTGCTTATTATAATCTTTAACAAACAATTGTGAAATAATATCGGCAAATTCAACTGCTCCAATTCCTTTTGAAAACTTATCAATTATATTTTTTGGAATACGAGGGTTACTACTCATAATATTTTCAACTTCTTTAGCTGTTGTCCTAATATAAGCAGCTTCTTCATCAGCAGAAATTTCTTCATTTTGTAAAACCTCAACAGAAGCGTAATAAATGCCATTTTCCATATAAATAGATTTAATAAGTACTCTTTCAAGTCCTGATACAACAACCTTTACTATGCCATTATCAAAGTTTCTACTAGATTTAATTTTTCCCATTGTACCAACATGAGAAATCTTATCATAAGTAATAAGATCATCATCAGGATTTAATTGTGGCACAACTAAAATAAAATTGCTATATTCATCCATAGAAACTTTAATTGCTTTTTTAGAGAAAACTCTTCCTGCTTCAATATTTATATCATTATGTGGGAATAAAGCTACACCTTTAGTAGCTAAAACAGGATAATCAACTTCAAGTTCTACATTTTTATTATCCATACTTATTCTCCTTTCAAATCAATTTTAAAACTTTAACAATTATAAATTATTATTTGCCTTTAAGAAATCAATAACCTTTTCTTGTTTTAAATTATAAGTAAATGAACCTAATTGATTGCCAAGTTGCTTCTTTAAATCATCAAGTGTTGCATTGTATTGCTTAGCAATTTCTGTTAATTTTGCGTCAACTTCTTCATTAGTAACCTTTAAGTTTTCAAGTTCAGCAACTTTTTCAAACATAAAGGCACGCTTTGAATTCTTTAAAGATTCTTCCTTAGCTTCATTTTCAAGGTCAGCCATTGTCTTTTTAGACATATTTAAGTAATCATTAATAGATAAACCTTGTTGTTCAAGTCTATTTGTAAAATCTTTAATGATTCTTTCAGAATCCTTCTTTAATATTTTTTCATGGCATGTAAATGTTGCACCATCTAAAATCTTAGTTAATAATTCTTCTAAACGTTCATGATCTGCTTGTTTAGTTTTTCTATCCTTTAATTGTTCCTTTACATGAGCTGTTAATTGTTCTAAATTATCAACTCCTTCGATGTCTAAATCCTTTGCAAAATCATCATCAATTGCAGGAATACGTTTCTCCTTAACTGCATTTACATGTACTTCAAAGATTGCTTTTTTTCTAGCAAATCCTGCAACATAATTATCTGGGAATTGAATTTCAACTTTTCTATCTTCATTAGTTTTTACACCAATTAATTGATCTTCAAATCCTGGAATAAATGTGTTTGAGCCAAGTTCTAGTTCATAGTCTTTAGCTTCTCCACCTTCAAATTCTTTACCATCAATAAATCCTTTAAAATCAATGACTACTGTATCATTTTTCTTAGCTTCATAATTAGTATCGGCAACTACCAATTCTGCATTCTTTAAAGCCATTGAATTTAATTCATTTTCAATGTCAGCTTTTACTACTCTCACTGCTTTTTTATCTATAGTAATTCCTTTGTATTCTCCAAGTTCAATAACTGGTGAAGTAACGATTACAAATGTAAATGAAAATACATCCTTAGTAAATTCATTTACAACTAATTCTGGTTGTAAAAATGGAACAACTGAATCTTCCTTTGAAAGTTCAGCATAAGCCTTTTGAACTGCTTTATCTGCTGCTTTTTCAAGAACTTGATTAGGATTAATGTATTTAATAGCTTGAGCTAAAGGTGCTTTACCTTTTCTAAAGCCTTTTACAGTTACATTTAATGCTAATTCATTTAATGCACGATCTTGTGCTGCTTTCCATTCTTCGCCATCTACTTTAGCGTTAAAATGTACTTCACACTTTTCTTTTAATGTTTCTAATTTTAATTGCATGTTTATAATCTCCTTTAAAACTTTGTCAACGTTATTAATTATACAATAATTAATTAAATATTTAAATACTTTCTAGCAAAATATTTATTCTTTCAACAATTTTATCAACATTTTTTTTGCAAGGATAATAATTTTTTGTTAAAAAGTCATTAGAAATAGGAATATTTAGCATATTGCTTGCTAATAAATAAACAGCTGTATATATGTCTTTACAGTACTGTTCACTAACAATTAGTGGATAAATATCTAAAAGATATGTCATATACAGTCTTTTAAGCAAATCAACTTCATTAATTGTTAAATTATTAGTGTTTAAAAGCATTTTTTCTAAATATAGATAATTTTCATTTTCTCTAATGTCTTTTACTTTTTTTGGATTGAATTTAATTAAAACATCATTTTTTTTGATGGTAAAAACACAATCAAGTTTGTAATCAGAAAGGCTTGCAATTAATAAGGTTTTTGTTAATGATGAAATTTTATCATTATTAAATATATTTTGAAATTTATCTATTAAATTATTTAAGTTAAATTCCTTTAATCTTGATAGCATTGTGATAAGTGTTTTTTCATCAACTAGGTCAATGTTTGCAATTTCTTCATATGATAATGTTTTATTACTTTTATCATTTAAAATGATATTTGTTTCCTTTTGCTTTTCATTTAAAAAACTAAGGAAATCCTTTGGAACGTAAGGAACATCAAGTTCATTTTTTATAATCAATAAAGCGTCAATATTTTTATTAAGCCCCATTAAAAATAAAATTTTAAGTTTAGTAATATCATAATATTTTTTTTTAATTAAATCTTCATTTTCCTTCATGATTTCAAGCCCTTTTGAAAACTCTTTTTTTTCATAAAGGTCCTGTAATTTAATTATTAAGTTTTCTTCATTTCTTTCCATTTTTATATCCTTTATAATAATTTAATTTTATTAATAAAATTATTTAACTAACTATATCACATTTTTTTATTATTGTCTAATTTATTTTTATTACACTTATTGCAGCATTGGCAACATGAACAACTTTTACCTTTATTTTTAATTATGCTAAAAATTGCCAATGCTACAATTAGTAAAACTATTATTAAAACAATTAATGTTGGTAGATTCATATTACATAACTCCAATTATATGAAAAACTAAACTAAATAATAAGGAAACAACATAAGCTACAATTAAGAAAAATACTGGAATAATAATTGAATACTTTAATCCTAACTCTTTCTTTATTGATGCGATGGTTGCAATACATGGAGTGTATAATAAGCAAAATACTAATAAACATATCGATGAATAAATATTTAGCGTGCCTCTTATTGCTTCTTCAGTTTTAAATAAAACCATTAATGAAGAAACAACACTTTCTTTAGCGAGTATACCACTTATTAAAGATGTTGTAATTCTATAATCATTAAAGCCAAGTGGTTTAAAAATAGGTGAAATAAATCCTGAAATGGCAGCAAGCATACTATTTGATGAATCAACAACATAGTTGAATTTGAAATCAAATGATTGTAGGAACCAAATGACTAATGTAGCCACTAAAATTATTGAAAATGCTCTTTTTAAAAAATCTATTGTTTTTTCTTTTAGTAACTGAAAAACATTTTTAAAGCCTGGAAGCCTATATGATGGAAGTTCCATTACAAAGGGAGATGCTTCACCCTTAAATGTTGTCTTTTTCATAATAAATGCGGCTAAAATTCCTATACATATTCCTAAAATGTACAATCCAATCATAAATAGCCAAGCATAATTTGTAAAAAATATTTGACAAATATATCCGTATATTGGAAGCTTTGCAGAGCAACTCATAAATGGAGTTAAAAGTATTGTCATTTTTCTATCTCTTTTTGATGATAGTGTTTTTGTTGACATAACAGCTGGCACAGAACAACCAAATCCTATTAATAATGGTACAATTGATTTACCTGACAAGCCTATTTTTCTTAATAGTTTATCCATAATAAATGCAACTCGAGCCATATAGCCACTATCTTCTAGCATTGATAAAAAGAAAAACAATACAACAATTATAGGTAAAAATGAAACAACACTTCCTACTCCTTTAAATAATCCATTAATGACGAGTGAGTGTAAGACTATATCGACATTCATATTAGTAAATGCATTATCGACAATATTCGTTAATGAATCAATTCCAATTTCTAGCATTTTTTGAAGCCCAGCCCCTATTACATTAAAGGTTAAAAAGAATACTAAGCCCAATATTAAAATAAAGATAGGAATAGCAGTATACTTTCCTGTTAACACTTTATCTATTTTTTCACTGATTATGTGTTGCTTTGATTCATGAGGCTTTTTAACACATTGCTTAACAACTTTACTAATAAACAAATATCTAGCATCAGCAATTGCTGCGCTTCTATCTAATTGCCTTTCATTTTCCATTTGTGTAACAATGTGTTCAATCATCTCAAGTTCATTTTCATCAAGTTTTAAAGCATCAATTACTAATTTATCATTTTCGATTACTTTTGTAGCAGCAAAGCGAGGCGGAATATTTGCCCTTTTAGCATGATCATCAATTAAATACATTATGGCATGTATTGCTCTATGAACAGCACCATTATTTTCATTTTCGTCACAAAAATCTAAAGGAGTTGGTTTTTCTTGATAGTAAGCTACATGCATTGCATGATCGATTAATTCACTTACACCTTCATTTGTTTTTGCAGATATTAAAACGATTGGAACTTGTAGTATCTGTTCCATTAGGTTAACATTTATATAGCCACCATTCATTTCAACTTCATCTTTCATATTTAAAGCTAAAACAATTGGAATATCAAGTTCTAATAATTGTAATGTTAAGTATAAATTTCTTTCAATATTTGTTGCATCTAAAATATTGATTATGCCTTTTATATCATTTTTTAAAATAAAATCACGTGAAACAATTTCCTCTTCACTATATGGAGATAAAGAATATATACCCGGCAAATCCGTTACTAATGTATTATTTTGCCCTTTTATTTCTCCACTTTTTTGCTCAACAGTTACTCCAGGGAAATTACCAACATGTTGATTCATTCCAGTTAATTGATTAAACAAAGTTGTTTTCCCACAATTTTGATTTCCAACTAAAGCAAAAGTTATCTTTTCATTATTTAAAAGAGGCGTTTCATGTTTATTATCATGAAATTTACCACTTTCTCCAATTCCAGGATGACTTATTTCTTTGCATGTCACAAAGTCATTATTCTGTTTTTTATCTTTTTTAATATATGGAGTTGATATTTCTATATTAGAAGCATCATTTACTCTTAATGTTAATTCATATCCATGAATAGTCAATTCCATAGGGTCATTCATTGGTGCAAGCTTAGTTAGTGTTACTTCACTTCCAGGAATTAATCCCATGTCTAAAAAATGTTGCCTTAATGCCCCTTTTACATCAATACTTTTTATTATCGCACTTTCATTTATTTTTAATTCATTTAATTTCATGTTGCCACCTCAACTACAGCTTTAATTACAGAAATGATTATATCACATTCATAATAATATGAATATAAAAAACAAAAAAGAAGGATATAATGTTGAGGAGTACATCATACCTTCATCGTTAATTAATAATTATCTTAAGTTGATATTTTGTGAATAAAAACATGTTAAATGAGGAATTTTATTTGTAAGTACAATTATTAATCTTTGCAAGTTAGTGTAAACTAACTAATATTAGTTTACATAATTATTTTTTTATTGTCAAGTAAATATTTTAAATTTTTTTATGCGAATATTTTAATGATTACTAAAACAAAAAAACGCCAATATAGATAACTATATAAGCGTTACTTGTTAATGGTACCCACAGCAGGATTCGAACCTGTGACCCTGCGCTTAGAAGGCGCATGCTCTATCCAGCTGAGCTATGTGGGCATCAGTGCTCATATATTATATAAAATAATTCAAAATAATTCAAGAGGTTTTTACAAATATTTTTTAATCAAATTATAAAAAAATATTGACAACTAATTTTATCATGTGGTATTATATATACGCTTTAGAAATGCAAATGTAGTTCAATGGTAGAACTTCAGCCTTCCAAGCTGACTACGCGGGTTCGATTCCCGTCATTTGCTCCAGTAAAAAATTAACCTAGTAATATTGTATATGTCAAAAAATAACACTCTAACAAAAAATAAAAAAAATGATATCCTCTTAGTAGAAAACAAGGAGGATTTTATTTTAT
>CAKPXF010000014.1 GCA_934201705.1 uncultured Bacilli bacterium | reverse complement strand
TTAATTAAAGTTGGCTTTGTATAATCTATTAAATTTTTATCAAATGGAGCTCTTAATAGCTGGTTTAGTAAATATACATAGGGTGTTTCAAGCTTTTTAGAAACTTTTGGATTGTTTAAAAACAATACATTTCCTTTATAATCAGTAATTTTTTTTATTATTCTTGGAGCGTAGTATGTTCCAAGTGAAGCAAAGCAATTATAAATACTTGTAAGATTAATAAGGCTCGTTTCATTAATTCCTAAAGCTGATGAAGGGACAACATCCCCTTTAATACCAAATTTATTTATTAACTTGTAAAAATTATCAAACCCAACATATAGTAAGGCTTTAGTTGCATAAATATTGTCACTTAATCCAACTGCTTGTATCATGTTAATTTCATGGCTTGCATAATTGTTAGAAGCATTAGTTGGCGAAAATGGCTCATATCCTAATATATTAAAGGTTGTTTGCTTACAATTTAAATACGTCAATGGATTCATCTTACATTTTAAAGCTAAATAATATAGTAATGGTTTAATTGTTGAACCTACTGGTCTAATTGAATATAAGCATCTTAAATATTCATCGTCTACATCATATCCTCCAGACATTGCCAGTACATCACCGCTATTTACTTTAAAAATAATAGCACTTATTTGGCTATTATCATTTGGATTTTCCTTTTTAATTAAATTTATTAGTTTTGTTTGCAAATCATAATCAACAGTCGTATAAACCTTTATTCCATTTGCCAATATTTTTTTTGTGTTGAATTTATATTTTTCTAAAAAATTCTTTATATAAAAATAAAAAGGAGTAATTGGATTTTTAAAGCTTTTCTTATTAATTTTTATTATAGGATTTTTATTTAATAAATTATTGTATGTTACTTTATCAATATAATCAATTTTATACAATTTTTTTAAAACATAATTTTTTCTTTTTATAGCATTTTCATAATTAATATCTGGTGCATTTAAATTTGGAGCATTGGCAATTCCTACAATTAAGCAAACTTCATTAAGCGTTAAATCTTTGTTACTTTTGCTAAAATAGTAATTACTAGCCTCTTCTATTCCATAAACATTATGCCCTAAAAAAATATTGTTTAAATATTCCTCAATAATTTCATCTTTACTATAATGTGTTTCTATTCTAATAGTCATAAATGCTTCTTTTATTTTCCTTAAAATAGTTTTATCATTATCATAATATAATGATCTTGCTAACTGTTGAGTAATTGTTGAACCACCACTGTTTGTGCTTGTAAGAATATTATTAATCATTGCTCTACTTATTCCTTTAAGTGAAAAGCCAAAATGATTATTAAAATTATCATCCTCACTAGCAATAAAAGCATAGATAAAATCTTTATTTATTTCATCTATTGTTAAATATTTTCCTTCATTTTCATAATGAATTTGTTGAATAGCCCTATCTTTATTACCATAAATCGTAATTTCATTACTATGATTCATTTTAGGAGAAGGTAGCGCTAGTCCAACAAGATAAAAAAATGAAGTAATAATTATAATTATTAAAGTTAAAAGTAATAGTTTTTTTAATGATTTCATAACCCACCATTAAAAGTATTAACAAAATTTAATATTTTGTTTCAAAAATGTTGCTTTTTTGTTATAATAAATGATAGCGTAATAAAAAGGACGTGATTAAATGAATATCGCTACAAATATTAAGCAAGAACTTGAAAATGTTTTAAAAAAATTAAATATTGAAGTGCAAGTACCATTTGTAGTTGAAATACCAAAAGATAACACAAACGGTGATTATGCTACTAATATTGCTATGCAATTAACAAAAATACTAAAGCAAAATCCAAGGAACATTGCAAATCGGGTTGTTGAATTGTTTAGCAAGGATGCTTGTAACGTAGAAAAAATAGAAATAGCTGGACCAGGCTTTATCAACTTCTTTGTAAAATCAACATCATTTGCCTCATTAATTAAGCATGTTATAAATGCAAATGATAATTTTGGAAAACAAGATTATGGCAAGGGGAAAAAATATGATGTTGAATTTGTAAGTGCTAATCCAACTGGAGATTTACATTTAGGCCATGCATGGCAAGCAGCACTTGGTGATAGCATTTGCAATTTACTTACTGAGGTTGGCTATAATGTTACTCGAGAATATTATGTTAATGATGCTGGAGTACAAATTCTGAAATTATCTCAATCAATTTTTGCTCGTTATCAACAAGCCTTAAATATTGATGTTGCCTTTCCAGAGGATGGATATCATGGGCCTGACATTATAAAATTTGCTAATGAATTAAAAGAAAAATATGGTGACACCTTACTTACTAAGCCTTTATCTTATTTTAAGCAAATAGGTATTGAATATGAGCTTAATAAAATAATTAAAGACTTGGATATGTTTAGAGTAAAATTTGATGTTTTCTCACATGAAGTCATGCTTTATGAAAAAGGGCTAGTTGATGAGATTATTCCTTTACTTAAAGAAAAAGGCTACATTTATGAGCAAGATGGTGCTACTTGGTTTAAAACAACAGCATTTGGCGATGATAAAGACCGTGTTGTTAAGAAAAGCGATGGTACCTATACATACTTTTTACCTGATATTGCATATCATAGATATAAGCTACAACGTGGTTTTGACTATTTAGTTGATATATTAGGTGCTGACCATCATGGCTATATTAAAAGAATGGAAGCGGCTATTATGGCTTTAGGCTATAATAAGGATCAAATTCAAATAATCATTCACCAAATGGTTAAATTAATTAAAGATGGTGAAGAGCTTAAGCTTTCAAAAAGAACGGGTAAGGCTTATACATTAAAGGATTTATGTGATGAAATTGGCGTAAATGCCACACGTTATCAATTTGCTAGTAAAAATCCAGGATCACATATGGAAATAGATATAGATTTGGCTGTTAAGCAATCAAATGATAACCCTATGTATTATATTGAATATGCTCATGCTCGTTGTTGTTCAATTATTAAAACATACGATGAACTTAATATTAAAGACGATACTTCTGGCTCATTACTAACAAATAGTAAAGAAATTGATCTATTAAAGCACATTGGAGAATATGAAAATGTAGTTTTGGATGCTGCACTTAATAAAGCACCATTTAAAATCACAAATTATTTATATACACTTGCGTCATTGTTCCATTCATTCTATAATGAATGTAAGGTAATTGATAAGGAAAATGTTGAATTAACTGCTCAAAGAGTTGTATTAGCAAAAATGACTAGAATTACTATTAAAAATGGTTTAAAATTAATTGGCGTTGAAGCATTAGAGAAAATGTAAGGAGACAAATTAAGCTATGGCAAAAGAAAATACAATTAAAGAAAGAGAATCAAAGACTGATATTGCATATCGTTTATTATCAAAGAAGAAAAAAGAAAAAGGCTTCTATGAGCTTTGGGAAGATGTAAAAAATGAGCTTGCTAAAGTACGTGAGCCTGAAGAGCTTGAAAACATTGATGATGATATTTCATTCTTCTATACAAATTTAACTTTAGATGGAAGATTTGTAAATGTTGGCGACAACAAATGGAACTTAAGAGAACGTGTTACATTTGATAAGGTTGATATTGATATGAGTGATATTTACATGGATGAAGAAGAAGAAAGCGATGAAGAAGAAGAAAATGATGAATACGTAACTGATGATTACGATGAACCATTTGATGATTCAACTGGCAGTGATGCAGATATCAATCAATTCCGTGAACAAAAACAAATTGATGATGATGAAGAATTATAAGAGAATAGATTCTTTTGACAAATTATTAATATTTTAAATATTTATAGACAAAACTATATCTAAAGAAACAAAAAGCTCATTTGAGCTTTTTTTATGAAAGGGTGAAAAAATGAAAATTCAATTATCTGGTCATTATGGGTATAAACGAATTATTAAAGCTGTAATTCCTAGTATCATCATGATGATATTCACATCTATCTATTCCATTGTTGATGGATTTTTTGTTTCTAATTTTGCAGGTAAAACAGCATTTTCTGCAATAAACATTATTTTTCCAGTGCTAATGATTATTGGGGCGTTAGGATTTTTATTTGGAGCTGGAGGTAGTGCTTTAGTTGCTAAAACATTAGGAGAAGAAAAAAAGGAATTAGCTAATAGATACTTTTCAATGCTTATTTATTTTACGATTATTGTAGGTTTAGTTTTAAGTACCATATTATTTATATTTATTAGGCCAATTTCATCTCTTGTTGGAGCAGATGAAAATATGCTCCCGCATTGTGTTACATATGCTAGAATACTTCTTATAACAATGACACCATTTATGATTCAAAACACCTTTCAAGCTTTTTTTATGACAGCTGAAAAGCCAGTCCTTGGTACAATATTTACAATTGCTTCAGGACTGACTAACATAATCTTAGACACTTTACTTGTTGGAGTTTTTAAATTTGGCTTAGTTGGAGCAGCCATTGCTACAGATATTGCTCAACTAGTTGGTTGCTTTGGACCATTAATTTATTTTTCAAGCAAAAGAAATACAAGTACGTTAAAGCTTGTTAAAACAAAAATTGAATTAAGAGTTGTTCTTACTACTTGTGCTAACGGTGCATCAGAATTAGTAACAAATATATCATCTGCTTTAGTTAATGTTTTATATAATTTACAATTAATGAAATATGCAGGTGAAGATGGTGTTGCCAGCTATGGAGTTATTATGTATGTTACATTTATTTTTGCTGCTGTATTTATTGGCTATAATATTGGTACAGCTCCAATTGTTGGCTACAATTATGGAGCAAAAAATACTAAGGAATTAAAAAGTATATTAAAGAAAAGCCTAATAATTATAACTATTTGTGGCATTTTTTTAACAGGCCTATCCGAAATTTTATCTTATCCATTAGCCAAAATATTTGTAAGCTATGATGACAATCTTTTAAATATGACATATCACGCCATACAAATCTTTATGCTATCTTATTTAATTTGTGGATATAACTTTTTCTCGTCTTCATTCTTTACAGCTTTAAACAATGGCTTAATTTCTGCAATTTTATCATTCGGAAGAACATTAGTATTTCAAATAATATCTATTTTCTTGTTACCAATTTATTTTAAATTAGATGGCATTTGGGCTGCTATAATATTAGCTGAATCCTTATCATTAATTTTAACAATTATAATGCTTTTAGCTAATAAGAAAAAGTATCAATATTGATTAAGATTTCTTTTTGGTAGGTGCCTTTAAAACCATCTACTTTTTACTTTTAAAGCGTTAAGTAAAAGGTGCTTGAATAACTCGAGCACCTTTTTAAGTTCAATATCTTTACTATCTATTATTAGTTAATTTCTTCAATATATGATACATATTCAAGCGTTGATAAAGCATTAATTAAGTCCTTATGTTTTCTTTTTTCCTTTTCCTTATCTGTTAACGAAATTGTATAAACGCTTAAGCCAGATCCAATATATGAATTATTTAATTCCATATCATCAATTCTTAAATTAAGCTTTCTTAAAGTAAAAATAAAGTCTTGTAAATTACTTCTATCCTTTAATTCTAAGTGAATTTCAAAGTGATTTGATTTTTCCTTTAAGAAAAATTCTAGTGAAGGTAATATTGATAATATACAAATTAGAATTAATAACAAAATGATTGATATTAAATAATAGCCCATCCCTATTAATAATCCAAATATATCACAAATCCAAAGTCCAGCTGAAGTAGTTAAACCTCTTATTTGATTTTTACTACTAAACAAGATTGAATTGCCACTTATTGTAACACTACCAATAATTGTGGCTGCTGATAAAAAGAATAATCCTAAACCAATAGATAGGTCAAGAATCATTGCAAGGCAGCCAGTTAAAGTAATTAAAATAAATGTCCTTAATCCAGCAAAATGTCTTTTGTTTGATCTTTCCCATCCAATTAAAGCCCCAAATATAACTGCAAGAGCTATTCTTAAAATAATTGAATAAACGTTAATTTCACTTGACCAATTACCAAGTAGATTAGCAATTGGATCTATAAATGTTAAAATATTTTTCATATAACTTTCCTACCTTTTATTAATAAATTTTTGTTGATAATTAATAGAGCCATATTGCTCCTCTGCTGCCTCTAAAAATGCCTTTTCCTCCTCGGACATATGATATTCATTATGCTCCGGTAATTTTTTTTGGATATCATTTATTTTCGCAACTAAATCATTTATTTTACTATGCATTTCAACTGATTCAGTTTGTTTTTCAATGATATCTTGATTATAAGATTTAGATAAATATAATGATAATTTGGCACAAGCAGGGCCTATTAATTCATATAAAACACTTGAGGCTAAAATAATTGTCTCTAAAGCATTCCCCATTTCTCCACCAATAGTTCTAGCTCCTAATGCTGCAAGGCCAATTGCTACTCCAGCTTGAGGAATTAAAGCTAATCCTAAGTAATTTCTAGTTGTTTTTTCCTTTTTTGTAATTAAGCACCCTAAGAATGAGCCTGCATATTTACCTACAATTCTTACAACGAAGTAAACAATACCTATTACAATAATTGGCACTGCTCCAATTAATGAGGTGGATGTTAAAGCCTTTAAATCAAATGATACACCTGAACGTACAAAGAATAATAATAGTATTGGCGGGTTAAAGTAATTAAGCTGCTTAAATAGTTTGTCGTCGTCAGTAATATTAATGTATATTGTTCCCATAGACATACAGCCAAGAAGTGGTGAAACATCAAACAATGAGCAAATACCACAAAACAAGAATAATACAGCTATTGAAATAATAAGTCTATTATCTGTTGATCTTTTCTTTGGCATTAATAGTTTTAATAAAAAGCCAAATGCACAGCCTAAAATTAAAACTGCTCCATTTAATAAAATTGGCTTTAAAATATTAGAAGCACTAAATTGTCCAGAAATTGAAGCAACTGCTATGGAAATTGCAACACTATAAGCGACTAAACCAACAACATCATCTAATGCTACAACTTGAAGCAAAGTATCAACAAAATCTCCTTTAGCATTAGTTTGTCTTATTGTCATCATTGTTGAAGCCGGAGCCGTTGCAGCAGCTAAAGCTCCAAGTACTGCACTAAAGGCTAAATTTAATTTTAAGACAAAATAACTAACAATAAAAACTAGTAGAGTTGCCATTAAAGCTTCAAAAACAGTAATTATTGTAACCTTAAGACCATTTTTCTTTAAAACCTCAAGTCTAAAAAATTCTCCTGTTCCAAAAGCAATAAATGCCAATGAAATATCAGCTAAAAAGCTTGTTCCTTCAACTATTTTTTCTGGAATTAAATTTAGGCAATAAGGTCCAATTAATATACCAGCCACAATATATGCTGTAACATTTGGAAGCTTTAATAGCTTTGTAATACGAGTTAAGGCAAAGCCACTAAATAACATTATCGCAATTGCTATAATAACTATACTAATAGTTGATGTAATATTAAGTTTTTCATAAATTGAAAAAAGCAAATTCACTAAACCACCCTCTTTGAAAAAAGATTATTATCATTTTTATAATAATATGTAAAAATAACTTTATAAATACTAAATATTATTGCATTTTTACTCATTTGATTATATACTTAATTTTGTATAAAAAGAAATAATTATTTTATTAGCAACTATAAAAATATTTTATAATTGAGGTGAATAACTATGCTAGATGATAAAATTAAAACACTTATTACACTTGCTGAGGTTAAAAACTTTACGCATGCTGCAAAAGAGTTATCTATGACCCAACCAGCAGTATCAAATCATATCAAATTATTAGAGGAAGAACTACAAGCAAAGCTCTTTATTCGGAAGAAAAACGAATTAATTTTAACCGAAGAAGGCAAAATTGCCCTTAATTATGCTAAAAAATTTATTGCATTGTATGAAAAATTAAAGATCGATATAAAGGATCAAAAAGAAAATATTTCAAGTTTAAGAGTGGGTATTACCCATACATCTGAAAGTAATATTATGATGACTGTTTTAGCAAAATGTAGTAATGAATTAAGTAATACAACTATAACAGTAATTACTGACACTATAAAAAATCTTTATAGTAAGCTTGATAATTTTGAAATTGATATTGCTATTGTTGAAGAAAAAGCTAATCCATTAAAGTATAATTCATTGCTTTTAGACACTGACTATTTAGTTTGCGTTTTATCAAAAGAAAATTATCTTAGTAAAAAATCAATGATTACTATTAATGACTTAAAAAAAGAAAAAATGATATTAAGATTACCAGATAGTGCTACACGTATTATGTTTGATTCAACACTTAATACGATAAATGAATCTATTGATAACTTTAATGTCATTTTAGAAGTCGACAATATTGCTACTATTAAAGATTTAGTCAGAAAAAATCTTGGTGTTTCAATACTAGCTAGAAGTGCTTGCTTAGATGAAATTAAAAAGGATAAGCTTTGCGCTGTGACAATTGAAAACCTTAGTATGATTCGTGAAACAAATATTGTTTATAATAAATTATTTAATTATACAAATATTTTGCAAACTATTTATAAAACTTATACAGAATATAACAAATCAAATAAATAGTTAAGAAATTATTACCTTAACAACATAATTAATAATAAAGAATATTGTAATAATATAAATTGGTAAAGGTACCTCTTTATATCTTTTTGCTATTATCATCATTAAGCAATAAGCAATCATTCCAAGTCCTAAGCCATCACTTACTGAATAGCATAAAACCATTAATATAACAATTAAGAATGTTGATATAACTATAATTGTATCATTCCAATCAATGTTCTTTAAATTGCTAAACATTAAGCAGCCAACAGCCACTAAGGCTAGTGAAGTAATTGGAGTATATCCACCATCTACTCCAGCAAATATTGAAAATAATGGATATAGAAATGTTGCTAAAATAAATAATAATCCTGTCATACAAGTACTTAGCCCTGTTTTTGCACCACTTTCAGCACCGATAGTAGATTCAGCGAAGCTTGTAACAGTTGATGTTCCCAGTGGCGCACAAATAAATGCTCCAATTGCATCAGCAATAATGGCTTTTTTACCACCTGTCATATTATTATTTTCATCAAATACACCAACCTTATCACCAACGGCAATTAATGTTGCGGTTGTATCAAATAAATTAACAAAAATTAACGAGAAAATTACAGCATATGATTCTGGCTTTAATAATACTTTGACTGTATCATCACTAAAGCATTTCCCAACATTTTGAAAGAACACTTTATAATTTGAAAATGTATTACTCCATACAAGTTTTGGCATACCACTAACATTACATAATCCAAGTATTAAGCCTATAATTGCTGTTATAAACATCGATATTACAATTGCAAGTTTTCCTATTTTCCCTTTTATTTGCATTAATACTAAGGTTAGTAAAATACCAAACAAGGCAAGTAAAACTGGCGGGTTATTAAAATCTCCTAATGTGACCAAGGTTGAATTATCTGCTTTTATAATACCACTCATTTTTAATCCCACAAAGCAAATAAAAGCTCCAAGCCCTGCGCTTACTGCATACTTTAAGGACTTTGGTATTGCATTTATTAGTTTTTCTCTTAAAGGAGTAAGAGATAATATTAAAAATAAAACGCCTGATACAAATACTAAAAATAATCCTTCATTAAATGAATAGCCAAGGCTTGTACAAACAGTAAATGCTAAATATGCATTTAAGCCCATTCCAGCACTTAAAGCAATTGGTAAATTAGCATATAAGCCCATAATAAAGCAACATATTCCACTTGTTAAAGCTGTAGCTATAAATACTGCTCCTTCATTCCCTCCGCCTGCAGCTAAAATTGAAGAATTTACAGGGAGAATATAAATCATAGCTAAAAAAACAATAAAACCTGATAAAAGCTCTTGTAAAATATTAGACCCACGTTGTCTAATTTTAAATATTTTTTCCATGTTATCGACCTCGAATTGTAATTAAAGTATAACACAAACTAAAAAGAATGCAAATGTATTTATAGTTTTATTAATACTTTGCATTCATCATTTATAACTTCAACCAATTTAAAATTCTTATACTCTTTTTTATATTTTTTTAAATATTTATATATTTCATCAATAGTACTTTTTTCTATATTTATATTATTTTCTTTAAATATATGCTTATAAACTAATTTTGATTTCATAAAGGCTAATGGTAAAAAAAATGTAAAATTTAAATGTTTTTCTTTAACATTAATTTTTATTTTCATTCAACAATTATCCTAACATGATCGCCTTCACTACTATCAACGCTTACAATTTCACCAATTATTCCTTGCTCAACTAATGAAATTATTTGCTTAAAATCAATATCATTTAATGATTTATTATTAACAACTGATGTAACACTTCCGCTTTCAACTAAAATTTTAACAATGCCCATAGGTAAGTTAACTCTAACCTTATCATTTTCATTGCTATCAACAATTATTTTTAAAATCATTTTATTAATATCCTTTTTAGTTGTAGCAATAGCATTACTAGCTCTTCCTACTAACTCGTCAATTGTTATATTAAAAATATCAGCGAGTTTTATTAAAGTATCAATATCTGGTGATGTAATGTCATTTTCCCATTTACTTACAGCTTGTGCTGTTACATTTAATTTATTTGCTATTGTTTCTTGAGTATAATTATTTTCTTTCCTAATTCTTCCTAAACGCATTCCAAAAGTTTCCATATGCTTTTATCTCCTTTACACTTATAATTATAATGAATTTTAGATGATTTTTAAGCGATTATATGTTGAGTTAGTAACTAGTTTGTTTATATTTTACTCAACAATTTGTTGTTTTTTTTAAAATTACATTTATAAAACACATGTATTTATCAGCATTTTCATCTATTGCTTTTTTATCATTAGTTGCATACTCATTATTTTGCTTTATCCAATCATTCCAAACCTCTTTATCGTTTTTTGTTGTTTTAAAACTTATAACTTTAGCATTTTTGCAGCTATTAAATGTATCCTTCCAAAACTTTATAGGTTTTATATAACTAAGTTGCTCATTATTCCATGATAATAATAATTCATTTGGATAATTATTATTATAGTTTTTTTTCATAGCAATTAAATTAATATAAATATATCCATTATCTTTAATAAATGGTAAAATATTTAAATCTAAAAAATTAATATCATAGCCAAAATAATTATATGAATCAACACATACTAATGCATCTAAAGAATTTTTACTAAAAGGCAAGTTATTCGCATCAGCCTTTATAGAAATAATTTGTTTACTATTTAATCCAACTTCATTAAAAAATAATTCATTTTCTTTAGGCTCACTCCATAAATCTGCTGCATAAATAAAAACATTATACTCTTTTACTAAAAAGATTGAAGTTAGTCCTTTTCCACATCCTAAATCACAAACTATTGCATTTTCCTTAAGATAATTATTACTCAATAATTCTTCAAGTAGCTTTAAAGGATTTGGCCCCATTATCTTACTTAAATAATAATCATTTTCATATTTTTTAGCTAATTTATATTGCATTATCTAACACTTCCTTTAGCATTTTCTTTATGCTATTATTTTCAATTTCATAAGATAAATACAAAATTGAATAAAACTTAAAAGCTACATTTTCATAGTTATTTATATTTAGCATTTTAAAAATCTCCTTCATATAATTAAGTGGCCCATTTAAAAAATAATTATCATATAGTTCACTAATCTTTTTATTTTTAAATCTTTCGATAATTAGCATTTGCTTAAATAAACTTGCATATTTATCATTTTGCCAATAATCATATTGATAAAGTGAAAATTCAATAATATTATTAATCAATATACCTTTATATTCTTTTTCATTTTCTTTACACAAATTGTTAGTAGGCAGTGAATATAAAGTAGCATTATTAAAATCATCATTTGATATTTTTATTATAATACTATTAAAAATATCTTCTTTACTTTTAAAATGCTTATAAATTGCACTTTTTACGATATTTAGCTTGTTAGCTATCATACTAATTGAAACGCCATCATAGCCATACTTAGCAAATAGCTTTAATGATTCAAGTAATAATTCTTCCTTTGTAGTTTTCATATGCATTTCCTTTTTGTGAACGTTTGTTCACTTTTACAAATATATAACTTTTTTGAAAAATTGTCAATAAAAAACTAACAAGCTTTTTACTTATTAGTTTTCGATAAATCTATAATTTTAGCATTTGATTCATAAACGCTATTTCCGCCAACAATTATTTCATTAATGCTATCAGCAATAATTTCACCAGATTGTGGATTTTTAATTGAAATAATATTTCCTTTTATTTTAGCATGTACATTACTATATTCAAAAGCTAAATCACATTTTTCCATTTTACAATCAACAACCCTTAAATTGTTTATATAGCATAATGGTTGTGATGATATAATTTCACAATTAATTAGTGTTAGGCCATTACAATACCAAGCCAAGAAATCTCCAGTTATTTTACAATTTATACAAGTTATATCCTCACTATCCCAAAAAGCATCCTTTGCATCAATAGTTGTATTTTCAATTATTATATGCTTAGCCTGCTGGAAAGGATATTTAGTATTAAAGATACAATTTTTAACCTTTACATTACTAGCTCTTAAAAATGGATATTCCGAATCAATAACATTATCTTCAAAAACAACATTATTACAATTCCAGCCAAATTCAATAGAGTTAATTGTACAATTCTTAATTGTTATATTATTACACATTCTAAAAGCCTTAACACAATTGATTTTTGAGTTTTTAATATCTACATCATTACAATACCATAATGAAGATCTAGCAAGTGATGTTAGTTCAATATTTGTAATATCTGCTTTATTTAAGCACCACAAAACATATCTTAAATTAAAAAACGAGTTTTTAACAATAACATTACTACATTCCTTAATTGCTGATTCACCATCTCTTATGCCATCAAAGCGACAATTAATAACCTCTATATCAGTTAAATGATATAAGGCTCTTTCCTCATCAAAGGTATGATCTATAAATCTTTGCATTATTTAATCACCTCTTTAAAAGCTTCACTTATTCTTTTTAAAGCTAGCATTACTTTATCTTTACTATAAGCTACAACCATTCTTTGATAGCCTTTTCCATATAATGGATCATGTTCTACTCCATCTTGTAGGAAAACATTGGCCTTGTTATAAATAATATCATGAATTTTTTCGTTGCTTAAATTGCTTTTATTAAAATCTAAATACAAAAAATATGTTCCTTCTGGATAAGTAACATCACAATAAGGCATGTTTTCTTTAATATACTTAATAGCCTCATTTATAGTGTCATCAATATAATTATTTAAAGCATCCTTCCATTTCTTTCCATAATTATAAGCTGCAATTAAGCCATTTAAAGCAAAAGTTGAAATGTCTCTATCAAAATTATTTCTAATATTATTATAGATTTCTTTATCTTTAATTATCATATTTGAACATTGTAGTCCTGACATATTAAAGGTTTTGCCTATTGATGTTAGCATAATTATGTTAGCATGTGATGTATTTAACTTTAAAATTGGAATATGCTTATAATTACTTCTTACAAAATCACAATGAACCTCATCACTTACAAGTAAGGTATTTGTTTGTTGACATATCTCTACTAGCTTTATTAATTCTTCTTCTTTCCAAACTCTACCAATTGGATTGTGTGGTGAGCATAAAACATATATTTTACATTTTTCATCACTTAATTCTTTTTTTAGACTTACAAAGTCCATTTCATAATGATTATTGTGATTTATTAAATGAATATCCTTAACTTTCCTTTTACATTCATTTTCAATTGAATAAGTAAAATGTCCATATACTGGCCGAGAAAGGCATATATAGTCACCTTCATTACTATATAAATTAATAATTACTTTTAAGGCTTCAATTGTCCCATTTGAAAAAATAATTTCATCTTCATTAATATTTAAATTAAAGTTTTCATTAAACCATTTATTAATTGCTTTAAAATATGGAGTATAATATTCAGTCATATAGCCAAATATTCCAGCATCACAAACATTTTTTAAATAATTAATTACTTCAGGGGATGTTTTAAAATCCATATCTGCAACCGTCATAATGATAGAATCATTATTAGCATTTGGATACAAATTTTTTATGCGGTCATATTTATATGAGCCTGTATTATATCTATTTTGTGAAGAAAAATCATACTTTGTCATTTTTACCACTTCCTTGCTTTAATATATCATATTTTTATTTATCAAAAAAGAATTAATATTAAATAATACACACGCTAATCTTGATTTAAAGTTTAAATATTGTTAAACTTATCATTGCTTAACAAAGGAGTAATAAATTATGAGCAAAAACCTAGCAATAATAAGTACCTCATTAATTATTTTTTCACTTACAGCATGCTTTGATGCAAAAAGTAAAGAATTTAATAATGATAGTATAAATATAACTTTAACAAATAAATTTAAAATACAAAAAAGTAATGATGAAATATTATATTTAACATCAAAAGAAATAATATTTATAGGTAATCAAGAAAAAAAAGTAGATATTGGTGAGTTATCACTTAGGGAATATACTGATTTAGTTTTAAAAAATGCTAATGAAAAAGTAAAACTAACTAGTGATATTAATACATATACAGATGATAATACTTCTTTTATGTATGTAAATTATATAGAAGAAAATGGAAATAATTCATATAAGTATTTATTAACAACCTTTAAAACAACAGCATATTATTATGCTTGTAATTTTATAACAAAGTTAAATAAATATGAAGAACTAGAAAGTCAACTATTAGACTATGCTAAAACAATAAAAGTAAAATAACTGACTAAAATTGTTGAATTAGTAAAATTATGTTTAACATTACCAATAAAAAATGATAGAATACTAAATTGGTTATTAAAAGTAAGGAGGCATTTAATAAAATGGATTATGTTTCAGTTTTATTACCATTAGCTTTAATATTATTAGTGTGTAAATCTTTTGCAATTATATGTCGTAAGATTGGACTTCCACAAGTTATTGGCTTTTTAGTTGGAGGTTTACTATTAGGGTTAATAAAATTAATTCCAAATCAACAAATATTTACAAATACTTCAGCTGAAGGTTTAGGATTTCTTGCTAAAATCGGTGTTATATTAATTATGTTTAGTGCTGGACTTGGAACTGATTTAAAGCAAGTTAAAAGTACAGGCATTAAAAGTATAATCATTACATCAGCAGGTGTAATTGTTCCAATGGGGCTTGGATTCGTTGTTTCAGTATTATTCAATGGTGGCTTTGCAAATATTGCTTCTAACTATCTTGAATCATTATCATATGGCTGTATATTAACAGCAACATCTGTTTCAATAACAGTTGCCACATTAAAGGAACTAAATAAATTAAATTCGCCAATGGGGACATGTATTGTATCGGCAGCCATTTTAGATGATATTATTGGTGTTGTGGTTTTATCAGTTGTTATAGGGCTTGATCATGGTGCAAATGCTGGAGAGGCTGCTACTAAAACTGCTTATTTTGTAAATTTATTAAATAATTTAGGTTTAGGATTAGCATTAAGCTCTATTATTTGTATCATATTATATTTTGTTATTTTTATTACATTAGGTATTTTAGTTTCAAAATTCTTTTCTTATTTAGCAAAAAAATATGATCATCATAGAAGAATTCCTATTTTTTCTTTAGCACTATGCTTTATATATTCTTGGTTTGCTGAAGAATTATTTGGTGTTGCTGATATTACAGGGGCTTTCTTAGCAGGCATTTTATTATCAACTAACTATGATAAATCATATATTGATACAAAAGCAGATACCTTCTCAAATTTAATTTTTACTCCAGTATTTTTTGCTAATATTGGAATAAATATTGAACTTGGTTCTGTAAATTCACAATTTATTATTTTTGGAATATTATTTATGGTTTGTGGTTTAATTGGAAAATTTATTGGCTGTGGTGCAACTGCTAAAATATGTGGATTTTCCTTTAAAGAATCAGCTTCAATTGGTGTTGGTATGATGGTTAGAGCAGAGGTTGCCTTAGTATGTGCAGATAAGCTAAAGGATGTTATTAATCCGCAAATTACAACATTTGTTGTCTTGTTGATTTTGATTAGTTCATTAACTGCTCCAATATTTCTAAAGCTTTTAAACAAGGATAAAGAAATAGTAAATAATCCTTGTTAATTTATAATCAAAAAGAAAATGTAGATTACGCATCTACATTTTTTTAGTATTTATAAGTACTTCTTTAAAGCCTCAACCTTATCTAAATCTTCCCATCTAACATCAATATCGCTTCTTCCAAAATGTCCATATGATGCTAATTGCTTAAATTGTGGTTTTCTTAAATCTAATGTTTCTATTATTGAAGATGGTTGTAATTTAAAGTTTTCATAAATAGCTTGTAGGATTTTTTCTTCACTAATTTTATTAGTATTAAATGTATCAACCATTACTGAAGCTGGATCTAACTTACCAATAATATAAGCAAGTTGTACCTCACATCTATCAGCCAAGCCAGCGGCTACTATATTTTTAGCAATATAACGTGCCATATAAGCCCCACTTCTATCAACCTTAGTGCAATCCTTACCAGAAAATGCTCCTCCACCATGACGAGCATAGCCACCATAAGTATCAACAATTATTTTTCTTCCAGTTAAGCCAACATCACCCTTAGGACCTCCAATTACAAATTTGCCTGTAGGATTAATATATACCTTAAAGTTGGTATTCATATTAAATGATTTAGCCACTGGAATCATAATATTCTCTTTAATATATTTTTTAAATTCTCTAACCTTAATATTTGGGTCATGCTGTATTGACATTAAAATTGTAGCAATCCTTGGTTTGCTTTTATTAGTATAATCAATTGTAACTTGTGATTTCATATCAGGACGAGCACCAACAAATTTACCTTCTTTTCTTAAATTAGTAGCAACTCTTACAAGCTTATGAGCCATAACAATTCCAAGTGGCATATAACCCTTTGTTTCATTTGTCGCATAACCAAACATCATTCCTTGATCACCAGCACCATTTTTATTAACACCAAGTGCAATATCAGCTGATTGGTATTTTACTAAAACATCAATTTTACAAGTTTTATAATCAAGGCCATATCTTACATTATCGTAGCCGATTTCTTTAATAACATCTCTGGCAATTTGTCTATAATCAACATTAGCCTTTGTAGTGATTTCCCCACCAATAATAATGTGATTAGTAGTTGCATAGCATTCACAACCAACACGGCTATATGGGTCTTGCCTTAAGCATTCATCTAAAATAGCATCAGAGATTGCATCACATAATTTGTCTGGATGTCCTTGTGAAACAGATTCAGACGTAAATAGTTTTCTTAATTTCATTTTCTTTTCCTCCCTTTTGCTATATAAAAAAACTTTCCCAAGGGAAAGCTTTTTAATTTTGATAAAAATTATACTTACTTTCTCTTATTGTTCAGAGTATTGCTCTGCTGAGGTTCAGCACCATATCAAATGATTGGTTGCTACCACTTTTAACGATCCTTCATCTAAGTGGGTTCTGAATAAGAGTTTTCTTATTAGCGCTATAATTATATATCTTTATTATTTTTGTTGTCAATATTTTTATTATCTAAATCATCCTTATAATCGAATAAGTCTTTTTTGGAAACTGTTGTTATTTTTTTTATAAGTTCCATATCAAGTCCCATTTCATATAGAGAATTAGCTATTGCAAGTTGTCTTTTATAATCTTCTTTGTTCATTTATTATTCACCCAATTTTAGTATTGGATGAAATAATAAATTTATAACACTCCTTTTAAAGCTTTTGCAAGCTGATCAGGACAAGACGTTTGTTTTAAGCCACATTTTACACCATCAAGTAGCTTAATAACGTCTTCCACCTTTCTTCCTTCGCATAGCATTGCTACGCCAATTGTATTCCCAGGGCATCCCCCAACAAATTTAACAGATTTAATTATTCCATCTTCAACATCAAAAATTATCTCTTTTGAGCAAGTGCCGCTTGTCTTATAAGTATAATGAGCCATAAATATCACCCCAAAATAGTATAACATAAAACTCAAGTTTCATATATTAAAATGGTGAAAAAAATGAAAAAACATTTTAAATGTATTTATTTATTATTAGTATTAACATCATGTCAAGTAAAAACTGTGGCAAACTTAAAGAGAGCCAAGGTTTATTATCATTATCAAACTATTGCTCCTTATTTAAGCATTACCTTTGATGATGGACCTAATAGAATTCAAACACCAAAGGTCTTAAAAATCTTAAAAAAATATAATATTAAGGCCACTTTTTTCGTGATTGGTGAAAATGTTGAATATCAAAAGGATATTTTGAGGAAAGTTTATAAAGAAGGTCATGAAATCGGTAATCATTTTTATACTCATGATAATATTAATAAATTAACTAAAGCCCAAATTAGAGAAAATATTGTCTTAAATAATGAATTAATATACAAGACAATTGGTGTAAGACCTAAATTAGTAAGACCACCTTATGGCATTGTAAATGATAATCTAAAGGCGGTTTGTGGTGAACTAAATATGTCAATTATTATTTGGACAGATGATAAGGATTCAAAGGATTGGGCTTTAACTAAAGACAGTGAAATAATAAATAATTTAACTAAAAAAGTTAAAAATGGTGATATTTTTTTATTTCATGATAGTAATAAAAAGTTTACTAATACATTATCAGCTATTGATGTTATAATTCCAACCCTTCAAAAGAAAGGCTATAAATTTGTTAGTGTTTCAACCCTTTTAAAAAACTAAAATAATCAAATAATAAAAAGCCAAATAAATAAGCTATATAATCTATAGTTACATCAGCAAAGCAAGGATTTCTATTAGCTAAAAAAAGCTGTATAAATTCACTTAATAATCCTAATACAAATCCTGGAAGTAATATGTAAAGTAACTTATTTTTGTTTGTTTCATTTATAAATAAATAATAAAGCATTCCATTGATAAAAAATAATAAAAAATGGCCCATTATTTTATTTACAAATATATCAACTATTATTAGTAAAAACAATTTATTAATTTTATCAATTATTTTTACTGAAATAGGAGTTGCAAAAGATAATATTAGTAAGGTTAATAAGCAATCAAGTAAATATATTATTAAATATATTATTTTCCTTTTAATATCTGTCACCTCAAAATAAAAAACACTTACTATATTGTAAGCATTTTTTATTAATTTTATTTAAAAAGTTTTGAAATTACTTGAACAACTTCCTTTATATTTGCATTAGTTGTATTAATGCATAAGTCGTAATTATTTTTATCTCCCCATGTTTGATTAGCATAAAAATCATAATATCTTGCACGATCTTTATCGATTTTTAAAATGCTTTTTTTAATCTGCTTAGATGTCATTTTAGAAGTATTGGCTTCATCTCTTTCAATACATCTATTAATTCTACTTTCTAAAGATGCATAAACAAATATTTTATAAGGATTATAATCTCTTAAAATATAATCAGCACATCTTCCAACAATAACACAATTTGACTTTTCAGCTAATTGCTTCATTATTTCGCATTGAGCTTGATATACCTGTTGAAGTTGTTTAATTTGGTAATTGTCAACAAATCCTATACTATGTCCTATTGTAATTGGATATAAATGATGTGGTTGACGCTCAATAATTTGTTGAACGTATTCTTCAGATAATGCTGTGTGCTTAGCTATCTCGGTAATAATTTCCTTATCATAGTATTCGTAGTTTAACTCTTCAGCAAGTCTTCTTCCAAGTTCTCTTCCACCACTTCCAAACTCACGACCAATTGTAATAATTTTATTCATAATATTACCCCTTCTTACCAAATAGATTTTCTAAATATATTTTATACTTTTTTTTATTTTTTTTCTATAGTATTAAAAATTTTTTTTAGAAAGCACACATAATACTATATTAATTAACTAAATTATTTGCTATTTTTATATTTATTTGCTTCTTCAATAAAGCCTAAAAATAATGGGTGTGGTTTTATTGGCCTACTTAAAAATTCTGGATGAAATTGACACGCAATAAAATATGGGTGATCCTTAAGTTCTAATATTTCAACTAAATTTTTATCAGCATTAATACCACTAGCTATCATATTATGCTTACTAAATTCATCTAAATACTTATTATTGAATTCATATCTATGTCTATGACGTTCAAAAACAACCTCTTTATTATATAACTTATAGGTTTTACTACTTTTATTTAATGTACAACTATAAGCTCCTAAGCGTAATGTTCCGCCTTTATTGATATTTGCAGATTGGTCCTCTAAATAATGAATAATAGAATCATTATTATCCTCGTCGAATTCAGTTGATGTTGCATCTTTAATATTTAAAACATTTCTTGCAAATTCTATAGCACAAAGTTGCATACCAAAGCAAATTCCCAAAAATGGAATTTTGTTTTCTCTTGCATATTTAATGGCTAGCATTTTTCCTTCAGCTCCACGAATTCCAAAGCCACCTGGAACTAAAATACCATCATGCCCTTTTAAAATATCAATATAATTATTTTCATTAATATCTTCACATAAAATCCAATCAATTTTAATTTTTTTATTTATAGCATATCCTGCATGCTTTAAAGCTTCTACAACTGATAAATATGCATCATGTAAAGCAACATATTTGCCTACTAAAGCAATATTAATCTCGCCATTCAAATTCTTTATTCTATTAATTAAGTCATTCCATTTTGTTAAATCACATTCTTTAGTTTGAAGTTTAAAATAATTACAAATGTAATCATCTACATGTTGAGCATGTAAGTTATTAACAACCTCATATATAATTTTACAATCAACTGCTTGAACTACAGCTTTTTTATCTATATCACAAAACAAAGCAATTTTTTCTTTATTCGAATCACTAACTTCAACTTCAGTTCTTAATATTATCATATCCGGTTGAATACCGATTGCTCTTAATTCTTTAACACTATGCTGAGTTGGCTTGGTTTTAATTTCATCAGCTGCTCTTAAATAAGGAACTAATGTATTATGTATGTAAAAGGTATTTTCAACACCAATATCTCGACGCCATTGTCTTATTGCTTCTAAAAATGGGAGTGATTCAATATCGCCAACAGTTCCTCCAATTTCAGTAATAATAATATCTGCTTGTGAAACATCAGCAGCTTGCTTTAACTTTAGTTTTATTTCATTAGTAATATGAGGAATTACTTGAACAGTTCTTCCAAGATAATCTCCTCTTCTTTCTTTTTCAATAACTGAAGAATATACCTTACCTGAAGTAATATTTGATTCCTTTGTTAATGATTCATCAATAAATCTTTCATAGTGTCCTAAATCAAGATCGGTTTCAGCACCATCATTAGTTACAAAAACCTCACCATGTTGATAAGGTGACATTGTTCCTGGATCAACATTTATATATGGATCAAACTTTTGCATAAATACCTTTAAGCCACGATTTTTTAATAATCTTCCAATTGATGAAGCAGCAATTCCTTTTCCAAGACTTGATACAACTCCACCAGTTACAAATATATATTTAGCCATTATTAAAACTCCTTATTATAAATACTTATTTACTTCCCAATCTGTAACTAAAACACGATATTCTTCCCATTCTAATTCTTTTGCATGAATGTATTTATTAAAGATATGATCGCCTAATGTTTCCTTCATTAATTCACTATTTTTTAATTCCTTAATAGCATCCTTTAAATTTTCAGGTAAGTTTTTAATACCTTTTTCTTCACGCTCTTCACGAGTATATTCAAAGATATTATCATATACAGGATCAATTAAATTATAATTTTCTCTAATTCCCTTTAAGCCAGCACTTAAAATTGCTGCAAATGCTAAATAAGGATTAGCACTTGGATCAACATTTCTAATTTCCGTTCTTGTAGCTTTACCTCTAACAGCAGGAATTCTAATCATTGAGCTTCTATTAGCATCACTCCAACAAATATAGCATGGTGCCTCATATCCTGGAACTAAACGTTTATATGAATTAACTGTTGGATTAGTTATAGCACTTATTTCACGAGCATGTTTAATAATACCACTAATCCATTTACGGCATGTCTCACTTAATTGGAATGGAGCTTTTTCATCATAAAAGACATTGTTTCCATTCTTATCTGTAAGTGAGCAATTAACATGCATTCCATTACCTGGCTTAAAGGCTACAGGCTTTGGCATAAATGAAGCATGTAAATTATACTTTCTAGCTACTTGCTTCACTACTTGCTTAAATGTTTGTACTCTATCACATGTTTCAACAACATTTGCATAAGTAAAATTTACTTCATTTTGACCAGGTCCTACTTCATGGTGACTAACCTCTACAGTAAAGCCTAGCTTTTCAAGCTCTAAAACTATATCATGTCTAGCATTTTCACTACCATCAAGTGGAGACAAATCAAAATAACTAGCATTATCGTTAAACTCTAAAATGGGATTTCCTTTTTCATCTTGCTTAAATAAATAGAATTCTGGTTCAACACCAACATTAAAATCCTTAAAGCCCATTTCTTCCATTTGCTTAACAATTCTTTTTAAATTAGCACGAGGGTCTCCTTTGAACACTTCACCATTAGGTAAATAAACATCACAGAAAAATCTAGCAACCTTTCCATATTGAGATGATTCTAATGGTAAAATTAAAAAGGTCGTTAAATCTGGATGCAAATACATATCTGCCTCCTTGATTCTAACGAACCCTTCTATACTTGAACCATCAAACATAATCTTACCTTCAATAGCGTCTTTTAACTTGCTTACTGGTATTTCAACACTTTTTATAGTGCCTAGCATATCAGTAAACTGTAGCCTTATATACTTCACACATTCTTCCTTTGCAACTCGTAAAATCTTAGATTTAATATCTTCTTGCATCATATCCACCACCTTTTATATTTTGATATTATAGCACTATGCTTTTAAAAGGTGTTATTGTTTTTTTTATTTTTTTCTAGTTTTTTTCAGCTGATATTAATGTTATTTCTTTACTAGCTATAATTTTACTAATTTGTTTTATTTTTTAGATGTTTTATGACAACATAAGTATTTTGTCTAGATAAATGTCTATTTAAATTGACTAGTTTAACTTATTCATCAAATCAAAAGCAATTATTAAAGTAAAAATAATTTAAAGCTATATAATATCTAACTTCACTTGATTAATTTTGTATAAAGTAAAGCATTTACAACATTTATTTTACAAAAAGTTTATTTTTGTTAATGGATAAAAAAATTAATGCATAACATTTGCACATAATTTTTAATTTACTTAAACTAGTTTTGTAGCACTACATTTTAGGTAGTTCATCCCAAAGACAAGTTTTATATTTTGATATTGTAGTACCATATTTTTATTAGATGTTATTGTTTTTTATTTTTTCAAATTAAAAAATGAGTTTAGAATTAATTGCTAAAACCCATTTTTTAAGAATAATTATACGTTTGTGTTCATTTCATTTTTATCACAATATTCTTTTTTATATCTATCAATACTAAATAAGTCAACAAAAAATAATAATAAAGCTAAAATTAATGTAAAAGAAATAGATTTTGGTAAAAGTATAGTTAGCAAACTATTAGCTAGTATAATAAAGGCCAATACACATTTAATAGTGTGCTTTTGCTTATACTTAATTAACTCAATCAAAATTATTGATAATATCGCTATACTAATTATTATTTGAAGAATATATATTGATGATATGATGGCTTGAAAAGCACATTCAATTGTTAAAAGCAATTCAAATATTCCTTCCACAATATAAATTGTTTTTAATTTTTTTATCTCGTTTGGCAGATTATTAAATGTTCTTCTTCCGTTTGCACAAATTGCAATTAAAGCAACAACCATTCCAGTAATAATTACCATGGCTAAATAAAAATCAATCATTAAAAAAATCGTATAAAATATATTGTCTATTGAATCTTGACGATTATATTCACTATCATAACCAATTGGATTTTTTTCATCACAAGTAACAAACGAAACGTATTTAGAATCATAATCCAAATTAACATTGTATATTTCGTTTCTTTTTAGCTTATTATAAGAGCAATCTATAATATAATCTTCCGTATTAACTTTTATATATATAGATTCAATTCCTTTTATAAAAACAGTTGAATCATAAACAAGTTTATATGTAAATATGTAGGAAGTCCCTATATCAATATTTAATGGATATATGGGCATTTTTATAGAAAGATCATATGTTGAATTTGGCTCAACACTAACTTCAAATTCATAAAAACGCTTTAATGAATCATAAACATCAAAGAAGCTTAAACCATTATCAATCCTTTCTTTTCCATTGATTTTATCATAGATTGCATTATTATAATCCATTTTGCTGACGCCTTTACTTTCATCATAATAATAAAATACAAAGTCTTTAAATTTTTTTTCTACTTTATTTAAAACAGTAATGCTTCCATCTATTTTTGTTCCACTTTCGCTATATATTTTGCAATCAGTCAAAAAACTATCGCTTAAATCGGTTAAGTAGTTAACAGTAAATGTATAATTTTCTGCAACTTGAAAATCAAAAAATAAATAATCGCTAGCAGTGTATGTTACTTTATCATAGCCAAAGAATTTTTGAAATATATCACTTTGCCCTGTAGATAAATAAATATAAGAAACCTTCTTAGGGCATAATTCTAACGAGTTTACCTTAAAAGTATATTGATAAACAGTCGATTCATTATTTACAAAATTAGCTGTATCGTAAAAGTTTCTTATACCATTTACAGCTTCATAATATTTTTTATTATTATTGTAATTACCTACATAACGGAATCTGCCATCTGGTAAATCATATAGTTCTATGTCATCTAAATTAACAGATTTATTACCATCAAAGCTTTTAAATAAAATATTTGATGGTTTTTTTATACATTGATAAAAAGTTGTTTTTATTGTTTCATTAGTATCATTATAAAATGAATAATCTATTTGTACATTATTTTTATAATCAGCTACATTTTCATAAATTATCTTTTTTTCATTTGTAATATTTAATGTAATAGATTCATTTTTAACCCTTAAATAACTGATATCGTTTGAAAATAAATCATATGTATTCTTATCTTCAAGTAAATACTCCATATCTCTTGCAAAAACACTATTATTAATCAAGGTCATTGATAGAATAATATTAATAAATACTAAAAATGTTAATGTAATAAGCAATCTTTTTTTCATTTATTAATCCTCCATATAATTAATACTACTATTAATTCAATATCAATTATCCAAGTAAAACTTAATGATTGATACGTTAACTTTTTAATTAATACTAAAGCAAATTATAAATTCTTATTTATTTTACTACCACAATAAGGGCAATTTAGTAAAAACTTATCAATTACTGCATTACAACAACTACAATTTATTTTTTCATTGTTTATTAATTCTTTATATCTTAAACGGACATCAATACCATTTAAGATATCATTTAATAAAGTAACATTACTATATTTTTCTTTAAAAATAGTATATAACTCATTACTTTTTTCAATTTCATTATTATTGCGATAATAACTAATTAAAACAAATAAATCAATTGCATTTGATAAATTGTTCTTTGTATTATATGGGAGCTTTTGAAGCATTTTATCATCCTTTATTGATGTGTAAGCAAATTTCCATTTTTCACTAAATTTATCAATTTTTTTAGAAAATTTGCTATGTTTGTTTTTTAATTCATTTGCTTTATTTATAAAATCCTTTTCATTTAATAAATAATTCAATTGTAAGAAATCAATATCTCTTTTTATTTTATTATTATTCGTATTAACTATACTATCATAAAACTCTTTAAAGTCCTCAAGTGAATAGCATAGTGCGGCTTCAGCAAGCTTTAATTTATATAAAGCAACCGTTTCAGGATTAATCCTTTTATCATTTATTTTTCTTAATATATTTGTTTTTAATTTCTCATAGTTTAAATCCTTACTAAATTCTGTAAAATCCTTTTGATTATGAATTTGAATCATTAAATGAAGTAAAAAGTATAATAAAAAGATAAGTAAAACTATAAATATTTCACCTGATTTTAGAATAAATGCCAATAAAAATATTAAAATAATGGCTATAAATAATCCTACCTTAGCAATAATATTGTCTTTATTATTAAGGATATTTAATGGATAATATCTTACCTTTACATCATCTTTTTTAACTTTTGTTTCATTTTGATCACAATATTTCTTTTTATATTTATCAATACATACTAAATTAATGATAAATAAAGCAAATGCAATAGCTAAAACTACTAAGTTTAATCGCATAATAAATACAGCAATTATTGTTAAAATTAATAGAATTATTGATAAAACAAGCTTAGCAATATGCTTTTGGTTATATTTAATTATTTCAATCAAAGTAAAAATTAATATACTTATAGCTAACGCTATTTGAGCATATACAACATTATGTAAAACCAATTGAATAATACATTGAGCAAATATTAATATTTCTAGTATTCCTTCTAAAACATAAAATGTTTTTAATTTTTTATAGCTACTATCAAGATTAATAAATGTTCTTCTACCATTTGCACAAACTGCTATTAAAGCAACTATCATGCCAATTGTAAAAAATGTTATAATTCCAAGCAAGCAAATCGCAAAGAAAATTGCAGTAGCCAACAACCTATCAAATCTTAAAATTAAATCATTAACTGCATTTGGATCATTTGAAATACTAAATGAAAAGAAATTATTTAATGGATCAATTTCTATAAACTCATTACTATTTATTTCTTCTAAACTACTATTTATAATAAATGCATCTGTTTTTATTTTAATACTTCTTGATTTTATTTCCTTAAAAGATTGATTATCAAAAGTAAAACTATAATAATGTACTAAGGAAGAATAATAATTATTAATTTTTAAATAAATTGGTCTTACAATTGAAAATACAGTAGTTTTATTTTTAGGAATATTTATAGCAAACTCATAAAAACGAACTAACGAATCATAAATATTAAAAAAACTAACATCATTATAAATTCCATTTTTTTCATTTATTTTATTATATATTGCGTTATTATAATCTATTCTGCTTACACCTTTTTCTTCATCATAATAGCTAAAAACAAAATCTTCAAATTTTTGCGTTTCCTTTTTTAAAACACTTATGCTATTTAAAAAAGATGAATTATTATTATATACCTTACAACTATTTAAAAAACTATCGCTCAAGTCATTAATAAAATACACAATAAAAGTATTATCTTCTAAAATATTAAAATAATATGTATAGTTTTTATTTGAAAAAGATGAACTATTATAGCCAAAAAACTGTTTATATGCATTTGACATATCTGTATCTTTATAATCATACGTAACATATTTTACATTTAAAGGTTCTACTTTAAAAGTGTATTTATAAATAGGCGTTTCATTATTTATAAAGTAAGAAGACATATAGGTATCTTTTATGGATGATATCAATTCTTTATTTACCTTATTTGAATCATAAACATAGCGATATGTTCCAGAAAATGGAATAGAATATAATTCTTTATCATCTAAATATACAAAATCTTTCTTGCTTTCATCAAAGTATTTAAACTCAATACCTAATGGCTTTTTCATACATTGATAGAAGGTAGTTTTAACATTGACATCTGTGTCATTATAAATAGAATAATCAATCTTTACATTATTTTTATAATCTGAAACATTCTCATAAACAATCTTATCGTCAACATTAACATTGAAAGTAAGGCTTTCATTATTTAAAATCAAAGGGGATGTTTCTTTTGTTAATAAATCATAGGTAATATCTTTATTAAATGTTTCAATAGCTAAAACTGTTTTGCTATCATTTAAAGATAAAGTAAAAATACTTGCTATTATGAGTCCTAAGAAAAAACAAAGAAGCTTCTTTTTCATATTTAACCTCCGAATAAATACTATTATTCTATAAACATAATATAAATTATTTTAATAAATTGCAATGAAAAATATTACTTACCTTAACATCATCTATTGAATTAATGCATAGCTCACATCTATACAAGGAGCGATTTGCTGTTAATGAATCTCTTCCATGAAAATAATAATACATTTTATCATCTAAAGTTACTAAAGAACCATGTCCTGTTGAATATAGGCTATCTTCTTTAATTTGATGAATTATTGGATTGCTTTTATATTTTATAAAATCGTTTATTCCATCATTTGAAAAAGCAATACCAACACCATAATTTTTATTTTGATAGAAATTACAAGAATATAAAATAGCATATAAATCTAAGCTTTTAACCTTAAAGGTTGTACTTCCTTCACTCCATCTTCTATTTTTATTAGTTCCATTAGTTTTAAAATAATCATTTATATGGGCGTTTTCCCATTCCTGTGGTTCCTTTTTATAATTGATAACATCAAGATACCTATCTTGTCTTTGATTATCCTTTAAATTAAAATATTTATACTCATCTTTAATTTTTGGCATTATTAACTCTTTAGTAAACCAAAAATTATTATTAAGTTCAACTAAAGCTATATTACTTTCTTCAACAAATCTATTAAGTTTTTTATCAAACAAGCAGTTTTTATAGCAGCATCTTGAATAAAACAAAAATATTCTATCACCTTTAAAGAATAAGCTAGCATCTATTATTGGAAAATGAATTCCACTTTTAACATCTTTAAGTAAATTATCATCCTTTAAATTAAAAATATCGTTGCTTACTTTTTCAATATCCTTATAGTTTTTATCATATGGAAAATAGTCAATTGGTCTATTAGTTATATTAACAAATGGGCCAGATGGAAATTTACTAACAGCAACGCCTATTTTACATGTTTCTTCATAGTTATCATCATAAAAATATTCTTTAACTAATTCTTTTTTTAAGCATGCTGAATAAAGCATATAATAATAGCCATTATTTTCATTATAATAAACCTCAGGTGCCCAAAACCAAGTGCTACCCCAAATATTCTTATGATTTAAATCTAATGCATAACCAACAAATTCAAAATTACTTCCATCAAATGATTTATAAATAAAAAAAGCTTTATCTTTTGGTGCTAATTCATTACTTGTTGCATAGCAATAAAAGCATTTTTCATTTTTATCATATAAAACAAACGGATCTGCAGCACTTACATTCATATTTTATTCCTCACATTTTTTATTTATAGACATCGGCACCAAAATTAATATATATTGATAATTATGTTTATACCGCATAAAATAATTGTATAACAACAATTACTTATTTTGAAGCATTATTTTTAATATATAAAACAATAATTTCTTTGAACAACTATACCAAGAGATGCCAGTAGATAAATAATTATGTATTTATATAAAATCAAAATTTAGCAAAACAATTGACTTTTTTATTAAATGTACCTCAAAATAATTGTTTGATAAAAAATAATATGCTTCTATAAATACCACAAAAATACAACGAAAAAAAATACGTTACATTTTTGCACTATATTTGTTAAAATATATTTGGGTGAAAATAATGAAAGAAAATCGCTTTTTAGAATATAAATCAGATGTGACTAATACTTTTTTAAAAACAGTCAGTGCTTATTCAAATATTGGAACTGGCATTATTAAATTTGGCTATAATGATGATGGTACAATTTGTGGATTAAATGGAGACTTAAAACAAATTTGTTTAGATTTAGAAAACAAAATAAATGATTCGATTAGTCCTAAACCAAATTATCAATTTGAATGTAATTATAATAATAATACAATTACACTTTTAGTATATGAAGGTTTATATAAGCCTTATATGTATAAATCTAAAGCATACAAACGGAATGATTCTTCAACAATTGAAATGGATTTATTAGAGCTTCATAGAGTTATTCTTGAAGGAAAGAATTTGTCGTTTGAAGAATTAGATGTTGATAAAGATTTATCATTTAATTCGTTTAATAAAAAAGTCAAAGCAATTTTAAAAATTAATTTAAATCAAGACATATTAAAAACATTTGGTTTAATAAATGAAAACGGAAAATTTAATAATGCTGCATTAATAGTTTCTGATAATAATAACTTATCAGGTATTGATATAGTAAGATTTGGAGAAAATATTAATCAGATTATGGATCGAATCACAATCACAAATAAATCAATTTTTGATATGTTTGATGCTGCTTACGAAATGTATAAAAAATACTATGAATATGAAGAAATAGATGGAGTAAATCGTAAAATTGTAAATATTATTCCTGAAAATGCCTTTAGAGAAGCATTAGCGAATGCATTAATCCATAGATCTTGGGACGATACTCCTAATGTAATAGTTTCTATGTATAAAGACACAATTAGCATTACTTCTCCTGGTGGATTAGTTCATAGTGTAAGTCAAAAAGAATATTTAGATGGTCAAGTATCGAAGCCTAGGAACCCTATAATAGCAAATATATTCTTTCGATTAAAATATATAGAAATGTTTAAAACAGGCATACTAAGAATTAAACAAACCTACCAAGATGCCACTTTTAAACCAGACTTTAAAATATATGAAAACAGCATATCGGTCATATTACCTTCATTAAGCCTTAAAGTTCAACTTACTGTTGATGAAAGCAAGATAATTGAATATTTAGCAAAAGGAATAATAGCATCAAGTAATGATTTAGTAAAAATTACTGGATTTAGTAAAGATAAAGTTTTACGTTTGACAAAATCACTTCAAAATAAAGGATATGTAAAGGTAACTGGTACTGGAAAATCTACTAAATATAGTGTATAAAAACATAATTTAAAATAAGACTTTGATTAATTATATCATTGGCTTTTTACTTTATTTTTATTCATAAACAAAAAAACTTAGAAAAGTCCTAAGTATTTTTGCGTAGTATATTAGTCTTTTAAAGCAGTTATAGGTACAACAAATACTCCATCTTTTCTTTTATATGCAGCATTAATCAATCCACATATTACACATAAAACTTTTGCGCCTTTGCCACCATTATTTATAATCTTACTATTAATTCGTATTAAATTACTAGCAGCTTCATCTATACTTTTGGCTCCAAGTTTTATTTCAAAACCACACCATGAGCCATCATCAAGTTCAATAATTGCATCAATTTCATTATCATTATAATCCTGATAATGGTATAGTTTAGCATTATTTGCCATCGCATAAATTGATAAATCTCTTTCAACTAAAGCTTCAAATAAAAATCCAAAAGTGTTTAAATCATTAAAAAGCTTCTTTTCATTTAAATCTAAAATTGCACATGTAAGCGACGGATCAAAAAAATGCCTCTTTATTGCTCCTTTAACACGTAATGATGATCTTACATTATTAGAATATGGTAATTGATTATTAAATAAAAACATTCTATCTAATTTTTCAATATATCTTGCCACTGTATCTGGAGAAATTGCTTTTCCATCATAGTCAATAATATCATTTGCCATTTTATTTATGCTTATTGTAGTTGATTCATTCCTTGCTAAAGATTTTAAAATTAATTCTATTTTATCTTTAGAAAATGTAAAATCATTGTTATCATCTAACTTGCTATCTACTATTTTTTGATAATATGATTTTGGAGATATATAGTAATTTTTCGTATTAATATTTTTAGGCCACCCTCCACGAACTATTAAATAAGCTAATCTTTCTAAAGAAACATCCTCCAACATTTGATCTTCTAATTTTCCATTTAATATATCATGAAGAGAAATAATTCCAGAAGAATCATTAGATTCATAAAGTGACATCGTATTCATGCGTAAGTTTACTATTCTTCCTGCACCTGAATGCATTATACCTTTATTTTTAGGCGTTGATGAGCCAGTTAAAATTATTATTCCATATTTATTGCTTTTATCAACCTCTGCTCTTGTCGCATCCCATAATTCTGGAACCTCTTGCCATTCATCAATCATTCTTGGTGATTTGCCTTTCAAAACCATTGAAGGATTAAGTTTTGCAAGTTCCCTATTAGAAAAATTATTATTTGGATCGCCAACAAAGAATTCACTATTAGAATGAAATGCTGATGTCCATGTTTTTCCACACCATTTTGGGCCTTCAATACATATTGCGCCACAACTTTCTAAATATTCATCAACGATTTTATCAATTATTCTAGGTTTATATTCATTTTTATCAAATAATGAACTCATTATTAACACCACCTTTAATGCTATTATATAATATTATATCGTTAATGTAAATAATTTATGCGGTATTTTTGTATATATTTATGCGGTATTTTCGCACTATTTTTTGCGGCATTTTTGCACTATCTTTTGTGGCATTTTTACAATTTGTCTTAATTGTCATAATCAATAAAACAATGAAAAACTCCTAGGTTGTTAGCCTAAGAGTTTATTTATTCTATTTAATTAATCGTTATCTACGTAGAATTCCATTGGATATGTTAAGTATTGAACTTCTTCAAGTTGATCACAAGTTACATAACCAGCTGGAGCCTTTAATAATGAAGGAATACGATTAACAATTGTTGCACAAGTATGTTCAACAGTTGCTGGCTTTACAACGTGATATTCAACATTTGGTTCACCAAAGATTTGCCAGTCACACATATCGCCATCTTCTTTTCCATAAACCTTACCAATTGTTTCTTCCTCAACTGTAATACCTTGCATAGTTGTTGCAGTTACAACAGCAGACATACCAATACATCTTCCAGCTTTGATTTCTTTGCCTAATGTATCAGAATAGATATCCTTATCAATAATATAAGGTACATGTTTTTGAGTAATTGATTTAATTGTTAAATGAAGCTTATTACAAATTGCTTCAACAGAATTCCATGCATATGATGGTTCAAATTCTGCTGGATGAGCGATCTTTTGTTCGAATTCTTCTTTTGTTAAATCACAGCCGTGAGCGTTAGCTAAAGCAAGGCCATATTCATCAACGTTATAAGAATAAGCGCCTTTAATCTTAGTAATTTGGTGACATCCTGCTGCTGCTAAACCAACCATATTAATCCAGAAAATATCTTGCATACCAGCGCCAGTAATAGTACAGCCAGTTTCCTTAGCAAGCTTATCTAGCTTATTAACCATTCCTGCAGCTGTTGTATTTGGATAAATAGCTTCTTCACATGTAGTAATTACATTGATTCCTCTACTTACACATTTTTCAACCATTGGATAAATATCTTTAATAAATGAGAATAAAGTAACAATTGCTACATCAGCATCACATTCATCTAATACCTTATCTGCATTATCAGAAATAATAACACCAGTTTTAACACCAAGTCCTGCAAAATCGCCAACATCCATTCCAACTACTTTTGGATTAACATCAATTGCACCAACAATTTCAGCTCCGTGTTCATAAGCATAACGAATTGTATACTTACTCATTTTACCACAACCATATTGAACAATTTTAATTTTTCTCATAGTATAATCCTCCTAATTTGTTCATCAAATTAATTATAAACTCTAATGTAGCATTAGAGTCAAGAGGCTTATTTAAATTTTACAGGTACTTGTAAACGTAAGAACATATTTCTTTGTTTTTCATCAAAAACATTAAATTCTGTTAAAACTTCACATATATAATCGCCACAAATCTGGTAATTATTAGTTTTACAGTATTCAAATAATCTTTTGGCATACTCTATTTCATCATCATAGTTTTCAGCATATATACAAGCATACATCCCACTTTCAATAATATCGATATCATTTCTATTTTTAAATGATTGGCTTTGTACAAAAATAAATATATTATCAGCAACAAAGTTAAAATTTTCATAATCTTCTTTTTTTATTGATGTTCCAACATTATATGTATAAATGTATGAAAAGCTATTTTCAACCAATTTGTTTCTAAGTAATGTTAATGATTTTTCATAATCATTAATATTCCCTAAATAAAAATTATTTAAGCATTTATCCTTGAAGATATAACGTCTATCAATATATTGAAGATTGCAAATTCCTGAAGTTGGAGCCTTTCGATAATGCTCAATCGTTTTTATTGAGCGTTCGATAGCATCATGCTTTAACTTTAAATCATTAATTTGTTGATGAATTTGCTCGTTTTTCCTAGCTAAAATACTTTCAATTAAAGCAATGTCTTTTGATTCTAAAACTTCTTTAATTTCTTGAAGGCTCATATCTAGTTCTTTCATATAAGCTATCATATCTAATCTTGCGTTTTGGTTTATGCTATAATATCGATACTTACTAGCCTCATCAATATAAACAGGCTTTAATAAATTCATTTGATCATATAATCTTAGTGTTGCTATTGTTGTATGGTTTAATTTAGCCATTGTACCAATTGGAATTAAGGAATCATTCATAATCTTTCCTCCTTTATTTATGATTTTGAGTTTCTTAAATAAATTATATTTTATTTTTTAAATATAAACAATATTTAATCATTATTAATATTTTTATTAATAAATGTTTTAGCTCTATAACCAAGTATAAATACATCATCGTCATCAACTATTTTTGTTTTTACTAAATTATCTTCTTTAATATTAAAATATCTAATTTCATTAATATCAAATTCATAGCATCCAAAATCATCAATTGAATGATATAAATCATTTGTTATTTTTATTTTATTATTAATAAAGCATACTATAACATCATGGTCTATAAATTCTAAATGATTACTATAATAGCATTTTGTAATTATATAATTATCATTTAATCCATAATATTTAAATTTGTTTGAATTCACTTTTAAATAAGCTTCTCCTTTAATTCTATCTAAAGGTGCTTCAGGGTAAAAATGATTAATAAGTGAAATTAAGCCAATTAATGTAAAAAGTAAAAGTGGTATTAATAAAAGCCATAGAATAGTACTAATTATTATTGCTACTACCTCATTATTAATAAAAGCATTCATATTTTTAGCAAAATAAATAATTAAAACAGCCTCAGCAATTGTGATTAAAAATGTTATTTTGATTAAAACACTAGATATTTTATGATTAATTCTATCTTTCTTTTCAAGCTCATTGATTCTTTCTTTATATAATTTACTTGCATTACTTAACCGATGCTTATAATATTTCATATAATACCCTTTCTTAATAATATTAAATTTCAGTTATTTATTAATTTCTCTTTTATTTTATCAAAAAAGAAAACATTTAAAAAGAGCAAGGATTCAAAGTGATGCGAAATCCCTAGGTATTTTATCTTCTTTTCTTTTTTGCTTAAAGGAATGTATTCTACTAAATCCCCTTTTATGATGAAACACATATTTAAGAAAATATTTAATTATATTTTCTTAATTTAATTATTCTTAAAATAATAAAAAAAGAATATTAGGGATAAAATAATTTTTTTCCATAATACCCTCTTTGATTAATTTTTATTACTGTTAACTTTTTGACCTTGATTATTAAACCAGTTTATATTACTCGCCTTACTTAATTATTTACTTAATTCTTCAATTTTCTTTTTAAGCTCTTTATTTTCATTTACTAAAGCATCATATTCACTTTTACTAATTGTAATTGTTTTTTTACTATCAACAACTTCATTTCTTTTGCCTCTTGCTAAAATAACTGCTGCTACCTCAAGTCCTAATGCAACAATACAAGGAATCCATAATGTAATAACGCCAGCTGCTTCATTTAAAACATTATTTACAAAAGAACTATCTGGCATTAAAGCCATAATCATAAACTCTATATAAATGATTCCAAGTAATACCCATGTTACAATTTGCATTGGGAAAAATCTTTTTTGTAGCTTAAACACTGGATTTAATACAAATGTTACTAAGAATGAAGTTATAACTATACTCCAGCAAATCTTTACCTTAACGCTTGAATTTTCACCATCGTTAATTGCACTACTATTCCAAATAAGAATCAATAAAATAATTGCTGATAAAATCATTAATGCTAAAGAAACTATTGCTAAAACGTTTTTTTGTTCAATTAGCTCAGCAACATTTATAGCTATTAAGGATACAACAAATACTACACCAATGGTTCCCTCAATCTTCCAAAATGTTTCAGAAAACATTTCTCCTTTAAACACATTTTCAACTACTAAGGCAATAATTAATAAAAGTAAAACAACTACTAAAGAACATAAGGCTACATATCTACATATTTTTTTTGTCATGGTCTTATTCCTCCGCTTGCTTTATTTTTTTTAGTTCACTTAATCCTTCCTTAAAAGCCTTTATCGTATTATATGTTTTGAATTCATTTAAAACTAATAAATTTTTAACTTGATCATTATAATAATCATTAGCATCAAACCATACTGCCCCTTTAATTTGGTTAATAAATTCATCGCTTCTAAGGTGATTTAATTGCGTAAATGCTTCTTTAACCCACTCTGCTTGGCTATCTTTATTTCTATAAGCTTCTCCTGTAGTTTCACCTCCGGCACCACATGCAAATTCAGATATTATAGCTGGATACTTTTTAAATTGAGGTATGTTCTTTTCATATAGCCAACTATAAAGCTCAAAAAATGATTGAGGTTTTTCATCATTAGTATAATTGTTATATTCATAATATGTCAACCCTAAAATTTGAACATATTTTAATGATGGAAGATAGCATAAGTCCTCTCCCCAATTGCAAAATGGATATGTTTTGCCTGTAGGATTAAATATATAAAGGATATTATCACAGCCTTCATCCTTAAGTATTTTAGCCATTCTTTCCCAAGTTAAGCTAAAGATATCTGGATCCATTAAGGTAACCTGACCACAATAACTTACCCAGTCAGAATTCATTTCATTATTAAGTCTAAACAATACTGGCTTTCCATAAGCCTTTATATCACTTGCTAGCTTTTTAAAATAATTATCATATTTACCACGTAAAATATCAAACATTGGTGTGTAGCCATATAAGCCTTCATTATTTGAAGCAGTAAATTGTAATGTGTATTGGATTACTGGTTTATTATTAAAGCCATTACCTCCAGCAAATCTATTTGCTGTTTCAACTGGAAATGTTTCTTGATAATCATCTGTAATTCTTCCACAATGTGAATATGTTGGTATAATACCAAATTCATAATCCATCAATCCTTCTAGATATATTTTTCTATTTTTTATTTTTTCTTCTTGTGATTGCTTGTATTTTGGATTTGAAAACATTGAATAACTAAAAATTCCCCATTCAGTATAATTTTGTTCCATTAGCTTTTTATAATATCTTTGAGTTTCTTCATTTAAATATGGTGGAATCTTTAAATCAAATTCACTAACCTTACTTGCCTTTCCAAATACTGAAAACTTTTTAAATGATCTAATCATATCATCAAATTCATTATCCATATTTGTTTTTGATTTCATAACAATAAAAGTGAATGTTCTAGCATTACTTGGTCGAACAACAGCAATATTATAAAATGGCTTTGCTATATTCTCATGATCTTTAATTTCAATTGAATAAATTTCACAATCATAGCCAGTAAGTAAGCTTTTATTAATTTTGACATTTTCTCTTGTAAATGCTAAATTATTAGAATCCATATATGTTTTTACTTGTTCTTTGCTAGTTGAAGCACTTTCACATAAATATCTAAAAATCCATTCATCATGATAGATATCCCAAGTATATCTATCTGGATTTACTTTTTCATTTGAAATTGATAAAGTAAATTCATCGTTAATATATTGATCTCTATATAAAGAAAAATCGAAATTTACCTTTAATGTTTTATTTGTTGGTAATGTTAAAGCATAGCCTTTTGCTCTTGAAACAACACGTGCTTTATTATTAGCATAAAAAATGTAATGAGCATCTTCTTCATTATTAGATATATAGGCTAAATTATCACATCTTTTATTTGCTAAAAATAATTCGCCATAGGTAATAGTGTCCTTATTTATTAAATTAGCATCATCTACATAATTATCCTTAAATGCTTTATTTATATCTTCTTTTTCTGATTTAAAATTATTTACATCCTTTAAAGAATATTCATCCATAACTTCATTATCCTCCTCATACATATAATCTGGAAAAACTGTTTTTTTGCTATTGCAAGAAAATAAAGACAATGACATTGCAATTAACATAAGACATCTTCTTTTCTTATTCATATGTGAAAACTCCTCCACTAAATACAAATATTTTACCATAGAAGAAAAAAATAGTATATAATAGATGTTGCGAAATGAGTGTGATTAAATGCGATTAAATAAAACTTCACTTAGTGAACAAAAGCTTAAAGAAATTTTTAAAATAGATGAAACAAATAAAGTTTTATCTGATTTTATTTTTGATTATCTTTATAATGCTAAAGAAATAGCCACATTAGTTAAAGATAATAAATCATTATATGAATGTGTTAAGGAGTATTATGGCTTTGATAAAAGCTTTATTAAAGAAATTAAAGATTATCATTTGGACAAAAACTTTACTGAATTAGATATAAATAAATATTTAAATAATCCTTATATAAAAAATATTAAAATTAATGATTTATCATATAAAAATTATAAATTTAAAGCCTTACAATATAATAAGTATGAAGGCTTTTTATATGATTTTGTTAAGGTTGATAATAAATATCATGAAATAATACCCCTTGGTTATTTTAAAGACACTTTTAACTATTTAGCCTTATATAAGGATGATAGCATTTGGATGCTAATTACTCCTCATGAAATAAATACAATGGAAAAATCGATATCAAAAGCTAAAGGAAATGTTTTAACATTTGGATTAGGGCTTGGCTATTATCAATATATGGTATCATTAAAAGATGATGTTAAATCTATAACTATTATTGAAAATGATCAAAATGTTATTGATTTATTTACAAAAAATATTTTACCTTTATTTGAAAATAAAGATAAAATTAAAATAATTAAGGATGATGCTATAAATTTTATCAATAATTTAAAGACTTCCTATGATTATTATTTCGTTGATTTATGGCATGATGTTGATGATGGCTTAATAACTTATTTAAAAATTATAAAAGTTTTAAAGGATAAAGCTGATTATTGGATTGAAAATTCTATGATTATTATGCTAAGGCGTTGCATTTTAACATATTTATTTGAACAGATTTATCAAATTGAAAATAATTATATAGATGAAGAATCATTCTATGATCATATCATTAATAAAATTCATGAAGCATTAAATGATTATGAAATTAATAATATTGATGATTTAACTTATTTATTAACTGATAAATTTATTAATGAATTAAAATATAAGCTATTATAAATAAAAGGCACAAATTAAAGGATTAATTTCTCTAATTTGTGCTATTTTTATAATAAATATATATTTTCTTTAGCTAATTCATTTATATCTTTTTCATCCCATAATGATACTTGTACTTCACCAATATGAGCTTTTTTTAGCATATACATACAAAGACGAGATTGACCAATTCCACCGCCAATACTATATGGTAATTCTTTGTTAATTATTTTTTTACAGTATTCATTGCTTAGCTTATTTTCTTCATTTTTAAACTTTAATTGCTTTATTAAACTATTTTCATCAACTCTAATGCCCATGCTTGATATTTCAAAGGCTATATCATATAAATCATAATATAATAAAATATCGCCATTTAAATTCCAATCATCATAATCGGCTGCTCTTAAATCATGGGGAACTAAATCAGATAAATTCCAGCCTATTTGATATAAAAAGACTGCTTTATATTTTCGACAAATTGCATTTTCTCTTTCTTTTCTACTTAAATGTGGATACATTTTTTCAAGTTCGCTTGTTGAAATAAAATAAATGTCCTTTGGTAAATTATGCTTAATATTTTTATATTTATCATTTACTTTAGTAGATAAATCATAAATTGCTTCATATATTTTTTTAACTGTTTTTTCTAAATAATCTAATGTTCTATTTTCCTTACTAATTACCTTTTCCCAGTCCCATTGATCAACATAAATAGAATGCATAAAATCAGTGTCCTCATCCTTTCTTATAGCATTCATATCTGTATAAATACCACTTTCTTCCTTAAAGTTATATTTTCCTAAGGCATTTCTTTTCCATTTAGCAAGTGAATGAACAATTTCAACATTCTTTGAAGAAGATTTAATTGTAAAGCTTACTGGCTTTTCAACACCATTTAAATCATCATTTAAGCCAGTTTCCTTAAAGACAAATAATGGAGCTGTTATTCTAAGTAAATTTAGCTTACTAACAAGCTCTTGCTGAAATGTATCTTTTACATATTTTATAGCAATTTGGGTATCTAATAAGTTAAGTAAGCTATTATAATTTTCTATTTTTTTCATAATTAAAACACCTCTTTCATTGCTTTATTTTAATATGTCCAATAATTCAATAAAATTATCTACATAATAATTGGCCTTTACATAATCCTTTAATGCTCTTTTAGCATATTTTACAATAACACACTTACATTTTGCATTATTGGCTGTATCATAATCAATTGTATTATCACCAACGTATAATACTTTATTTATATCATTAACATTTAGCTTTTCCATAGCATAATAAACACCACTTGGATTAGGCTTATCATGCTTTGCATCTTCAGGAGCTACCACTATATCAAATACCTTGTCTAGCTTATAAAAACTAACAACATATTCAAGTTCAATTTTATTTTTATTAGAAAAAACACCTATTTTATAGCCTCTATCCTTTAATGCTAAAAGTGTTTTTAAAACATTATCATAAAGATATGAATATTTAGCATAGTTATTTTTTACAAGGCGACGATATTCATTTTCTAAAAATAAGGTTGGTAGATTAGGAAAGCATGATTCGACTATACCCCTTAGTGGTAAATGAGCTACTTTCATTATTTCTTCTCTTGTAGGATAAATATTATTATTATCTACCTTTCCAATATCGATAATTGTATTAATAATTACCTCATCTGTAAAGCATAGTGTTCCATCCCAATCAAATAAAACTAAATTAAATTCCTTTTCCATTTTGTTACTCCCTTAAAACAGGTTAATTATATCACAAGAAGTCCTTTAATAATTATATTTCTTTTAGTTTTTATTAGTTTTAGATTTGTTTATTAAAACTTTTTTGTTTTTTATTATTTAAAAATAATAAAAATAGTTGAAAATTATTGCAATGAAAGCGATAATATTATATAGAGGAGGACAAAATTATGAAGGAAGGAAAAGAAACTAAGGAAAAGAAAGTTGCTACAAAAAAAGATACTAAAGTAGTAAAAGAAGAAAAAAAGGAAGCTAAGCCTACTAGTAAAAAAGAAATAAAGGTTGAAAATAAAACTACTAAAAAGGTAGAAGTTAAAGCTACTAAAAATGATGCTAAAACAGCCACTAAAAAAGAAGTAGAAGCTAAGACTTGTAAAAAAGAGACAAAAGCTGCTAAGCAAGAAGAAATTGAAATTGTTGAAAACACAGAAAAAACTCAATCATCTCGCCCAAAGGTTTATCATATTTCAATAAGAGAAGATGGCAAATGGCAAGTTAAATTTGCCAAAGGTGAAAAGGTTATTAAAACATTTGCAACACAGCTTGAAGCAATTGATTATGCAAAGCAATTAGCTAATAATCAAAATGGTAGCATTGCTATTCATAAAAAAGACGGAAAGATTAGAAAGCAAAAATATAAATACGATAAGTAGTAAAAAATCAGCCAAAAATAGGCTGATTTTTTATTTATACGGGTTTGTCAAGAAAAGTGTGTAAGTTCATAAATAATTATAATTGATAACCTACTACTATCTTTAAAGCAAAATATTAATATGTAAAGGACAAATCCTTAATTTTCATTATTTATTTTTTCTTTAGCAAGAGCAAGCATTAGCTTTATTCTATTTTCTTGGTTTACCTTACTTGCTGATGAATCATAATCAATAGGAGTTATATTAGCATTAGGATATAGCTCCTTTAATTTATTCATAACACCTTTACCGCAAACATGATTAGGTAAGCAGCCAAATGGTTGAGCACAAATAATATTAGGATAGCCATCCTTAATTAATTCTTTCATTTCAGCAGTTAAAAGCCAGCCTTCACCCATTTTAGCGCCATGCTTAATAACACCACTGGTTTCCTTTCTTGTTTCCTTAAAAGGATTCATAGGCTTAAATTTACTATATTTTTTTATCGATTTTATCATCAATGATTCATACATTGTAATAAATTTAAGTAAAAATGTATTATAAATCTTTTTACTTAATTTAGTTCCATAATAACGATGATCATACTCACCATTTGCAAAGCAATACATTAAAAAGCCAAATACTCCAGGAACATTGATTTCAGCACCTTCATTAATTAAAAACTTTTCTAAGCTGTTATTACCAATTGCAGCATATTTTACATAGATTTCACCAACAATACCAACCTTAGGCTTATTAGTAACATTAAGCTTTATGGCAGCAAATTCCTTAACAATTTGCTTTAAATTCTTTTTGATTTCAAAAATACTAGTTCCTTTACCTTTGCTTATTTGCTTTCTTAGCTTATTATTCCATTTAACAACTAAATTGTCTGATTCATTCTTATTTATTTCATATGATCTAGTTTTATTATGTAAATACATTAATGTATCACCATAGGTAACTGCTGCTAATAAGGCCATTAAAAAAGATAAATCAACCTTTAATCCTTCACAATTGGCTAAATCACCTAAATTAAAGGTAATAACTGGTACAAAACCTAAATTAGCATTTTCTAAAGCTTTTCTTAATAATGGTACATAATTAGTAGCTCTACATCCACCACCAGTTTGTGTTAATACTAAAGCGACATGTCTAACATCATCTTCATGCTTTAAAGCATCAATAAATTGACCTATAACACATGTTGCTGGATAGCAAGTATCGTTATGAACATATTTTAATCCTTCCTTTACTAAAGATGTATCTGTATTTTGAAGTATTTTTACCTTATAGCCTTTCTTTTCAAAGGCACCAGCTAAAATGTCCATATGCGAATCTAAAAAGGATGGAATTAAAACTGTATGAGTTTTTTTCATTTCTGGTGTAAATATTGGATAATTTAAAATATATTCCTTATTTGCCATGTTCTTTTTCCTTTCCTTTGATTGCTTCAATTAATGAACGAATTCTAATTTTAATTGCTCCTAAATTAGCAATTTCATCTATTTTTATTTGTGTATATATTTTATCATGGCTTTCTAGTAGCTTTTTAGTTTCATCAGTAGTTATAGCATCAAGTCCACACCCAAAGGAAACAAGCTGAATTAAATTCATATCATCATTATCAATAACATATTTAGCAGCACTATAAAGGCGAGCATGATATGTCCATTGATTTAAAACATTAGTTGCAAATTTTTTGTTTAAATGAGAAATGCTATCTTCTGAAATAACAGCCATTGATAAGCTATTAATTAATTTATCAATACCATGATTAACCTCAACATCAACATGATATGGCCTTCCAGCTAAAACTATTATTTTTTTATTTTCACTTCTAGCTAGCTTTATTATTTCTTGAGCTTTATTTCGAATTGCTTTTAAATAATTGTCATATTCCAAATAAGCTAAATTACTTGCTATTTTTATTTCTTTTTTATTAAATTTGCCTAATCTTAAATTTAGTATTTCATATATTCTTTTTTCAAATTGCTTTTTATTTTCAAGGCTTATATAATCTCTAATAAATAAAATATCATTTACTCTTTCAATGTTATTTTTTATTGTTTCAGGATAATAGGCTACTATTGGACAATTGTAGTTTTTATCAGAAATACCCTCATTTATATTATAAGTCATACAAGGATAAAAAATAATTTTATGGTTTTCATTTAATAGCTTTTCAATATGGCCATGAACTAGCTTTGCTGGATAGCAGGCAGTATCTGATGGAATTGTATGCTGCCCCTCTAAATATAGCTTTACACTTGAAAATCCACTATTGTAAACCTCATAGCCTAAGGATGTAAAAAATGTATGCCAAAATGGTAAAAGCTCATAGTTATTAAGTACTAATGGGATAGCTATTTTCCCTCTTTTACCAGTAATAGGCTTATAAGACATTAGCTTATCTTGAATAAATTTATAAATATTTAAATCATTATTAATAATTCCATTGCTTAAAGGCTTTTCACATTTGTTTCCAGAAATATATTTTTTATTATTTGAAAAGGTATTTAGTGTTAAAGCACAATGATTACTACAGCCATTACAATTAAAGTTAGTTGTTTTAAAATTAAAATTTAAAACCTGTTCTTTAGTAATTATTGTTGATGTATTTAAGCTTAACTCCTTAGCATATAAAGCAGCTCCATAAGCTCCTGCAACACCTGCAATATTAGGACGTATAACATTTAAATTTAATTCTTGCTCAAAGGCTCTTAAAACTGCTTCATTATAAAATGTTCCACCTTGAACAACTATATGTCTACCTAGTGTTTTAGGATCACTAACTCTAATTACCTTATATATAGCATTTTTAACAACAGATGTTGATAATCCGGCCGAAATATTATCAATTGTCGCACCATCCTTTTGTGCTTGCTTAACGCTTGAATTCATAAATACAGTACATCTTGATCCTAAATCAACTGGCTTTTTAGCAAGTAAGCCAATTTTTGAAAATTCTTCTATATCGTATCCTAAAGCATTAGCAAATGTTTGTAAAAATGAGCCACATCCAGATGAGCAAGCCTCATTTAAAAAGATATTAGATATTACACCATTTTCAATTTTAAAGCATTTAATATCTTGACCACCAATATCAATTACAAAGTCAACGTCCTTTTCAAAATGCTTAGCAGCTTTAAAGTGAGCAATTGTTTCAACAATTCCACCATCTAAAGAAAAAGCATTTTTTATTAAATCCTCACCATAGCCTGTAGAAACAGCTCCGCATATTTTAACATTTTCATTAATTGAATATATTTCACTTAAAATATCTTTAAATGTATCAAGTGGCTTTCCTTTATTTGATAAATATTTACTAAATCTTATATTCTCATCCTCATCAATTAAAATAACCTTTAAGGTTGTTGAACCTGAATCAACACCTAAATATAGTTTCCCTTCATAGTCCTTTAAAGGTAGAATATCAACTTTAGCTAAAGCATGGCGCTTTCTAAACTTTAAAAGCTCAGCTTCATTATTAAATAATGGCTTATTATAAATATAATCCTCGCTTGGTTTTAAGACGTTTAGTTTATTAATAATTTCTTTTAAATCCATTTTTTTACTAGCACTTAAAGAAGCACCTAGTGCCACAAAAAATAAAGAATTATCAGGGCAAGTTCCTTTAACACTAAGTGATTCATCAAATGAAGATCTTAAGCTATCGATAAAGGTTAATGGACCTCCTAAATAAACAATATTTCCCTTAATATCTCTTCCTTGAGCTAATCCTGATATTGTTTGATTAACAACCGATTTAAAAATTGAAGCAGCAATATCTTCCTTTAAAGCGCCTTGATTTAACAAGGCTTGGATATCTGTTTTAGCAAATACACCACAGCGAGAAGCAATTGTATATTCCTTTTTCTTGTTTTTAGCAAGGCTATTCATATCCTCTATACTTATATTTAATAAAGTTGCCATTTGATCAATAAAGGCTCCTGTTCCACCAGCACAGGTACCATTCATCCTAACCTCTAGTCCATGATTTAAAAATAAAATCTTAGCATCTTCACCACCAAGCTCTATTATACAATCAACATTCTTTAAATAATTATTAGCAGCAACCTTAGTTGCATATACTTCTTGTACAAAATCAATGCTTAAAGAAGAGGCAATTCCAATGCCAGCGGAGCCTGACATACCAATATATACTAATTCATCTTTTATAAGATTTGCTTTATTTAAGTCATCTAAAACCTTTAACAATGTTTCCTTTATATGTGAATAATGCCTTGTGTATGTTTTATATACTAAGCTATTATCATTATCTATTAATGTACACTTTATTGTTGTTGAGCCAATATCTAGACCTAATCTCATTCTTAAAAATCACCTCTTTTTTTAACTAGAGATAATTATAACATATATTTATCTAAAAATCTTAAGATTTTTATTATTAACAATAGACAGCAATTAAAATAAAGGCCACTGTTATAATAAAATATCCCATAATATCTCTAATTGTAGGCTTTTCCTTTAAAAAAATTGTTGCAAGAAGGATTGATATTAAAAAACTAAGTCTATTAATAAGTACAACCACATTGTCATAATCGTATTTTATTGCGTTATAAAAGCAAAAATATGATCCAACAATAAATAAACCAATAATAAAAATATGTATCAATTCAACTTTTCTTATATTAAAAACTAATTGGCGTTTATCCTTAATAAATACAATTAACCATGTATACACTAAGACAACACATATTTTTATCGAATTGGCAAGATTATTTTCAACATTTGTGGCACCATATTCGCTCAAAACTACCGAAAGATTGATAAAAAATGCATATAAAAAAACTGATATTAAAAATGTGCTATATTCTTTCTTACTATTAAAGCTATCATTTTTACATATTATTAAAACTCCACATAAAAGTAAAATTGAAAGCACTATATTCATAACAATATTTTCAGTAACATTAAAAATCACTATTGATGATATAATCGAAAAAAATACTTTTAATGAATAAAGCGGAGTTGCTTTACTAATAGTAGCAATAGCAAGGGATTTATAAAAGAAAATCCAAGAAATCCCTATACTTAAGCCTGATAACACTAAGAAAATAATTTCATTATTTGATAAATGTGTCACAGTAGATTGTGACCCAGCAATGTATGCTGCGATCCAAGAAAAAACTAACACTACAAAAGAAACCATAGCAGAGGCCACGTCTGAGTCAGTCCTTTTAACTACCGATTTAATTAAAAATATTACTAACGAACTAAATAAAGCTGATAATAGCGTCATTAAAAGCCACATTATAAAAAATCCTACACATAAAATTATTTATGTTCACTTTCCTTTAACATTTTATTCTTTATTGGTTAAAAAGTAAATAAATAATAATCCACATTTTATTAATTTTTGTCTATTTTTGACGCTTTTTTATAAATAATGTATATATTATAATCATTGCTTGAAGCGGAATAGGCAAGAAAAACAATTGCCAAAAATTATATTCAATAAATTGGAAATATGCTCCAGCACAAAGTCCCCAAGCAAGTATTGATAATAAAAAAGTATTTAACAAACGTATATTTCTATTATGAATGTTATGATGATAAATTAATAATGCAGAAAAAGGAATAGCCCAAATCCAAACTTGCCATAATTTTCTTTGAAAAGCAACCTGTTGCCAAACATAAACAATAACTGCTGCTAGCCAAATAGTTAAAACTCCTAAGCAAAGCATGGCAATATTGTTGATATAATTTTCCTTTTTACTTCTAATTACTTCATCATTTGCTTTAATAGCTGCATTCTCATCTAATAAATCATCAACTTTTATATTAAAAAATGTTGCTATTTTTTTTAATGAAACAATATCTGGCATTGAGCTTTGATTTTCCCATCTACTAATAGTTTTATCAGAATATCCTATTTTTTGAGCCATTTCTGCTTGAGTTAAATTATGCTCTTTTCTAAGTTCTATTAAGTTTTTTGCGATGTTTTCTTCAATTTTATTTTCCATAATTTTATTTTATCATTAACGAAATTACCTGTCAATAATTCGCTAAAATGGTCAATTCTCAATTTACGAGAGTTGTCTTCTCTATATTTTAGATAGCTTTTTTATTACTTTTTATTGCCTTTTTATTATATAAAGATAAACTTATCTTAAAAAATAAATTTGAAAGGAGTAAAAACATGAAAAAGAAAAATCTTATTTTGATGAGTACTGCTTTACTATTTCCAACATTACTAAATTTAGTAGCATGTAAGGATAATAATAAAGTTAGTGTTCCTGATGTAATAAGTGGAAAAGATACTTTAATTACTGAAATTAAAGATGAACCAAATAGAGTTGATGCTAAAACTGCTATTTTTGCATCCCTTGGAAAGCTTAGCCAAGCATCTACTTATAAAAAAAATAGTATAAGCAAGATTGAATCAAATAAGGGCGTTATTAATTATACGCAAAATGCAACTTGTGAAATGATTAAAAACAATGATGAATATTATGTTGATTCAATTTCAAAATCAGCCTTCGTTAATATGGAGCATGAAGCATTTTATAAAAATAACAAGGTGGCTTATAGAAATGAAAAAGGTGAAATTAAAAATACTACATATACTAATTATTTAAATGTATATGGTGTTACGCCAGAAAAGCTTTTAAGTGGTCAAATTTTTAATCAAGATACAATTCTATTTGCTAAGCTTGATAATTATACTAGCAATGAATTTACATATACAATCGTTTTAGACAAAAATAAATCTAATGAATTACTTAAGTATCAAATAAAAGAATTTGGTGGTTTGAATTCTTATCCATCATTTGTGGATAATACTGAATTTACTTTAAAAATAAATGGTGATTACACACCAATTTCGTATTCATATTCTACAATTTACAAAATTTCAATTCCAGTTCTTGGAGATTTAACATGTACTGAAACTACAAATGCTATGTTTACTGACTTTAATAAAGGCGTTAATATTGTTGATTCTGTTTCATTTAATAAAGCAATAAATGAAAATCCTACAACAATAACTCCTAGCGTCAATGACGAATCTAATAAAAATTTCAAAGCAATATTTAAAGCCTTACTAAATTATAATTTAAAGCAAGGTATTGCTATTGCTGGTGATGTTACTATCAAAGATAATGTATCTATACCATTACGAATTAATGGAAGAATTAATATGGACAAAATATTAAGTAAAGATTTATCTAAAGCATTTGATTTAACATTAAAGCTAGCTAATAATCTTACTATTACATATCATGAAAATAATTTATATGTTAATTGCTTAAATAACAAATATGCTTTTGCCCTAACTTCTTTAAATACAGAAATACCTTCAATAAAAGACATTAACATCAATGACTTTATTACAATTAATAAAGATAAGGATGTTGAAGGCTTATATGAAATTAAATTAGCAGATAGTATAAATTCATTACTTTTTGAAGCTTTAAATGGTAGTGGAATTATAAAAATTGATAAGAAAGAGGATTTAGATATTTCAATCCTACTTTATATTTATAATAATCAAATTAATTCATTAAAAGCAAAGGTTAATGTTAATGATACAAACTATTTATCTACTGACTTTATAATTGGAAACGATATTTATGTTTTAGAAGATTTATCAAGCTATAAAAATGAAATTATAAAAAGCTTTAATGTCAATGTTGCCTTTTCTTCACTTGAAGAAATCTTAAATGGTTCAATAACACTAGCTTATGATACATTAAATGCTAATCCTCTTGCTGCCTTAACTTTACAAATGGATATAAGATTAACAGATAATGTTAAAGGCCTTTTATCAATGGCATCAGCCTTTTCAAGTGACATACCTGAATGGTTAAATCCACTATCTTCATCTGATATAATTAGTATTTTATTAAAGAATGGAAAGCTATATGCTTTATCAATGAAAGATAATAATACAACATTCTTTAATGAATTAAAGGATTTAAACACTCTAACTACTAATCAATCATTGGATTTAGGTATTTCAATAACTGATATTTTACCATCTCTTCCTTATTTATTTGACGTAAGCTTCATTCAAGGCAATTTATCAATTAAGCTAAATGAATCATTACTACCATTAATTAATAGCGATTTCTTATTAGGTGGCATTAGTGAAAAGCTATTAGATAGTCTTGGCTTACAAGGAACATTAATTAATGCAATTTTAGGATTATATAAGCCATTAAGCAATATTAGAATTGATATTCCTCTTTTAAGTGATGACTCTTCATTATTTACATTTGTAGTTGAAGTATACGAGCTTGAAGCAACAGATGTATTTAACGATGCATTAGCTTATGATGTTACTAATTTATTAAAAATTGAAGCAACGAGTAATGATATTAGTGATTATAAATTTACTTATGATTTAAATAAACTTCAAGAAAATGAAAAGATAGCAAAAAAAATTAGAGAAAAAATTACAAATTTAAAAAATAGCTTTGCTTTAACTGATGAATACTTAACTGAAGTTAATAACTTAAAGAGTGAATACGAAAGCTTAAGTGATGACGTTAAGCTATTAGTTTACAATAGTAGTGTTAAATCATTCTTCTCATCAACATTTGTTTGTGATTATCTAATTAAACAATACAACACTGAAATAAAAGAAGTTGATAAATTTGCTACTGATTGTGTAAATGAAAGCAAAAAATTAATAGCATTAAATAATACTTATAATAAATTTACAAACAGTCAACTTAATTACTTAACATGTAAATATAGTGAACAATTAAACACTTATATCCAAAGAAGATTAGTTGATGAAGCAAGTAAAGTTAAAGAAATTACAGATGCAATTAATAATTTAGAGATTAAAGATTTATCAACTCTTGACAATGAAAGCTTATATAATTATCTTCTTGAACTTGAAAAAATTAATAAAAATATTAATAGTGTTGTTAAAGGAACAATTAATAGTAGTGCTATTGAAAAATTTAATAGCTTATTAAATGATACCATAGATAAATATGTTGCTACTTATGAGCAACTAGCAAAAAATATAGTTGAAGAAACAAAAAACTTACAATACCATTACAAATCCATTAAAGAATTAAATGAATATTATAGTAAATATAAAAGCTTCTATGATACTTATTGTGATTCACTTAATTCTTCATCTATTGCTTCATATTTAGCTAAATACTCATCATTTACAACAAATATGTATAAGGTTTCATATTTCTTAAATTATACAAGTAAAGGCTTTAAAACAGCTGCAGTATTTGCTTGTGAAAACGAAATTGATAACATATTAAATAACAATTATGATGAAGAAACATTAACTAGTAAGCTAAATGATTTAAAAACTTTATTTAATCAAGTAAATGTTGAAAATATCAAAAATTATAATGATATCCTTCCACTTATTGAAAAATACGCTTAATAGACACAAAAAAAGAACTATAGACTTTAAAGTTTTATAGTTCTTTTTGTTATTAGATATATTTTAATAAATCAATTATATTATCAATTTTATATGTTGTTTTATCGTAGCTTTTAGCAATACTAATCCCAACTGTTTTAAAGCCACCAGCAATTCCTGCATCAATTCCTGAAATAGCATCTTCCACTACTAAGCATTCATTTACTAATAAATTAAGCTTATTTGCAGCTTTTAAAAATACCTCAGGATCTGGTTTTGCTTTATTAATTTGATTACCATCAACAATTACATCAAAATATTTAAGCAAATCTGTTTGCTTTGCTATGTTCGTTGCATTTTTACTTGATGAAGCAATAGCTAATTTAACATTTTTTTCTTTTAAAATTAATAGTGTTTTTATTAAATCACATGAAATATCACTAGGTCCTAGTTCTTTTAGGTATTCTTTATATATTTCATTTTTTTTATTGGCTAATATTTCTTTTTGCTTTTCACTATATTCTTTATTAGCAATTTTTAATATTTGATTTAATGTGTCTATCCTTGAAAGCCCTCTTAACTTATCATACATGACTTCATCAATATAAATATTTTCTTTGTTTAATACTTGCTTCCAAGCATTGTAGTGATATTTTTCAGTAAGTACTAATACACCATCTAAATCAAAAATAATTCCTTTAATCATATAGTATTATTCCTTTTCATAATTTACATTTTCTTTTATTAAATATTTTGCTGGATTAATTATATTAGTCAATATATAACAAATAATAGCAATTAAAACTCCACCAATTATATCTAAAAAATAATGCTGCTTAATAAAAACAGTCGACATACAAATTAATATTGCCATAATTAAAGTATAAGCTTTAAATCCAGTAGAAATCTCCTTTTGCTTTCTTATTCCTAAATAGCAATAAGTACTAATTAAGCAATGATAGCTAGGAAACAAGTTATAGCCAGATTCCTTACCATCACTATTATAAATAAGCCTTATAAGCTTAGATAATATATCATTTCCTAATGCATCATATAAGCCTTCGTCTACTCTATTAATATACGTTGGCATAAAAGTGAAAAATAAAAACCCTACAAAGTAAGCAAGTAATAATCCTATAGCATAATTATAAAAGTTCTTCTTATTAGTTAATGATACAACAATGGGTGCAAAAAGCCAAAAAGCATATGAATAGATATATGGTATTATAAAAATTTTAACCATTTTTATATTATTATCAATAATATCAATTTTTGGAGAAATAGGTGCAATATTAAATAAATTTGATAATGTATTACCAAGCAAGTAAAAAACATATTCAATTACAAGTAAAAATATTCCCATTATCCAGCCTGACTTTTTAACTTTTTTTAAAGTAGCAATAATTTTTTTCATAATAACTCCTTAAATAAAGAATAATAATTTATTCTTAAAGGTATTTTACAACAAATATCATTTTATTTCTATATTTCATCTTATATAAAGCACAAAAAGCGACTAAGTGTTTAATGCCTAGTCGCCTTATAGTTATTTTAAAATACTAATTATTTAGTTGTTTTAGGTCCAGCCTTAACTAAAGCTTTTCCAGCAGGATTTGTTTCGTATTTAACGAAGTTTTTAACAAATCTTCCAGCTAAATCTTGTGCTTTTGCTTCCCAATCAGCAACATTAGCATAAGTATCACGTGGATCTAGAATCTTAGAATCAACACCTGGTAAAGAAGTTGGAACTTCAAAATCAAAGTAAGGAATCTTCTTAGTTGGAGCATTTAGAATATCTCCATTTAAAATAGCATCGATAATACCACGAGTATCACGGATTGAAATACGCTTACCAGTACCATTCCATCCTGTATTTACAAGATAAGCTTTAGCACCGCTCTTTTGCATTTTCTTAACTAATTCTTCAGCATATTTAGTTGGATGTAATTCCAAAAATGCTTGACCAAAGCATGCAGAGAATGTAGGAGTTGGTTCAGTAATTCCTCTTTCAGTACCAGCAAGCTTTGCTGTAAATCCTGATAAGAAATAATATTGAGTTTGTTCAGGAGTTAAAATTGATACTGGAGGTAATACACCAAAAGCATCAGCTGATAAGAAAATTACATTTTTAGCTGCTGGAGCTGATGAAATAGGCTTAACAATATTTGTAATATGATTAATTGGATAAGAAACACGTGTGTTTTCAGTTACACTCTTATCAGCAAAATCAATCTTACCATTAGCATCTAATGTAACGTTTTCAAGTAAAGCATTACGTTTAATAGCATTATAAATATCTGGTTCAGATTCTTTATCAAGGTTAATTACCTTAGCATAGCAACCACCTTCAAAGTTGAATACACCATTATCATCCCATCCATGTTCATCATCACCGATTAATAAACGCTTTGGATCTGTTGATAATGTAGTCTTTCCAGTTCCTGATAAGCCAAAGAAAATTGCAGTATTCTTACCTTCCATATCAGTATTAGCAGAACAGTGCATTGAAGCAATACCCTTAAGTGGAAGATAGTAGTTCATCATAGAGAACATACCTTTTTTCATTTCACCACCATACCAAGTGTTAATAATTACTTGTTCACGGCTTGTAATGTTAAACATAATACATGTTTCTGAATTTAAGCCTAATTCCTTATAGTTTTCAACCTTAGCTTTTGAAGCATTGTATACTACAAAGTTAGGTTCAAAGTTTTTAAGTTCTTCTTCAGTTGGCTTAATAAACATATTTTTAATAAAGTGAGCTTGCCATGCAACTTCAACGATAAAACGTACTGCCATACGAGTGTCTTTATTAGCACCACAGAAAGCATCAACTACAAATAATCTTTTATTTGATAATTCTTTTAAAGCAATATCTTTAACAGCCTTCCATGCTTCCTTTGATGCAGGATGGTTATCATTTTTATAACCTTCACTAGTCCACCAAACTGTATCTTTTGAATTGTCATCTACAACGATATATTTATCCTTAGGAGAACGTCCAGTATAAATACCAGTCATTACGTTAACAGCACCAAGTTCACTAACTTGGCCCTTTTCATAACCCTCTAAATCTTTTCTAGTTTCTTCTTCAAAAAGCATTTCATATGAAGGATTATAAACGATTTCTTTTACATCATGAATTCCATATTTTGTTAAATCAATATTTTTCATATTTTTTCCCCCTAACATAAGTTATTTTAACTGTCTATAACTTATTCCGTATATATTTTAGCATTTTTTATAAATTTTGCAATTAGTTGAATAATTTTATTAATAAATGGCAAACAGTTTTATAAATTATGTCCACTTTTTAGCAAAAAAAGTGTATAAAGTTAGTTATAGCTAAACTATGCACTACTTTTTTATTAAAAAAAAGTAAATATCTTAATTAAATGTTTTTACATTACACCACTTATAATTAGTACAATCCATTTCTGCATCAAAGTTTGTAGAAAAAGTACCATCATTTAAATATTCACAAAATGAAGCATAATGGTCATCAGTATAAACAGCAACTGGCGATGAATCATAATTAATTGCTCCTTTATCATTACTAAAGCCTGCAATCCAAACTACAACTCTACCAACACCTCTATTTTTACTACTATATGAGCTAGTTAATGCTATATCACATTCATAATATAAAGGTTCGCCATATAAATAATTACTATAAGGTAATGCTGTTGCATAACCATCTGTTCTTGTATATGATGAAACACATCTTGTATCATCTTTAAAAATATTATAAGCATTATAATATTGCTTTTTAAAAACATAATTTGCTGGATATGTTTTAAAGGCTATAAAATAATTTGCTACATCTATTGGCGAAGTATATACAGCACTACTTGCTAATTCTTCATTATTACAAATATAATCATATGAATAATATGTATATCTTTTTGTTTTTAAAACCTCATATGTATTATCACTATATTTTACTTCAATAGGAACATCTACATAGCTTACACCATCTAGTAATTCACCAGTATAAACTATAGGATTTAAACGATTATAGCTAGTTGCATAGCTATTCTTTTTATAAACATAGCCATTTATTTCATCTTCATAATAAATATCAATTTTTTCAATAGTAACATCAGCATCTATTGTTTCGATTTTAAAGAAATTAGATTGACTTGTTTTGAAAGAATATTCGCTAACATCGTTATTACTAATAGGTATTGAAACACTATTACTTACTAAATTATCAATTCCATATTTGAATACAAAGCCAGAAGTACTATTATGAGTCATATAAGAAATATTAACCTTTCTTATTCCATAAAGTGGAGATGTATTATAAAACATACCTGGCATATTACTAATATTAAAATTGCTTTTTGTATGCTTTAGTTTAATTAAAGAATGTGAAACGCTACAAGCCTTATAATATTCAAAAAAGTTACCATTTATATAAGCTGAGCCATAATTATCTTCATATTTTCCTGTATCAATTTCATCACTAAAGCTAATTTGCTTTAATTCTTTTTCTTCTTCGCTAGAACTTATATTTGAATTTGAAGGCTCTTCTACACTTGAATTTTCCTCTTCACTAGATGACTCTTCAATACTTGAAGAAGATTCTTCACTTGACGATTCTTCTATATTTGATAAAGATTCTTCGCTAGAACTAATTTGCTCATTTGAAGATGAAATTATATTAGTATTTGACGATGTTTCATTACTTTCGCTTATTGTTTCACTAGATGAATTACTAATAGATTCACTTTCAAATGAATTTGATATTATTCCATCACATGAAGCAAGTATTAATGAAGTTAGTAAAATTAAAAATTTCTTTGCTTTCATATTATTTATCAAACTCCATTAGATTTAGCCCAGTAGCTAAATCATATTTTCTATTAATATTTTTATCAATAATAGTAATAAACATTTCAAGAGTTGCTGAAATAATACTACTTTTTAAGTGACCTCCAACTACATTGCCATTATTATCAGCACAAGCCATATGTAAATGAATATAAGGTTCATTATCCTTTAAAGTAATATTACCAGTTAACGAAACTATTTTATATGTTCCTTTAAAATTGTTTTCTTGATACTTTTTTAAAGTAGTATTAAAGGTATTAATTGTAAAATCATTAGTTGCTCCAATTGCATTAACAATTCCACTATTAATACCTTCATCATTTATTATTTTATTTAAGCTTGCTATAATTTCTTCATTTTTATCAAGTCTTATAGCTAAATAATTATCATATCTTTTATATTCCATTGCATTAATCCTCAATAAGTAATTATACTAGATTTTTAACAAAAACAAAATCAATAATAATTAAATAAACAAATTACCACTAGGTTGTATTATTAGCTATTAAGCTATTTACTAAAATATTTTTATGTAATTCTTTAATAGATTTCTTTACATAATAATTACTTAAAACACTTTTAGCTTATAATTTTTATTTTTTACAAATGTTGGAATTTCTATATAGTCCTTATTATCAAATCTTATATGGATACAAAAAGGAAAGTCATTATTTTCATCGTTAACTAGTAGCTTATTTCCTTTAAATACTCTACCATATTCATCTTTAATTATCTTATCATCACTAGTAATAATATGCTCATATTGCCAAGCATATTTTAAGCCTTCGCAATAACGCATGCTACAGCAAAAGAAAGCCTCATACATACTTATATTTAAATATGGTTGCTTTAAATTAACGCAAGTATTAGGACCAGCACCACCATTTTCTCTATGGCAAAATAATAATCCATTAAACCATATTCTTGATGCTAATATTTGATATTTCTTTTCATTAGTTATTTCATATAACCATAATGATAATATAAAACTATCAACAACAGCACATGGCTCAGTCCAGCTATCATTTCTATTAAACCAATTTATATTTTCATAATTAAGTGTCATTCCATATTTAATATAAAAATCAAAAATTTCAATTACATAATCAAGATATTTCTCTTCATTTGTAATTTTATATAAACGCATAATTCCTCTAGCTCCAGTTAAGGATGCATGAGTTTGGCATTTCAAAGCTAATCTATCAAGATTAATAAAGCCATTTATTAATAGATCAATAGCCTTTTTAACATCATTATCCTTAGTTATTTCATAATAGGCTGTTAAGCCATCTAAACACATATAAGCACAGCCAATATCACTTGAAAGCTTCCAGTTATTTATAGTTTTATATGTGCTTCCGCTAACACCACCTTCATTATTTTTATTTCTATTTAGCGGATAATTATTATATAAATCAATAAGGGGAAGATAAAGATTTTCTATAATTCTATTAGCATATTTAAGAGCGTTTTCATCTTTAAAAACATTATAGTATTCACAAAGCCCACGAAGCAACCAGCTATGTCCTGATAATTGCTGCTCATCTGCTATACCATTTGCTATTTTTCCCATATATCCTTCTTTATTTAAATGCTTTAATAAATCATTTATCATTTCATCCATACATGGAATTTTTTGATTTGTTATTTCATAAAGACATACAAAAGCTAGCAAGGCTCTTCCTTCGAAATCCCCTGGCCAATCATAATTTTCATTTTGCCAGATTCTATTTATAGAATAAATATCATCTGATAATCTTTTAAAGCTTCTTTCAATGTGCTTATTTAAATTTTCTATCATAATATTTTATTTTAGCTTTAGCTATACTAACTTGCTATTAGTATGCTAACCACCTTTTATTTTATTATAATGCTTTTTTCATCATAATTTGTAGTTTTAAATTTATATTCTTTATATGTTGTCATTAAAATTCCTTTTCTATAGCAATGATCAAAAATAATATTTTCAATTTTACCATTATCACTTAAGGCTACCTTTATTGGCTTATCATCATAAATATGAATATTTTTAAAGGTAATATCCTTTATAATTGACTTGCTATCATTTAAGTTTTTAATAGCTAAAGGATATAAAGCTGAACTATAAATTTCAATATTTTCAAAATTAATATTTGAAACTTCACTATCATTTGCTGGATAGACAACAATAGCTCCTAAATCATCCATCCAAGTAGCACTTGCAAAGCCTATACTACAATTTTTATAAGTAACATCCTTAATATTTCTTACTGATTCAGCAATAATTCCCATACCCCTAGCCTTATCAGGCCAAGCATTATTATTAATAAATAAAATATTTTCAATTGCTTTGTCATATGCTTTATACATTGATTTAACCTCAAATAAATCATCCCCTGATCTTGCAAAGCAATTAGAAACAACACAATTTCTTGAATCAGTCAAGCAAATACCATCACTATTTTGTCTATAGCCAAATAATAATGCTTCATTTATTAAAATATCATTACAGCGAGTAAATAAAACACTCCATTCAGGTGAATTATTTAAAGTGATTCCACTAATAGTAACATTACTTGACATATCAAAACAAATTCCAAGCCTTGCATGGAAATTTAGCCTTGATAAATCAATCATTCCTCTACCTAATATTTTAACATTATTTACATTTTCACCATGAAATAAAGCATTATAACGAGGCAAATTACACCAATCTGCTTCAATTATTGGCTTTTCTTTATTATCAGGCATTGTTGCATAAATATATGCTCCTTCCTCTAAATAAAGAATTGTATTATTTTTAAAATTAATAGCATGACTTAATAAATGGGTGCCTTTTTTAAAATATAATACCTCATTTTCTTTATTAAATGTAATAAAATCTTCATGATTTTCTGGTTGAATAACTCTTAATGTATAGTTACTAGGGGCTTTAAATTCTTCCTTTTCTCTTACAAAAATTGTTAAGGCTTTTTCTTTTTTATCATCAATTACAATTGTATAATTACCAATATCATTAATTTCAAATAATATTTTTTGTTTGCTATTTCCATAAAAATAGCATTTAGTATTTAAAGATAAAGGTAATATTTTTACATTTGTGGTTTTTTCATCTAAGTTTAAAATACATTTAAGAGGAAAAGATGAAGAAGTAACATCAATATTACTAAAGCTATGGCCTCCAAGGGCTGAACGTGTCATATAAACTGGAACATTTACATCATTAACTGCTAAATTAAAGTAATTTGACTTAATAATTCCAATTTCTTTAGCATCATTATCATGCTTTCCATTTTCTTTATTTACTTGTTTTATAAATGTTGTTGGATCATTTAATTTTTGAATATTTTCATAAATAATTGGATATATTTTATTTTTCACTTCAACGTCCTCCGAAGCACTATTAAATGTAGATAAACTGCTAATTTCATCTATAATATTATTTTCACTAAAAAAATCACTTGATGATGAATTAGTAAAAGAACAACTAGATATTAAAATTACAAAAATGAGTATAAATAGATTTTTGTTATTCATTATTTTACAGTTACAAAATTAAATTCTGATTCATTTATATTTTCAAGTACAGGATTAATTTCACTTATGTTATTTAGCTTTTTATCTTTAAAGGTAACATTTTCAAAAATAATGTTTTGAATTGAATTTTTTTCTTTTGTATTATCTCTAAATTTAACAATACCATTACCACTAGCTGGATATTTAAAATCACAATCTTTAAAGGTAACGTTACTAATTTTATTATTAAAGTTTCTTGTACCCATTGTTTCATCATTTTCACCAGTTGACATACGAATTGCTATAACTGATGAATAAAACAAATCACAATTTGTAAAGCTAACCTTATCAACACTACCCATTTCACCAGCTGTAATTACAAAGCTTGCCATTTTTTCTGACCAGTCATTTAGCTGATATAATAAGCTACAATTATTATAGGTAACATTTGAAATATTACTATATGTTTCTTGAACAATACCAAAGCCACGACAATTATCAGGCCAAGCAATGCAATCCTCAAACAAAATATTTTTACTTTCTTTTCCTGTATAGCTTTTTACTTCAAATAAATCATCACCTGATCTTGCAAAGCAATTTTTAACTACTACATCCTCGCAGCTACATATTGCATAGCCATCAGAATTTGTTCTATAGCCAAAAATTATGACATCTTCTATTTTTAAATTATCACAATTAGTAGCTGTTAATGTCCAAGTTGGACTATTAATTAAGGTTACACCATTAATTTCAATATTCTTACAATTTCTTAAATATATTCCCCTAGCCCCATGCCAATAGGTTGGTGACATATCTAAAACACCATGTCCCATTATTTTAATGTTTTCAGCAGATGAAGCACCAATAAAAGCTAATGATTCGCTGCCATTTTCAGGGTTTTTACCAAGCAAGAAAGCACCTTGGTGTAAATATAAAATAGTATTTGATTTAATACTTATAGGATCAATAAAGTGTAATCCTGGTTTATATTCAATTAAAGTATAACCATAAGGAACCTCGATATATTCAGGCTTTCTAACATATATCGTATAAGCCTTATCCGGATTGAATTCATTTCCAGGTATTATTGTATAATAACCATAATCATTAATAAAAAAGCTAATTGTTTTGTTAGTAAATGTTGGAGTAATATTATATTTTAAAGGTAATAATGTAACCTTTGATACCTCTTCGAAATAATCAAGCTTAATAGTTAAACCATTTTTTATTTTATCTTCTGAAACATCTAAAAAACACACAGAATGAGGATCTCTTTCAGCAGTTTGAATCATATAGGTATTTACAAGCTTATCATTAACATATGTAGTATAATATGATGATTTAGCAATACCTTTAGTTCCATATCCTTGATGATTTTGCTTAGATTCATTAGCAAATACTTTTGTTTCTTCTTCATTTAGCTCATTTACATAATCAGTTAGATAAATTGATTCAGCATAATTACTTTTAACTTCACTTCTATAGGCTATTTCATCATTATTTGAAATTTGACTATTATTACAGCCAAGTAATGTTAATACTAAGCACATCATTATAAAATAATTCTTCTTCATAGTAAATCCTCCTATTTTTTAATAAAGTATGGTAATACTTCAAGTGGTGTTTTTACTAAAACCTTACCTTTATATAACTTATGGTCATAGCCATATTCCCATATTCCATCAGGTAAAGTGATTTCTTTTTCAAATTGATTTTTCTTTAATACAGGAGCAACAAAAATATTTTCTCCTAATATAAATTGATTTAAATCATCTGCTTTGTTATTAAAATATATCATAGGTTTAATAATTAAAGTTCCATCATTAGCACATTTAATAACAGCCTTTTCAAGTTCATTATTAAATGATTTTCTAATATTATTCATTGAAAGAATGATTTCTTTAAAATATTTATCCTTCCATATTGCTCTTGAAAACTGCCAAGATGGCATTAAAGTGGCTGCTTGAATATACCTTACAACTAATTCTTTATCAATTAATTTATTTTTTTCAATATCATCAATTTGTCCGCCGCCTATCATATCAGGACAATTATAAGGATAACCAAACATAGACATTACTAAGGATTTTTTTACAATTCCATCAAAGCCATTATTAATATCCTCCCAGCAATGGTATCTATCAGCTATTCTTTGCATTACTGGAAGCCCTCCACATTTACATGTAGATCGTATTTCTGAAACATCAAAATTGGCAGCAAATTTACCATATACTTCAGCAATATCACAAGCACTTTTTATTGATTTATCATAGCATTTTAAATTATCTTTATAAATACGAGAATCTCCACCATCAAGCTTAAACCCCTTAACTCCTAGCTTTTTTAAAGCATCTAGCTTTAAATTAAGCCACTTAATAGCATTAGGATTACTTAAATCAATACAAGCTGACTTTCCTTCCCACCATGTACAAATAAAAATCTCATCATTTTCATTCTTAATAAGTAAATCCTTTTCCTTTAATTCATTAAAGCTTGGTGTATCTAAAAAGATATATGGCGTCATCCAAACAGTAACAAAGAAGCCTAATTCATTTAATGTCTCAATCATTCCCTTAGGATTAGGGAATTTTTTCTTAGAAAAGGCATATTGACCATAATAATCCTCCCAGCCATCATCAATAATTAATTCACCCGGATCTAATTTAGCATCAATTATGCTTTTAGCATATTCTATAAGGCTATTTTGATTTATATATTTATTAAGTTCCATCCATGAGCAATATTGTGGAGATGTAAACAAACGCATAAATGGATGCTTCTTATTAAAGCTATAATAAGTATTTTTTATATAATTATACGCTTCAACAAATGTCTCTTTTTCTCCACTATCTAATTTATAATCTGAGTTAACTATTAATTCACCATTTTTAAATTCATAAACAAAATAATCTAAGGCTGCAACATATCTACCTTTGCTACTAATTAAGATAGGATTTACCTCATTATATGAATCACTTTTTGTAGCATCAAATTTGACATTTGAATTAATAGTATAGGGCATATTTATCGTATCGTCAATACAACCACTATACCACATTTCATCATTATATAATTTAATTTTAATATTATTTTTCATATTTTTTAATTCCCATTGCTAAGGTTAATAAAATAGCTAAAAAGGTAATAGCCTGAGGGTTACTATTTCCTTTGCATCCTTTCTGTGGTTCTTCTTTTTTAAAGTATTTTTCCTTATTTGTATTTCCAACCTTTATTTCAAATATTTTATTATTTTCATTATTTGAATTATCCTTGCAAGACACAATTAAATAATATATTCCTTCTTCATCTAAAGCTATTTCATTTAATGATATATCAATTTTTTTGCCATTTGGAGAATATAAATTAATAATTGCCTCTACCTTTCCATCATGAGCATCAACCGCTTTTATTGAAGGAATTTTAAGCTTTGAATTTAATTTGTAGCTTTCATTAATATTCCCATTTATAGTTATCTCTGGAGCTGTGGTATCACAAATATCAATCTTTTTAATATAAACAGGCCCTGAAACTATATTGGAAAAGCCAAGATAGATAAAGCCTTCATTATCAGAAATTGTTGAAGCTAAAACTGAATTATTTAGTTCATAATTTTGATTCTTTTGCCCATTAACTGCTAAAATAATTGTGTCAGTATTATCATTTTGTCTTAAAGAGAATGTTATATTATTATTATTTCCTCCAGCATATGAGTGATTAGCCACAACCATTCTTCCACCATTAAGCGTTACATAGTCAATATTGCAATAATAAGAATCATCACTATCTTTATAAATAAGAACATATAATCCTGGAGCAGAATTATTTTTAATATAATCTTCTTCATTAAAATAATAACGTGAAAAGCAAGCATAACGCGTAAAATTAAGACCTAGCCATGAAGATTTTAATGTTGATAAAGTAATATCAATGCTTAAGCCTTCTTTTAAAGAAAATGGTAGCATACACGAAGTATTTCCATTAACTACAAGCTCATTATTTTCACTTAAAGCTATATTTCCATTATAATGCTTTAAATCTTTATAAATTTTATAAGGATCTTCATTATTTGTATTATATTTAATATAAACACGAGCAAATAGCTTACTTGTTCCATTTTCATTTGTAGCTGAATAATAAATCTTATATTCACCAACCATTTCTGGCTTGAACAAATAATTTTTAACTGTTACTTCATTTCCATTTGGGTCAATTACAACTGTACTTAGCTTATAATTACAATCTTTTGGATAAGAAATAGGCTGAACAAAATAATTTTCATTAACTCGACCATTTTTTTCTGGTAGCTTTTCAAAATAAATAATTGGCATATTTGGTGCTATTATTGCTGTTAAAGAAAACTTATCTGTAAAAGTGTTATTAGCTGAATCTGAAGCTTTTATAGTAAATGTATAAATACCTTCATAATCAGGAATAAAAGATTTAGAATTTTTTTCAAGTTCAACAGTATTATTATATGGATCTTGATAAGATAAATAATAATCAATGCTTGTATCTACATTATCTTTAAATTCAATACTTGGAAATGTATATTCCTTATTTGCATATATTTCCTCTGGTAATTCGTATTTAAAGTCATTAGGAATAGGCTTTTCTATGTCTTTAACAAAGCCTTTTTCACTAATAGCTAATTTATATAATTTAACACCTAAATAATGTAAATTAATATAATTATCTGAAGTAGCAATTGTTGCACTTGTTCCACATTTATGGGTACCATTACTACATTTATCACTTCCACAATTTATTTTTGATTGAACTAGCTCAACCTTTAAATAAGCTTTAGTAAAGGTACTAACATAGCTTGATAAATCAATTTCTTCTTCAAATTTATTATTTTCTCTTGCAGATAAAGAATAAGCTATTTCAGAAAAGACATTTTCATTATCACTTACATAAAAATTAATTTTATTTTCATCATTAATAGTTTCATCATTTTGATTCCAAATTTTAGCAGTAATATTAATATGTAAGCCTTCAAGCTTTTTACTTCCATCGCCTAATGTATAAACTAAATAAGAATCATCGCTAATTAATACAGGATCACCCCAAGATGAAGATGGAATGGCCCCATGATCCTTATTTCCATCACCTGAAACATCATGTACTTTGCTAGCAAATGAACTACTAACAGGATTTACATCAAATTCATCTTTATAATTAAAAGATGTGCTAGCATTTACAACTAAATTATTATCAATTTGAAAAAATTGTGAAAAAAGTAAAGCTATAATACCTATAATTTTATACTTTTTCATAATATCCTCCTATAGTTTTAAGCCACTTGATACAACGCCTTCAACATAAACCTTATTAGTAAAGAAGAATAAGACAATTAAAGGAGTTGAAGCAAGTAAATATGCAGCATAAGCTACTGGTAAAGATGTAGTTGAATCATAAAATTCAACCTTTAAGCCAGCTGCAATTGTATATTTTTCCTTACTCATAATAAGCATTGGCCAGCCAAAGTCACCCCAAGCTCCAGTAAATTGCATAATAGCAATTGTTGCAAGAAGTGGAAAAGCTAAAGGAACAGCAATATACAAATATTTTTGAAAATCATTACAGCCATCAATTTCAGCAGCTTCAAATAAAGCATTTGGTAAGCTCCTAAAATAACAAATTAATAAGAATGTTGTTCCAGTTGAAAATGTTGGTGGTAAAATTAAAGCCCAAAGAGTATTATTTAAATGTAAATTATGAAATAAACTAACCGTTGGAACCAATGTTAATACACCAGGGACCATATTTAATCCTAAAATCAAAGCAAATAAAACCTTAGAGCCTAAAAACTTTAGTTTTGAAATAGAAAATGCTGCCATTGAAGTAACAATAATTGTTGTAATAGTGCTAACACAAGCAACAAGTATTGTTCTTAGCATATAAGGAGCAATTCTTTTATAAGCAAGTATTATATTTTCTCCTCTTAAGGGTAAGGTTGGTACCCATTTATAAAGTAAATATTGGTTTGGTGATTTAAAAGCGCACCACAAAGCCATCATTAAAGGATACAACCCGAGAATAAATAAGATACAAATAATAACATTTAATATTATTTGACTAATATTACTTTTACGCATTGCTATCCTCCTTTGAATTTAAAAACTTATATGTAATTATCGTAATTAGCATAATAATTATAAATAAGATAACTCCAATTGCTGAAGCCTTACCTATGCTTTGATTTGTATTAACTAGCTGATACATATAGTAAGCTGGAACATGAATTTTTGTTCCAACGCGAGAAGCAAATAGCAATTGATTTGAATAATCCTGGAATATATTAATAATTCCAAAAACAACAATATATTTAATTTGACCAATTAAATATGGTAAATCTATAATCAATATTCTTCTAAAAGTTTTACAGCCATCAACTCTACTTGCTTCAATAACATCACTTGGAATATTTGCTAAGCCTGAATAAACGATAATTGCTGAAACTCCAGGGAGCCAAGGAAATCCCATAAAAATTAAAGCTCCAATAATATGATCTCTATCTAAAAAATCAATATTTGTTGAAGTAATATGTAATTTTTGTAACAATTCATTTAATAATCCACCTTCATAGCCATAAATATTTGACCAAATAAGTGAATAAACAATTGATGGGCAAACAATTGGAAGAAGAATTAATAATCTGTATAATGATTTTAATCTTTTATTTTTTACTAAATAAATAAGTTCTCCATAAATAAATGGAATCGTACAGTTTACAACAAAGCGTGGTGTTTGTAATGTAAACATTGTTTTAATTGATTGTAAAAAAATTGGATCCTTAAATAATTCCTTGTAATTGTTTAAGTTAGGTGTTCCCTTTAATGGATCAGTGATTTTTTGTAAATCAAAAAAAGACATTAATATTCCTCTAATAGGAGGATATATTGAAAACATTGCAAGACCTATAACTAATGGTAGAACCATTAAATAAGCCATAAAATGACGTTTAACATATTTAATCATAATTCTTATCCTTTTGGTTTCTCAACCATTTTTAATGTTAAAGAAGTTTTTGCATTAATTTCCCAAAATATTGAATTGCTTTGATCTCTTATAACAATTTTGACATCCTCAAGCTTAACAAAGGCTGTTTTTGTATATGGTGTGTATGTTAATGTAGCCCAGCCATTTTCATCAGTCTTTGTAGTATAAGCGACCATGCTTCCTGCACTAGGAAGTGCATATATTTCATGATTCTTACAAGGATTATTAAAATGAGTAACCTTAACATCTATTGTTACACGCTCTTTAGAATCAGCATAGGGTGTTGGGTTTGATATATTAACAATTTCAATATTATAAGTTTTAGCCCAAAAATAATCAAAAGTGAAACCAAGAAAAGCAATAGCTATAATAGATAAAGCAATTATATATTTTAATTTAATCTTAAGTTTCTTATTTTTCATATTCCCATCCAGTTGTATCTATATTAAGGCTAGATACCATCTTTAATGCACCTTTTCTTTGCTCATCATTTAAAATTGTATAAAATTCATTAGCTGTTGATTGTCCAGTTACCCAGTTTGCGAATGCTGCATCAATAACAGTATTATTAGCATGAATAAATCCTAAAGGCCATTCGGATTCATTAATTTGTGGAAATTCCTTATCAAACCATGAAGCATCATCTAAAAGTGATGGATAAGAATCTGTTTTAATAGCAGGTAAGCCATTTCCATATTCTTCAACCATTGATGTAATGGCATCTGGTGCTGTTAAATACATTAAAAAGTCAATTGCTTTTTCAAGTAATTCTTCATTTCCTTCAACTGCTGGTTTCATAATGTTAAATGACATTAAAACAGCACTTTCATAGCCTTCACTAATCTTTTTATATTCAACATTAGAAGCATATGATGATGTATCGCTTTGTACTACCGCAGGAACAAACATATCGAAGTCAAAATTACGAAGAGTATCCGAAATCTCATTTGTATAATACCAAACGCCATGGCTTTTCATAGCTACTTTTCCTTCATCCCATTTAGTAGTCCAATCATTAATTGATTGCCATCCTGTTGGTAAAAATTCAGTATAGTACTTATAAGCTTGATTATATAATGTTTTTGCTGTCATACAAATATTTGGATCGAATTTCTTTTCCAAAACTGCTCTTAATAATTCATTTGTAGTAGTTTTTCCATCCTTATTATAATCTGTTTCATTCATCATACTTTTAGCAAATCCTGGAGCTAAATTATATTTAAAGGCCCAGCTTTCAGATAAGCTAATTGATGGATCTCCTGCATATGGTGCAAAGGCGTAATCAATATTAGATAATCTTTTAACCTTATCAGCTAAAGTTGTCATTTCCTTCCATGTTTTTGGTGTTTGTAAGTTATTTTCAGTAAATAATGTTTTATTATAAAATACTGCTGTTGCACTACCAGCATCTAAAATGAAAGGAATAGAAACAATTTTATTATTAGCACTTAAAACGGCTTTATCTTGCCATACGTAATCATAAAATAAATCCTTCCAATGCTCGTTTCCACTAACATATGGATTTGGTCTTTCAAGATAAGGTGTTAAATCAACATACAAATCATCCTCTTGCATTTGTGTTCCAAAGCTAAAGCCAATTGAAGGGCATTTTTTAACATTTATTTGATTATTAAACCATGTTCTAATATTACTAATATTATCAGTAGGCTTAGCATAATCAGTAGCCCAAGTAATTTTTGTATTAGTTAATTTACAATAAGCATTTGCTATATATCTACTAGCATTAATTGGATTTGGTTGATCTGGCGTTGGTTTTTCATTTGCTGTTGGCATTAATGAGTGCAAATCAACATAAAGAGTACTTTTTGTTTGATCATTGCCACTATCATTACATGCTGTAATAGAAAAAGCCATGCATACAAATAAAACTGTTGATATTTTTTTAATTTTCATAATCATTCTATCCTTTCTATAGCAATAATTGCACCAAAAATGATGCAATTATTAAGATTAATTTTATATTACTGTTTTTTCTTTTTTAATAATAAAGAGCCTAATAAAGCTATTAACCCTAAAGACGTTAAAGTTTCACCTTTACAGCCTTTTTTATTTTCATTTGGTTTTTCTTCATTTGAAGAAGTATTATTTGTACTACTATTTATTATTTCACTTACTTTACTTGAAGGTTCACTACTTACTTCGCTTGATGGTTCACTGCTTGGTTCAATTGAAGGTTCACTGCTTGGTGTTTCAGAAGGAGTTGGCTCTAATTCACTAGCCTTTTCCCATTTAGCAAATAAAACAATATCGGCTCTTAATTCACCATTTATAGTACTAACCTTTGAAACCTCTTCAAATGTTGGTTCTATATACCAGCCTTTAAATACATAACCATCTTTAGTTGGATCTTTTAATGTAATGTTATCTTTAGCAGTATAATTTTCTGGATTAGTAGAATCATTAACTCCACCATCTAGCATATATACTATATCATATTTATTTTCTTCATACTTAGCATAAATAGTTGTATCGCTAGTTGGTCTATAATTTGCTGTTAATTCAGTTTCATATGATTCATCTAAAAACCAACCTTTAAATTTATAATCAGCAATTTCAGGAGCTGTAAAGCCATTAAGAATAGTATTTTTAACTTGCTTATTATCAACAAATAAATCTTCATTGTTTAAGCCTTTATACGTAATATTTATAAATTCAGCCTCTTCTTGGCTATATTTAAAATCAACACTTCCAAGCTTTACTCCAACCATCCATAAATCTTGAACATCACCAATAGATGTTGATTGATTTAAAACTATTTTAACATAAAGTGCATGTTCACCTATTGCAATTGGATCAAGAGTAATTTCATTAAAATCTTTAAATTCATTAGCCATATTATGGCCTGATGATAACCCAAGCGATTGTACTTCTTTTAAATTATTTTCTTTCAATCCTGCATAAATTTTAATTGAATTTTCATTATGTGCTGTTCCATCATTTTGATTCCATATTTTAGCATTAATTGATAAGCTTAATGATGAAAATACACCTTCATCGGCAATTATCTTATACATTAAGTATGACTCATCGGCAATTGTAATATTTGCATCCCAATTACCTGGTACTAATCCATGATCCTTGCTACTACTATTTGAAACTCCAACCATTTTATAAGCGTTTAAAAAGTCACCTTCTGTTGTAAAGTCATCCTTAATGTGACTATATTCAATTATCGGACCTACATAATCCTTTTCAGTTAATGAAAATTTAATTTTCCCAATTTTTACTCCAAGCCATGCTAATTCTTGGCTTTCACCAATAGACGTTGATTGGACAAGTTGAATTTTAACATAAAGTGTTTGCTTACCATTAGCGTGCTTTGATAAATCAATTTGCTCTAAATCAACAAAATCTCCACCTTGATTTTTAATAGTTTTTACTTCATTAAATGTAACATTATCTTCACTTACAAATACCTTAATTGCATTAACTTCATGAGCTGTACCATCA
>CAKPXF010000013.1 GCA_934201705.1 uncultured Bacilli bacterium | reverse complement strand
TATACTTTGTATAAGTAATTTATCAAAAATATTATTTGAGTCTAAATAATATAGTGTTAAATCCTAAAAACGGGTATATTTACTAAACCAGCTATTAAGAGCTCCATTTGATAAAAATTTAATAGATTATACAAAGCCAACTTTAATTAACTATCAAACAAAGAATTACTATGCTGCTAAAACAGGGACAGATTCATATAATTCATATATTATAGGATTTAATCCCAAATATTGTGTTGGTATTTGGAATGGAACAGATGATAACACCAAATTAGCATATAAAAATATAGGAAAAAGTATTTTTAAAAGTTTTGTTAACGCTCTTGATGATGAAAATATTTGGTATAATCCTCCATCATATATTAATAAAATGATTATAAATCCAATCACTGGTGAATATAATAGTAACGTTTCTTCAGAGTATTGGAGCTTTAATGATTTTATTTTATAAAATAATGTTGAAAATAAAACAAAGTGTAATTATAATATTGTTTGTTAATGGAGTAATGGTATGAAAAAAATATTAAATAAAAAGGCTGTTTCCTATACAATTTCAATATTAGTAAACATAATTTCTGCAATTGTAATTACAATTGGTGTGAAAGTTTTTATTTCACCAAATAAGTTTTTAAGTACTGGCTTTACTGGTATTGCATTAGTTGTCGGAAGAATTTATGATAATATTTTTACTCCAGAAAAATCTCTTGAAACGACAATAGCCAGTGTTGTATTTTTAATAATTAATATTCCAGTATTAATACTTGGTTGGAAAAAGCTTTCACACAAATTTACTATATGTTCATTAGTCTTTGTTATCGTAACAACGATTACTATGGCTTTTATTCCTGATGATATTGGCGTTAGACTACATTTATCTGTTGCCAATGGAGATATTTCTTATTTGGATGCAGCTTTATTTGTAGGTATGCTAAATGGTTGTGCTAATGCATTAGCTTATATATTTGATGGCTCAACTGGTGGAATTGATATCATTTCAATGTATTATAGCGTAAGAAAGCAAATCTCAATTGGTAGGGTAACAACCTTAATGAATGGTGTAACATTAATTTTAGGACTATTTATTGATGGTAGTGAAATGGCTTTATCAAAAGCATTTTACACATTAGTATATATTGTTATTAATTCAATTGTTATTGATTTATTCTATGTTAGAAATAAAAGAACAATATTATTTATTACAACTTCAAAGGGTGATGAGGTTGCAAATGAAATAATGCTTCATTTTGTAAGAGGCGTTACAAGGATGGATGTAAAGGGTGGATATACTGGCAATCATAAAGACTTAATTTATTGTGCTTGCTCTTCATTTGAAGTTAAAGATATTATTCAAAAGGTAGTTGAAATTGATGAACATGCATTTGTTTCAGTTATAGCTGCTGAAAAGATTCATGGTAATTTTATTAGCAAAGTATTAAGATAGTCCTTGAAAAATAATTAAAATGTTGCTAAAATATTAATGCAACATAAATAGGGGTATAGTTGAATGGTTCAACATCGGTCTCCAAAACCGTCGATCTGGGTTCGATTCCTAGTGCCCCTGCCATTAAAAAAGCATTAGTTTGACATAGTAAAATATGTCGAACTTTTTTATTTTTGTGGGAGTTTGATTCTTACCATATATTCGAACACTCGAACTTTAATACATATAATTTTCATTTTAATTTGGTGCATTTTTGTAATATTATACGCTTACTATTGAACGATATAAACTGAAAATGATAAGTAAAATAATATATCATAACAAGTTAAAAAGTTATGTACTAATAAAGTTAATCCAAACATTTTTTGGATGTGTTAATCGAAAATGTTTATTTTAGACAATACAATAGCGCCATTTCAAACATTAGAAGGCTTTTATTTAGGAGAATCGGTGCCTTTAAATGAAAAATTATCAGAAATCTTTGCTAAGCTATAAATCTGGAAGAAAAGCTCTAAAAATTGCTGAAAACAATTCTAGAAATGCTTTTGAATTTAGGGACAATTCAATAGTAGTTACTATTCCATTTAATTATAATAGAAAAGTTGGTGATAAGGTTGGTAATAAAATTGGTGATAATCCTATAACTATAAAGCATAGGTTGAACTTAACAAGAGAAAAAATTATTTCAAAAATGAGACATAATCCAAGTATTACTAAGGCTGAACTTGTTGTATTATTAGTTAAAAGTAATACTGCAGTTGATAATAATATAAGATACTTAAGAGAAAATGAATATATAATTAAAGTTGACGAAAACAAAAATGGTTACTAGAAAGTTTTAAAATAACAAAAATTATTGTATAAAAGTAGGATTGAAAATATTAAGAATATATAAATCTAGTTTATTAGATGTATTTAAAATAGTATTTCTATCAGATGACTAAGAAAGTGCTTAAGTAACAAAAATTGTTATTTATTGTTGGATATTTTAATAAAACTAGGTGAAATATAGCACACGTGTTATAATTTTTAATTGAAAGATGGTGAAGAAATGTTAACAATAAGAAAAGCAACTGAAAATGATATAAGTTTAATTTATGAATTGATAAATGGCTTAGCAAATTATGAAAAAAGGCCACAGGATGTAACTGGCTCTATTGATATGCTTATGTTTTGGATTTTTAAAAAAAAGATTGCCACTGCAGTTATTTTAGAATATAACGAAAAAGCAATAGGCTATGCCCTATATTATCCTATATTTGCTTCCTTTTCTGCTAACGCACATGTTCATTTAGAAGATTTATTTATTAATTTTGAATATCGTCATCAAGGATTTGGAAAAGAATTTTTTAATAAGCTTATAGAAATGATTAAAAATGAAGGATATACAAAGATAGAATGGAGTTGCCTTGATTGGAATACATCAGCTATTAATTTTTATAAAAGAATTGGTGCAAAACAAGAAAATGGTAGAGTCTATTTTGAATATTCATTAAATGATTAATAAAATATTTGTAATAAGCTGACAACATTTTTATTTGATCATATATGCACATAAATATTTTGTCACCTGACAAAGAATGCTAAGCATTCATATTCAAAAAGTTGAAAATGTGAATAAGGCTTTATCATATATGGCTTGAGGATGAAGAAGACATTGAAGCATATGCTAGAACACTACATTTAAAGCCACATCTATTGGAAGAGTTATCGCAAAAAAGAAGATGTGGCTTTATTCAAGATGTAGAGTTTTTTAGAAAATTGAATATTTCATATACAAATGCTTTATGTATTAACAGTTGAATGGATTTATTGGTTAAGGTTATTTTTAAACAAATATAAAAGTATTGTAATGGTGTTAAAAATAAAAATATGTTATATTTTTAATTGAATGAGAAACTTCTAAAATTAATAAAATAAAACGGAGGTAAATATGAAAAAAAATATAAAAATATCAGAAAGGATAGTTAACATAATTCTTATTTTATTTGGCAGTGCATTAGTGGCTTTATCTAATTCAATTTTTATTGTTCCATTTAATATTGTAAAAGGCGGAATGACTTCTGTTGCTATGATGATTTCTAATCTTTTATATCCACTTACTAATAGTAATACAACTGATATTGTTTTGTGGATTGTTAATATAGCCCTTTGGCTTGTTGCTTTGCTTTTAATTGGTAAAAAATTTGCTATGTCAACATTAGTAGGTACTGTTGGCTATTCAGTTTTCATGTCTTTATTTTTAAGATTAGATTTAGTGAATAAATTTAAGCTTATGGAGTATTATGGAAGTGGTGATACCACAGCGAAGCTTATATTATTTGGCTTAGCTGGCGGTGTTATTGCTGGATTCGGTGCTTCACTTTGCTTTATGGGAAAGGGTTCAACTGGTGGAAGTGATGTTATTTCTGTAGCTTGTGTTAAATATTTAAATATAAAGCAAGATGTTGCAACATTAACAATTGATGTAATTACAATTGCTTTAGGATTTATTATTTTTAAAAGCTGGGAAAGCCTTTTAGTAGGTATTTTATCAGCTTTAATAACGTCAGTTGCTATTAAAAATATTTATGGAAAATATAACACAATTTATATAATTGATATTCTTACAGAAAAAGTAGATGAAATTCAAAGAATAATATCTGAGGAATTTCATGACACAAGCACTATTTATATTGTTGAAGGAGGATATTCAAAAAAGCCAAAAAAAGTTGTTCATTGTGTATTAGTATATAAAGAAGCTAAAATGCTTAAAGCAATGGTCCCTGAAATTGATAAAAATGCTTTTGTAACTGAATATGAAACTACATCAGCTTATGGCGGTTCTACTTATGATGCTTATTTATCTAATAAGGCAAAAGAAAAAATACTAAATAAAATAAACCATTAAAATGATATAAATAATCTAATTTTTATACTAAATAAAGAGTACTTTAGTTTATTTTTAAAATTCTAAAAAACTAGCTTTTGGCAGTTTATCTACCTAAAAATGTGTGATAAACTGCCAAATGTGCTATATATAAGCCTTATTTGGCAGTTTATCTAATGTTTTACGTTGATTTTTTAAAAGAAAAAATATATAATTTAGTTGAAAAAATTATCTTAATTAATAGAGGTATAGCATATGATAGGTAGAAATAAAGAAATTAATATTTTAAATAAACTATATAATAGTAATGAGCCTCAATTTGTTGCTGTATATGGGCGAAGAAGAATTGGAAAAACATATTTAATTAATGAATTATTTCAAGATAGAATCACTTTTAAACATTCAGGACTTTCTCCAATTGAAAATTCAGATTCTAGTTATAAAAGTCCACTTAAATATCAGTTAAAGAATTTTTATAACTCTTTAATTTTATGTGGTATGGAACCTAAAAAATGTCCAACTGACTGGATGGAGGCATTTTTAATGCTAGAATTATTCTTGCAAAAAATAGATGATGGCAAAAGGCAATTAATTTTTATTGATGAATTGCCATGGCTTGATACGCCTAAATCAGGTTTTATTACAGCTTTTGAAAGCTTTTGGAATAATTGGGCTTGTTCTAGGAAAAATATTATGCTAGTAGTATGTGGAAGTGCAACATCATGGATGTCAGATAAGCTAATTAATAATCATGGCGGATTGTATAATAGAATTACTTACGAAATAAAATTGGAGCCGTTTACCTTAAAAGAATGTGAACAGTATTTTTTTAATCGCAACATTAAATTTTCAAAATATGATATTGTGCAAGCTTATATGATTTGTGGGGGAATACCATATTATTTAAGTTATTTTTATGGTGAATATAGTTTGGCACAAAATATAGATAATTTATTTTTTAAGAAAAATGCTCCTTTAAACAATGAATTCAATCGTTTATTCAATTCAATTTTTTCTAATGCTGATTTTATGAAATCAATTATTAAAGTTATAGGTAAAAAAAGAATTGGCTGTAGTAGAGATGATATTATAACTGCCTTAAAAACTAATTCAAATAGTAAAATGACAGATGCGCTAAATGCTTTAATTTCTAGTGATTTTATAATAAAATATGTTCCATTTGGAGCAAGTAAGAAAAAAGAATATTATAAACTTGTTGATCCTTTTTGTAATTTCTATTTAAAATTTGTTGAAAACTTTAATCATCTTGCTGATGATTTTTATCTTTCAAACATATCTAACCAAAATATAGTTTCATGGCGCGGAATTGCTTTTGAGAATGTTTGCTTTAATCATATAAAGCAAATTAAAAATTCTTTAGGAATAAGCGGTATTAGCACAGAAGAATCTGCTTGGTCTAAATTCAAAGATGAAACTGATGGTACACAAATTGATATGCTAATTAAACGTAAAGATAATATTATTAATATGTGTGAGATAAAGTTTTATAACTCCGAGTTAATTGTTGATAAAAAGCTTGATAAGCAAATAAGAAATAGAATAAATTTATTAGAAAATGAAATGCCTAAAGGATATGCTATTAGAAGTACTCTCATTACAACCTATGGGCTAAGTAATAATGAATATAGTAATATATTTTCGAATGTAATTACATTGGACGATTTGTTTGAAATATAATTTATTAAAAGAGTATATATGCCTAAGAAATTTTATACATTATTAAAGATTGATAAATATGATATTGGTTTAACTAGTAAGACTGTTTATGTTTATGATAAATGTGGAAATGAAATAGTAAAGTTTAAAGATTTGGATTATGCATATAAAGGATGTGTATCACCTGATCAAAAAATGCTAGTAATTAAAAGTGCCAGTGGAAATCTTGCTTTTTATTCTCTTGAAAAGCTTTGTTTAATCAAGAAATTTCGCTTTTCAAAGATAAATTGTGCACAAGATGATAACTTTGTATTTTCATTAGATAATAAATATTTTTACAATATTGAAAGACATGTTTCATCAGCAAAAACAGCATTATCTATTTATAATACTAGTGGTTTTTCTATGCTCAAAAGACTATTTTCTGACGATGATAATTTAGTGTTATCAATAATTGAATATGATAATGAATCAGACAATTATTTTATTTCTGGATATTTTAGAGATTTAAATACTAATGTTGCAAGTAAGTTCTTTGTGGCAAAATTAGTTAATGATAAATTAGAAGAAATTAAATATTTTGATGAGAAAACACATTTTTTCTTACAGACTGCAAAAACTATTGAAGCTGCTGGTTTTACTGATGAATCATATAAATGGTCATTTTTACATCAAACTTTTTCTCTTGAACAATTAAAGAGTATGGATTTGTCTTTAGCTAGTATGTGGAAAAAAGATAAATTTATTTAAATGTATTTGTTAATTGTATATATAGTAGCTTCAATTAGCAATTAATTGTTATTCCATTGACAAGTTAGTTTATACTAACTATAATTATATAGATAGCTGGTTAGATACAACTAACTAAAATGAAAGGAAGAGATGTATGAGTCTAATATCTTTAAAAGATGTGTCAAAAAAATATGTCGTTGGTGATCATGAGTTTAATGCTTTAAGTAATGTAAACTTAACAATTGAAGAAGGGAAGGTAGTTGTAATTCTTGGCCCTTCAGGTGCTGGTAAGTCAACACTATTAAATTTAATAGGTGGACTTGATAATCCAACATCAGGAGAAATTATTATTGATAATGAAAATATTGAAAAATACTCAGATGATGAATTAGCATCATATAGAGCTAATAAGGTTGGCTTTGTTTTTCAATTTTATAACTTAATCCCAACATTAACAATTCATGAAAATGTTGCACTAGTAAAGGAAATTTCAACAAATCCTTTATCAGCTAATGCTATGCTTAATGAAGTAGGTTTACTAGATCATGCAAAAAAATTTCCAAGTGAGCTTTCAGGTGGCGAACAACAAAGAGTATCTATTGCGCGTGCACTTGCTAAAAATCCTAAAATATTACTATGTGATGAGCCAACTGGAGCTTTAGATTCAAAAACTGGCGTTTTAGTTTTAAAGCTATTATTAAAAATGGCTAAGGATTATAAAAAGACTGTAATTATTGTAACTCATAACCAAAATATTGCTAAAATTGGAGATATGACTATTAAAGTAAAAAATGGTGAAATTGTAAGCGTTAAAGAAAATATCAATCCAGTTTTAATTGATGAAGTGGGGTGGTAATTATGCTATTTAAAAAATTAATTCGTACATTTTTTAAGTATAAATCACAATTCATTTCAATGATTATAATGGTTATATTAGGAATTGGAATTTTTGCAGGATTTAATGCGGAATGGTATTCAATTGATAAGGATACTACTAAATTTTTTTTAGAAACAAATCTTGCTGATTATCGTATCTGTAGTGATAAGCAAATATTTTCCAAGGAAGATGTCGATAAAATATTAAAAATCGATGGAGTAAGTAAAGCTAGTAGATATGCTTGTATAGAAACAAATGAATCAAAAGAAAATGATTTAATAAAGCTTGCAGTTAGTGAAAATTTCACTGTTTCGACATTTACTTTAATTGATGGAAATGAATATGATTCAACAAATAATAAAGGCTTATGGATTAGTGAAAAATATGCTAAAAATAATAATTACAATATAGGTGATATAATCACATTAAAATATGGAAACATTACTAAAGAATTAAAAATAGAAGGTATTTGCTTATCTAGTGAATTTTTAATTAATACGGATAATGGAGCTTTAATGCCAGATTTTGATCGTGTTGGTTATGCTTTCACTACTCCTAGCTTTTATGAGGAATTATCAAATAGTTTATTTAATATGGTTTATTATCCTCAAATTAATGTTATCTCATCATTAGATAATGAAGAATTTTCAAAGAAGGTTGATGAAACATTAAATAATACATTACAAGTTGTTTCTAAAGATGATGTAACATCATATAGTCAAGCAAGTGGTGAATCTGATGAGGGAAAAACTATGGGCCTTGTTTTACCAGTTATATTTTTATTAATTGCTATTTTAACAATGGTATCCACAATGAATCGTATAACTAGTAATGAAAAGGTTCAAATTGGTATTTTAAAAGCTTTAGGCTTTAAAAACAAAAAAATAGTATGGCATTATACATCATACGCCTTTGTAATAGGAATAGTAGGTTCATTTATTGGATTATTATTAGGCTTTGGTATAGCTAAGTTTATTTTTAGTCCAAATGGTTCAATGGGCACTTATTTTGAAATGCCTTATTGGACTATTCATATGCCATGGTTCGTTTATATAGGAATAATAGCAATTATTTTGTTTTTAACATTAATTGGCTATTTATCAGTTAAAAAGCAATTAAGAGGAAGTGCTGCCGATGCTTTAAGGCCTTATGAACCAAAGAAAATGAAAAATATGCTAATTGAAAAAACAAAGCTATTCCATAAGCTTAATTTTGCAACTAGATATAATTTAAGAGATACATTTAGACATAAGGCTAGAACATTTATGTCAATATTTGGAGTTTTAGGCTGCACATTGCTTCTATTTGCCACATTTGGAATGAAGTCAACAATGGATGAGTATATTGATGCTAATTATAATATAGCAATGAATTATGAAACATCTATTACTTTAAGTGATAACGTAGTTAATAATAGAGCTTTAGAAATTGCTAATCAATATAATGGTGATTATAGTAGTAGCATAGCAACAAAAGTTGATGGGGCGACTTATGTTTTAACACTTTTAAATAATAACAATGATAGAGTTAGATTATTAAAAGATAATAAAGCAGTAGGAAAGCTAAATAATAATGGTGTTTATATTTGTAAAAGAATGGCTGAAGCTTTAAATAAAAACGTTGGTGATAAATTTAGCTTTTCATTATATGGGAAAGCTGCTAAATATGAGGTAGAAATTGCTGATATTATCTCATCTAGTACTAACGGCTTTACAATGACTTATGATTTAGCTAATTCTTTGAATTTAGATTATAAAATTAATAATATATATGTAGATAATAAAAAAGATAGCTTAAGCACAAATGATGAAATAGTTTCTTTATCTTCAAGAGAAGAATTAATTAAAACATTTGATTCATTCATGGAAATTATGAATTTAATGATTTACTTTTTAGTTGCCTTTTCGTTACTATTAGCCTTTGTTGTTTTATATAATTTAGGGACAATGAGCTATATTGAAAGATATCGTGAGCTTGCAACCTTAAAGGTCTTAGGCTTTAAGAATAAAAAAATTGGTTCTATATTAATATCGCAAAATACATTTACAGCAATAATTGGTATTATACTTGGCTGTCCATTAGGATATGCATCATTAATTTTACTTTTTAAGCTATTAGCAGCAGAATATGAACTAACAATTACTTGCTCTTATTATGTCTATATTGTTTCTATTGTTTTAACATTCTTGGTAAGCTTAGTAGTTTCTTACTTTACATCATTAAAAGTTAAAAAGATCAATATGGTTGAGGCTTTAAAAGCTGAATAGTAAACATACTAAAAAAACTCTAATTAATTGTGTGAAATATTAAAAATCACACAATTTTTTCTTTTATTAGGAAATCTTATTTTTATAGAAGAGTCAAAATAGTAATGTAAAGATAATAAATGAATCATATACATCAAAATCTTCATTTATATATAATGAAGAAATAGAAAAGAAAGATAATTATTTAGAGAAAAGAATATACAGAGGCTTATATCAAGCAAGTAATGGAAGAGTTATATATGCTGATTTAAATGCAGCATGTAACATACTTAAAAAAAGTAAACCTAATGATGAGATAATATCAAATTTTAGGGATATGGGTCTTACAATACCTTATCGAGTACAGGTAAGATTATAGTTATTTACCTTAAACAAGTAATAATTATAACCATACATCATTAAAAAATGGGATTTTTATCTTATTAAGTGATTTTTAATCACAAATGGGAGAAAATCCTCTTTGTTGAAATTTTTTAAAAACTATATCAAGTTTTTAAATTGTAAGCTTAATGATATTTATTTCTATTAAAACGCCAATTAATTATGTAAAAGAATAATAAAGCTAGGATGATTTAATTCCTAGCTGTTTTTATTTTTCAGTTTTGCTTTTTTCGAGTAATGATTTAACTAATGTTCTAATTGATTCCTTTTCTTGAAGATTTAATATTTCATCAACATTATTCTTTTTCATGAATGTTACTAATGAAAAATCATTACTTTTTTCCTCGTCCTTTAACTCATGACCTAATAAGTAGTCAATTGAAACATTATAAAAGTCTGCTAGAGCAAATAAGATATTATATGGAGGATATGTTATTTCATTTTCATAATTATAATAAGTAGTTCTTGATATTTTTAATGCTTTTAATATTTCATCTACTTGTATATCATAGTGTACTCTTAGTGATTTTAAATTATTCATTTTTTCTAACTTCCTTTCCATATTTTTCTTTGATTTTTCTCAATATTTTTTCTATATTGTAAAGTAAATTTATACAATTTTCTTAATATGTTTAAAATTCTGAAAAAATATTTTTATTTGTTCAAAGATGTTAAACTTAATGGCCTAGTAAGTAAAGAAAACTTAAACAAAAACCTATTTGTCTAACATGCTTAAGTATAGAAAGTCTAGTGTTTTTAAAATATTTGCACAAAAAAAGCAACCAAAGATTTTTATTCAATGATTGCTTTTAAATCTAGCATCTTACAATTTCTATTAAAACCTTGACCATTTTACGCATTTGAGTAAGTGATACATACTCATATCTACCATGGAAATTATAACCACCATCACCAAGATTAGGGCAAGGAAGTCCCATAAAGGAAAGCCTAGCACCATCAGTTCCACCTCTAATAGGTTCAAATTCATAAGGTATATCTAGTTTTTTATAAGCGTCAGTTACTTTATCTAATACCTCAGGATGCTTTTCAATAATTTCTTTCATATTTCTATAGCTTTCTTTAATATCAACGCTAACAAAATCATTATTATATTTTTTATTAATAATATCACGAGCATTATAGAAATCTTGGATTTGTCTTTGAATAATATCAAAGTTATGATTTCTAATAATGTAGTTTAATGTTGTATTTTCACAATCACCATTAAAATCGCATAAATGATGGAAGCCTTCATAGCCTTGTGTATTTACAGGTAATTCATTATGAGGTAGTAAATCATCAAATTCTTTAGCAAGTAAAATTGAATTAACCATTTTATCTTTGGCTGATCCTGGATGGATTGAAACGCCTTTAATATTAACCTTAGCACTATAAGCATTAAAGTTTTCATATTCAATATAATTAATATCGCCACCATCAATTGTATAAGCATAATCACAATTAAAGAATTTAACATCAAAGTTATCAGCTCCACGGCCTACTTCCTCATCAGGAGTAAAAGCTATTTTAATTGTTCCATGCTTTAAATTTTTATCATTTATAATACGATAAGCACTTTCAATAATAATAGCAATTCCAGCCTTATCATCAGCACCAAGTAAGGTAGTGCCATCAGTAACAATTAAAGTTTCATTAATATTCTTTTTTAATGATGGAAAATCACTTACCTTCATAGTAAGATTTTCATTTAATTTAATATCATTTCCATCATATTTTTCTATAATTCTTGGTTTAATATTAGCTCCACTACAATCAGGAGAAGTATCCATATGGGCAATAAAGCCAATTGTTTTAGCATTTTCTACATTTCCTTTGATTGTAGCATAAACTATTCCATATTCATCAATTAAAACATCACTACAGCCAATGCTTTTCAATTCGTTTTCTAAATATTTTGCTAATAATAGTTGCTTTTTAGTAGATGGTGTAGTAGATGAATTATCATCACTTTGAGTATCAAAAGATACATACTTTAAAAATCTTTTTTCAATATCCATAAATAAAACCTCCATATAAAGTATAGCACTATAGTTAACGATATTTAATTACTTTTTTATTAAATAAAGGAGTAAAAATTCTTGTTTTATTAAGTAAAATAAAAATAAAACATTTTTTTCAACAAAAAGACAAAATAAGTAGTATAATAGATACGTTAGATTAAAAGGAGAATAAAATGAAAAAAGTATATGAATTAGAGTTCTATGGAAGAACTTTAAAAGTGGAAGTTGGAGAACTTGCCAAACAAGCTAATGGAGCTGTTTTAGTACGCTATGATGATACAGTTATTTTATCAACAGCATGCTGTGCTAAAGAAGCTAAAACAGGTATTGACTTTTTCCCATTAACTGTAACATTTGAAGAAAAACTATATTCAGTTGGAAAGATTCCTGGCTCATTTTTACGCCGTGAGGGAAGACCTAGTGAGCACGCTATATTAACAGCACGTATTATTGATAGACCAATTAGGCCACTATTTGATGAAAACTTTAGAAATGAAGTTCAAATCGTTAACTATGCATTATCTGTTAATCCAGATGTTACACCTGAAATGAGTGCATTATTTGGCTCATCATTAGCATTATGTATTTCTGATATTCCATTTCAAACACCAGTAGCTGGTGTTAAGGTTGGTTATGTAGATGGCAAGTTTATTACTAACCCAACAAGAGAAGAAATGGAAAAATCATTAATTGATTTAACTGTTGCTGGAACTAAAGAAGCTATTAACATGGTTGAGGCTGGTTCAAAAGAAGTAAGTGAAGACTTAATGCTTGAAGCATTAATGTATGGACATGAGCAAATTAAAAAGCTAGTTGAATTTGAAGAAAAAATCATTGCTGAAATTGGCAAAGAAAAAATGGTTGTGGAATTATTTAAGGTTGATGAAGCTATTCAACAAGAAGTATTTGCTAAGTGTAAGGATGATTTAGTAAAAGCTTGTAGAATTGAAGGAAAGCTAGCTAGATATAATAAGATTGACGAATTAACACAAGCGGTAATTGATGAATATGAAGCTAAAGAATATGAAAGTGATGAGCAACATGATTATGTAATGCATCAAGTTGAAACAATTACTCATGATATTGTTAAAGATGAAGTAAGAAGATTAATTTCTGTTGATAAAATTAGACCTGATGGCAGAAAACTTGATGAAATTAGACCACTTAATTCACAAGTTGATATTTTGCCTAGGGTACACGGTTCAGCATTATTTACTCGTGGTGAAACACAAGTATTATCAATTACAACACTTGGAGCATTAGGAGATCAACAAATTTTAGATAATTTAAATCCTGATGAAGAATTAAAGAGATTTATGCATCATTACAATTTCCCACCATTTTCAGTTGGAGAAGTTGGTAAAATGGGAAATCCTGGAAGACGTGAAATCGGTCATGGAGCCTTAGGTGAAAGATCACTTCTTCAAGTAATGCCAAGTGAAGAAGAGTTTCCATATACTGTACGTGTAGTATCTGAGGTATTAGAATCAAATGGTTCATCATCTCAAGCTTCAATATGCGCAGCAACTATGTCACTAATGGCTGCTGGTGTACCAATTAAACGTCCAGTTGCAGGTGTTGCAATGGGCTTAATTTCAACAGGTGATTTAAACGATCCAAATTGCCCTTATACAATTTTAACTGATATTCAAGGTCAAGAGGACCATTATGGCGATATGGACTTTAAGGTATCTGGCACTACAAAAGGAATTACTGCTTTACAAATGGATATTAAAATTAAAGGTATTACAAGAAATATCTTTAAGGAAGCCTTAGCTCAAGCTCATAAAGGTAGAATGGAAATTTTAGACAATATGATGGGAGCTATTAGTGAAGTTAGACCAGATGTATCAAAATATGCGCCAAAGCAAGATAGCTTTGATATTAGCCCAGATAAGATTCGTGATGTTATCGGTCAAGGTGGTAAAACAATAAATGAAATTATTGCTCAATGTGATAATGTTAAAATTGATATTTCTGATGAAGGAAGAGTTGTTATTTACCATCAAGATAGAGAAGCAATTAATAAAGCAAAGGATATTATTTTAGGTATTACAAAGGAAGCAAAGGTTGGAGAAATCTATACAGGTAAGGTTGTAAGGATTGAATCATTTGGCGCTTTTGTAAACTTATTTAAGGGTTGCGATGGCTTACTTCATGTTTCAAAGATTTCTCATGAAAGAGTAAATCATCCAAAGGATGTTTTAAAGATTGGTGATGAAGTAAAAGTAATTGTTACTGAAATCGATGAAAAAGGCCGTGTAAATGTTTCAATGAAGGATTTACTTCCTCGCCCTGAAAAAAAAGAAAAAGTAGTTAAAGAATAAAAATAAGAGTCACTTTTTGTGGCTCTTTTACTTAAGGAGAAATAAATATGATACAGGAAAAAAGCTGTGGAGCAGTTTCATATATTATAAAAGATGGTATCTATTATTTTTTAATTGAAAAAATGAAACAAGGGCATTTTTCTCTTCCAAAAGGGCATGTTGAAAATAATGAAAATGAAGTAGAAACTGCCACACGTGAAATAAAGGAAGAAACAAATTTAGATGTTATTATCGACACTTCCTTTAAAGAAATTATTTCTTATAGTCCATATAAGGATTGCATAAAAGATGTTATATTCTTTATTGGCAAAATAACTAGTAATGATATTAAATGTCAAGAAGCAGAGGTAAGTAATATTAGTTTTTTACCCTTCAATGAGGCTTATAATACACTAACCTATAAGGAAGATAAAAATGTTTTATTAAAGGCTTATTTATATTTATTAAAAAATAACAAAAAAAAATATATAATAATTGGTTGCCCAGGTAGTGGAAAATCCTATTTTTCAAAGTATTTAACAAAATATACTAATATACCTTTATACCATTTAGACATGATTTATTGGTATGATAATTATAAGCATATTAGTGATGAAAAGCTAAGAAAAAAAGAAAATGAAATAATGAAAAATGATTGCTATATTATTGATGGACATTTTCAAAGCACTTTAGAAAATAGAATAAAAAACACAGAGGTAGTTATTTTCTTTAGCCTTCCTTCTAAAACATGTATAAATGGCGTTAAACATCGAATCAAATCCTCTGAAATAAGAGATGATATTAAAACTACCTGTAAGGAAGAGGAAATTTCAGATAAATTTATGCATTGTATGAAGCATTTTAAGCAAAAATTTTATAAAGATATAAGAAAATGGTTAAGTGAAAATAATTGTAATGTTTTAACAATTAATACTAAAAAAATGCAAAATGAAATAATTAATTATATAAAATAAAAAGTAGTAGACGAATATCATCTACCACTTTTAGTATAAAATTTATTCAATTGCTAAAATAAAGCTATAAATATCTTGGTTTCCTTCAATTGCACCAAATTCAATAAATGGATATGTTTCCTTTAAATATGAAATAATTGTATCTCTTTCATAATCACTAACATCGTTACCATAAATAATAGTTGCAACCTCTTTATCATTAATATTGCTAACATTTTCAAATAGTTTTTTAACAATATTGATTTTATCATTACATGAAGAAACGATTTTACCATCAATCAAAGCCATATAATCGCCTTTAGTAATAACAACATCATCAATTTTGCTATCTCTAATTGAATAAGTAACAGCTCCTGCTGTAACATTATCAATTGTTTGCTGAAGTGATGAAATAATTTCATTAATATCATCGCTTGAATAATCAAGCATTGTTAAAGCTGAATAGCAAGTGGCGATAGATTTTGTTGGAAGTACAATAACTTTAGCATCACTATAATTTTCAGCTGCTTGACGTGCTGCCATAATAATATTGCTATTATTAGGAAAAACAATAATATATTCTGCATCAAGCTTCTTAAAAGCCTCAATAAAATCATTGCTTGATGGATTCATAGTTTGACCACCACTAACAATAATATCACAGCCAATTTCTTTAAAGATACTATCAATGCCTTTACCATTTGAAACAGCAACAACAGCATATTTTTGATGAACTTTTTCTTCTTTTATAGTTAGATTATGTTCTTCTAGGCTTGAATGCTGAACAGACATGTTTTCCATTTTAAAAGTAACATATTCGCCAAATTGTTGACAAAATTCAATTACCTTACCTGGAGTAAATGTATGGACATGAACCTTAACAATATCCTCATCCTTAAAAGCAACTATTGAATTTCCAAGGGTTTCTAAAAAGTCAGTAATAATTTTTAAATCAAAATTTTTAACATTTACTTTGCTATTTTGAAGCTGTAAAATAAATTCAGTGCAGTATCCAAATTCTAAAACACTATCAGCATTAAAGCCATTAGTATTAATGGTTTTATTTTCTTTTTCATAGGCCTCTTGTGCTTTTAAAATATCGCCATCTAAGGCTTTAATCATTCCTTCAATAATTCTATTATATCCAGCACCACCAGAATCAATAACGCCAGCTTCTTTTAATACAGGGAGTAATTCAGGAGTTCTATTAAGTGAAGCATGGGCTTCTTTAATAAAGCACTTAAAGAAATCTTCAATGCTAGTAAATTTATTTTCATCCTTTAAAGCTACCTCTGTAGATTCTCTCATTACCGTAAGCATTGTACCTTCAGTTGGTTTTTGAACTACCTTATATGATTGCTTAACACCTTCATTAAAAGCGTTTGTTAATTCTTTAGCATCAACCTTAGCTTTACCATCAAGGCCATTTGATAAGCCTTTAAAGAATTGTGATAAAATAACTCCAGAATTTCCTCTTGCTGACATAGTCATTGCACGAGCTAGCTTTTTAGAAATTTCACTAATTGAAGATTCATTATCATTAATAATAGCTTTAACTCCACCCTCAATTGTCATTTTCATATTAGTTCCAGTATCACCATCAGGTACAGGGAAAACATTTAAATCATTAATACGATCAATATCATTTATTAAATTTTGGCAGCCATTAGCAACAAGTGTTTTAAAAAGGCTACCATCTAAGTAAGTCGTTGACATAATTCACCTTATTAATTACCAACTACAGTAACTTTTTTGCCTTTCGCATAAACGCCGATTGTGCCAGGACCTGTTGAAACTCCGATAATTGGTCCCATAAATTCAACACTAACTGCTTTAGGATTAACCTCTTTGATAATTAAGTCTTTTACAAAGTTAGCATCATTAAGGCAATCAGCATGAACAACATATATTGTTTGATTTTCAGGTTCAACAATTACTTCCTTTAACATATTAACTAATTCAATAAGTGAATTTTTTCTACCTTTTACTTTTTTAATAGCAAAGTTTTGACCAATAGCATCTGAAATAATCATTGGTTTAACACCAAAAATATTGCCAAAGAAAGCGGCTGAAGCTTTAACTCTTCCAGCCTTCTTTAAATAATCTAGTGTTTCAACAGTTGCCACTTGGTTATAGCATAATTTATTTTCTTCAAGATATGAAGCAACCTCTTGGATAGTTTTTCCTTCTTTTTTCATGCTTGCAGCATCAAGTGCCATTGTTCCTTGACCTAAACATGAGCATAGTGAGTCAATGCAAATAATAGTGGCATTTGGGTATTTAGCTAATAATTCATCTTTAACAATTAAAGAATAATTAAACGAACCAGATAAAGCGCTTGAGCAAGCAATATATAAAATATCTTTATCTTCCTTTAATATTTTTTCAAATACAGTAGCAAACTCAGTTTGTGAAACTTGAGTTGTTTTCATATTTAAGCCATTTCTTTGCCAATCATTTAATTCTTTATTTGTATATAAATCCCAATCAAGTGAAGCAGGTATCTCAACATCACCATTTTTTTCTTTTTTAACAATTCCCATTTTAACATATTCAATGTTGTTTTGAACTCTTAGCTCTTTACTTAAATCAGAGCATGAATCAACAACAATTACATAATCTCTTGTTTTCATATTTCTTCTCCCATTTTTATTTATCTATATATAGATAACCTTGACAATTAGTATTTTAGCATATAAAATAGCAATTACAATAAACAATTAAGCGACATTTGTCGCTTAATTACCACGTGAGTATCAATAGAGGATGAAAAAATGACTAAAAAAGAAGATTTAAGAGTAGTTAAAACTAAATATATTTTAAAAAAGGCATTAATTGACTTAACAAATGAAAAGGGGTTTGATAATGTTAGTGTCATAGATATAGTAAAAAAAGCTAATGTTAATAGAAACACATTTTATTTGCATTATGAAAATAAAGAGGATTTAATAAAAAAAATAATTCAAGAAATATCAATTAATATTGAAAACAAATTAAAAGCAACAACTTATTTGAAGAAGACACCATTATATAGTATTAATGAAGTACATATTAGATGGTACTTTAGAAATTTACTTATGTTAATTGAACCAAATATATCACTTTTAAAAACTATTATGCTAGATAATTCTTTAAATGGTTATGTAAATGAATTGTTCTCTTTATTAAAGAATCAATTATCTGATTTATTAATGATTAAAAACTCACGTTCTAATTTAATATTTGAATATACATTTTCAGGAATGGTAGGTTTAACTACTCAATGGATTTTATATTCGCCAACTACTTTAAATGAGACAACTAAGATACTTGCAAGCCTTGCTTATACAAGTTTAAGACAATTCGTTGAAATTAATTAATAATTGTTACATTTTTTTTACAATCATTTACAAAACATTGGTGTATTACATACTTTTATATTCCTATAATTTTTAGTGTAAAATAAAAGGAGAAAGAAAAATGAAAACTATTTTTAAAAGATTAATAGTAGGAGGAATAGGAGTATTCCTAATTGGAGGTGTATCTTGTAATAATACTAATAATACAGATACATTTGATTTAAATAAGAAGGTAATTGCTTATACTAGAGATACATCAAGTGGCACAAGAGATGGCTTTTTTACAGCAATTGGCTTTAGTGAGGCAAAAGAGGATAATGAACCACTAGCTAGTCATGTTGAGGCAAAGGATAACTCAAATATGATAAGCCTTGTAAATAATGATATGTATGGAATAGGTTATATCTCATTAGCCTCAGTTAAAGATTCATCTTTAAAGGCTTTAAGCTATGAAGGGGTTGTAGCAAGTGAGGAAAATGTTGTAAATGGTAGCTATACATTGTCTCGTAACTTTAATTATATTATTAGAAATGAAAGTGATTGTAGTGAGGTAGAATGGTTATTAATTAATGGATTTTTAGCCTTTATGAATAGCCAAGAGGGCTTAGCTATTATTAAATCAAATGATGGAATATTAACAAGCTCAATCGGTAACGCTAAAAAATGGAATGATATTTTAAATGAAAATGCTTCTTTAAAAGCATTATGTGAAGATAAAAATGCTAGTAAGGTAACAATTAATTTAGGTGGATCAACTTCTGTTAAAAAAATTGCTGAAGCATTAAGTAAGGCTTTTTCAAATTTATGCAGTGTCTTTGAGCCATTACATAATCATACAGGATCTAGCGATGCTTATAAAGGCACACAAGGCTCACAAAAAGATAATGCAGCAAATAAATTACATATTGGTTTCTTATCAAGGGAATTAAAAAAAGATGGTAGCGAAAATGTTACCAAAAAGACTAGTGGTTTAATTTGCAAGGATGGTATAGTTGCTGTAGTTAATAGTAAAAATACAGTTCTTGACAATATAACAGCTGCAAAGCTTAAAATGATTTATCAAACTGGCGCAAGCTGGAGCGATGTTGTTGCTTAATAAAAAATAAGTTATTAATAGGCTTATGCCTATTTTTAACGTTTAAGGATATTTTATGAAGAATACAAATTATAAATTAGTAATAGATAAAACTATGCAAATTATTTTTATGTTGATTTCCTTAATATGTGCATCATTTATCGTATTTATCATATTTTTTATACTTTTACAAGGAGTACGACCATTTATTATTAAATATCCAAATAATAAAACTGCTTCTTTGATTAAATTTTTATTTTCTATTAATTATGATAGTAAAACATATGGAATTTTAGGCTTAGTAATTAATACCTTATTTATCGTATTTATTGCCAGTTTAATTGCTTTACCTTTAAGTGTATTAACTGCTTTATTTATTGTTAGAATAGCACCTATTAAAATAAGTAAGGTAATGGAAAGTATTGTTGAATTATTAGCTTCAATTCCATCAATTATATTTGGTTTGTTTGGTGTTGGCTTTATTAATCCTTTAATTAGAGATTTTGCATTATTATTTAATTTACAAACAGCTGGAGGAGTATCGGTTTTATCAACAATTATTGTTTTAATAATGATGATAACGCCAACTATTACATTACTTTCTATTACCTCAATGAAGGCTGTAAAGGATGATATAATACTGGCATCATTAGCTCTCGGAGCTAGTAAAACACAAACAGATTTTAAAATAGTAGTAAATGGAGCTAAAAGTGGAATTTTTGCTGCACTAATACTTGGAATTGGAAGAGCTTTAGGTGAAGCAACAGCGGTTTCAATGGTTTGTGGAGGAGCCAAAACTATTTCAATTTTATTATTTTCACCAACTGGAACATTAACTTCTACAATGATGCAAGGATTTCATGAATCATCTGGAATTAATTATGATATTAGATTTAGTATAGGTATTGTTTTAATACTTATTATTTTAATCAGCAATGTTTTATTAAATTTATTAAAAAAGAGGTTATGTAGATATGAATAGGAAAAGAAAAATAGCAGATTTTTTTAAGATATTTGCTACATGTATATCGACATTACTTAGTGTAGTTATTCTATTTTCGATTATTTTTTATGTTTTTAAAAATGGCTTTAGTAGCTTATCATTTAAGTTTTTAACATCGAATTATAATGATTCATTAAACATTGTAGCAACATCACAAACTGAGGAGGAATTTTCAAATCCTAATATTGAAGGCACTTACTTTTCCTATAAATATGGGATAGCACTAAAGGATTCAAAAACAGTTGATAATAAAGAATGTGTCGAAGTTGTTTATGTTGCAACCTTATCACCATTTAATAATTTAAATATTGTTGGTAGTAATGACACACATAAGGTCGTTAAAGGAGAAACTATTGATGTTTTAATAGGAATAGATAAAGATAAAAATGATATATATTGCTTTTCTTCGCAAAAGGCTGAAGAGTTTTGTAAAGGCTTAGACAAATCTTATGAAATAACCTATTTACAATGTGCTTTAAAGGGTGGAGGAATTACATGCTCATTGCTTGCAACAATATACTTGATTATATTAACTTTACTATTTTCATTACCGCTAGGAATAATTGCTGCTATTTATTTAACACTTTATGCAAAAAACAAAACCTTTAAGACAATAGTTATTAATATGATTGATGCAACAAGTGGTGTTCCTTCAATTATTTTTGGTTTTGTAGGTATGATAGTTTTTATTCCATTTGTTAGCATTTTTACGAAAAAGGATTCATTAAGTATAATTGCTGGAGCCTCAACTATGTCAATAATACTTTTGCCTTTAATTATAAAAACTACAAGTGAAGCTATAAATGTTGTACCAAATAGCTATCTTGAAGCAAGCTTAGCCTTAGGTGCTAGCAAAACACAAAGTGTTTTTAAAGTAATTCTTCCAAGTGCTATGCCAGGAATTTTAACAGCAACCTTATTATCAATCGGTAGAATTATTGGTGAGTCGGCATCATTAATCTTTGTTATGGGTAATAGCATTAAGGATAATGTAAGCTTAGCAAGTAATGCAACAACATTAGCAACTCATATCTATGCTATTACAAGTGGGGAAACATTAGAATATAATTCAGCTTGTGCTATTTCAATAATTATTTTAATAGTTGTCTTTATTATGAATCTATTAGTTAAGTTAATTTCTTATAAAATAAATAAGAAAAGAGGAGTTTAATATGGAAGAAAAGCTAAAAACAATTTTTCATCTTCAGGATGTTAATTTATATTATGGTGAAAAGCATGCCTTAAAAAATATAAATATTGATTTATATAAAAATAAAGTAACAGCCTTTATTGGCCCATCAGGCTGTGGAAAATCAACTTTACTTCGTTGCTTAAATAGAATGAACGATTTAATAAATAATTGTAAAATTGAAGGAACAGTACTATACGAAAATAAAAATATTAATGGATTAAATAGCGTTGAACTTAGAAGTCAAGTAGGAATGGTTTTTCAAAATCCTAATCCTTTTACTATGTCAATTTTTGATAATGTAGCTTATGGGCCTAGATGTGCAGGTATAAAAAATAAAGAAAAACTTAAAGAAATTGTTATCGACTCTTTAAAAAAGGCTTCATTATATGAAGAAGTAAAGGATCGCTTAAAGGATAGTGCTTTAGGATTATCAGGCGGGCAAAAGCAACGTTTATGTATTGCAAGATGTATTGCCATGTCGCCAAGTGTTATTTTAATGGATGAGCCAACTAGTGCTTTAGATCCAATTGCCACCTTAAAAATTGAAGAATTAATTAGTGAACTTAAAAATGATTATACAATTATTATAGTAACTCATAATATGCAACAAGCAACTAGAGTTTCAGACTATACTGCCTTCTTCTTGCTTGGTGAAATTATAGAATATGATAAGACAATAGAATTATTTGCAAATCCTAAAAATGGTAAAACAGAGGATTATATTACAGGAAGGTTTGGTTAATATGAAAGTAAAAGAAGAAATGGATAATTTAAAGCAGTTAGTTTTAAGAATGAGTGATGAGGTTATTATAAATATAACTGAAGCAATAGACTTTTATTTAGGGAAAAACAATGTTGATAGTATTAATGATGACTTAATAGATCAATATGAAAGATTAATTGAAGAAATGTGTATCAATATTTTATTAAAGGAAAGATTATTTGCTAAGGATTTAAAGGAAGTAACAGGAGTGTTAAAGCTAGTATCAGATCTTGAAAGAATTGGTGATCATGCTGAAGATATTCTACAGTTCGCTAAAAAATTAAAAAACTATTCTAAAAAAAGATTAAACGATGTAATTGACTTATCAGCTTTTGTTATTAAAATGATTCAAGATTCAATAAAAGCATATATTGATGGTGATTTTAATTTAGCAAATAAAGTAATAGAAGAGGATGATGTTGTTGATAAAAAATATATGGAAATAATCGAATCACTTACAAAAAAAGATAACTCTGAGGATTATTTACCTTATGCGATATATACAACATTAGTGGTAAAATATTTAGAAAGAATTGCAGATCATAGTGTTAATATTGCCGAATGGGTTGTTTATATAAGCTCGGGATATTATAAAGATAAAATGATGTTTTAAATCATTTTAAAATATGATAAAATTTTATTTGAATTAAGAAAGGCGAAAAAACATGAATAAAGTAATATATTCCTTAGAAGATGATGAAGATATAGCTTTGATTATTAATAAAACATTAACTAAACAAGGATATGATGTTAAAACATTTTATAATGGCAAAGATTTTTTAAATGCTTTTAATAATTGTAAACCTAGCATAATTTTACTTGATATGATGCTTCCAGATTTAAGTGGAAAAGATATTTTAAAAATAATTCGAAGTAACCCAAGCAATGATGAAATAAGAATTATTATTATTTCAGCTAAGCATTTAGTAACTGATAAGGTAGAAGGCTTAGATTTAGGGGCTGATGATTATATTGAAAAACCTTTTGATTTGCTTGAATTAATGGCTCGTGTAGATGCTCAATCAAGAAGAATAAATAAAGAAAGTAAAAACAATATTGTTGTTAATGATTTAATGTTAAATTTTGATAAAAGAGAATGTACATACAAGGGTGAACTAGTGGAATTAACAGTAAAAGAATTTGAAATACTAGCTTTACTTATGAAAAATTCTCCAAATGTTTTAACTCGTGAACAAATTTTTCAAGAAATTTGGGGCAGTGATCAAATCGTTGAAAGTCGTGCTTTAGATATGCATATTAAAACTTTACGTGCTAAGCTAAATGATAATGGAAGTATGATTAAAACAGTTTATGGCATTGGATATAAATTTATAGCATGAAAAAAAGATTATTAATAACTAATGCTATTATAGTTTTTTTTGCATTATTACTGATGCTTATTGTATCAAGTACAATTATATACAAAGAAAATTATAATGTTCATAAAACTCAACTTAAAAATTACTTATCTTTAACTGTGTCATCATTTGATGGTGAAAATTTTAAACGTGTTGAAAATATTGTTAATAATATCGATGGCAATGTACGGCTTACAATTATTTATAAAGATGGAACAGTTGTTTTAGATACGTTTAAAGACGAAATAATAGAAAATCACTTAACTAGGCCAGAAATTACAGATTTGTTGAATGTTAATGTTAGATATTCATCAACTGAAAGAAAGCAAATGATGTATATTGCTGATTTTAAAAATGACTATTATATTAGGCTTGCTATATCAATAGGAAAGGTCAATGAAGCCTTAAAATTTTATATTTTAATAGGTATAGGAACATTAGTAATCATTGAACTTTTGTCATTGTTTTTAAGCTTTTACTTTAATAAAAGGAGTTTAACTCCAGTTAATAATAAAATTAAAGAGCTATCAACATTAGCTAATGTTAAATTCACGAGCAGTACAACTATTGATGATTTACCAAAGATTATTGATAATTTAACAGTTATCTTAGATGAACAAATCAATAGAATAAATAGACAAATAAAGGAATTTTCAACAGTTTTAGATTTATTAAATCAAGGTATTATTGCAATTGATAGAAATTATAGTATTGTTATATTAAACAAAGCTGCATTAAATATTTTTGATGAAACTAATAGAATGATTAGTAAGAATTATATTTACTTAATTCGAGATGTAGTATTGCAGCAAAAAATTAAATATTCAATTGATGAGCGTATGAATAGTAATTATACAATGGAGTTAAATTGTAAATTATTTCAATGTAACATTAATTATGTAAAAGAAACATGGTTTGCAGGTGGCGTTATTGTTAATATTCAAGATATTACTATTCAACAAAATTTAGAGAAAACGAAAAAGGATTTCTTTGCTAATGCTTCTCATGAATTAAAATCACCGCTTACTAGTATTATTGGCTATCAGCAAATGATTGTTGAAGGAATAGCTGATGATAGAGAATTAATAAAAAACTATTCATCTAAGACATTAAAGGAAGCTAATAGAATGAATAGTATTATTATTGATATGCTTAATTTAGCTTCAATTGAACAAAACTATAATAAAAATGATGAAAAGATTAATTTAAAGAAATTATTGATTGAAATTATTGATTCTCTTGAATCTAAAATTGCCTTAAAAAATATTAAAATTATATATTCTTTACAGGAAGAATATATCTATGCTGATGCAACTTTATTAGATGAATTGTTTAGAAATTTAATTGATAATGCAATTAAATATAATAAAGAAAATGGCACAATAAATGTAACTTTAAAAAAGAAGGTTGTTATCGTAAGTGATACAGGTATTGGAATTCCATTAATGTATCAAAGTAGAATTTTTGAAAGATTCTTTAGAGTTGATAAAGGGAGAAGTAAAGCAAGTGGTGGAACAGGTTTAGGTCTTGCTATTGTTAAGCATATTTGTGATATTTATAATTATAAAATATCATTAAAATCAATAGAGGATGAAGGAACTAGTATAAAAATTGATATGAATCATTAATAAAAGAGCACTTATTATCTAAATTTTTGCTTTAGTAATAAGTGCTTTTGTTCTATAAATTATTTACAGTTCCAACAAATAAAGGAAGGTTATCCATATCAGAAATCGAAAACATAAATGGTTTATTAAAGTTAATAGTTATATATTCTAATGATGGGGCAGATTCAGTAGTCATATCAATAATTGTATATGCAGCTCCTTCAATACCTTCATTTGTAAATTCAATTCCAGCCTCATGCTTTGAATTTGCAACATAAATATTGGAGTCAGTTAAATTGGCCATGTTAGTAAAATCAGCATTATTTTCATCAAAAATATCATAAACGTTTAGTGCTTTAAATGTATTTTTTAAATCATATGTTTCTTGAATTTTAAATTGCGGAAGAGTAACATTTGCTGATACGATCTTACTTTCTAATTTATTAAAGTTAAGTAAAGAATTTAATGTTTCTTTTTCTTTATAAATACTTAAATCGCTATTAGCAATTAATAAATTGGCTTTTAGATTATTATATAAAGGAAGCATTATTATTGTATAATCATCATTAATATAAGCCCCTGTTTTTATGCTTTTATTTTGCATATATGTGACTTTACTTATTGAATTATCATTGTTAGTAAAATCATCAACATAGTTTTGCTCTTTTTTAAAAGCATTTGTCCATGTTCCTTTTAAATAAATAGTATTAAGTAACCAGCAAATACCATTATAATCCTTAAAGTCTTCAGCTTTAACATTTAGAAAATTACGTGTTTTTTTGTTTATATATGATGCTAATTCATTATGGGCTTCTTCACTATTTAAAGCCCCAGTAAATATTTCAGCATAATAATTATTTGCTAATGTTTCAAGGTAATCTTGATGCACAGCATTTTTAAATTTATTATCAAGCCAAATTGATTGATTTAGCTCTAAGGTAGTTTTATCATTATCCTTTGTTGTATTGTTTAGCATTCTTAAGATTTCTTTACTATATGAAAAGCTATCATTATAGCAAAGAGCCTTTTTTAATTCGTCATATGAATTGTTATTAGCTCCTTCAAGAAGTAAAGTATAACAAGTTTGAATACTAAGTGGTGAGTAAATTATGTTTTCATCTTTGTTTAAGGTGTCATTAAAATTAATGGTAAATTGCTTTATTGAATTAATATAGTTTTCGTTTAATGGTAAATTATCTTTGTTATACACTCTTTTAACATCTTTTAAAGCATTAATTGCTGATGAATTATTGTTTTTAAATATTAGTGGTAATGAAATTACCAAGCAAGCTGTTAAAGCACAAAATGAAATTACTATTGGTTTAATTCTTTTCCCTTCTTTTTTATTAAGATATTGATTATAATCAATATTTTGATTTATTTCATTAAAGTTATATTTAAAATTTTGATTAAATATTTTATTCATAATACACTCCTTTGAATTCAGTTTGAATTCTTTTGATAATTCTTTTCATTTTCATTCTAATATTACTGCTAGATGTTTTATATTTTTTAGCTAATTCTATTGATGAATAATCATTTATTAAATAATCATTTAAAAGTGAAAATTCTTCATAACTTAAGAAATCCTTTAAATCTAAAATAAACTTATTTGTAGATATTTTGTAGCTTTCATTGTTGATTTTTTCATCAAATGGAATTAATTCTTTATTAACTTTTAATTTGTTAATAGCTAAATTTTTAGTGGTATTTACTAAATAATACTTTATTGAAGAAAAATTTGTATTTATATTATTAAAGAAATTAATAAAAGCATCATTAACTATCTCTTCAACATCCTCATTGCTTTTCAAATATTTTGCTGCAATAAAAGACAGTAATCCATAATACTGATAATAAATATCCTTAAAAGCCTTTTCAATTTTTGCCTGGCTATTACTTTTAATAGCTAAATATAATTTTTCTTCATCTTTCATATTGTAAGTACCTACATTAAATAAGACAATATAATTTATAAAATTGTCACATTTTTATTATAATTTTTTTGAAAGCATTATTAAAGTATAATTGTTCAAAAACTTATTGAATGTGTTAATCTATTGTATTATAATTGATTACATGTATATATAAATAAGAAATATTTATATTTACGAAAGGAGTAAAAAAATGAAAAAAAGTTTTTTAGCATTAGGGTTGGCGGTTTTTACATTAATTGGCTGTAATAATAACAATGAGAGTTCTTTTTTTGATTCAAATAGCGATTCATCATCTAATAATTTAAGTTCAATTGTTGAAGAAAGCTCATCGACAGTAAGTGATGTTAAAGTTGAATCAGTTGAAATAGTTAATAAAGATATTGTAAATTTAAAAATCGGACAAACATTACAATTAAATGTTAAGGTATTACCTGAAAATGCAACAAATAAATTAGTGAATTATGAATCATCAAATGAAGATGTTGCGTCAGTTTCTTTTACTGGTGAGGTTTTAGCAAGAAAAGCAGGTAACGTTACAATTACTGTAACTAGTGACGATAATAATAAAACAGATTCTATTACATTATCAATATCTTCTGCTTCAGTAAGTTCATTTAATGCAAGCTTTGATGAAAGTGTTGAGATTGTTAAATCTAATAATACAACTTATTATAAGCTTGACATTGGTACTGATTATAAATTAAATGTAACGTATGATTCAACTAACAAGGATGATGAAGAATTAGAAGCTTCATTTGATGTTGATGGCTATTGTTTATTTGATTCAAAAACAAATACATTAACGCCTTTAAAAACAATAGAAAGTTTAGTAATGACTTTAAAGGTTAAAGGAACTAATTTAAAGCAAGATATGTATTTAAAAATTAATGTTGCTGGAAAAAAAGATGTTGATGAAATGAATGCTAAATTAAAAGCATCAATGGAAAAAGAGAATAAAAAGACTGTTCAAACATATCAAGTTAATCTTGATTTTGATACAGTAAGTAAATATACAGGTGATAAAACTCACGCTATACAAAAGACGACATATAATGTTTATAAGGATTCTATGAACCGTTATATGATTGGTAATACCACAACACATAATACTTTTTTAGAGTATGGAGCAACAGAAGCAGTTGAAGAAAATTTTAAATCAAATATCTTTAAAGGTATGAGTGATGATGGTAATTATTATGCTTTCCAAGTATATGAAGATGGCTATCATGCAGTTACTCCTATTAAAAAAACAATTGTAGATGAGGTTAGTAGCAGCAGTAATCAAATTACACGAGCTGATGCTATTACTAATTCAACTAAGATAATTATGAATAGCCATGTTGGACTATCAGATATCGCAACACTTCATTTCGCAGGCTTATATGAAAACTCAATTGGTTTTGGTTCAATTCCTATGTATTTTGGTGGCACTGCCGCAGGAGTTAATTTGAACATTGTAGAAGCAAATAATGTAATTACTGCTACAACATTTGTCATTGAAGAGCTTCCATCTCAAGCAAGTAATGGAAAAGCTTTCTTTAACAAAGGTGTGTACACATTTAATGATGAGGGCATATTAGTAAATATTAATGTTAAATCATTAGTTTATGACAAGACTTCATTTGATTTTAATAAATTAGAATTAAAAGAAAATGCAAAGTATTATGAAATGTATAATATTGAATTGTCGCAAACATTTGGTAATTTATTAACACAAGAAACTAATGAGCTTGATCCTTCAAAATTATACTTTACTGATTTTACACCAGTATTTGCTAATAGTAAGGGTGAAAAAACCACAAAATTTGAAGTTGGTCAAAAATATCATATTAGTTATTTAAACCCAGCACCAAAATATGCTGATAGTAGAATTGATAATATTATTATTGATGAGTCAAGTAATTTAGATGTAGCAACTATTATTAATGAAGGTAGGAGTATCCAAATTGAGTCTGCTGGAACTACTACTTTAACTATTTATTCAACTAAAAATAAAGTAAAGAAGGAAGTTGTAATTAACGTTGGCGAAACACTTCCTACATCAATGGAGGTTTTAGTAAACGGCAAAAAGATGGCAACTGTTGATACATTTGTTAATGAAAGTGTAGACAATATTTCATTTAATGTTTTACCAGAAGTTGCTTCTCAGGATATTGATGTAACAGTTAATGGAAAAGGAACAATTACTAAAAATGCTAATGGTACTTATAGTTTTACTTCAGATACTGAAGGTACTTCAACTATTGTTGCAACAAGTAAGCTTGATGGGACAGTTAAGGCTTCATTAACTATTAATGTTACGAAAAAAGAAGAGGTTAATTCAATCTTAGATGTTTTATTAAAAAATACATATGTTTGTCATGATGAAAGCGTAGAGGAAGGATATGATGTTATTAGCAATTCCTTGAAATTTACTTCAAAAACTACAGCTGTTCTTACAATTGTTGATGGCCGTGAAACTGAATATACTATAAATTTAAATGTCGTCATTGATGATGCTAATAATACAATTACCTTTACGTCATTTACTGCTATAGATGATTATTATAATGATAGTATGTATATATTACCTTTAATTAAGTTGAATAAGGCTTATAAGGTAGCTAATGATGGAAGTAGCTTTGAAGTTAATTTATATTTTGTTGAAGATAACACAGAATATGACTATGGTGAAGCATCTACAGTGCTTGTGCCATATACATTTGAAATTAGTAAGTAGGTGTAACAATGAAAAAGAAATTATTAATAATTAGTCAAGTATTAGCTTTAGCTTTACTTGCAAGCTGTAATAATGAAAATGTAAGCCAATCTGATAATGTTTCATCAACTGAAGATGTTTCATCATCAATAATTAATCAAGAAGCATCAAGTGAAAAACTTGTTAGCTTATTATCTTCTATTGATGTAAATAAGGTGGTTTCATATGATTTTGTTGATAGATCATATACCTTTAATTATTATAATAATCCAAAGTATTTTGTAACTGGCAATTTTAAAACAGGTTGGATCAACTATAAAGCAGCACATTCATTTAAATTATATAATCATAATGTAATTACTGATAGTGTGTCAATTGAGGCATTAGATGGTGTTGAAACAACAATTGCAAAAACAAATGATACAGCAAAAGGCCAAATTTTTGTGAAGGATGGCTATATTTATGATTACTTTATGTGTGAAACACAGCCAAATCAGTCATTTGTAAATTGCCAAGAAATTGATTATTATCATACTTATGATTCATACTTTAATTATTTATCAATTATAGGGGTTATTAAAAATGCTTTTAAGGACCCAAATAGTTATTTTCCAACAGATAGTGGCTATGAAGAACCAATTATCGAAATTGAAACTATAGATGGCGTTGAACATTATAATTTATCATGTCAATATCCAGGTGATGATAGCTATAAACCAATTATTATAAACTATAGTGTTTCATACGATACAAAAACAAAATCATTTAAAGAGATAACTTACAATGATAGAAGTATGCTTGATAAGCTAGATACTGATTATGAAATAGGAACATCAGCATTAACAATTTATACTATTTCAAATCTTACTCTTGGTAATAAAGAAGATTTTAAAGATACATATTATACCTTAGATGATATTCCAAATGAAAGTAGCATTCATAATGCGCCAAAGAAAGTAATTGATGTATCAAATGTTGCTGATGGTGCAATTTCAGATGATATGGCTTTAGATATTATTCGTAATATTTATGCTTATTCAAATAATGTTAGACAAACAAATTATTCAATGATTTATCATGGCGCTTTTGATTTTGCTGAAACTGGAAGAACTGAATTTGGTGATGCTAAATTTGAAGGTAAAATAATTGCCTATAAAAACAATATTACTGATAATAATGGCTATATTCAATTAGTGGATGAAAACGATTTACCAAATGGTGAAAAAGCAAATTATAGAATTTTTACTAAAGCAATTGAAGGTGGAATAATTAGAGGTGGCCAATTTACTAATTATATAACTTCAGCTTATGCTGGAATTGCCAAAAGCTATATAAATAGCACTAGAAATTATTTAGATGCAAATCCATTATATTGGACTGAAATTGCTTCTATTTTAGAAGATTTCACAAATTATGATTTAGGTAAAACAACATTTAATAATGGTGCTACAATGGAAGTTACAGTTTCAGGAGTTAAAAAAGGAAATGATATAGAAATTAAAGGCCAATTACATAGTAAATCAAATAATGGTAATAATGTTGAAAATATCGATAACTTTACATTTAATATAACTGATGATAAATTAATGTATTGCAAATTTATTACTTCAGGGACTAAAATGTCTGGTAAAAAATATAAGGATTCTTATGAAGCAAGATTTGTTCATGCAAATAAGGAAGACTTTAGTGGAGTTGAAATGGATATTGAAAATGAAATTGAAACTCAAATCACAATGGAAGATTTTAATATAATTTAATAAGCACTATATAAAATGGGGAGCCAATGGCTCCCCATTTAAAGTTTTAATTATAATTACTTTAAATATATTATAGCTATAAACCAGCAGTACGCAAGTTAAATATATGCAAAAATGTCAACAGTACGCAAGATATAATATAGTAGAAATACTAAGCTAAGCGCAATATAATAAAAATAGAGAATTATAAATAACTCTCTATAAAACATTTATTTTTTAATTAAAGTAATCTTCCTTTGTAAAAAAGTTTCTTTAGTAGCACATATTTTATCAGCAATGCATAATATTATACTTTCATTATATTTAGGAAATGAAAATAAATTTAGAGGGAACATATGAGATTTAATCATATTAGCTTCTATTTTATTAATATCAAAATCTTGCTTAGCATTTTTTAAAGCAATTTTAGCATGCTTATAGCCATGTAAGCCTTCTTTACATTTACTATTATGCCAATCATATAAGAAGTAATCATGAAGTAGTGCACCTCTTATTAAGGATGCATAATCAACCTTAAAGATATTAAGAGAAGCAATTTTAACACACATAGTGGCAACACTCAAGCAATGATCAAAAACGCTAACTGTGCCATGCTGCATGAATTCTTTTTCCATTTGCATATTTTTTGAATTAATTATATCTGCTCCATAATTATAAACAATGAAATAAGCTAATTCATCACTAATCATTAATCTACCTCCCTTTTTATAATATTAAATATATTATTGCATAGTTAATTGAAAAATCAATACTTTTTTTCTTCCATTTTTTGTAAGAACACCATTTCTTTTTCTCTTTTATTTATTACTTTTGGAAATGTAGTAAATAAAACAATACTAGTAATTATTCCATATATTTAACGACTTTATTATTCTTTAAGGCGTATTCAATTTCACTTTTAGTACTATTACCAATATAATTATTTTTATTGATAACAAATATTTCATCAGCCATATCTATTTTTCTTTTATGCATATCATCAAGCATTTCTTTAGTTTTAATATTCATTGCTTCATTATCCCCACTATGTCCGAATAAACCAACAGATATTACAATATTTCCTTCAAGAGTTAATCGCTTTTGCTCTTTTAAAAAATCATCTTTAAACTTTGTACTACCACATAATGTTATTACTTTATACTTTCCAACCATTTTTATATCCTTCCATTTAAACTATAAGTATAATAACACAATCAATGTTATTTGTCCTATAAAATCATAGTTTTTACACATAATATAGTTAGGTATCATAAAAGTATCGTGATAAAATAAACGTTTATTGATATAATAAACAACGAATTATAAATGAGATGCGTGACGAATGATGAAGGAAAGATTAAATAGAATTATTTACTACTTAATACCAATAATATTAGTTTTATTAGCCGCTTGTGGAATATTTACAAATTCCATGTGGGCTGATGAAGTTTTTACTGTTGAATTATTATCGCATCCTTTTAAAGAAATTATAAAAATTGCAATTCTTGATGTACACCCACCGCTTTATTATTTAATATATTTGCTTTTCTATAAAATTTCAGGTTTTATATTTCATTATGACATTGTATATGTTGGAAAATTAGTTTCTATAATACCATTTATAGTTTTATTAATCATTAATTTTACATATACGAAGAAGAAGTATGGAAAAAATATTTCCTTTATCTTTAATGTTTTAATTTGTGGAATGCCCCATATGATGCAGTATGCTTTAGAATTAAGAATGTATAGCTATGCATTATTATTTGTTACTATTACATTTTTAGTTTCTTTATCAATAAAAGAAAATCCAGGAAATTATCTTAAATGGTTTTTACTAACAATTTTTTCAGTATTATCATTATATACTCATTATTTTGCCGGCCTTGCTTGTGTTGTCGTTTTTATTGAATTATTGATTTTTTTTATTAAAGAAAAATATAGCCAAGGTATTATTAATGTGTTTTTATTTGGAATTATGATTGTGGCTTTCTTTTCACCATGGTTAATTGTTTTTATAAGGCAAGTAATTAAGGTTAACAAATTATATTGGATTTTGCCAATTACTTTTGTAGATATAATAAAATGCTTATCAATTTTCTTCACATATAATTCAATAACAAGTAGCATTTTATCATTTTTGTTGATTACTTTAGCAATTATTGGAATTTATAAATTAAAAGATAAAAATAGGAATGAAATTATTGGTGGAATACTTGTTTATTTATTTACATTTATAGTTGGCCTTTTTATTTCTTTCTTTATAAAGCCAATTTTAGTTCCCCGTTATTTAATTGTTACTGCAGGATGCTTTTATTTTTCATTAGCATTTGGAATTAATAAAATTATTAGTGATTTTAATTATAGAAAAATAAGTAAAATAACATATATTTTATTAGTGTTCATAGCTTTATTTACAAATACATATTGTTTAACTTATAAATATAAAAATACCATAGTAACAAATAATACATTAAATTGCTTAAATGAAATAATAAAAGATGATGATACAATTGTTTATAATGATTTTCATTTATCATTAATTATTTCTCATTATTATAATGATTGTAAAAATTATGCTTATACAGATGAATATGTAACCCCATTTACTGAGTGCTTTGATAATTGTAATATTAAAAGATTATATGATATAAATTCATTGAAGTATATTAGTAAAGAGTTTTATTATATTACTAAAAAGGAAATTATATTTCTAGAATTAAGCCATAATTATAAAATATGTAAAATAAACAATTACAATGTGGATGTATATTCCTTTATTATGTATAGAGTTAGTATGAATTAGCATTATATAACATTCATCAATTTGCTAAACTATTTTAAAAACAAGGCTTAGTTAGTTGAAACTAATATATTTACGTATTATAATTTATTTAAGAAAGAAGGATGATATATTATGAAATATATTATTGATAACAACAAGTTAAATGTAATGCTAAATAACAAAGGATTTATTGCTGCTTTAGACCAATCTGGTGGTTCAACCCCAAAAGCATTAAAAAATTATGGAATTGATGAATCATTTTATACAGTTGATAACGTAAAAGATGAAAATAAAATGTTTGATCTTGTTCATGAAATGCGAACAAGAATAATAAAGTCGCCAGCTTTTAATAATAATAAAATATTAGGTACAATTATTTTTGAGCAAACTATGTCAAGAAAAATCGATGATTTATATACAAGTGATTATTTATGGAATAAGAAAAATATTGTTACATTTTTAAAATGTGATAAAGGCTTAAAGGAAGAACAAGATGGTGTCCAATTAATGAAAGACATTCCAAATCTTGATGAGCTTTTAAAGTTAGCTAAAGAACGTGGTGTCTTTGGAACAAAGATGAGAAGTGTTATTAATCATTATAACGAAAAAGGAATTAATGATATTGTAAATCAACAATTTGCTATAGCTTTAAAAATTGCTAAATACGGTTTAGTACCAATTATTGAGCCTGAAACTACTATTTCTAGTGCTGATAGAGAAAAAAGTGAAGCACTATTGCATAATTTAATTAAAAATCATTTAAATGCGCTTCCAAATGATATTAAAATAATGCTTAAAATTTCTATTCCCGTTAATAATCATTTATATGATGATTTATTAAATGATAAGCATATTGTAAGAATTGTGGCTTTATCTGGAGGATTTAGTCAAAAAGAAGCCTGCTTAAAATTAAAGCATGTAAAAGGTGTGATTGCTAGCTTTTCAAGAGCTTTAGCTGAAAATCTAGCATATAATCAAACTACTGATGAATTTAACAAAACGATCGCTACATCAATTGATAAAATCTATGATGCTAGTATAAACAAAGAATGATATATGCTAGAAAACATTATAGGAAAACAAATAAAAAAGCAAGAAGAAACATTAGATAATTGGCTAAATAAAAGAAATGAAAACTATCCGTTTCCTTCACATTTAGTTAGCTTAGTAGAAAATGTTTCGTATGGTGAACATATTTATAATAAAATAGATATTTATCAACCAGTTAATAATAAAGAAGAACTACCAATAATTATTAATATTCATGGTGGGGGCTTTTTACTTGGAAAAAAGGAAGTAAATCGTTTATATTGTGCTTCATTAGCTTTAAAAAAATATGTTGTATTTTGTGTTGAATATCCTCTTTCTCCAAGTGCAAAAATAATTGATATTTTAAATAATTTAATAAAAGCAATCAATAAAATAAGTGATATTGCTAGCAATTATAATGGAAATATTAATGAAACTTATTTAACTGGTGATAGTGCGGGGGCTTATTTATGTGTATATTTAGCTGCTATTAAAAACAATCCACATTTAAAGGAAGCTTTAAGTGTTAATAATATAATACCTTCATTTAAAGCATTAGGATTAATTAGTGGCATGTTTTATACTAATAAATTTGACCAAATTGGTATGTTTTTACCAAAAATGATTTATGGTAAAAAATATAAAAAGAAATTCGATAATGCTTATTATAATATTTTAAACAAAAATGTTATAGGCTATTTACCGCCATGCTTTTTAATTACAGGAAAAGGTGATTTTTTAAGGCATTATAGTGTTTCATTTGCCAAACAATTAAGTGGGAATAATATTAATTATGAATTAGTAAATATGGTTTCCTTTAAATCATTACCTCATGCATTTGCAGCAATGCTTCCTGAAATCAATGAATCTATTGAAGCAAATGATAAAATGATTGAATTTTTTAAAAAACATAATAAATAGCAAGAATTGACAATTCACTCTATCTTAGAGCAAACGAAAAGCTAATTGTTATTTTTGCTATATAGTAAAAACAAATTAATAACGAAAAAAAGATTAGTTAAATTCTAATCTTTTTTTAGCAATATTATTCCTTTGCTTCAGCAAAAAATCTATTTTTAACATTATTAAAAACAACAATTACTTTTGTGTTTAGTGAATATTTTATTCTTAAAACATCCAAGTATAGAAAGCATTATTTATTTCATTAATAATTATTAATTCAATTAATTTTGTAATAAACATTAAAAATGGTGATGTTTAGTGCACATACCATTTTTAATTACTATTTTGTTATTTTACATAGTTTTTGCTATATAATTTTTTAAATAGCTTATTTATCGACATTCAATCGACAAATTAAGAATACAAAATAATCATTTGCAGTAATATCTACATTTTCATTTGACTTAACATTAACAAATAACATATAATTTGTTAATTCAAGATTAGCATCATCTACATTAACTTTAAGAGTATATTTTTCATTTACCTCTTTATTAACTACTTTAGCACTATCCTTGTAGAAGAATACTTGCTCATCATTTGGAAGAGTATTATCAATTGGCGTTTTAGTTAATGAAATACCATTTTTTGAAATGCTCCATATGCTGTTTTCTTTTGTTGTAGCTGGTATATATTCATATGTATTTGAAGCACTATTATATATTTTCTTTTTAAGTTCAAATGAAATTGTTACATCATTAAAGACTTTATTCTCAAAATCTTGGTAATTAACATTAATAATAAAGTCAATAATACCATTATTTGTTACATCATCTTTTTTCTCAAGATTAATACCTAAATTTTGATTATTGGTTGGAACTACAACCATTTTTACTGATGTATTCTTTATAGCAGTAAATTGGCAGTGTGTATCAACAGGGCCATTACCAAGAGATGTTTCTATTCTTGAAAGATATAACGAATCAAATAATGAATATTTAGTTGAATCGCTACCATTAAATGCTATATTAAAATCAGCATTGCTTACATTTGAAAAATCAAGTGAGATTTTATATGATGTATTGTATTGATAAGCTAATATCTTTGATGGATTATTATCATCATAAATTTTATCGGCATTACCTAACTCACTTAAAATATTGCCGGCACTAAACTTGATTTGGGTAGTTTTTGCTTCTAAAGAGGTATTAGCATATACTTTACCATTTGTACTAGTAATGTTAACTATTGTCCCCTTAGGCAAATCAACATATTTTTGCGTTGTATCATTTCTTAATTGAATTACATGGGTACTATATAATGATTTTGATGTGCTTTGTAATGATGTTACATAATCATTTTTAATTATTACTGATGAATTAACATTCATTTCTAGTTTTTCATTTTCCTTATTTAAAAATAGCTTACTTTCAGATTGGTTGTTAATATAAGAAGAGGTATTATTCATCTTTGGTGAGCCCCATAATGATATTTGACCGATAACGTGATTAGCTTTGACTGTAATATTTGTTTCTTTTCTTTGCTCTTCATCAATAGTTGCTTTCATATTGTAAGTCATAGTATTTTCATCAGCTGAATTAACCGGGAAAACCACTAATAGATATTTTTCACAATAAATACAACCTTCAGCATTAGTATCTTTACAAATACGTTTATCATTTGCTAATTTTTCACCAACTTTTTTAATTTCTTGAAGATTTACTAAACCAAAATCAGTAAATGATTCGAATCGAATGAATCTTTCATCCTTATCTAATTTTAATTTGTAGTATTTGTAACCTTTTGGACTGCTACTATTTAAATCTATTAGAATAAACGATGTATCTTTCTCAATTTTTGCATTTTCATCACTTATTCCTCCTGGCGTTGTTAATTCAATTACTTTTTTAAAATTACTAAAATCATCCCCAAGCTCGTTTATCATTCTATCATAATTATATTCAACATATAAAGTAAATGGACTTGCAAATGAAACGCTAGTTTGCAATGCATTAACGCGTGGTTCGCTATTTGGATCAATAAATGAAGGCAAGTAATATTCTTCACCTTCAACTGGCTTAACGAATATTTTCATTGAAATTGAACGTTGATAGAATAATGGAATATGCATTGTATATGCAATATTATCATTAGCATCTAGAAATTCTAAATAAAGTATGGTAATAGTTTTATTTGTTTCATCTAAGCTATCATAAACACCATTATAGAATTTATTGTTTTCAAAGACAACACTTCCTTCTAATTCTTTTCCATTTTCTTTGGCAGTTGTTAAAGCTCCATTTTCATCTACATAATAACGTATTGCCTTCACATTTACTTTATTATTTGTATATGCTTGCTTAAATCCATTATTTGTCAGCATGTTTATATAATTTTTAAGGGTATTATCGATATCTGTAGTTAAATTAACCATTATCATTCTTTCATTTATTGTAAAACCATTATTTTTATCTTTTAAAGTGATAAGTAATGATGTACCATCAAATATGTATTCTTTATTGGCTTCATACCATTTTAAGGCATTAATGCTACTAGGATTGCCAGCAAATGTGCTATCACCATAAATTGTATTTGCATTTTTATCAAGCAGTATGCTATAGCTTATTTTGGCGATTGCTTCTTCTTGTGGAGTTAAATTACTATCAAAATTTACAACTTCTTTATATGTATAATATCTATAAGCATTATAAGCAGCATAGACAATTACTTCTTTTCCAGTTGAAAAACTATAAATGTTTTTTTGCTCTTTATTAATAAAATTAGCATCAGAATATTTCGCGCTTAATGCTATGACGTTTAGTTGTCCTGTGTTGCTATAGCCAATAATTGAAGCATCTAAATTTTTTAAATTGCTAGATAAATAATCTTTAGCATTATTTAGCTTATATGTAGTAAATAGATAATTATTAATTGAACCATTACTTATTCTATTATCTTCAAAAATAACATATTTTGCATTTAGTATGGCATTATTTGTACCAAACATCGTTCCAGTTCCTTTACCATTACCAGCAATATAGTTATTACCAATATAAGCTCCATTTAAGTTAATAGTTAAATTAGAATTTAACATACGGAATAGTGAACCTGTTTGGGCTGATTTATTATAAATAACATTATTTTCAAGATGAATATTATAAAAACTATACATATTATTCGTACTAGTAGTGATTTGCTCTAAAAATCCACTTGCATAGGAAGCACTTATAATACAATTTGTTAATTTACAATTAGATATTGTAGTAGAATTTGATTTAAATGAAGCAAATAATCCGCCTGCTTCACTACTTTGGAATTTACTTGCAATAATTCTAATTGGATTATCATTAGTTCCAGCTATTTGTAGGTTGTTTATCACGTAATTTGTATTATTCGAATCTGTAGTAACTATAACGCCAGCAGAACGAGTATAACTGATGATAAACATATCATGGCCATTTGTTTTTATGCTTGTATTTTTTAATTCAAAGCTTGCCATTCCAGCTTTTATTTCACCAACAATTCCGGATGAACTATTAGTTCCAGCAATTGCAACTGGCGCAGCATTTGCTAATAAATTGCAATTATCAAATTTTAAATTTGCTGAACAATAGCCAATAAATCCGCCAGCAGTTCCTTCACCCCAACCATTTCTATTATTTGAATTTTGACTAAGCAAATAAGCAATTACCTTTACTGATGATTGCTTTTCACCATTATATACTAATTTTGACTTGAAATCTTCAGAAAGTGAGTTTGTAATAGAAGAATTTGGAACTACATCATAATGATAAGATGTTGAATACATATTGTCTTTAGTATTTCCTAATGCAAATACAACGCATCCATTTATCGTACATCCAGTAAATGAAACATTTTGCTTGCTAGGGTGCTTATTTGTTGTTTTTATAACTCCTATTATTCCCCCAGAGCCAACTGCGCCTCTATTTGCTGCGACATCTTGATGTCGCCAAGAATAATAAACAATGGCAGTTTTTAAAATAGAGCAGTTACTTATTTGTATATTAGTTGTTGTACTATCGTTTCCTTCAAGTACTCCAAATACGCCGCCTGTTCCAACATATTGAGTTTGCTTATTTACTATTATTGAAAAAATATTTTCAATTATTGAATTATTTATATTTATATTAGTAACATTAACATTTCCTAAAATATTGTTTCTAAAATATCCAATAATGCCACCAGCATTACGTCTTCCATGAACTGAAGAATTGTTAATTGTTATGTCATTAATATTATTAGTTGAAGCATTTTTTACTAAAAATTGCAATCCAATAATGCCACCAGCAATATCTGGAGAAATAACCTCCATATTATTTAAGCAAACATTTGCTAAATTGATAGCATATGGTGTTCTTCCAATTAATGCTCCAACAGAGCAGTTATTTAAAGAAATATTACTATTAATATCAAGCGCATTAAAGTAATTCTTTTCGATAATAACATTATTTATGTCAATGTATTGAAGTGATAATTTTCCATTGAAAATAACATTTTCTGCAATAAAATCACTGTTTATTTGTCCAAATAATCCATAACTTAGAATACTATCTGGTTGAAAAATAGCCTTACTATCACTTGTAGTGTTAACATATTGATACATGTTCATATTTAACTTTATAGTGACACTATTTGTACAACCAAAATAATTTATTTTATATAATGGTGAATTACTATATATTCCACTAATTCCGCGCATTGAATTACCATATTCAGTTAAATCATATTCAGTATTTGAAGTTAATTGGATTGATATATCTTTATTTAATATGTCCTCAGTGATATTAAAATATGAAGCTAAAAGACTAATTCTATTATTATCATCAATGTATTTTTCATTGCTATCTACAAAGCCATCGATATCACTACCGATATGACTATAATTGCCAAAACGAGATAGTGATGAAGGACCATATGAAAAATTTGAACTATCTATTCCTCTAAAGGCTCCAGAATTCATGCCCATAGATAAAATTAGCAAATCCTCTTTATTTTCAATAGTAAATGTGCCATTATTATATCCCTTTTTATGAGAGATAAAATCATTTAAATGTAATGCAGGAATATCATAGTCACTGCATATTGAAAGATTTGGAATTTCTTTACTATTATTATATTTTATACCATCAATAGCCATTGCATAGCCTTGAATCACTCTACCTATATAATTGTTATGATATAATCTATTATCTTTATTAAATTTTGATGAAGTTATTACCTCAATATTATTTAATAATACACCACCACCTGTAATTAAGCCAACATAACCACCACTTGCAGAATGCATCGCACCAGAATCAATTTCATTATTGATGTAAACTTTAACTTCATCAAGCAAATTATCTCCACCAGCGATTCTAGCAATAATTCCACCAAAATGAGGAATTGATGTTGAAGGCTTTTCAGTAGGATTAGATGTATTAGTGGATTTTTCATTAAATTCTTGATTTGAAAGAGATACTGTTTCATAACTTGCAGTAAGATTATATATTGCACATCCACTTGCTACATTAATAAATCCAAAGCCATTTTCATCAACAGGAGTTTTATTATCTCTTGTTGGCATATGAATTACTCTTCCACTTCCATCAATTACACCATGGAATGGATATGTAACTGAACCAATACCAGAATAACTAGCTGATAATGTAAATTCGCTTGCACTAGCAAGTTTAAAATATGCTCCAGATAAATAATCTAATAATAGTTTCTTTTGTAGTACAACTCCTGAAGAATTCTTCAATATTCCATTATAAGAACGGATAGTACTATATTCAGATAAATTAGTTAATTTATTTGCAGATGTCGTATCTTTATTCCAGTTTGTTACAGATCCTATTCTATCTTTAGGAAAATTAATTTCCCATCCATTTGCAAAACTAACATTATTTCCAGAAAGCCAATTTGATAAGTCTTCAAGTTGACTAGATGATGAAATAATATATGGATGCTTATAAGTACCCCAACCAGTTGTTAAAGTTGAACTCTTACGGTTAACACTTAAATTCAAGTTTGTAGTTTCACCAGTTGTTTTAACAAATACATAAAATAAATAGTTTTCACTAAATAGGTAGGGATTGCTTGCTTCTGTTGGCCTTTCTAAAGGATTTACATAAATATCCTTATCAAAGTACATTCTTTGATTTTCATTTAATTCAAGCTCTGCGCCATAAGTTACATTATGCTCATTATCCCAGTCTTCTGCAAATGTGAAATTATAAGTAATTGAGCCAGTACCACTAACATATGATACATCATAAAATAGCGTAGAATTTGCAAAAATAGAACTATCACTTTTTCCATCAAGCTTTATATTTGATAGGACCATTTTAATAAATGATGATTGAGAATTTCCACTAAGGATTCCGCCTCTTCCAAATAATGAAGCTGCCACTTTAGAATCGCTAGGATATTTATCCTTATCTTCCTGTATTCCACTTATTATAACATCAATATAAGAGCCAAATTGGTTAACAATTAAAGGACGATAAATATAGTTGTTATCAGCCTTAATACCAGAAATGGTAATATTTTTAATAGTAAGATTTATAATGTTTTGTTTAGAATTACTAATAGAGCCATAAACAGTGCCACAAATTAAAGCACCTGATCCGGAATTTTCATCTATACATTTAGCTATTCCGGCAATTTTAATATTTTGAATTGTTGAATTAGTTGTTGCTGATTTTGAATGGATATCAGATATTATTCCTGTTTGAATGCCAAAGAATTGATTCTTTGATTCTACAATAGATGTTCCAAGAGTTAGTGTTTTATTACTTAAATCAATGATAACACTTTCCTTATAAGAAGGATAAAAACAATAGTTTGTCATATCAATATCCTTTAAAGCACTAGTAATATTATTGACATTACATTTAAAGAATTCGCTACTAACGTTACTATTTAAACTATTTTTTGCAAAGCTATAAACGCTCCAATATAATAAATCAATTGGATTATTTATTGCTTCATTAATATTTGTCTTATTTTCAAGTGCGGCAATGTTAAAATAATATCTTGTTTTAGTGTTTTCACGATCTTTAATCAAGTCGTACCAACCAGATGAATTAGGTAACAATCCTTCACCGCTTCCTGTTTCAATTGATACAATTCCACCTTTTGAGCCAATATCAACTGATGAATAAGATTCAATGTTTTTTCCAACAAACAAATCAAAGCCTAAGGCAGTAATATGATTATTAAAAGCTGAAGGATCAACATTTATAATTATTAATGCATTTGTTCCATTTGCTAATAATAAGCCACGATTATTACCTTGAGATACAATGTTAATATTATCAAGCTTAAAGCCATTATTAACATTTAATCTACCATTTAAATTAGTGATTAATCCACCAATGCTTGCGTTATTTACATTTATATTGCCAGTGTAATGGTTATTAACATCAATCTTGCAGTTGTTAAATTCATAACCAAGTATGCCACCGACCTCACTAGCTCCATTTGCCACATTAATTGATACATCTGCATTTGTTCCATTAAGGTCAACTATAGAGTAATTATTACACGTAAGTGTTGCAATTAATCCCCCTATTTTTAATATTTCATTACTACTATTACTTTTTTTAATTGTAGTTTTTATGCTATTTGATGAAAAAGTAATATTGCTAGTGCCATTATATAATACTATTGCACTAAATCCACCATATGATAGATTATTTCCACTATAATTAGATGAGTCATCAATATTAGCACTAAATGTACAATTATTCACATTTAATAAAGTACAATTATCAATACTAGCAATCATTCCTCCAACATATAATTTTTCTTTTTTGTCAGTATTGCTACCATTTACAATGGCTATTTCGATGTCTGTTTTACAATTATTTATTTTTATGTTGCCACTTCCACAACTTGCAAAAGCACCAATATACTGATTAAATGATAATAATTCACTTGATATCTTACCATTAATGGTTAAATTATTAATTGTAGCATTATGAATACTTGCAAATAATCCTAAATAACTGCGTGCATTAATTTCCACACCACGCATTTTTGAACTTTTAATTCTAACTATATTTCCGTTTATATCCTCGCCAATAGCAAGGGTGATGGTATTATTATTTCCATTAATAGTTCCTTGGTATGAGTTTGAATTATTATTGCTTGGTGTTATTTGTTCAATTCCTGTATTAGATAATGAAATTGAATTAGTAATATTAATGCTTTTTGTAAATAATTGACTATATGTTGCACCTTCAACACCTGAAATTTCACCCTTTGTATAAAATGAAATAGCTAGCTTTGCTAAAGCTTCTTTGCTATCTAAAGTAATAGCACCACGAGCATCTATTGGCTCTTTAATTGAAATTTCATGTGTAGCATCATTAAAATTAATGATTTTTAAGATATCATTTCTAATAATTTGGCCATAATTTCCAATATCATTATATTTTGATGAAGAAGCATTATATGAGCAATTTATATCTTTATAAATAAGAGAAGAATTTTGCTCACGAACAATATGATATATATTTGTAGAAGTATCATCAATTGCACCATTCAAACGAACAACTCCTGTTTTGCTTTCACCAACTTTATTTACAAGTGTTGTACCTATTGAACTAGTTTCTTTTAAGTTAATGTTGCCAATATCAAGAATTGAATCATCCAATACTATGTGGGCAATCTTAGCATAATATAACATGCCTTGACTTGAAAAAGTATTAATTAATTTTAAATTATTTATTTTTGTGTAGCCTTTTATTTTTCCAGCAATACCACCAAGGTATACATTGCTATTTGCTTTTATATTTAAATTTAATTCAAGTGAATCATTAGTAGTCCCATTTCCTTCAATCAAGACCATTTTATCTTTAGTGGAATCAATGTTAGCAATTATTCCTCCAATTGTACCACTCTTTGCAATAATTGATATTTTTGATTTATCATTTAATTTTAATTTGAAATTGCCATTTGCTTGAAGATAGCCAATCAAACCACCGATTATACAATTATTGCTACTTGTAGAGTAGTTTATTGTATTACATACATTAATGTTTTCAAGCGTCATATCTTCTTGTGTAATTAAACTACCAATCAAGCCGCCAACGTAAAGTGCTTTTTCACTATTTAATGTATTGTTATTTAATAAAATATTTCCATTTATAACAATACCACCATTTTCATCATTTGATGATGAAATGCCAATAAACCCACCAAGAGCATTTGTCGCTTTTAATGATGAATTATTAATTGTTACATCATTCGTACGAATAGTGCCATGATTATAGCCTACTAACCCTCCACAATATACCCCTTCTGAATTTAACGTAATTGATATATTATTATTAAATAAAACAGATGCATTGTCATTATTTTCACCAATTAGCCCCGAAGCAAGTGGTGAAGATACTGTTCCGTTAAGAATATGATTAGCATCATTAGAAAATGAAATAGAGCCATTATTTGTTCCAATTAATAAGCCAGCGTTATTGGTATTTGAATTAACTTCAAAATTATAATTATTTGGTAAAGCAATTTCAACATTCGCATTCTTTTCAATATAACCAATTAAGCCACCAGCTATACCATTTTTACTTTTAATAATATATTTACCATTAGTTATTGAATTAGTTAAGTCGATAGAAAAACTAGTAGCATCATTATATGGTTGAACACTTCCTGCAACTAATCCTACATTATCATCATCGATGACATATGCACCTTGTATCGTAGTACCTTCGCTTTCACCAAAACGAAAGCCACTGATATTTAATTCCTTATTATTTTCCGTAATTGTAATTTTACGAGCAAGCATAAATGATCTTTTATTTACTTCGGTATCGTTTATGTCTTTACATGCTGAGTGTAAAACAAAGTTGTTAGACGCTGAAATAATTGAGGCTTCATTAGATAAATTATTAAATAAGCATCCCCAATTATTCTCCTCCATATATATAGATGTATCAGCAGCGCCACTAATAATTATGTTGCCCTTAAATGGAAATTTAGAGTTACCAATGCCAAAAAAGCTTTCATTTAAGATAGGATTGTTATTTTCATATTTTATATTTAAAGATACGCTTGTACCAAAGGCAATATTAAATGTATATCCTTTAAGGCTATCATTTTGAGAGATTCTTGCTAATGTAATAAGACCATTGACATTTTCATCTAAATTGTATACTAATACAAATGATTTATCTCCACTTTTTATAATTCCTTCAAATGAGCCACTATTAACTTCTAAACTATCAATTTTTTCTACTTCATAGTTGTTACCATAATCTGTAGGTGGTTCTGTTAAAGAATTAATGGTTGTGTTATTTCCACAAATTATCATTGTAACTGTAGATAACATCATTATTAAAAAAAGACAAAACTTAATTAACAAATTAAATTTTATTCTTTTTTTATAAATAGAATAATTCATATCTATATTTTTCATTTTATTCACCACCCTCTTCAACTTCAAGATTTATAGAAACATAGCTTGCTAACATGTCAAAGGTCACATCACTATCCCATATTTCATTTGCAGTATTTCTTGCAAATGTTAATGAGTCTAAATGAGAAGACTGCACTGTAAGAGAAATCATTTTATTATAATTTGAATTTGTTGTTATGTCTTTAATTGAAGTACTATCAATTGGTTTTCCATTTAGCGTAAGTAATTCTAAATAATCACCTTTCCACATAATAACAAAGACATTATCGGCCGGAGCAATTCCTGATGTTGTAACTTCATACATAAATGCTGCATAATCTTGTGTATTTGTTCCTTTATTTACAAATTTACCAGAATATGAAAATGATTGATTTTCAGTTGGCTTAAATGAAGCCCCTAAAATATGTTGGCTCATAAATGCTGGAGATGTTGGAACAACAGCAATATTTAATGTATCAAGTTCAAAAAGATCGTTTTCATTTAAATGTTCAAATGACAAGGTAATCGATTTAGTAGTTCTTTTACCTCCATCTAAAATAATATTACTAATAATAGGAGTTGAATTGTCTTTTTTAGACACTATTTTATTGCTTCCATCATCATTGCTAATTGAATAAAATCTTCCATTTTTCAAATCATTATCAGTCCATGCGTAAATATCATATGTAATATCAAATGCATTAAAATCACCGGTTTTATGATTAAAATTATATATATAAATTGTTTTGCTGTTACCAGATGTTTCAATATTTATTTTATCATCATTGATTGAAGAAATGCTAGATAATGTATCTGAAATAAAATAATTGGATTTATTAACAAAGACATCTTTAAAGTTACCACTTGCAAAATAAATTGCCCAGACTGTAATAGCTGTAGTTGACAATAATAATGCAATGGTCATTAAAATAACAAATAGATAAATTTTTGCCTTTCCATTCATAGCAACATTCCTTTCTTTTTAATTAATTTCTTCTCTAATTCCTTTTGATATAATGTAAATAATATCTGTTTCTTTAATATTTTGAATATTTGTTTGATCTATGTTCCAAGTGATGTTTAATACAAAGAAGCGATAACGACCAGTGTCATTTAGTTTATCAATAACTAAGTCTTTTGCATCTTTGCTAGCTTTTGAAAATCTTAAGCCATTATATGATTTAAATATACCGATATTTAAACTTATATCTTCTGGATTCTTTGTTTCGTTTTCCCAATTACCATAAGTGATTTTATGACTATATGTTGTATCATCAATTTTTGGAACCCCTGAATCTTGAGTTTTTAAATAGTTAAAATAAAAATCATTTCCATTTTCGTCATCATTTAATTTAATATTTCTCATTTGTGATTCTTGCCCCAAAACTGGATTTTCAGTAATGGAATGCACAGGGTATAATTTCATATCCATTCCCATATTCTCTGTATATACAAGACCTAAGAAAAATGAATCGACAACATTTATTTTGGCTGGCGCGACGCAAAAAAGTGTATTATATTCCTCTCCAACCTTTAGACCATCTAAATTAAAGGATGTTATATTTTGCATTTTATCATTTTTAATATAAATAATTGGTGGCATATCAATAATTAAGTCATCAGTCCTACTATATTTTTTTGATGATGTTAGCCATGCAAAAACAGGAGTTACCACTATAAGAGAAACTATAGATAAAATTAATAATATCCTTGAAAACTTATTTTCAATGTCTTTAAGTATACTATCCATAATAAATTCCTACCCTAAAACTTCAATTTCAAAGCAAATATATCTTAATGTAAGTCCGATTGTCATATCTGCATTGTTATAATTTTCAGATTTTTTAATACCACCATCAAAAATTTCACTTAATCTTTCTTTAGATTCTGAATAATAGCTTTCAATTTTTTTCCTTGTGTTTTCTTCAATTAAATTATTATTTGCATTAAAAATTTCTGAATAGTTTCCAACCCAAACCCAATATATTTTTACTTCACAAGTGTTTGTCGTTGATTTTTCAAAAACACTAGAATTTGCACAAATCCAATTCTTATAATGATTGTTTTCGTCTTTTTCTTTAAAAAATAGTAAATGAGATGAAAGATATTTTAAAGAAAGCGCAATATCTTCCTCTGTAGTCCCCTTATAGCAGCCACTAGGATATTTTGGATCTTTACAAAACTCATTGTTTTTTGAAACAATCTTGTATGAAAAATTGAAATTAGTAGTATTTTCAATGTCCTTTGACACAAAAAAAGTAAAACTTCCACAAATTTCTGGAAATAGCTTGTTGTCAGATGAATCAGTAATTTTTATCTTTTCCATTTCACTATTAATTACATCAACACCTATATTTTCACTATCAGTTTTTGCTTTGATGATAATGTTTCCTTTTCCTTCAACGCCAATATCTATTCCATTTCCAGTAGTTGATTTAGAAATAGCATACCAACCAAAGCATACTTGAATTAAAGCAACAAATGAAAAAACTAAAGCTATAAAAGAAATAAGAGTGGATTTAAAATTTGAATATATTTTTTTGCTTTTAGCTTTATCCATGTTTTCATTTCTCCTCCATTTACTTAATCAAAATAAAAAAATGACTCTATTTACTTAGAGCCTATCAGTTAATTTGATCAATCAAAGTCTAGCCCCTAAAATAAAAAAATTATAATGGTAACTGGCTGAGAATGATTCTCCCTATAGCTTTGCGTCACTATGTTGCCATAGTTTTGCCTTTTGCATATTTATTTTATGTTTAATTTTAATGAAAGTCAACACATATTATTAATATGTGTAAAACTCATTGCAAATATAACCCAAAATTGTCTCATAATGATTAAAAAATTTTAATGCTTTTATAAAAATTCGATTTTAAACATTTGTCATAAAAATGTATTAACTAAATAAATTAATTTTTATAATTAATTAAATGAAAGTATTACAATCATTTTATGTGAATTCAATACGTAAGTAACATTATGATACAATGTTTCGTTTGATAAATAATTAAGTGATAATAATATTAATTATGAATTAGTAAATATGTTTTCCTTTAAATCCTTTTCATCATGAATTTAAAACAATCCTTCAAGAAATTAATGAATCTATTGAAGCAAATGATAAAATGATTGAATTTTTTAATAAATATAAATAATAGTTAAATGTGACGATTTGTCCTATACATTTTAAATAAAGGAGGACAAATTGTCCTTTTTGTTCTACGCTTAGAAAGACAAAATGTCCTATTTGATATTTACGATGTGGGACAATTATGATGTTATGTTAATGGTGACAAACAAAATGAATTTATTAGAAATAAGATTAAAATATGATTTATCACAAATTAAAGCGGCAGAAATTTTAAATATTCCTGTTAGAACTTTTGGGCGTTATGAAAAAGATGAAACTTATGGTAGTTCAATTAAAAGAAAGTCGTTTATTGAAACACTTGAGAAGAACTTTGAAATTAATGAAGATAATGGCATTCTTTCAATTGATATTATAAAAGGAAAATTATTTGATTTATTTGAAAAAGAATATAAAGGTCAAATTGATTTTTGCATTCTTTTTGTAAGTTATGCTAAGGGAATGGCAAAAGACAATAGTGATGTAGATTTATATATTTCATCTTCTCTTATAGGACTACGTTTTGTAGGATTAATTGAAAAAATAAGGCAAATACTTTGTAAAAAGGTTGATTTAATTAGAAGCAGTGAATTAGAAAACAATATTGAATTGGTTAATGAAATATTAAAAGAGGGAATAAAAATATATGGTTAATAAGGATGATGCGTACTATATGGAACAGGCAATTCTTGAAATTAATGTTATTATAGAATATACAAAAAATCTTTCTTTTGATGAATTTATGCTAGATATTAAAACGATAGATGCAATTATGTTTAATCTTCAACAAATGATTGAAAAAATAAAATATTTATCTTTAGAATTCAAAAAGAAATATAATTATATTCCATGGAATGATATTATTGGCTTTAGGAATAGAATTGTACATGACTATGGCAAGAAATAATTAAAAATGATATTTAACAGTTGAAAAAATTATTTGAATCTTCAATTTACAATACGTGAATTACATTTATAATACAAAAAAAGAAGGACATAAATTATTCTATCTCTATTTTTACTTATGTGTCACAAATTTGAAATAATTTTCAATTTGTGACACATATTTAACCAATCATAATTTATTTGCTTTACTAGATTTATTATATCTTCAATAATATTAAATCTTTATGATATATTATGGTTTTATTATTAGTAAGGACTGGTAGTCATTCAAATTTATTTAAATAATAAAAATGATTAAATTACTTTTAAAAATTCATTCATTAGGTTTGAATAATCAGCACCATAAACCTCTTTCAAATTATAATTTATACAACATTTTATTGCATTATTAAATCCGTATTTTTCTATTAGGTAACTTGTAAATGCATATGCCTCAGGATATGTTAAAACATTACCATCTTGACTTGTAGATGCATAAGTCATATATATAGGAGTCGTAGCATATGGAAAATTAATTGATGATTTATAAGTGTTGTTTTTTAACGTGATTTCGCCAATACATTTTGCGAGTAAAGAAAAATCAAATTCATCTAAAGTAGAAAATTTGCCACCTTTTTCTTTATAAATACTATTTACTATATCAACAAAATCTTTGATATTTCCACTTAATGTTTTATCAGTAAACGATAAATAAAAACGATTATTAATATCAGATATATGTTTTGAAACATGGCGAGATAAATATTCTGCAATTCCCTCTCCTATCCATGCTTCTTTTGTAGGATTGCTTTTAAGTGTTATTGCATGAATTGTTTCATGAACAAATTCACTAGGATCCAATAAATAAATTTTGCCATTAGTAACATCACTACATGTTTTTATTTCGTTCTCAGAAATATAATATTCGATATTACTATTATATTTTTCACTAACAAAATTATAACTTTCAGGAGCATTGTCTTTAATATAATTCAAGATTTTTTCACATTCAGTATTACCAGTTGATAAGTGATATAAAACTCTCTCGGAATTATTAAAACTTGCAGTGTCTCGTTTTGAAGAAAAAGAATTAAGATAATATGTGCGATTAAAAGTTTTAATAACAAGAGGATATGATAAGAATTTTTGACTATATGTAGCATTATCAAGCCATGATAAATCAAATGAAATATCAAATTTTCTATTTATTTTTAAATGATTTAGATATTCTTCTCTATATGAAGTTAAATTTGCATTAATAAACTTCTCATACCCATATTTATTTATAATAAAATTACTAAATGAATAAGATGTTTCAATTGCTATATTTTTATTAGTTGAAAATTCATCCATAAAATATGTTTGGAAAAGTGTTAATGCTAAATCATTGCCATTTAGATAATATTTTTTAATTTCTTCATTGTTAAATTGATAGTTAAATGCATAAGCACAAGCACCATATTGTTTCCAAAATTCAGTTGATTGAATATAAGAGCCAGTTAATGCGTTCAAAAGATTTTCGTCAAATAATGCACTTTTATCGCAAAGCAAAATACCATTTTGATATATGGCTTTTGTATTTTCAAAAATGTAAATGTTATTGATGACATAGCATTTTATTTTAGTATTTAAATTAAATGTATTATTAAGCTTATCATAATTATTTTGTAAAGAATTAAGCAAACTAGTTATTTCTTCTTTTGAAGATGTTATTTCATTTTCAATATGCAATTCAATGTATTTATTTTTCATTATATTGCAAGTTGCATTTTTATATCCGGGAATTGATTCATAGACATTTGTTTGATAATTGCTTTCTTTGGTGCATGCTAAAAAAAGAAATTGATAAAAAATAAATACAATCAGTAAAAATTTCTTTTTCATAATATACCTCGCAAATAATATTATATATTATGCATCTTGAAAAATCTAGTTAAACATATTAAAAGGCAAATTGAAGTAGGAGTTGAATTCCCACCTGGTGGAAAATGGCGAATTAAAGGACAAAAAAGATAATCTTTTTTTTAGTTACAAGTACTATAATATCTGATTATCTTTTTATTTTTATTGAACGTGTTATTTTTTGACGTTTACAATACAAAAATATACTTTTAAATTGAAATTTTTGCAATTATTAAACAAAAAACTGACACATTTCTGCATCAGTTTTTAAACTTTTTAGTGGCGGAGCAAGAGAGATTTGAACTCTCGCGCCAGTTTCCCGACCTACACCCTTAGCAGGGGCGCCTCTTCGGCCTCTTGAGTATTGCTCCAAATGCCGCAGTATTTAAATATTGCTAATAAATAATACCACATAAAAATTTTTTTAGCAACATAAAGAATAAAAAAAATGATTTAGCTCAATAATTAGCATGAAATAGCCTTATATCTTATTTACTATTTTTATAAATAAGTGTAAAATAATTAAGGAATGCGAGGTGTATTTATGTCTACTCTTGAAATTAAAAATTTACATGTTTCTGTAGCAGATAAAGAAATTCTTAAAGGCATTGATTTAACTATTAAAGAAAATGAAATTCATGCTTTACTTGGCCCTAATGGTAATGGTAAATCAACACTATTATCAACAATTATGGGACAACCAAAATATGTTGTAACTGAAGGAGAAATTCTACTCGATGGTAAAGATGTTTTAAGAATGTCAGTCGATGAAAGAGCTAAAGCAGGTTTATTTTTAGCTTTACAATATCCACCTGAAATACCAGGTGTTATTAATTCTGACTTTTTAAAAGCAGCCATTAATGCTAAAAGTGAAAAACCAGTTTCACTATATAAATTTATTAGTGAACTTGAAAATGCTACTAAGGAAGTTAATTTACCTCTTGACATGATTCATAGAAACTTAAATGATGGCTTTTCAGGTGGTGAAAAGAAAAGAAATGAAATTATTCAAATGAAACTATTAAAGCCTTCAATTGCTATGCTTGATGAAATTGACTCGGGACTTGATGTAGATGCTTTAAAGGTAGTGGCTTCATCAGTTGAGGATGTAATAAAAAGAAATGGTAGTGCTTTAGTTGTATCTCACTATGCAAGATTTTATCAATTAATTAAGCCAACACACGTTCATGTAATTGTTGATGGTAAGATTATTTTAACTGGTAATGAAGAAATTGTAGAAAAAATTGATAAGCAAGGTTTTGATTGGGTAAAAGCAGAATATGGAATTGATGTTAAAAAGAACGATATGCGTCCTTCATCAATTGGACTTTGCGGTGTAAAGGAAAGTATTAAAAATGCAAAATAATGTAATTTTAAATGATGATGCAAAGCAAACATTAACATTTTCTAATATCAATGATGAAGCATATAATATTTCACTCAATAATAACAATTTAAAAGAATTAACAATCAATGTAATTAATTCAAAATTATCAATTATTGAAAATTTAATTTCATGCTTAAGTGATTGTCAAATATTTATAAACATTGATAATAAATCAAAATTAAATTTATTTACTATTTTAGTTGATAATAAAAACGAATTAGCTATTAATAGGATAGTAAATAATGATGGAGTATATGAATCAATGCAAATTGATTTAACTAATAATAATGTGTCAAGTAATGAAACAATTAATTTATTAAAGGATGAAGCAAAGTGCAGTGTTATCGGTGGTATTTATGCTATTAATAAGGCAGTTAAAAAATACCAAACAAACTTAAATCATTATGCTATAAATAGTATTTCAAAAGCCCAATTATTTGCCATAAACGATGATAATGCCCATGTAAGTATTTATACTGATGCATATATTAAAAATGGAGCACATGGTACTAAAGCGAACCAAGAAGGTAGAATTATAAACTTATCGAATACATGTTCAGGTATTGTTCTTCCAAATCTACATATTGATGAAAATGATGTTGAAGCATCTCATTCTTGTAGTGTTGGTTCACTTAATCAGGATCATATGTATTATCTTGAAAGTAGAGGATTAAATAAATTGCAATCAAGAAATATTTTAATTAAAGGTTACTTTAATCCAATTCTTGAAAACATAAATGATGAAACAATTAAAGACGAAATCAGTAAGGTCTTACAACAAAGGATAGGGTAGTATGCTAGATATTTTAAAAATTAGGAAAGATTTTCCAATGCTAGATGATAACAAAACTATGCAAGGTCATAAGCTTGTATATTTTGATAGTGCTGCAACTTCCTTGAAGCCACGATGTGTAATTGAAGCAATGAATGATTATTATTTTAATTATAATAGTAATGTTCATAGAGGTGACTATGATTTAGCTGCTAAGGCTGATAAAATCTATGAGGATACAAGAGCTAATGTAGCTGAATTTATAAATAGTGATGTAAATGAGGTTGTTTTTACTGCTGGTACTACAGCATCATTAAATCTAGTTGCTTTGGGCTATGCTTTAAATGTTATAAATGAAAATGATGAAATTATAATTAATGAAGCTGAGCATGCAAGTAATGTACTTCCATGGTTTGAAGTAGCTAAAAAGAAAAATGCCATTATAAAATATGCTAAGCTAAATGATAAAGGTGTTGTAACTTTAAATGCTATTAAAGAAGCAATTACTAGTAATACTAAAATTATTGCAATTGCTTATGTTAGTAATGTTTTAGGAGCAAAAAATGAAGTTGAAGAAATAATAAAATATGCTCATAGTAAAAACATTGTAGTTGTAGTTGACGCAGCTCAAGCAATTCCACATATGAAAGTGGATGTTAAAAAATTAGATTGTGATTTTTTAGCTTTTTCATCTCATAAAATGTGTGGTCCTACAGGACTTGGAATTTTATTTGGAAAATATGAGCTATTATGCCAAACAGAAACATTATTATATGGTGGCGGGATGAATTCTAAATTTGATAGCTGCTTTAATATGCTACTTAAAAAGCCTCCATATAAGTTTGAAGGTGGAACTCCAGCTATTGCTGAAGTAATTGGCTTAAACGCTGCTATTAATTATTTAAATAAAATCGGTATGGAAAATATCGAAGAATATGAAAAAGAATTAAAAAAATATGCTTTAGAAAAATTAGAAAAGCTAGATAATGTTATTGTTTATAATAAAAATGATTCTGGAATTATAGATTTCAATATTAAGGATGTATTTTGTCAAGATGCTGGAAGCTATTTTAATAGTAAGGGTATAGCTGTAAGAAGTGGACATCATTGTGCTAAGCTATTACCTAACTATTTAAATGTTGTCGGTACTGTTAGAGCTTCACTATATTTTTATAATACAAAAGAAGAAATTGATATATTCGTTGAAGCTTGTAAGCATGGAGGTGACTTTTTAGATGCTTTCTTTAAATGATCCAATGATTAAAAGAGAAATTATTATGGACCATTATGAAAATCCTCGTAATAAAGGATTAGTTGATGATCCACGCTACTTAAAAATTAATATGAATTCTGAGTCTTGTATTGATGATATTGATATTCAAATATTAGTTGAAAATAATATCATTAAAGACTTTCGCTTTGATGGCGTTGGTTGTACAATTTCAACAGCTTCAACATCAATTTTATCAGAGCTTGTTATTAATGAAAATGTAGAAAAAGCTTATAAAATTATTAAAGAATACGACAATATGATAAAGGAATTACCATATGATGAAATGCTTCTTCAAGAGGCTGTCGTATTTAAGGATGTAAGCAAGCAAGCAAATCGTATTAAATGTGCTATGATTGGCTTTAATGGCTTACTTGAACTTTTAAATTCTTTAAAGGCAGGTGGAAAGAATGAGTGATAATACAAAAATAGAAGGCATTGATAATTATCAATATGGCTTTGCTGATAAAGATACTAGTATTTACAAAACAAAAAAGGGTTTAACAAAAGATACAATTATTGATATTTCAAATCATAAAAATGAGCCTGAATGGATGAAGGAATTCCGCTTAAGAGCTTATGATGCTTTTGTTAAAATGAAAAATCCTGATTTTGGACCAAATCTTGATTTCTTAAAATATGATGAATACACATATTATATTAAGCCTGCTGAAAAGTCAGTAAAGGATTGGGATGAGGTTCCAACTACTATAAAAGAAACATTTGATAAATTAGGCTTACCTGAACAAGAAAAAAAATTCTTCGCAGGTGTTCATACACAATATGAATCTGAAAGTGTTTATCATAATATGCTAAAGGAAGTTGAAGACAAAGGAGTAATATTCTTAGATACTGATAGTGCGTTAAGATTATATCCTGATTTAGTTAAAAAATACTTTAATACAGTTGTTCCTTTTATGGATAATAAATTTGCCGCTTTAAATGGTGCTGTTTGGTCAGGTGGCTCATTTATTTATGTTCCTAAAGGTGTTAAGCTTGATAAGCCATTACAATCATATTTTAGAATTAATTCTAAAGGTATGGGGCAATTTGAAAGAACATTAATTATTGTTGATGAGGGCGCGGATGTTCATTATGTTGAGGGCTGTACTGCTCCAATTTATGATAGTGAGTCACTACATGCTGCTGTTGTTGAAATTATTGTTAAAAAGGGTGCAAGATGTCGCTATTCAACTGTTCAAAACTGGTCAAGTAATATCGTTAATTTAGTTACTAAACGTGCTTATGTTGAAGAAGATGGCCAAATGGAATGGATTGATGGCAATATTGGTTCAGGTGTAAATATGAAATATCCAGCTTGTATTTTAGCTGGTAAAAACGCTAAAGGAACATGTATTTCAATTGCTGTTGCTTCCAAAAATCAATATCAAGATGCTGGTGCTAGAATGATTCATTTAGCTCCAAATACTTCTAGCCAAATTATTTCAAAATCAATTTGTAGGGCTGGTGGAAAGGTTAATTATAGAGGAACAGTTCACCATTCAAAGGAAGCTATTAATGCTAGAAGCTATGTTCAATGTGATACTTTAATTCTTGATAATATTTCATCATCGGATACAATACCTAAGAATAGATGCTACAATAATCAATCAATTATTGAGCATGAAGCAACAGTTTCTAAAATTAGTGATGATCAATTATTTTATTTAATGAGTAGAGGCTTAAGTAAGCAACAAGCTATGCAAATGATAGTTTTAGGCTTTATTGAGCCATTTTCAAAGGAACTACCAATGGAATATGCTGTTGAATTAAATCAATTATTAAAGTTAAATATGGAAGGCGCTATTGGTTAATATTAAATTTATTAAAAGAAACTATAAAAACAACATCTTGTGCATATACTTAATATGAGCGAGGTGTTTTTTTTATGAATTCTTTTATTTATGATTATTATGGCTATAACGTAAAGTTATTAGATGATAATACATTTATTTTTAAGGATTACACATTTTTATTATCTAAAACTACTGAAGATGAAAATTCTTTAAATAAACTAAATGATCTTATTAGCATGCTTTATGATGAATTTGATGGAAATGTTGTTTATATTGTTAAAAATAAATATAATAAATACATCTCTAGTAGTGAAGGAAATAATAATATTTGTATGCTAACATACAAGGATGAAAAAAATATTGATATAAATTATTTTGTAAAAATGCATATGGCATTTTTTAATGCTTTTAATTATTATGTTAATATTGAAGACATTATAATTTTGTGGGATCAACGTCTTGAATATATCCAAAATCAATGCTTAGTAGCATTAAATTTTGATAACGATGCGCATATGATATTATATGAATATAGTCAATTTGCAATAGGTTTAGCTATTAATGCTTTACAATATTTAAGCGATATGAAAATTGATTTTAATAAAAAACATTATTTAACAACCTTGACTCATCGAAGAATAAAAAAAATGGATAAATTTGAATTATTTAATCCATTTAATTTAATTATTGATCATTCAAGTAGAGATTTAGCTGAGCTTTATAAAAATAATTTAATTGATTTTGATACTTTATTTTCAATTTGTCAAAGTTATTCTTATAATGTTGATGAATATGAATATTTAATTGCTCGCTTGTTATTTCCAACATTTATTTTTGATATAATTGAAGATATTGCAACAGATAATACAATGTATGATTATCAAAACGAAATATATTATGCTATATCAAAGCAAAATGAACAATTAGATAAGCTAAAATATTTTTATAAAAAAATTTCTCAATTAATGCTAATTAGGCCAATAGATTGGTTAAACAGCAATTAGTTTTTTTCTATTTCGTCTAATAGCTTTTTATATTCCTTATAATAATTTATTGAATCAACATGGCCACAAAAAGCAATGGTACCAGGTTCATTAAATAAGCCTTGATATTCAAAAATAATTATTTCTTCAACATAAGGAGAAATGGCTTCAAGCTGCTTTTTTAAACGATTGATATTTGCAGGAATCAAGGCCGATTTATAAACATCACCTTCAAAGGTAAATACTTCAACATCTGCCCATAATTTACTTCTATTTGCTATATCATGTGCTTTCTTTAAAGCTTTATAAAAAGCAGCAGTTTCGTTTTCAGTTGTCTTTTTAACACCTACTTCATCTTGATAAGCAACAAAATCAACATCAAGCCTTTTTAATTGATTAATATAATTTTCATCAGCTTTTAATTTGCATGTTCCATATGGCGCGATTAATGTTTTATATTTACAACTTAATGAATGAACCTTAGCAGAATAACGATTAACATAGCTAATGAATTCTTCATCCATATAATAGCTTATTTCGGATTCATCTGGGAAATACCAGCCATAAAATGATTTATGAAATGAAAACTGCTCATGTAATTCATCCATAGCCAAAAATGCTCTTTCAAAGGCACTTTCTTTTGTCATATTTTCAAATGTCTTCCACCAGTTTGAATAAAAGCCAACAGACATAAAAACATTGATATTTAGCTTATCACATTCATCTAATATAACTTCTATTGGATTTTCACATTTTATTTCTTTACTTTTTTTATAATATTTTGAATTATAATAGCATTCATTATATTTATCATCATCAAAATTAGCTGTTTCCATAATAACAATATATTTCATTTTTAATTTAGCTATTTCGTTTACTTTAGCACGCCATTGTTTTTCACTAAAATCATGAATTAATGGATTAAAATATTTTCCTTCAGGTAATCCTAAATGATGAAATTCTAAAAAAGTTCCATTTATTCTTTTTATCATAATATTTCTCCTAGATATTTAATAAGACAATTATATAATATACTTTAATATTTTAAAAGTTAAAATTATTAATTTGTTATCTAAAGTAAATACTATAAGTGGAGATGATTAAATGTATAGAATTAAGGATGTTCATGCTCTTGAAGTGTTAGATTCACGTGGTAATCCAACAATTGAGGTTACTATTACCTTAAATAATAATATTAAGGGAAGTGCAATTGTTCCAAGTGGAGCTTCAAAAGGCTTTAAGGAAGCATACGAATTAAAGGATAATGATAAAAATAGATATTTAGGAAAGGGTGTATTAAAGGCTGTTAATAATGTAAATACAATAATAAAAAATAAGCTAATTGGCATGGCTGCAACAAATCAATTATTAATAGATAAAACACTTATTGCCTTAGATGGAAGCAAAAACAAAGAAAATTTAGGAGCTAATGCTATTTTAGGAGTATCACTGGCAGTAGCTAAAGCGGCGGCAAATTATTACAATATGCCTTTATTTAAATATATTGGAGGTATAAATGCTAAGGTACTACCAACTCCATTAATGAATGTTATTAATGGTGGGGTTCATTCATACTCTACCATTGATTTTCAAGAATATTTTATAATACCTGCTAACTTTAAATCCTTTAAAGAGGCTTTAAGAGCAGGTAGTGAAATATTTCATCACCTAAGGGATGTTTTAAATGAAAGTGGTTATGAAACAAATGTTGGCGATGAAGGCGGCTATGCGCCTTTATGTAAAAATGGTAATAAAGAGCCTTTTGAATTAATAATTAAAGCCATAAAAAAAGCCTCATATATACCAGGAAAGGACATTTTTTTAGGACTAGATGTAGCAGCTAATGAATTTTATAATGAAAATACTAAAACATATGATTTAAAGAAAAGCCATGAAGGTAGTAAAACATTTCATGAAATGATAGATTATTATATAGATTTAGTAAACAAATATCCAATAATTACTATAGAGGATGCTTTAAATGAAAATGATATAGAAGGCTGGAAGGAATTAACCTTAAAGCTTAAAGATAAAATTCAATTAGTTGGTGATGATTTATTTGTTACTAACACAGAAATATTAAGTGCAGGTATTAAAAATAATTTAGCAAATAGTATTTTAATTAAATATAATCAAATTGGTACATTAAGTGAAACATTAGACGCTATTAATTTAGCAAAAAGTAATAATTATTCAACAATTATTTCTCATAGAAGTGGCGAAAGCGAAGATAGTTTTATTGCTGACTTAGCTGTAGCTACTAATGCAATGCAAATTAAAACAGGATCATTATCAAGAAGTGATCGTACTTCTAAATATAACGAACTATTAAGAATTGAAGATATGCTCCAAGATGAAGCAATATTTTTAGGCTTAAAAGCTTTTAAAAAATATCAATTCAAATAATTATATTGAAAAAATAATCTATTTGCTTATAATTGTAAGTGAAAGAAAGTTAAAAAAATGAGTAAGATATATTATAAGCAAGTAAATTTAAAAGAGAAAATTGATATTAATTATTTTAAAAATAATGAAATAATTAATCATTTAAATAATTTAAAAGGGACACATAAAATTCTTTCTTTTAATGCGTATAAGCTATTAAAGGAAATTATCTTAAATGAATATAAACTTAATGTTGATGAATTAAAAATGTATATTAATGAATATAACAAGCCATTTTTTAAGGAATTTTATTTTAATATTTCTCATTGCAATGATATTATAGCCATTGGAATTAGTAATAAAGAAATAGGAATAGATATAGAATCTTTAAATAAAAAAATGTCTAATGCTTTGAAAAAAAGATTAAACATTTACAATGATATTGAGTTAATTAAAGAATTTAGTAAATTAGAAAGCTATTATAAAAAAATAGGAACGGGTATTAATATTTCTTTATTAACAGATAAAGTGGATATAACTAATCAAGTTATTTTAAATTTGAATGTTGATTATGTTTTATCAATTGCTATTAGTGATGAGAAATATGAAATAATTAGTATTTAAAATAAAAGAAATTAACATCAAAAATAACATTACTTACAAATGATAATATTTCTTCATTATTATAAATAATAGAGTAAGTATTATCTTTTTTTGTACATGAAATTTCATAATTAAAGGCAATATCGATATTATTATTTTTAAAAATAATAACAAAGCCTGGTAAAAATATTAGTTTTTTATTATCAATACTTAAATAAAAGTAAGGAATATTACTATAAATATAGCCATTATAGATTAGGTTTTTTCTAAATGAGGGCATTTTTAAAGAAAAATACATATTAATTTGCTTATCATTCTTATCATAGCTAAATTGATTATTTAAAAAATATTCTTTATAATTTTTTAACCATTTTGAATAAGAAGATGATGCATACATCATCGGAGTATTATTTTTATAAAAAGAAAAATTCATTTTTATTTTACTATAAAAGAAAAAGCCAAAAACATAAAATAGAATAACCCAAATTAAAACAAGACCTACAATTATAAAGGTATAAATAAACCAATTTATATTTATCACCTTTACTAAATTTAATATAGCTAATAAAATAGCAACTACTAATAGTGTAAGGCCAATAATTAAAGAAAACAAGTGACGGTTTTTCTCTTTTTTAATGATTAAATCCTTTAGATTGTTTTTTAACTCATTCATTTCGCTTTTATCATACATTTTAATCTTTTTATTATCAAAGCAACCTAAAAGATGATTATTAATATAAATAAGCTCATAGATTTTCTTCATTTTTAACACCTACTTTTAAAATAATATCATTAGCTATTTTATTTGCACTTGCAAAAGCAAATTGTAAATTATAGCCACCACAAATACCATCAACATTGATAATTTCACCGCTAAAGTATAAATTCTTATGAAGAACACTTTCCAGATTTTCATTTAATTCATTTACATCAACACCGCCAGATGTTACTTGAGCATTTTTAAAATCAACTGGCTCTATGACATTAAATGATAAGTTTTTAATTGTATATGCAATATCTAGTGTATTATTGCTTTTAGCATTTTTTAAAATATATTGATTAATCATTTTAGCAAACATACCATCAAGTGATTTGAATTTGTTAATATAGTTACATAGCTGTTCAATAGTATAATTATAAGCTAAATCAAGTTTTATTACATAGGACATATAGTGATTTCTAGCAATTATTGAGGAAAGTTGAAAAATAACGATACCTGATATAGCATCTTTTTTAAATAAAACTTCGCCAAAATCTTCATATAATAGAGTGTTATTAGCAAAAAGTGAGGCTTTTACCTTACATCTTAAATTTTCAATAGAAGCTAAATTTTCTTTTACCTTTAAATAAGTAAGCGATGGTCTAAGTAAGCATACCTTATGTGATAGCATATTTGCTAAGGTATAAGAATTACATTCTTTATAATATGTTTTTCCACCAGCTGCAATAACTAAAAAATCAGCATAATAATAATTAAAATTTGAAGATATTAATTCGTATTGATTATTAACTATATTAATTCTATTTATTGCTTCATTATTAATAATTAAGGCATCACTAATACTTTTCCTTAAAACATCTAAAACATTATTTGAAACATTTGACAAAGGATAGGCTCTGTTTTCGCTATCTGTAGTTGTAAGTAAGCCAATGCTATTAAAATAAGAAATAGTATCAAAGGAATTAGCTATATTATAGCCAAATTCATTGTTATAGCAATTAGGTGTCAAATTAGTATTAGATAGATTGCATCTTCCATTTCCTGAAAGCAGAATTTTTTTTCCAACATGATCTTCCTTTTCAATTATAGTAATATCAATATTTGCTTTTTTATTATTTAAAATACTAGCTAGCATTAAACCACTAGCTCCACCGCCAATTATTATTAACTTCATACTTATCACCAATTAAACATTATATCAAATTTCATGATTATAAAAAAGAAAAGTTGGAAGTAATTTTCCAACTTTTTACTTGTCACTAGTTAAAGGAGTCTTTTTAATATATAAAATACCAATTGTATGAGGTCCACAATGTGAAGAAATAACACATCCAGCATTTGTCACATAAATATTTTTAAATGTTTTTTTAACTACCTCTGGTAAATTATCTAAAATATATTTAGCCTCTTCATCCCCCATTGAATGTGTTATAAAAAGGTTTTCATCATCAACATGGTGAATGTTTTTTGTTATATCTTGTATTTGTAAATCCAATGATTTTTCATATTTTCCAAATACCTTTTCACTTAAAATGATTGAACCATCATAAACTCTTAAAATAGGTCTAATTCTAAGCATTGTTCCAAAGAATTTTGATGTTCCTGAGCATCTACCGCCCTTATGAAGATATGTTAAATCCCTAACAGAGAATTGTGCTCTAACACATTTTACAATTCTATTTGCCTCTTTTACGATATCGATAATATCAACGCCACTATCTCTCATATCACAAATCTTTAAAACAGTAAGTCCAATACCTGTTGATAAATTATATGAATCAATTATATGAATTCTTTTGGCCGTATCATCATTATAACTATTTCTTGCTACCATTGCATTTTGAATAGTTGATGATAATTTTGAGCTAATTCCGCAAAAGATTATTTCATTATCTTCATCTGCTAAATACTTATCAAATTCTTGTTTGAATTCTTCAATAGTTATTGCTGCAGTTTTAGGGAGGATGTTTAATTTTTCAACCTCTTTGTACATTTCAGTAGGCGTTAATTCAAATAAATCCTTATACATTTTTTCATTAAAGCAAACTTTTAATGGAATAATTTTAATATTTCTTTTTTCAATAATTTCCTTTGTTAAATCACAAGTGCTATCTGTAATAACAATAATTTTCTTCATTTTTCATAAGCCTCCACTTTCAAATAAGCCAATATATATTTTATTTCAAAAAAATAAAATATGCAATAATTTTTTAACGTTAAATACAGTTTATGGTATAATAAATAAAAAAGGTTGGTGACTAGTATGCTAATATTAATTGGCCCTAGTGCTGTTGGAAAAACTAAAATTGCCTTAGAACTAGAAAAGCTATACAAAATAAAAAAGGTTGTAACCTATACTACTAGAGAGCCACGTATCAACGAAATTGATAAAATTGATTATAACTTCATTTCTGTCAGTGAATTTTTAAATAAAAAGGAAAATGGCTTTTTTGTTGAAACAACATTTTACAATAACAATTATTATGGAACTGCCAAAAAAGATATTTTAGATGATAGATGTATTGTTTTAGATCCAAATGGATTAAAAGCTTTTTATGATTTACATGATAATCATATTGTATCTATTTATCTAAAATGCGATGAAAAGACACGTTATTTAAGAATGATAAAGAGGAATGATAGTGAAGAAAATGCAAAAAAAAGAATATTAAATGATCGAAAAGTATTTTCTTTAAAAAATCTTAAAAATATTGATTATGTCGTTTCAAATAATGATGAGGATATTAATGAAGTAACAAAAAAAGTTTTTAATTTATACAAAACACATTTGGAGAATTTATAAAAATGAAAACATTTGAAGAAATTGAACAATATGCCAAAGATAATTTTGTCCCGATTGCTAGGAAGGATTTTGTTGCCTTTTTACAAAAATTGGTTGTTGATAATAATTATACTGATATTTTAGAAATAGGTAGTGCAATTGGTTATACAACAATTAATCTAGCTTTATTAGACAATGTTTATGTTACAACCATTGAGCATGATTTAAATAGATACGATTTATGTATAGAAAACATTAAGGATTTTAATGTTGAAAATAAAGTTAGTGCTATTAATGATGATGCTTTAACAGTTTTTATTTCACAAAAATTTGACTTAATATTTATTGATGCCGCCAAAGCAAAAAACATTTTGTTTTTTGAAAAATATCGTGTTAATTTAAAGGATAATGGCATAATTATAATCGATAATATGGATTTAAATGATTTTAAACAGCATGTTAGTATGAAAAAAAGAGTTTTCTATGAGCAAAAAATTAATGAATTAAAGGAATATCTTAATAAGTTAACTGATTTTGATGTTTCTTATTTACCAATTGGAGATGGTATTGCTTTTTTAAAGAAAAAGTAAAAGGAGTGGATTAAGTGGATTTTAATTCAATAAGCTTTAAAGGTATTAATCGTCCATATCAAAAAAGAGTTTTAGATAGATTAAACTCTTATTTAAGCGATAGTAAAATTCATATAGTTGCTCCAAGTGGAAGTGGAAAAACAACACTAGGCTTACAGATAATTAAAGAATTAAATAAAAGATGCTTAGTTTTAACTCCAAGCATTGCTATACGTGAGCAATGGTTAAATCGTTTTAATAATGACTTTTTAAATTCTTCTAATTTAATAAGTAATGAATTTAATGATGATGCTTTAATTATTTGTATTACATATCAATCACTTCATCAAGCAATAAAAAAAGGTAAAGATGATGAAGATGAAGAAAAAGAAATCGATTACTCTACATTTAATTTAAAGGATTTTTTAAAAAGAAACAATATTCAAACAATTTGCTTAGATGAATGTCACCACTTAAAAAATGATTGGTGGAAATCACTTGAATTATTAACAAGCTATATAGATAATCCATATATTATTTCTTTAACAGCAACTCCTCCTTATGATTCAAGCATGCAAGAATTTGATAAATACATTGATTTATGTGGACCAATTGATGATGAAATATTTCCTCTTGAGCTAATAAAGGATAATTGTATTTGTCCACATCAAGACTATATTTATTTTTCATATCCTTTAAAAAAGGAAGAAGAAAGCATTTTAAAATCATATTCAAATGGTATTAAGGTGTATGTAAAATATAAAAATAATCAACAATTGCTTAACGTGATTTTAAGTAATAAACACTTAAAAGAGTATTATAATCTTAGAAATTTGTATTATGAAGATAATATTTATTTTCAAGCCATTATGACTTTTTTAATGGAAAATAAACAAAAAGTTCCATTTTTTATTAAACTTTTATTGAAAAACAAAAAATTTGATATTGAAAAAATGCAAATATTATTACAAAAAGCATTGTTTGATGATAATTTATCATATGAAATTGATAAAACTTTTTTAATGTCTTTGAAAAGGGAGCTTTCAGCTTTAGGAGTTGTTAATAATCGTAAGGTTTGTATTGTTTATGATGAAAGATGCAATCAAATAATGTCAATGTCTTTATCAAAGCTTAATTCAATTGAAGCTATTGTAAAAAGTGAATACACAGCGTTAACAGATAATATACATTGTCTAATTCTAACAGATTATATTAAAAGCAATACCATTAGCTTAATTAATTCAAATGCAAAAATCGATGACTTTGGAACTATTCCAATTTTTGAACATTTAAGGAGATGCAATATAGATGGTATCAGCCTTTGTTGCTTAACTGGTACAATTTGTATAATACCTAAAAATTGTTGCATTTATTTAAGTGAAGAATTTGAATATAGAGAAATTAATAATTCAAATTATGTTTCATTAAAAATAAATAATACTAACAAGAAGAAAATAGTTTTATTATTAACAGAATTTTTTGAAAAAAATTTATTTAATGTTTTAATAGGAACAAAAGCATTACTTGGGGAAGGCTGGGATTCACCAATTATTAATACTTTAATAATTGCAAGCTTTATTAATTCTTATGTTTCAAGCAATCAAATTAGAGGAAGAGCTATTAGAACTAACAAAAATGATCCTAATAAGGTTGCTAACATTTGGCATTTAGTTTGTTTAAATCCTTATGATTTTAATTATTCTACTGATTACTATGCTTTAAAGAAACGTTTTCAAACCTTTGTTGGAATTGATACAAATAACAATTTAATTGAAAATGGCTTAGAAAGATTAAATATTCTTAATATTCCAAAAAATGTTGATGATATTAATAACTTAAACAAATATATGCTAGAAGAAGCTAAAAACAAGAAAAAGGTCAAAGATGCCTGGCTTACTTGTATAAATTCAGCTGCTGATATTTCATCCCTTAATAAAATTACAAGCGTTAGTAATAAAAGATTAAAAAAGGAATATTCATTTTTTGCTAGTTTAACTAATATTTTATTATGTGCTACTGCCTCATTTATTAATTATGGTTTATTAAAGAATTTATTAAGAAGTAATGTTTTAAGTATAATTTCCATTCTTATATATTTAGTTATTCAAATTTTTATTGCTATTGCTTTTATAAAAAATTTTTTAACATTTATTCATTTATCAAAGCCACACAGAAAATTAAAGATATTAGGCTATGTTATATTAAATGCTTTAAAGAAAGCTAAAATTATTCAATCAAGTAATATTAAAATAAAAGTATTTAATGATAAAAACAATTTTTCAAATATTTATTTACTTAACGCTTCAACATATGAGCAAGATATTTTTTCAACAGCAATTAAACAATTGTTAAATGATGTAAGTGAAGCAAGATATATTTTAGCTCTTCCTAAGCATTTCTTCCAGTTTGAATATTATGTTGTTCCAGACACTTTTAAAAAGAATAAAGATTTAGTTAAAATATTTAAAAAAGAGTTTTATAAATTTATTGGACCTTCAGAAGCAGTATTTACTAAGAATAAACAAAATAGATTAAAAGTAATAAAGGCGAGAAGAATTTATGAAATAAAGTATAGCAATATTGAAATATTTACTAAAAATAAATTATATAACAAAAAATAAAGCCTTGGATGACTTTATTTTTTTGCTTATTAGGGAATCAATTTTAGTGATGATGGTAAAAAAAGCTACCTGATTCATTATCAACTGGCAATTTTTGCTCCTAAATTTATTTAGTTTTAACCCATTTTGCATACAAATAGTTTATTTGATTATCTATTAACAAATATAGATTTTCTAATTTAGTTGTATAATTTTCATCTAAATATAATCCTTCAAAATTATACATATTATTTGGATCAACAGGTGGTAAAAAATGTTTAAATCCGCGATTAGCTATATCACGACATGTAAATGGAACATTTCCAAGTTCATTGTATGCACCAATATGATATTTATATATACTCACAACATATTCAATGGGAGTTTCTTCAACTTGAATAATAATAAAATTATTGTTAAAGATACCATTTGCTGAATTATCTTCATCTATTTTAAATGTGTATTTATAATACTTTTGTGGATTTGTAAGAGTGTAAACAACTTCATTATTAATGAGTATATCATTATTATTTATAGAATAACTATCACCATTTTGTAGATTATAATCAAATAGTAAATGGTAGTTTTTATCGACAAATTTAACTTTATCATTATTAGCTAAATAAAGCACTAAACTTGTGTTTATATTATCCCATATTCCCTTAATAGGATAGTATTTATTATATTCATCAATAAAGCAAGAATTATCATTATCTAAATAGTTAGAAAAGTCATATTCATCTCCATAATTTAAAGTTTCATAAGCAATATTTCCATTAATATTTAATGATACATTACTAGTTATTTTAATAAGCGAATAATCTATATTTTTATAATCAGGGTCATCTTTGTAAATATTATATAAACTATTTCTCACATATACTTTTAAGTATGGATTATTACCTTTAAAAACGGTAGAATCTATTTTGCAATCACCTAATATAGTGACTTTCTTTAAAGAATAATTATTAATAAATGCATATTGCCATATTCTTTCTACATTACTTGGAATAGTAATTTCTTCAATAGGAGTTTCATTGAATGCATTGCAAGAAATATATTTTATATCACTTAAACTATTCTGATTAATAATCTTTTCTTTTCCTTTATAGCCTATTAAGCAATTTCCAATTTTTGCAAAGTCGGGTTGCTCTTCATACCATTTAGTTAATAAAAATGGATTATCGTATAAGATGTCGCACAAAGATTGACCACAAATAGTTTTAAGATTACTGCAGTTAAAAAATGCTTTACTATGAATACTTTTGACATTGTTTAAATCAATTGTTTCCAAATAAGGGTTTGAATAGAATGCTTCACTATTAATTGAATAGGCTTCAGGTAGTACTTTATATGTCTTTTCCTTTTTTCCATATGGATAAATTCTTAGTGTTTTTCTATTTTTCGAATATATTACTCCATCAATAATCGTAATATATTCACTTTCCCCATCAATATAAAATCCTTCCAGATTTTCGCATTTATAAAATGCCGATGCAGAAATAGTTTTTATTGTTTTTGGCAATATTATTTTTGTTAATGATTTACATTCTAAAAATGAATCTTTCTCTATTTTTTTAAGAGTTGTAGGGAAAACAATTTCTTTTAAATTTGTACAATAGCTAAAAACACCTTCATTTATTTCCTCTAATTTTGAAGTTGAATCAAAAACTACTTTTTCAATAAAGTTACAATTACTAAAAGCATTATCATGAATTTTAATAATTGTACTTGGTATAATCAATGTTATTAATTTATCATTATTAAATTCAAAATCTGAAAAAACATTACTATAAATAGTTTTAATTGTTTTACCATTTATTGAAGAAGGTATGGTAATTTGATTGCTTTCAATTTTGATATTTTTAATTTTAAGAAGTGTGCCATTATTATTATAATCATAATCGCGATATAAATCTACATATTCACCGCTACTTTCTTCAATATCTTCACTTGATGAAGACGATATAGATACATCACTATTTCCATGCTTACATGATATAGAAGATATAAGCAAGAAAACTATCACACTAGCTTTTTTTAAATTCATAATTTATTCCTCCCTATATTTTTTATGTAAATTAGTTATATTTATGAAACTTCTTCATCTTTATTATAAAAGAGTAATGTTCCATTTATGTATGCTTCAACATCTTCATCAACAAGTACAATAACACCATTTGGTAAAATGTAGCTACCATTGCGTGTTACAAATTTGCATGATTTTATACTATCAATAATTATAAATCCCCTATCGACTTTTCCACCACATAAAACGCATGTTTTACCTCCAGAGCGAACTGCATGGCCTTCAACAGTTTCATTTCCACAATAGCAAATAGATTTATGTGAAGTTAAATCATTCCATTCATATTTAATATTTTTATGTACATGATAAGCTTTTGCTTGCGTTGCTATAATATTTACTTTCAAGTTACTATTCAACCAATCATCACTTGCAAAACCTCTAGCTGAATACATTATATAAAATCCATTGTCGCTAGTTAAATCAGATAAATTTATAGTAAATTCAAACGAGTAAGTTTTTGGTGTAGTATCAGTTTTATTGCGACCATGTTCTATTTCAGTTTCATACAATAGAATTCCATTATTTAATTTATTATATATGTATATTTTTTGATAGCCATCATCTTTTTCCCATACATCAATATTTATAAGTACAGTAATTGTAGAATAGTTATATTCTATTAAATCAGACACATTATTACATATGTCTTTTAAAGTAATCTTATCATAGGAATTTTCTGAGGCAGGTGAGTCAGTAATTGTAAAAGTTCTATTGTTTCTATAAGTGTAATTAATTTTCCATTTTGCATATAACATTATATTTCCATGACTACCAGTTTTAATTGATGTGATTTTATTTTTGAAGTTTACATCACTATACCAACCTAAAAAATTATAATTAGTTTTTGATATGTTATTTAATTTTATTTCTGCTGTTTCATAAGTATATGTTTCAGGATTGATCGAATTCGATGCTCCCATAAGATTCTCATAAAAAATATTATATGTTATAGGAATCCAATTTATTTGAAAATAAACATCATCCTTTGGATTAAAGGAAACATTTTCATCATAGATTTTGTTGTCATCCATTTTTCTCCATCCATTTGAATAATAATAATTTTTTGTAATATTAATTGTAGCCAGTCTATATTTACTATTTGTAACTTTTACTTTTTCAATACTTAGTAATTCATCACCATTATAATAATACACTGTATATACTTTTTCAGTCCAATTTACGTATAAATATTTAATCTGGTTATCTATTAACAAATATAGGTTATCTAATTTAGTTGTATAATTTTCATCTAAATAGAATCCTTCAAAATCATATATACCATTAGCATCAATAGGTGGCAAAAAATGTTTATATCCACGATTAGCTATATCACGGCATGTAAATGAAACTGTTTCAACTTCATTGTCTGCGCCAACATGATATTTATATATACTCACTACGTATTCAATTGGAATTTCTTCGATTTTTATACTCATAAAATCATTATTATAGATGCCATTTATTGAATTTTCTTCACCTATTTTAAAGGTGTATTTATAATATTTTTGCGGATTTTGAAGGGTGTAAACAACTTTATTATTAATTAGTATGTCATTATTATTTATGGAATAATTATCACCATTTTGTAGATTATAATCAAATAGTAAATTGTTGCTTTTATCAACAAATTTAACATTTTCGTCAAAATTTGCAGTAATTACTAAATTCTTTTCATAGCAATTCCAAATGCCATTATTGTCATAATATTTATTATTTTCATCAAGCCAATAAGTTGTATATCCTTCTTGCTTACAATTTGGTAATGTATATTCATCGCCATAATAGAATGTTTCGTTATATGTTTTACTTGGCGTTACTATTTTAACGTTTGTTGAGATCTTTAAAAATTTTTCACGAAGTTTGGTGATAGAAGTATTAGTTACATATTTATCATATAAATTATTAGTAACATATATTTTGGCATTACTATCTGTATCCACTATATTATCATATATTTTAGTATCACCAAGTAATACTATTTCATTTAATGATTTGCAATTTATGAAAGCTTTTTGATATATTCTTTTAATTTGACTAGGAATTACAATTTTATTTACATTTGTCATACTAAAAGCATTCATGCAAATGTATTGAATACCAGCCAAATCATTTGTTGTAATTTCTGTAGAATTTCCTCGATAAGAAATTAAACATTTACCCAATTTTACGATATCATTTTTATTTTCAAACCATTTTGTGCCAATAAGCGCATTTTCATCGCTTTTTTCTAATACATAAGAATTAATGGTTTGAAGATTTCTACAATTAAAAAACGAATTATTATCTATAGTAGTAACATTATTTAAATTAATTGAAGAAAGCTTTTCGTTTTCCAAAAATGCATCTTTGGAAATTGTAATAACTTCATTTGGAACTGTAAATGATGTTTCTTCTCTTGCACTTGGATAGATTTTAAGGTATCTCATGCTTTTAGAATATAAAACGCCATTTACCGTAGCAAAAGTACTATTTGCTTCACTAATTGTAAGTTGCTTTAAGTTAGTACATCCTATAAAGACATTTCCTGATAGTGTTCTTAAGCTTAATGGAAGAGTAATATTTTCAAGTGACGAACAACTTAAAAAAGCATTTTTATATATTTTCTTTACGGATGATGGTAAATTAATTGATTTCAACTTGTTACATCCAGAAAATGTTTCTTCCTCAATACTTTCTAAAGAGGATGAGCTTTCAAATGTTATAGATTCTACAGAAGTACAATTATAAAATGCTTTTTTCCCAATCTTGTTTATAGAAGATGGAATATATATGTTTATTGAATCATTTGAGTTTAAACTACGATAATTTTCAAATGCATTTTCATTTATTTCACTAACAACTTTTCTATTAATCATACTTGGAATAGTAAGAGTATTATTAACTTGTTCAATTCTATATGCATTATCAATTCTTAAAGTACCATCTGCTTTTTCGAAAGTTACAAAATGATTACTAACGGATGTATTATAAAAAATGTTTTGTAAAATATATGTAATAATTTCTTCATCTCTGCATTCTAAATTGTGCCCGATAGCAGGATTGCTTGTTGAAATTTTTGATGTGTCGGTATTATTTGGCTTGAATTTTTTCCTATATTCTTTAATTCCCTTATATCCCTTACCTAATTGTGAGTCTAAATCAATAAATGCGTCATCATATAATGATAAATTATTTTCTGCATCATCATTTCGATCAATTCCTATCATTGACACGGCAATTTTTGCCAACTCACAAAGTGAAGGATCGGTTATTATATTTTCAATTTTAATTAATCCTATTTTATAAAGGGAAAATATGAGATGATCTATATTTGACCAAAAATTTACACTTTCTCTAATATCGTTTATATTTAAATTTGAATTTGGATCATTTGGATTTAATTTTAAATTATTTAATAATGTTGGAAGAATTGTATCTGAATTTATAAATTTATAAATGTAATTTAAGCTTATATAACTTCCAATTGTATGAAAATCAATTCGTGAATATAAGTCATCAAAGTATTTGTTCCACCTATTTTGATAAGACATATAAGTTTCCTCATTTAAAATGTCATGCTCACCACGTGCTGGATCATTTGGATTTAATTGCATAATATTTTGTGCCACAGGAGAATTACCGAATTTGGAACCTAAAAATGGTGTGGCAATTGAAAACATTTGATTAACTAATTTTGGATGATCAAGAGCATATTGTAAATTAGTTATTCCACCTCTACTATGTGATATTAAGTTGACTCTTGTTAATTTGTCGTTATTTAGTTTTTTATAATCATATAATACTTTGTCAAGCATAGTATTAAATTGATCATAAATAAAGTTATTATTTGAACCAGGATCAAATGCTTGAAATACTATTATAATATGTTTATCAATACTTGGTAGGCATGTTAAATATTCTGCAGAGTTTTCATACTTTAATGAATCTAAAATAGATGATGATAAACTATTATTATTTTTATAATATTCTTTTGCAACTTCTTCTTCGGCAGATAAATCACGCAATCTTTCAAGATAAAAGTCAGCTTTACTCGAAAATTTAGCTAAGTAAACATCGCCATTTGTTTGTTTCCTTAATTTTTCAATTACCGAATTTGAATCATAAATAAATTCAAGATTAGATGTATATCCATAATGTGATTGATTACTCCATCCACTTGCATCTCCTCCTAAACCATGAGTTATAACTGTTATCCCAGCACTATCAGTTTCATAGTTTACATTAGTTAAAGAATAATCAAACGTTAATGAAGTATAGTCCTTTCTTGAAAATTCTATAGTGTTAGTCTCTATTTCTAATTGTGCATTACTTATATTATCTAGTGATGAGTACCCTTGAAAAAGTTCTTTACTACTACTTGCTAAGACATTTTTTAAATCAATTTTTACTGCTAATAATGACAGCATTGAAAATAATAATACAATCGATTTTTTATTTTTCATTTTTTTCTCCTAACATTTCTATTCTATACTTGATATTCTATTTATTTAATTAGATTAATCAAGTTTCATTTAGAAACATAATATATTATGAGACTCTACTAATAGTAGATAATGTTTTTTTACAAAAAATAATAATGTTAATGTTCTATTAAGTGTAAATAAAAAGGCAATTAAATTGAAGTGAACTGAATATGTTGGACCAACAACATAGGAGGTTCACTTTTAATTATGCGGTACAATAAAAAATTC
>CAKPXF010000012.1 GCA_934201705.1 uncultured Bacilli bacterium | reverse complement strand
TTTTAAATACTTATTAAAAACTATGAATTTCTATGGGGAACCCCATTACTCCTCACCACATAGAATTCCGGAGAACCTAAAAAAACTATGAAATTTTTTAAAAGCTCTTCATAGTTTAATTTATAATATTAAATTCTATAAATAGATTTAATTGTATAGTTATTAACATCAGTATTTGGCCAATCAGTAAGTGAATAGTCAATCATTCCTGTTGGATAAGAATTTAATTCCTTTAAGACCTTTAACGATTCTTCATCTACAATTTTTCCAAATCCAGCATATTGTTTATCTAAGTGAGAACAATTATCAACACATAAAAAGAATTGTGATGAAGCTGAATTGACATTATTTGTTCTAGCCATTGAAATAACTCCAAGCTCATGCTTTAAATCATTTTTATAGCCATTGCTTTCAAATTCACCAACAATACTTGGGGCTTCTTTAGTATCTATATACTTTCCATCCTTTATATAATAGCCACCACCTTGGCACATAAAATCTTTAATTACTCTATGAAAAACAATACCTTTATAGAAATCTTCATCAACAAGCTTTAAAAAGTTTTCTACAGTAATAGGTGCTACATCCTCATATAATTCAACAATCATTTTCTTGCCATTTAATAATTCAATACATACTTTTGTCATGTTTTTCTCCAATCTTTTAAAATATTACAAAAATTATAGCATATTTATTTTATTTAACATAGAAATTTTATTATAAATATTTTATAATAAGTAATAGGAGAAAACTTTATATGAACAGAGCATTTTATATTAAGAATAGAGAAGATTTAGTTAGAAGTATTAATGAAACAAAAGCAATCATAGTTTTATCAAGTGGATATAGTATAAATAGAAGTGCTGATGAGGATTATGAGTTCCAAGTAAATAATAATTTTTATTATTTAACAGGAATTAATCAAGATGAAGTCCATCTATTAATTATAAAAGATAATGATAGCTATTTTGAACAACTATACATAAGTGAATATGATGAAATGTATGAAAAATGGATTGGACATAGATTAACAATTAAAGAGGCAAGTAGAATTTCTGGAATCTTTCCAGCAAATATTTCTTATTTAGATGAATTTGAAGATGATATTAAATTGTTAAAAGATTATAAGATTATGTATTTAGATTTAGAAGAAAAAGGTAATATTAACTATAATTCATTTGCTTTAACATTAAAGGAAAAAGCCAAGAAAACATTTAGTATAAAGAATATTTATGAAAATATAGTAAGGCTTAGAATGGTTAAAAAGCCATGTGAAATAAAAGCCTTTAAAAAAGCTATTGATATTACAAATGATGGTATTTTAGCATTAATGAAAAATGCTAAACCAAATATATATGAATATCAATTAGAAGCATTTTTTGATTATACAATAAAAGATGAAGGAAATAATCCAGTATCTTTTAAAACTATAGCTGCTAGTGGAATTAATGCTACTACATTACATTATAGTAGTAATAATTCTTTAATAAATGATAATGATTTAATACTTTTTGATTTAGGCTGTAAATATAATAATTATTGTGCTGACATATCAAGAACATTTCCCATAAATGGAAAATTTAGTGAGCTACAAAAGAAAATATATGCAATAGTTTTAAAAGCAAACAAGAAGATTTGTAAAGTAGCTAAGGCTAATATGACTATTAGACAGCTTCAAGAAATATGCATTGATATATTAGCAACAGAATGCTTAAAAGCTTCATTAATTAAAAGCAAAGAAGAAATCTCAAAATATTATTTTCATAGCGTATCACATAGTATTGGCCTTGATACACATGATCCGTTTATTAAAGACATTCCATTACCTGTAAATGCAATAATTTCTAATGAGCCAGGTCTTTATTTTAAAGAATATGGTATTGGAATTAGAATTGAAGATGATTTATTAATCAAAGAAAATCATGCTATTAATTTATCAAGTAAAATAATTAAAGAAATTAAAGATATAGAAAAATTTATGGAAAGGAATAAAGATTAATATGATTAAGAAAAGAATTGTTGCTATGATTTTAGCAGGTGGACAAGGAAGTAGGCTTGGAGCTTTAACATTAAATGTTGCAAAGCCTGCAGTATCTTTTGGTGCAAAATATAAAATTATTGATTTTGCTTTATCAAATTGTGCTAACTCAGGTATTAATACTGTTGGCTTATTAACTCAATATCAACCACTTGATTTGAATACCTATGTTGGTAATGGTCAGCCTTGGGATTTAGACGTTGTAGATGGTGGGGTTTATATTTTACCACCATATATGAGTGCTGAAAAAGGTGAGTGGTATAAAGGAACTGCAAATGCTATTTATCAAAATATTAATTTTATTTCAAGATTTGATCCGGAATATGTTTTAATTTTATCTGGCGACCACATTTATAAAATGGATTATTCATTAATGCTTGACAAGCATATTGCAAATAATGCAGATTGTAGTATTGCTACAATTACTGTACCACTTGAGGAAGCTTCAAGATTTGGCATTTTAACCGCTAATAAGGATGGAAGAATTATTGAATTTAATGAAAAGCCAAAGGTTCCAAAAAGCAACCAAGCGTCTATGGGAATTTATATATTTAAATGGGATGTTTTAAAGAAAGAATTAATTGAGGACGAATTAAATTTATCATCAACTAATGACTTTGGAAAAGATATTATCCCAAGCATGCTAAAAAAGAATCTCCGTTTATTTATTTATGGCTTTAAGGGATATTGGAAGGATGTAGGAACTATTTCATCATTATGGGAAGCTAATATGGATTTACTAGATCCAAATTGTGAACTAGACATACTTGATCCATCATGGCCAATAATGGCTAGAAATACAGCTAGTCGTCCCCAATATATTTCACCTCTTGCTAAGGTTAATAATTCAATTGTAACTGAAGGCTGCGAAATTGAAGGAACAGTAAATCATTCAGTATTATTCCATAATGTTAAGGTTGGAAAAAACACAATAATTAGTGACAGCATTGTTATGAATAATGTTGAAATTGGAGATAATGTTTATATTCATAATGCCATTATTGGTGATGATAGTAAAATAAAAAATAATGTTACTATTAATAAAGAAAATGTTGTAACACCACAATATGTAAATAAGAAAATATGTACTAATGATTTATCGCTTGTTGGCTGTAATATAACAATTGGTGAAAATGTCAATATTGGTAAGCTATCAATGATTGTAAATGATATAAAGGAGGAAAAGTAAGATGAATAAGGTTATAGGCGTTGTTTTTGCTGATTCACATTATGCAAAACTTGATGAATTAACAAGTATTCGTCCACTTGCTGCTCTTCCTGTTTATGGAAGATATAGAATAGTTGACTTTGTTTTATCAAACATGGTTAATAGCGGCATGATAAATGTAGCGGTAGTTACTCAAAATAATTATCATTCATTAATGGGCCATTTAGGAAGTGGTAAGCAATGGAATTTAGCTCGTAAAAGATATGGGTTAACATTATTTCCTCCATTTTCTAATTTAAGCTCAACAGGCTCTGATAGTAGAATAGATATTTTATATGGCGTGCTTGATTTTTTAAAGCGTTCGACACAAGATTATGTTTTACTTGCTGAATCAAACATTATCATAAATGAAACATTTAATGCTTTTTTCAATAATCACATTAGTAAAAATGCGGACATTTCAATTGCTTATCAAACGATTAATGAAGAATCAGAAGCAGTAGAATCATATATTTATGTTGATAGTAATGAAAATGTTACTGGAATTGATACTGGTGAAAATATCGGAAATTCTAATAAAAGATATTTAGGATATATTTTAGTTAATAAGCAAGTTTTAATTAATATTATTGAGCAATCAAAGGTTAGGGGTAAAAAGGGCTATTTAACTAATTTAATTGTAAGAAATATTGGAAAATTAAATATAATTGGCTATCCATTTGCTTGCTATGCTAAAAAGGTAGCAACATTAAAGGATTATTATAATGCTAATATGGATGTTTTAAATAAAAATGTAAGAGATGAAATATTTAATTCTAAGCATCCAATTTATACAAAGGATAAGGATTCAACACCAACGAAATATTTAGAATCAGCAAATGTCAAAAATAGCTTTGTTGCAGATGGTTGTATTATTAATGGTACTATTGAAAATTCAATAATTTTTAGAAATGTTATTGTAAGGAAAAATACAACAATTAAAAATTCAATAATTATGCAGCAAAGTGATATTGGTGAGGATATTCGCCTTGAAAATGTTATTTTAGACAAAAAGGTTATTGTAAGAGATAACAAAGAATTAGTTGGAACTGACTCTTTCCCTATTGTCGTTGGTAAAGGTAGGTTAATTTAATATGAAAAAGGAAAAAAATAAAAGAGTTTTAAAAACTAAAATAGCAATGGTTAGTGCAGAAGTTGACCCATTTGCTAAAACAGGAGGGCTTGGTGATGTTGTTGGTTCACTCCCTTCAGCTTTAAATAAGGTACATTGTAACTCTATTGTAATAATGCCTTTATATGGAATTATTGATCAAAAATATAAAGATATGATGAAATATTTAGGCTATATTTATGTAGATTTAGGGTGGCGTCATCAATATTGCGGTGTTTTTACCTTAAAAAGACAATATGTAACCTATTATTTTTTAGATAATGAATTTTATTTTGATAGAGGAGTAATTTATGATGAAATGGATCTTGAAAAATTTTCATTTTTATCACTTGCGGCCTTTGAGGTATTAAAATATATAAAATTCAAACCAGATATCATTCATATTCATGATTGGCATACTGGTGTTATGGCAGCCTTGCTTCATGATTATTATCATTATGATGATTTCTTTAAAAATACAAAATGTGTTTATACAATCCATAATTTAGCTTATCAAGGAATATTTAATAAATTTGATGTGTTAGATTTATTACCTTTAAATAGAAGTAAATATGATAATACTAATATAATCAACTATATGGCACTTGGCATTATTTATGCTGATGTGGTGACTACCGTATCAATATCTTATGCTCATGAAATTTTATCTCAATCATATGGAGAGGGCTTACAGGATTTATTAAATCATGAAGCAAATAAGCTAAGAGGTATATTAAATGGTATAAATGAAAAAATATATGACCCAAGTAAGGATAAGCTAATTTATCATAAATATACAAAAGATAATTATGCTGAAGGAAAGCTAATTAATAAAAAATCCTTATTTAAGGATCTAAACTTTAATGAAAATGAAGCAGAGGATACTATTTTAATTGGTGTTATTTCTCGTTTAGTTTCACAAAAAGGACTTGATTTATTAATTCCTATAATGGGAGAATTATTAAATAATAAAGTAAAATTTGTGGTTTTAGGAACTGGTAATAAAAATATTGAAGAAGAATTTAAAAATATTTCTTTAAATCACCAAGATAAATTTGCTGCTTTAATTAAGTTTGATAATGAAATAGCTCATAAGTTATATGCTGCTTGTGATTTATTATTAGTTCCAAGCCTATTTGAGCCATGTGGGTTAACACAAATGATTTCTTTACAATATGGAACAATTCCTCTTGTTAGAGAATGCGGTGGCTTAAAGGATTCAATAATTCCATTTAATGAATATACAAATGAAGGAAATGGTTTTTCGTTTAAGGAATATAATAGTAATGATTTATATAATACAATACTTTATGCTATAAATATTTATAAGCAAAAGGAAAAGTGGAATACTATAATAAATAATGGCTTTGCTTGTGATTTTTCATGGACTAATAGTGCTTTAAAGTACAAAGAATTATATGAAAGCTTAAAATAATTCTTTATTTATCCTTTTAATAATGATACAATAACAAGGAAGTTATAGGAGGTATAACTAATAATGTATAAATTTGATGTCAAATATACTCTTGAAAACTATTTTGAATATTATAAGTTTTTGATAATTAAGCAAAGAATATATCGCGATATGATTTTAAGCCTAGTATTTTTTGGAATAGCTATTTATTGGTTTGTTGATACTTCTGATAATACAAATGGTATTTTATTGCCAATATTTGCACTTTTTATGGGTGTTTTATTCCCACTTATGAATTTTATAACTCTTCCAATGCTTAAAAAGCAATTAAGAGCAAGACAGGCTGATATTGATAATACTCATTTAACAGTAACATTCAATGAAGATGATGTTATTTATGAAAACTTAACAGAAAAAAGAGTAGACGAAGCTAAAGAAAATACTGAAGCTTTAAATAAAGAAGAAAATACTGAAAATGAAGCTAAGGCTCCTGAAGAGGAAAGAACATTTAAGCTAACTTATCCAAATTTCATGAAGGTTAATGAAACAAATGGCTTATTCTTATTCTATCTTGATAGGCAAACAGTAATTATTTTGCCAAAGGAAACTTATATTTCTGACTATTCATTAAAGGAATTTAAAGAATTTATTTTAACAAAAATTGATAAAAAGAGAATTAAACTTTTAAAAGAAAAAAACTAAATAATTAATAATGGGTGCTAAGTGAACTTGGCTGAGATAACCCTTGAGACTAGGGTTGACCAATAACTTGATCTAGGTAATGCTAGCGGAAGGAAATAATATGGTAATTAATCCTTTTTGGTATGTAGATCAAAAAGGATTTTTTTATAGGAGGAAAAGAAAATGAAAAAAGTTGGAGTAGAGTATTTAAGAGATTTTGTGGAGATTGCCTTGTTTTGTGCTATAGCAATTGTGCTTGACAGATTTGTAAAAATCCCACTTGGAGCAACGGGAGGATCTTTAAACTTATCTGTAGTGCCACTATTTATAATTGCTTTAAGGCATGGACCAATTAAAGGCTTTTTCGCTGGTGGTGTAGTTTATGGTTTAATTACATGCTTACTTGATGGCTATGGCATGGCATGCTATCCACTTGAATATTTATTAGCATTTGGCTGTGTATGTATTTTAGGATTATTTGCAAGAAATATTAATAATACTTTCGAAAGCAATAAGATTATGCCATATGTATTTACTGTTTTATCAATAGCTGTTTGGAGTATTTTACGTTGTATGTTTGCTACAATTGATTCAATGATTTTATATGATTATGAATTAGTTCCAGCATTAAGCTATAATGCTACATATGTCTTCCCATCAGCTGCTATTGACTTAGTAATTGTTTGTGCTTTATTACCTTTAATTGTTAAAGTAAATCACAAATTTAAAACAATGCATTTAAGTTATACTAAAAAAGAAGAACAAGAAGAAGCATAATAAATAAATGTAGTGCATATGTTTTCTTGAGGAGATAAATATGGACTACAATCAATTTAATTCACAATTTAATAATCAAACTGTGCCCCCTTATCCAACAGCAAATAACATGATGAGTCATAGAGCATCAAATATTATTGATACTAAGGATAAGGAGCTATCATTTGTCAATGCTGTTCTTTCAAAGCTAAGAGGAGTTGAAGCAACATATTATTTTTCATATCCTGACTCAATTAAATGGCGAGATGTAGAATATGAAGGTGTTTTAACATCCATTGGTGAGGATTTTATTTCTATTAAGGAAAGTAAAACCGGCAATCATTTAGTATTATTACTACTATACCTTGAATGGGTAGCTTATAAAGAAGATAAAAACAACCAAACTCTTTAAAAAAATAAAGAGTTTTTTTCTATTTGTGATATAATAATCTAGGTGATGGAAAATGAAATTAATTGTTGGTTTAGGAAATTATGGAACTAAATATGAAAATACAAGGCATAATATAGGCTTTATGTTTATAGATAGATATGCTAAAAGTAAGAATCTAACATCGTTTAAGCAAAAATTCAAAGGTGAATATGCTTCATTTTTAGAAAACAACGAAACAATTATTTTATTTAAGCCATTAACATATATGAATTTATCAGGAGAAGCTATTAAAGAAATTGTTTCATATTATAACATTCCTTTAAATGATATATTAGTAGTTTATGATGATAAGGATATTCCATTTTCAGCCTTAAGATTAAGAGAAAAAGGAAATCCTGGATCACACAATGGTATGAAAAACATTTCTTTATTATTACAAAGCAATGATTTTAAAAGAATTAGGGTGGGAATAGGAAGCCCTAGTAATAATATTTCAATGGTTGATTTTGTTTTGTCAAAATTTAGTAAGGATGAAATCGCTAAGCTAAATGAATCATTTGATAATGCTATAAAGGCCTGTGAGCTCTTTATTAAAAATGATTTTAATTTAGCCATGAATAGATATAATTTTAAAAAAGAGCAACATGAAGGCAATAATTAATTATTTAAGTAAATTTAAAGAATTTAACAATATTTTTGATGATAAAAAAGTAATTCATTGTGAAAATGATGAATCTTTTGCTTTTTTATTATTATATGAATATACAACAAATCCTCGTCCATTAGTCATTGTTTTGGAAAATCTTTTGGCTTGTCAAAACATGTATACGCTATTAAATGATATGCTACATGATAAAATCTTTACCTATTCAGTTGATGAAATTAATAAATATACCTCTTTAGCAACATCTCCAGAAATGGAGTTTCAACGAATTTATGTTTTAAATAAGCTAATTGAAAACGAACCAATTATTGTATTAACTCATACAATGGCTATAAAAAGGTTAGCCCCATTAAAAAGTTTATTTATCAAAAAAACTATTAGCTTAAAGATTGATGATGAAATAAAAATAAATGATTTTATTAATAAATTAATTGAAATTGGCTATAAAAATGTTTTTAAGGTAACACAAGCTGGTGAATTTTCTTATCGTGGAGGAGTAGTTGATGTTTTCTCACTTAACTATAATAATCCAGTTCGTTTTGAATTTTTTGATACAATTATTGATAGCATTAGATTTTTTGATGCTACTAGCCAAAGAACTATTAGTACAATAAAAGAGGCAAAAATAATACCAGCTACTGAATTTTTAGTTACTGATTTAGATGAAGGAATTGATAATTTAAAAAAATATGCTATTGATTTAATTAAATCCTCGGCAAATAATTTAAAGCTTGAAGGTATAATTAATGATGATATTGAGCAAATAGATAATTATAATTTTAATGAAGCAATTTTTAAATATTATTCATTTTTTAATTGCTATTCAACATTAAAGGATTATATAGATGGTAAACAAGTAATTATTGTAAATGAAGATAAAATTAAAGCAAATGAGCAATTTATTGAAGATGAATATACTACTCAAGCCTTAAAGGATTATGAAGAAGGGTATTGCTTAAAGAATCTTCATATTTATGAATCATTTAAGGATTTCAAAGACTCTTTAAAAAATATAAATATGGTTTCAACAGATGTTGCTAATACTACAAATGACTATTCATTTATAAAAATATTACCATTTGATTTTAATTTTGATTTATTGTATAAGGATTTAATGGATTTTATATTATCTCACTATACAATTTATATAGGCCTTGAATCAGCAATACATTATAATACATTAAAGGATTATTTCCTACAAAAGGATGTTAATTTTTATGAAATTGATGAAAGTATGTCATTAAAGGAGGGTATAAATCTTTTAAAAAAGGATTTAAATATAGGCCTTGATTTTACTAAAGAAAAGCTATTAGTGATTGGTGAAAATGAAATATTTAAAAAGAGATTTAAATCAACAATTTCTATGTTTTCACGCTATAAAAACGCCATAACTATTGAAAGCGTTAATGATTTATCAATCGGAGATTATTTAGTCCATGAGCATTATGGAATTGGAATTTATAAAGGTATTGAAACGATTTTAAATAATGGAATTCATCGTGATTATATTAAAATTGAATATAAAAATAGTGATGAGCTATATTTACCTCTTGAGCAATTTAAGCTAGTTAGGAAATATGTGTCAAAAGAAGGAGCTGCTCCAAAAATTAATAAGCTTGGCTCAAAGGAATGGGAAAAAACTAAAGCTAAAATAAATGAAAGAGTAAATGAAATTGCTGAAAAATTAGTTAGCTTATATACTTTAAGAAGTCAAAATGAAGGCTTTAGCTTTTTAAAGGATGATGATTTACAAGAAGCCTTTGAGAATGATTTTCCTTATGAATTAACACTTGATCAAAAAACTGTTTTAAAGGAAATTAAAAATGATATGGAATCAAACTATATCATGGATAGATTATTAATCGGTGATGTTGGCTTTGGTAAAACAGAAATTGCCTTTAGAGCAGCATTTAAAGCAATTAATAGTGGTAAGCAAGTAGCAATGCTAACACCAACCACTTTACTTTCAAGGCAGCATTATATAACAGCATTAGACAGATTTAAAAACTTTGGTGTTAGAATTGCTTTACTTTCAAGGCAAGTATCAACCAAGGATGAAACAAGAATATTAAAGGAATTAAAGGATGGAAAAATTGATTTTATTATAGGTACTCATAGATTATTAAGTAAGGATATTTTTTTCCATGATTTAGGACTATTAATTATTGATGAGGAACATAAATTTGGTGTTGAGCATAAAGAAAGAATTAAAGAAATGAAACAGACTGTTGATGTTTTAACGCTATCAGCAACTCCGATTCCTCGTACTTTACAAATGGCATTAACGGGTGTTAGAGGAATGTCTTCAATTAATACACCAATTGATAATAGAATGCCTGTGCAAACATATGTAATTAGAAAAGAAAACCATGCTATTAAGGATATTATTGAAAGAGAGCTTGCTCGTGGAGGACAGGTTTATTACTTAAATAATAATATTGAAAGATTACCAAATATTGCATTAAATCTAAAGTCATTAGTAAAAAATGCTAAAATTGCTATAGCTCATGGTAAGATGAGTAGTGAGCAAACTGAAGATGTAATGGAAAAATTTATAAGCAAGGAATATAATATTTTACTTTGTACGACAATTATTGAAAATGGCATTGATATAGAAAATGTTAATACAATTATTGTTGATAATGCGGATTGCTTTGGCTTATCACAGCTTTATCAAATAAAAGGACGTGTTGGTAGATCAAATAAAATAGCCTATGCTTATTTAATGTATAACCCAAATAAAGAATTAACTGATATAGCTAAAAAAAGATTACAAACAATAAAGGAATTTACATCCTTAGGGTCTGGTTATAAAATTGCAATGCGTGATTTAATTACTAGAGGCGCTGGAGATATTTTAGGCGCTGAGCAATCAGGCTTTATAGAATCAGTAGGTATTGATATGTTTATTGAAATGCTAAATAAAGCCATTGTAAATAAAAAGCTCGAAAAAGAAAATAAAGTAGTAGAGGAAGAAAAGAAATTAACAACAAATACTATGTTAAGCGTTGATGCTTATATCCCTCAAACATATTTTAACAATGATTATGAAAAAATAGATTTATATAAGCGTATTGATAAGGTACATTCATTTTTAGAATTACAATCATTAAAGGAAGAATTAGTTGATGAAACTGGACATCTACCAGAATCCATAGCTTTATTATTTGAAAAGAAAAAGCTTGATATGTATATTTTAGAGGATGTAGTTGAAAGCTACACTGAATATGAACAATATGTTTTAATAAAGCTTTCAAAAACATTTATGACTTATAATGGCGTTGGTGTTAAAATTTTTGATGCTGCTTGCAAGGTATCCAATCAAATAAGCTTAAAATTTCAACATGATCATATAGAATGCCAAGTAAGAAAGGCTACTAATTGGTTAAGCATTATTAATGAATTTTTAAGCATTTTATATGAAATTAAAAAACAACATTAAGGGAGGTAATTATGAATTATAATATTATTGTAAATAAAAAAATATATGAATGTTATAAGGATGATTTCATTACTTTAAATGCTAGAATGTTTACTAATGAGTATTTTTATAATATTGATTCATATAAGGATGATTTAGCTTTAAAGGGCATTACTAATTATTTAGCGTTTGCTAAAGAAATTACTATTTATGCAACATCATCATTTATTGATTTTGTTAATATTTTATTAGTTTTATCATTTTTAATGGAAAATAATTATGACAAGATTGTAATAGTAAAATACTATTTATTAAATCAACAATCAATAAAAAATGCCAAAATTGCTGAAATTAAACTTACTAGTAAGGAGTATTTGAACATTAATTTACTAATTAATCAATTGAAAAACTTTAAAAAGGCAACAATATATGATGTAAAGCTAATTGGCATTAATAATTTTTTAAATTTTTATAATATGCTAGTTGATTCGGATAAGTTTTTACTATCACTAGATGAGATAATTGAAGAAAAAGATTTAAATAATGAAGAAATAGCTACTTATCTTTATGAAAAGTATTCTAATATGGGCTTAAATAAAGATTTTTATCAAAGCTATTTAAAAAAAGTGTGTGATGAAAATGTTTGAAAATTATAATTTAGATAATACTTATCTTATTGCTTGTTCTGGTGGCCCTGATTCAATGGCCCTTTTAGATATGCTTTATAAAGCTAAATTTAAACTGATTGTTTGTCATGTTAATTATAAAACTCGTGATGAAAGCGATAGTGAAGAAGTACTTGTAAGAAATTATTGTAAAAAAAATAATCTAAAGCTATATGTTACTTATTTTAATAATATTTATAAGGGCTCTTTTGAAGTGGCAGCTCGTAAATTTCGCTATAATTTTTTTAAAGAAGTTTATTTTTTAAATTCATGCAGTGGCTTATTTGTAGCTCACCATAAGGATGATTTACTAGAAACATATTTATTAAAAAAGCAAAGGAATGTAATAAATGAATCATATTTAATAAATGAGAAAACAAAAATTTATAATATGAATGTTTATCGACCATTAATACATGATTATTATAAGGAAGATTTGCTAAAATATTGTAAAGACAATAATATAAAATATGGCATAGATAAAACAAATTTTATGGATATTCATCCTCGAAACGTAATTAGAAAAAAGCTTTTAAATATGGATAAAAAACAAGTGTATCTAAAAGCATTAGAGGAAGAAAACAATTTAATAAATACTAGAAACGAAGTAAAAGAATTTATTAAATATTATCCTAAATATTTAGTTAGTATGCTTAAGGATAAAAATGATTTATGGTTAGGGATTTTCTTGTATGAATTATGCGAGAATAAATATAAAAAGTATATTAATAAATCGATATTATTATCATTAAAAGATTTTATAAATAGTTTAAAGCCTAATCTTTATATTTTGATTAAAAATAACTATTATTTAACAAAAGAGTATAATTTAATAAATTATCTACATTATAATAGTAGTGACTTTTATTATGTAATGGATGAGCTTAAGTATATTAGTACTCCATATTTCAAAATAGTCAAGGAAGGCTTAAAAATGCAAGGGACATATGTAAGTGATGATGATTTCCCTATTATTATTAGAAATTATAAAGATGATGATATAATTGCTTTAAAAAGTGGAAGCAAAAAGGTAAATCGGCTTTTTATCGATAAAAAAGTGCCAATTTTAGAAAGAAGGTCTATTCCTATAATTGAAAACAAAAATCACGAAATTATTTTTGTGTATGGACTTTATAGAAAAAATGGTTTAAAGTATGTTAAAAATAATTTATTTATGATAAAATAAATTATGGCTTTTAGCCAAAATATAAATAATGGAGGTATTTAATTTATATGAACAATCCTAATATGTATAATGGCAAAAAAAATAAACCTAGCTATTTTCGTTTCATTCCAATTTGGATTGGAATTTTTGCCATAATAGTAACTTTTTTAGTTTTAGCATTTAAAAGTAGTGGAGTTTCACAATATACATGGAATATAAACGAAATTAAATATGCCTTGACAACTGTAAATGATGGAAACAAGGTTGATGAGGAAGATTTTAAAAAATATAATTTTGATAGACAAAACATTAAAGAAATCAAACTAAATGTTGGCTATATAAAATCAAATATTGTTATTTCTTATGTTTCAGCAAGCGATAATAGAGTAAAACAAAATGTTGCTTCATTTGAATGGTCATCAAATGATAATGGCGAATACTTACTACAAATTCAAGATGCTTGTGCTGATTTTGATACTTATTATAAGAAAACATTTAATAAGACAACAAGCATTGTATCTATTAAAGATACAACAAATACTTTTTCGTTTGTTGATTTTTTAATTTATGTTTTGCCAACTTTAATTACTATAATTATTGCTGTTGTTTTAATTCGTAGTATTTTAAAATCGCAAGGTGGAGCTGGTCAAACATTTGATTTTGGTAAATCAAAGGCTAGACTTGAGGATGCCTCTCCAATAAGATTTAGTGATGTTGCCGGATGCGATGATGAAAAAGAAGAAATGAAAGAAATTGTTGATTACTTGAAGAATCCTAAAAAATATGCTAGATCAGGTGCCCGTATTCCTAAGGGAGTTATTTTAAAGGGTAATCCTGGTACAGGTAAAACATTACTTGCTAAAGCTGTAGCTGGTGAAGCTAGTGTTCCGTTTTACTATATTTCTGGATCTGATTTTTTAGAAATGTTCGTTGGTGTTGGTGCAAGTAGAGTTCGTGATATGTTTAAAAAGGCTCGTAGTACTGCTCCATGTATCATATTTATAGATGAAATTGATGCTATTGGTAGACAAAGAGGAACTGGCTTAGGTGGCGGACATGATGAACGTGAACAAACATTAAACCAATTACTAGTTGAAATGGATGGCTTTGAAAGTAACTCTGGTGTTATAGTTTTAGCTGCTACTAACAGAATTGATGTTTTAGATCCTGCTTTGTTAAGACCTGGACGTTTTGATAGACAAATTGAGGTTGGACTTCCAGATATTAAAGGTAGAATTGCTATTTTAAAGGTTCATGCACGTAATAAAAAGCTTGCTAGTGATGTCTCACTTGAATCTGTTGCTAAAAGAACACCTGGATTTTCAGGAGCTCAACTTGAAAACGTTTTAAATGAAGCAGCAATTTTAAGTGTTAGAGCAAACCATGAGGTTATTTCAGTAAATGATATTGATGAAGCAATCGATAGAGTTATGAGTGGCCCTGCTAAGAAAACAAAAATTAGATCTGATCACGCTAAGCGTTTAACTGCATATCATGAAGCTGGACATGCTGTTATTGGTTTAAAGATTGCTAATGCTGAAGTGGTTCAAAAGATTACAATTATCCCACGTGGTGATGCTTATGGTTATGTTTTAATGACACCAAAGGATGAAACAATGAACCAAACTAGAAGCGAATTAATGGATAGAATTGTTTCATATCTTGCTGGTCGTGCATCTGAAGAAATCTTCTTTGATGATGTTACTACTGGTGCTTATGATGATATTAAACGTGCAACTAGTATTGCTCGTGCTATGGTTACTGAACTTGGTATGTCATCTTTAGGCCCAATTCACTATGAAGATGAACAACAACAAGTATTCTTAGGTAGAGATTATGGCTCACAAAAAATATCCGTTGAGGTATCAAATCAAATTGATGCTGAAGTTAGAGCTATTATTCATGAATGCTTACAAAGGGCAAAAGAAACAATTGAAGCTAATAAGGATTTATTGATTTTAATTGCTGAAGCCTTAATTAAATATGAAACTATTACTGCTGATGAAATTGATTTCTTAGTAAAATATGGTTCACTAGATGCTTATGATGAATTTAAAAAGAATTCTGAAAATTTAGCAAAGGGTGGTAATGCTACTACTAACACAACTACTACAGTAGAAGCTCCATCTTCAACAGAAAATAATGAAAAAGCAGATAACGAAGCAAGTGAAAAACATGAATAAAGATTTTTTACATAAGTATTTAGTTTTAGATAAGCAAGCAAGGGTTATAACAGTATTTTCTACTAATACTGTTAATGAATATTTGAAAAATGTTAATGCTTCACCAACATGTGTTGCAACAATGGGTAGATTAATATCTGCCTCATTAATGATGGGTAGTATGCTAAAGGGTGAAGAAAAGGTATTACTTAGCATTGAAGGAAATGGACCAATAGGAACTATCCGTGCTGAAAGTGATGCTAAAGGAAATGTTAGAGCCTTTGCTACTAATCCTGATGTTTATGTTCCACTTAAGGATAATAAAACTTTAGATGTTGCTAGTGCTGTTGGTAGTGTTGGCACATTATCAGTTAGAAAGCAATTAAATATGAAGGAACCATTTATTGGAACATGTGAGCTAGTAAGTGGTGAAATTGGAGAGGACTTAAGCTACTATTTTGGAATGAGTGAGCAAACACCAACTATAGTAGCTTTAGGTGTTTTAGTTAATAAGGATAATACATGTAAGCAAGCTGGCGGCTTTATTATTCAACTTCTTCCTAATGCTACTGAGGAAGCTTATTCTTATTTAGATAATATTTTAAAGAATGTTACTTCTGTTTCTAAGCTTATTGAAAATGCAAAATCTAGTGATCAATTTGTATATCAATTATTTAAAGAAGCCGATTTATTATTTGAATATCCCGTTAATTATAAATGTACTTGTTCTTTAAATAAAACTAAAGAATTGCTAACACAATTAAGTGAAGAAGAATTAAACGAAGATATTAACAATAATAAAGCACTTGATGTAACTTGTAATTTTTGTCAGCATGTATATCATATTACGCCTGATGATTTAAAAGATGTATTAAAAATGAAAAAAGCTTATAAATATGAGGTTAAATAATTTCTTATGAAATTAATTATATTTATTAGTATTGTTTTAATACTAGTGATTGTAGCCTTATTAATTACTTATTTTCATACAAAATCATTACTTGTAAAAAAATATACAATAAAGGATAAGAATGTTTTAAATTGCGATAATGAAAAATATCAAATAAAAATATTATTTTTCTCTGATTTACATATCGGCAAGACTTTAAAAAAGAAAAATCTAAAAAGATTTGTTTCTTACTTATTATCATTTAAAGCTGATTTATATATTTTTGGTGGAGATATAATTGGTGATAATATAAAAAAATATTATACGATTGCTGATGTTGAGGAATGCTTTTTACCTTTAAAGGATAAATGCTGTGTAGCTGTTTATGGTAATCATGAATTTAAAAATGAAAAAAATATAACTATTGCTGAAAAATTAAAATATTTTGAGGCAATGGGCTTTAATACCTTAAATAATGAAGAGTTCGTTTTCTTTAAAAATAATAATTTTATAAAAATATATGGAATGAATGATATCATTTACAATGAATTGAAACTTCCAAGTAAGGAATACGATTTAGTTGTTTGTCATGAGGGTGATATAATTAATAAGATGAGTAATCAAATATTATTATCAGGTCATACTCACGGAGGACAAATAAGAATACCTTTTTTACCTTATATTTATTTACCAAAATATGGAAAAGAATATGTAAGTGGTTTGTATAATTTAGATAATAATAAAATAATTGTTTCAAATGGTGTTGGTTGTAATAAATTTAATATTAGATTTTTTGCAAAAAGAGATATTATATTAATTAATTATATTAAATGAAAGGAGTAATAAAATGATAGTAAATCTTGCTATAAATGATTTTTTAAATGATAATTATTTATACATTTTAGCTTGTATATTATTTGCTATTATCGTTTTATTGTCTTTCATTTTTATTTCAACAAATATAAAAAAAGAAAGAACATTTAAGGGAAACTTAATGGCTTCAAAAACAATAAACATATCAATTACAATTGATTTTGAAGAAAAAACTGTTGAAAAATATTATCCATATGATGCTAATCATAAAAGTGAAATGGTTTCATTAGATGAATTTTTTGTAAGCTTTGATAAGGTAAACGCTGAAAAATTCAAAACATGGCTTGAACATGTTTCTCATGTTTCAAATTTTAATAAAACAAGGCATGTTGAAATTGTTATGTATGACAGTGATTCAAAAAGGAAAGTATATTTAGTTGAATTAAATAATTATCTCCCAGAAAATAAAAAATATTTTTTATATTTTAAGGATATAACAGATTCAATTACTTTGTTTAGAAGGCTTGATAAAATTGCAGTATATGCTGATAATGAGGATTTTTATAAAAAAATTAATGAAATTCTACAATTATCAGATAGTAATGCTAAAAACTATTTAGTTGCTTTTAAATACAAAGAATATGCAAATAGTGAAAAAGAACTTCAAAAGGATTTTTTACAATTAATTGATGATCGTGTTTTTAATCACTTATTTAAAGCAAAGTTTGAAACAGAGCAATTATGTATTTCCACAAATGGCGTATTTTTAATGTTTTCAAGCAATATTACTAATTTTAAAAAATATAAGCAACATTTAAAAAAAATGATAAATGAATGCTCAGGCTCATATGATGTTATTAAAAATAAATTTCAATATTCTATTAATTTAGTTGCTGGCTTTACTGTTGTAAATAAAAATGAAACAATAACAGTTGATAAAGCTTTAGAAGCTGAGGTGGCTGTTAATTCATTAATTGAAACAAATAGATTTTATGAAAAGATTCAATTGTTTGATGAGCACTTAAAGGGCACACATACTATTTTAAATAATAAACTTTTAGCTGTTGAAAAGGTAGTTAATGGAGAATTATTTACTTTATCATATACACCTATTATTAGTATAAATAATAAAGAGGTGTGTGGCTATAAGGTTGATGTTAACTTGCCATCATCCTTAAAAATGGATTTAAATGAATTTAATGATTTAGTTAAGCAAAGATTATTAAGAACAGTCTTTTATTTAAAAATATTTGAGATGATATTAAAAAGAAATGATTTTACTTCTCCTTATTATTTGTCATTTGATTTTGATAATTTATCGAGAGTAATAAAGGCTTATCAAATAAAAAGTGAGTATAGTAAAATTAACTTTTTCTTTAGTATTGAGTTTTCAAATGCTATAATGCAGCAAAAGGACTTTGTAAGTATCGAAAAGCAAATTTTATCATATAAGAAGATTGATAATGTTAAATTTGGCTTAACATATAATAACTTTACTTCACTATACTTAAATGATAAAATTTATTTCAATACGGATTTTATTATTATTTCTGGTCAATTAGTTGAAGAAGCCTTAGATAAATATAAATATGAGTCATTAATTGATATGTATATTAAGCTTGCTTTATCCTATAAGCAAGATATTATAGCTTTAAATATTAAATCAATTGCTTTGTATGAATTTTTAGTTCATAACCAAGTAAAGAAACTTGGAGGACCATATTTAACTCCTTATGTTGTAGATAATAGAATTATTGATAAGACTTTACTTGAAAATTTAAATATTATTGAAAGCAAGGATTATTAGAAGAAGGAATACTTCTTCTTTTTCTTTACACTTTTTATCTTTTTGTAAAGATTATTTAAAAGTTAGCACTCAACTATTGACAGTGCTAAAAAATAAATATATAATATCAGTAGACTTAAAAGGAGTGATTTAATATGGCAGAAGTTAAAGAATTTAAAACTGAATCTAAAAGATTATTAGATTTAATGATTAACTCAATTTATACAAATAAAGAAATTTTCTTAAGAGAATTAATCTCAAATGCAAGTGATGCAATTGATAAATATCATTATCTTTGCTTAAAGGACGGAAAGGTTGATGCAATTGATCATTTTATTCAAATAGAAGCTAACAAGGAAAATCGTACTTTGACAATTACTGATAATGGTATTGGTATGGATTACGATGAGCTTGTTAATAATTTAGGTACAATTGCTAAATCAGGTTCTAAGGAATTCATTGAAAAAATGAGTGAAGGCAATGATAGCAAGGAAAAAGAAATTGAAATTATAGGTCAATTTGGTGTAGGATTTTATTCAGCCTTTATGGTTGCTAAAGAATTAATTGTTGAAACTCGCTCGATGCATAGTGATAAAGCTTATCGTTTTACAAGTACTGGCACTGAAACTTATGAAATTGAAGAAATTAATAAAGAAGATGTAGGAAGTAAAATTACTTTATTCTTAAGAGATAAAACTGATGATTATGATTATGACAAGTTCTTAGATGAATATGAAATTGAATCATTAGTAAAGAAATATTCTGATTACGTAAAGTACCCTATTAAAATGGAAGTTAAAGAAGTTGTAAATAAAAAGGATGCTGATGGAAAAGAAATTGAAAATGAAACTGAGGAAGTAACGGTTAACAAGACTTTAAACTCAATGGTTCCTTTATGGAAAAAAGCTAAAGGCGATGTAACTGAAGAAATGCTAAATGAATTTTATAAATCAAAATTCTATGATTATTTAGACCCAATGATTTCTCTTCAAGTAAATACTGAAGGAATGATTTCTTATAATGCATTAGTATTTATTCCTACAAAGCCACCATATGATTTATATTCAGAAAAATATGAAAAAGGCCTACAGCTTTATACTAAAGGCGTATTTATTATGGAAAAATGTAAGGAATTAATTCCTGATTATTTACGTTTTGTTAGAGGATTAGTTGATAGTAGTGACTTATCATTAAATATTTCAAGAGAGATTTTACAACAAAATAAGCAACTTGAAAAAATTGCTTCATCACTTGAAAAGAAAATTTTAGCTGAATTAAATAGGTTAAAAGAAAATGAATTCGATAAGTATGTTAAGTTCTTTGATGCTTATGGCTTAAATTTAAAATGGGGCGTTTATGAAAACTATGGCGCTAATAAGGATAAATTAAAAGATTTATTGCTATATAAGAGCATTAACCAGGACAATTATATTTCATTAAAGCAATATGTTGAACAAATGAAAGAAAAACAAGAATTTATTTATTATGTTAGTGCTAGCAATAAAGACCAAGTTTTGGCTATGCCTCAAATGGATTTAATTAAAAAGCAAGGCTATGATGTCTTAATCTTAAAGGATAATATTGATGAATTTGTTATGACTATTTTAAAGGAATATGATGGCAAGCAATTCAAATCAATTAATCAAGGTGACTTAGATTTATTATCAAAAGAAGAAAAAGATGAACTTGAAAAGGTAAAAGAAGAAAAGGAACCATTAATTAATAAATTAAAAGAAATATTAAAGGATCAAGTTAAAGATGTTGTTATTTCAAAACGTTTAACTTCTTCACCTGTATGCTTAGTATCATCTGATGGCTTATCATTTGAAATGGAAAAGGTATTAGCCCAAAATCCGGTTTCAAGCGATGCTAAGGCTGATAAGATTTTAGAAATTAATCCTAACCATGATTTATTTAAAGCAATTGAAAAAATTTATAATGAAAATGATGAATCTTCACTTGAAGATTATGCAGAATTATTATATTCACAAGCTTTATTAATGGAAGGATTTAAATTAAAAGATCCTGTTAAATTCTCAGACACAATGTGTAAATTAATGATTAAAGCTTCAAAATAATTTCATGATAGAAAATTGCTTTGAAAAAATAATCAATAATTATTTAGAGAATTCTTACCTTACAATCTTACTTGACGTAAAGGATCCACGTCTTGCCTTATTAATAATCTTTAAAGGCGTTGATATGGCTTTATCAAATAAGCTATGCGATAATAACACTAATAATTTCAATGAAAGATTAAGTCGTTATGTTTCGCAAATGCATAAACAAATTATGTCTATTTATAGTGAAAAAGTAAAAAGCTATAATGAAGATTACTCGACTAATATTCCTCTTATGCTGTATAAATTAAATTTTGATATTTATAAAATATTTAATGAATTTGATAATAAACTATTAATAGGAACAATAATTTTAAAAAAGGATTTAGTAGAAATGGCAAGAATATTAAAAACTGATGTAAATATTGTAATCGAAAGATATTCTACATTATTAAATCAGCTTAAAAGGATGTTTTATGAAAGAATAAGAAGTACTTATTTAAAAGATATTGGATTAGAATAATAAAGTTATTTTACACATATAAATTAAAAGTTCGGGGTTTTCCGGACTTTTTATTATTTATTTAAAATGTCTTTTATTACTTCACTAGCAATTAAATTACCACAACCAGTTGGTGAAAAAGCATTACTAGCTGGTGCATGGCGTCCATTACTTGAAATAACCTCATCGCTTGGCATTTCAGTCGAGCAAACTACCTTTTGATGAATTATATTATGTTTTTTTAATTCACGGCGTAATACCTTTGCAATTGGATCATAAGATGTTTTACTTAAATCCATTACCTTAAATAAACTAGGATCATAATGATTACCAGCTCCCATTGCACTAATTAGTGGTACATTATTTTCTTTAGCTTTTACAATCAATAATATTTTTGTTGAAATAGTATCTAATGCGTCAATACAATAATCAAATTTAGTAAAATCAATATCATTAATGGTATTTTTATCAACAAACATTTTATAGGTATGAACATTAGCTTCAGGATTAATTGATAAAATTCTTTCCTCCATAACTTTTACTTTATCCTTATTAAGTGTTTTAAATGTTGCTATTATTTGTCTATTTAAATTTGTTATTGAAACAACATCAGGGTCGAATAAATAAAATGTTTGAACACCACTTCTAGCAAGGCCTTCACAAACAGCACCACCAACACCGCCAATTCCAAATACTGCTACACTTGTTTTGTATATTTTATCCATTCCTTCATCCTTAAAAAGCATTTTAGTTCTGCTAAATTGCTCTTTATTATGAAAATCAGCTTTATTATCATAAGTATCTAAAAAATGATAGGTAACAGTATCTTTTTGATAAGCAATAGCTGTATCAATGTTAACATTATACATTGATCTAAAGATGTTCATATCAATATTTTTATCAATTTCTCTTAAATGGTTTAATAGGCTCTTCATTTCTTTCCTTTTTGATTCCATTTCACCTTCAGCAACCTTTTCAGTAAAATGGCAAGCACAGCGAATAAATTCTAAGTCGTGCTTTTTACAAAAAGCAATGATATCTTTTTCTCTAACATAATAAAATGGTCTAATTAATTCAAGGCCTTTATAATTATCAGAATGAAGCTTTGGCATCATTGATTGAATTTTTCCACCATATAGCATAGACATTAAAGTTGTTTCAATTACATCGTCAAAATGATGCCCTAAGGCAATTTTATTACACCCTAATTCTTCGGCCTTTCTATATAATGCACCTCTTCTCATCCTAGCACATAAATAGCAAGGAGAACCAGATGTTTGCGCATCAACGACATCAAAAATGTCAGTATTATACATGATAATAGGAATATCAAGAATTTTTGCATTTTCAATTATTTTTTGCGTGTTTTTTTCATTATAGCCAGGATTCATAACCATATAAGTACATTTAAAAGGTACCTCACCATATTTTTGAAGTATTTGCATGCATTTAGCTAAAATCATTGAATCCTTACCGCCTGATATACAAACAGCAATATGATCATTTTCACTTATTAGTTTATATTCAGCTATAGCCTTAGTAAACTTTGAATAAATTCGTGAACGGAAGCTTTTAAGTAAGCTTCTAGCTATTTCGCCACTTCTATCTAACTCTTTCATAACTATAATATTTCTTTCTTTAGGCTTAATCTATCTTCTTCTGTTATTGTTCTTTTAACAACACATGGATTTCCAAAGGCTAAAGAATTATCAGGAATACTTTTATTAACAACGCTTCCTGCTCCAATAACACAGCCTTTTCCAATTGTAACACCAGGTAAAATAGTAACATTACCAGCAATCCAGCAATTATCCATAATAACAATTGGAGCTCCATATTCTTTATCAGTAATATATCCTTTTTCTGATAAATATGGATTTCTATCTTGATATCTTAACGGATGCAAAGGCGTAAGAATTGAAACATTAGGGCCAATAAAAACATTATTTCCTATAGTTACCTTACAAACATCCAAAATTGTTAAATTAAAATTAGCAAAAGAATTATCACCAAATGTTGTATTTACTCCATAATCAAAATAAATAGGCCCTTGAAGATAAACATTTTTGCCTTTAAAAGGCATTAATTCATCAAGTATTTTTTTTCTTTTTTCATTTTCAAAATCAAATGTATCATTATATTGCTTTGATAATTTATGAGCATTTTGGCGTAATTTTACTAATTCTTCATCATTAGGATCATAAATTTTTCCTTCAAGCATTCTTTCAAGTTCACTCATAATAATTTACTCCTTTTTAAACATAGTTATTATATAATAAATTGACTTATTATTAAAGAAAAAGAATGCATAATGCATTCTTAGTCATCATAAACTGTTATTTCTTTAATGTTTGTTTCATTTCCTTTTAATAAATAGGTATATTTACTACCACAAAATGGACAAATCTTACCAAATTTTATAGTTTCATAATTTTTCTTACAATCTTCACAATAAGTAATGGCCTTTATTGTAATTATTTCAAGTTTACTATCCTTTAAAAGTGGTGTTTTTTTAGCGTTCCAATTCCAACAATCCTCTAAATAATTATTAACTACTGCTGAAACCTCACCAATTTCAAGTGTTACCTTAGCTATTCTTTTAACATTATTTTCCTTTGCTACATTTTCAACCATTTTAGCAATATGAAAGACAATTCCAAGCTCATGCATTACTTACTATTTTCCTTCTTTTTAGCTTTTTTATATTCTTTATGCTTTTTAATTGATTCTTTTTCTTCTTTTGTTTTAGGCTTAAAGCAAATCTTTAATCCACGTTTAATAGCATTTGGTAAAATGTATTTAAACTTATCTTCACTCTTTACCATACGAGACATTTCAGGATGATCTCTTTTTAAAGAAATAGCATCAAATTCACATTTTGTAGTACAAACACCACAGCCAATACATTTATTTTCATCAACAATAGAAGCACCACAGCCTAAGCAACGCTTAGCCTCATTAACAGCTTCTTGCTCAGTAAATGGCTTATGAGCATCCTTAAATGAATGCTTATAATCAATTGTTTCATCCATTTTTGGCTCATTTCTACCCATTGTATCATAAGATTCAATTACAACCTCATCCTTATTTAATTCAATAAAGTCACGTCTATTTCGACCAATTGTTAAACTTGTCCCTGGTTGAACAAATCTATGTAATGATTCAGCAGCACATTTACCAGCTTCAATAGCATCAATTGCAAATTTAGGGCCAGTATAGCAATCACCGCCAATAAAGATATCCTTAGTAGTTGTTTGATATGTTAATGGATCAGCCTTTAAATAATTACCACTAGCAAATTCTAAAGTTTCACCAGCAAGTAAATTACCATAATCAATAGTTTGACCAATTGCAAAAACAACATGCGAAGCATTAATTATAATTATATCATTTTCATCATAAATAGGGGAAAACTTATTAGTATTTGGATCGATTGTGCGTAGACATTTTTTAAATACAACAGCTTTAACATGACCATTTTTGTCTGTTAATATTTCTTTTGGACCATAAGAATTAATTACTTCAATTCCTTCTTCAATTGTCTCTTTAACTTCTTTATTAGTAGCAACCATGTGATCTTTATCTTCAAGCGCTACCATAGTAACCTTATTGGCTTTAAAACGGCTTGCAGTACGTGCACAATCAACAGCAACATTTCCACCACCAATTACCACAACATCACCATTTAAAACACGTGAATTATCTTCAATGGCATTATGTAAGAATGAAACGGCAATTTCAACGCCTTTTGCATCTTCATTTTTAATTCCAGGTAATCTTCCGCCTTGACAGCCAATAGCTAAATAAAATGCTTTAAAGCCAGCATTTCTTAATTCGTTTAAGGTTACATCCTTTCCAACTTCAGTATTTAATCTAAATTCAACCCCAAGCTCTCTTAATACATCAATTTCAGCTTCAATAACATCTTTTTCTAGCTTATATGATGGAATACCATAAGTTAGCATTCCACCAGGTCTAGCATTTTTATCAAATACAACTGGAGTGTAGCCTTTAGTTGCTAAATAATAAGCACAAGAAAGTCCAGCAGGGCCAGCACCAATAATAGCAATTTTTTCTTGCCATTTTCCAAGATTTGAAGGAATTACTACATCTGGAATATAACGAGTTTCACTATGTAAATCAAGCTCAGCAACAAATTTTTTGATTTCATCAATTGATACAGCCTCATCTATATTATTACGAGTACATGCTTTTTCACAGCGTTTATTACATACTCTTCCACAAATTGCTGGGAATGGGTTATCCTTTTTAATTAAGGCTAAAGCATCCTTGTAGCGACCTTCCTTAACCATTTTAATATATCCTTGAACAGCAACATGGGCAGGACAGGCAACCTTGCATGGTGCAGTACCAGTTTGATAGCAATTAATTCTATTATTATCACGATAGTTTTCATCCCATTTATCCTCACCCCAAGGCATATAATCTGGAAGTTCATGCTTAGGATAAGTAATAGGGCCATTTTTAGTGTTTAGCTTTTGCCCTAGCTTTACAGCACCAGCAGGGCAATATTCAACGCATTTACCACAAGCTACACATTTAGTTAAATCAACATGAGCTGTGTAAGCACTTCTTGACATATTTGGAGTGTTAAATAATTGTGATGTTCTTAAGGCATTACAAATATTGACATTACAGTTACATATTGCAAATATTTTGTTTTCACCATCAATATTAGTTATTTGATGAACAAAGCCATTAGCTTCAGCATTTCTTAAAATTTGCATTGCCTCTTCATAAGTAATATCTCTACCTTTTCCAGTTTCACGGCAATAATCAGCCATGTCACCAATTCCAATACACCACTCATCACAGCTATCGCCACAGCCTTCATTTAGCTTAGCTCTTCCATATCTACATGAGCAAATTCCAACTCCTAAATGTCCTTCATATTTTTTTAGCCAATAGGAAATATGCTCAATATCGATACTTGTGTTTTCAGCACTAATAGCTTTTTCAACTGGAATAACGTGCATTCCAATACCAGCACCTCCTGGAGGTACCATAGCTGTTACGTGCTCTAAAGGTAAAAATGTCATTCTTTCAAAAAACATAGCAAGCTCTGGATGATCATCAAGCTGCTTTTTTATCATGTTTGTAAATTCAGCAGATCCTGGGACAAACATTGGAAGAGAATATCTTCTAATTCTTTCCCCTTTAATTGGACCATTATGGTCATATAAATCGCCATAATCATATTCTAAAATACCAATATTAGACATTTCAGTAATTATTTTTTCAAAATCCTCTTTATTATATTGTGGATTCATTTTTAAAAGCTCATCAAATGTATAATGATGTCTAACTTTCATTTTTAAGGCAATATCAGCCATATCATCAGTTAAAATACAAGCAAGCCCCCAATATTCAGGGTCACTTGTTGTAATTCCTTTTAGCTTATGAGGTAAGCAGTCTGTAATTTTACGGCAAAGCTTTAAAATCTTTTCACGAGGATTTTTATCATTCATGAATTTAGGCACATAGGCATTACTCATTTCTGGCATTGTTTATTCTCCTTTAAATTTTATTATTTCATTATCAAGCCATGCGGCAAATATATCAATGTTTTCATTGTTTTTAGCAGAAATAGGAATGATTTTAGCATTTTTATTTCTACTTAAAATATATTCCTCACACTTATTTAAATCAAAATCAAAATAAGGTAATACATCAATTTTATTGATTAATACTAAATCACAAATAGAAAACATAAGTGGATATTTTAAAGGCTTATCATCGCCCTCTGGAACAGATAATATCATCATGCTTTTAATTGCTCCAGTATCAAATTCAGCCGGACAAACTAAATTGCCAACATTTTCTAAAATTACTAAATCATAGTCAGTAGAATCTAAACTATCAATTCCTTGCTTTGTCATAAAGGCATCTAAATGGCACATACCACCAGTATGTAATTGTATTGATTCAACTCCTGTTTTTTCTTTAATTTTTATAGCGTCGACATTTGAATCAATATCAGCTTCCATTACAGCAATTTTATATTTATTTTTTAATAAATTAATTAGTCCTATTAAAGTGGTTGTTTTTCCACTTCCTGGAGATGACATTACATTAAGTAAGAAGGTCTTTTTCTTTTTTAATTCTTCTTTTAAATTATTAGCGTCTTTATCATTCGCGTCAAAAATACTTTTTTTAATTTCTATTACTTTTACATTATTCATTGTCTTTCCTCATTTTTCGACATTTATAATATAATGATATTATAAAACTAAGAAGATGTAAAGAATAAGTCGTATTTTACTAAAATATACTACAAAATAAAAGTGTTAGTTGTAAAATGTGTTTAAAAGTGCTAGATTATAAAGAAAAAAGAAAGGGTGTTTATTATGGAATATGTTAATTTATATGGATTAGTTTTTATTATAATAATAATGATACCAAATATTATTTTTGCTATAAAATGTAAGGATGGTTTCACTAATAAATTTCATAATAAAATTATTGAAATATTAGAGCAAATTGGAAGATTTGGTTGCTTTATTTTTATGATTGTAAATGTACCACATACTTCTTTTGGCTTTAAAAGCGATGAAGCCTTTGCTTTGTATTTAATAATTGATTCTATTTTAGCGTTTCTTTATTGCTTAGTATGGCTAATTTGCTTTAAGAAAAATAGCGTATTTAGATCACTTGCTTTATCAATTATACCTTCAATTCTTTTTATTTTTAGTGGAATTATTAGTAACTACATTTTATTAATTGCATTTTCACTAATTTTTGCTCCTACGCATATATTAATTTCCTACAAAAATGCTATTTAATTTGCTATAATGAAGTAGATAGTTATTTGGGAGAATTAATTATGAATAAGGAAAAAAGAAATACTGCATTACCATTAGTATTAGGCATAACTACGTCTTTAATTTACCTAATGCTTTTATTTTTAATAGGAAGATTAATAAATAAGGTATTAACAATCAATATTTTACCATTTTCAATAGCTTTAGTGATTTTTACTTTCTTATTTAGTTTTGCTAATATACTTGTTGGTAATTATATTGAAAAAAAATTAAATAAAATGAATCACCAAGAGCAAATAGATTACTTATTAAGTAAGAAGCAATTGCTAAAAAATAATGTTTTAGAGGTAAGAAATTTAGCAATAAAAAAGCAAAAGAAGTGCTTAGCATATGGAATTTGTTCAATTATTTTACTAAATTTATCATTTTTAGTTAGTTGTATTGCTTGTGATTTTAATAATGAAGAAAGCATTGTTTTACCTCTTATTTCTATAGGTATATTTTTACCACTTTTATATAATTTCTTTTATAAAAGATATGATAGTATAATTAATAAAGATAAAGAAGAATTATCTACAAATTATAAAAAAGTTAATGAATTTGTAGGTGAGGTATTCAAGGAAGAAGGAATTACTTTACCAGTTAAGGTTGACATTATGTTTGATGTTAATTGTGGTATAAGTAAGACGAAAAATGGACTTTATCTTTGCATTGGCTTATTTTGCTTAAGATGCTTAAGCAATGATGAATTAAAAGCAGTATTACTACATGAAATAGCTCACTTTAAAAATAAAGATTTAGAGTATGCAGGCAAAATCGAAAAATATAATAAGACAATTGATATTTTATTTCCATTAAAGGCATATAGGTTTTTATGTCCATTTTTAGCTTTTTCTGTTCTTGATAATTCAATAAATGATATTTTAGTTAATGAATATTTTGAAAAGAAAGCCGATGATGAAGTAATTAAAAGAAATATGAATCAAGATTATGCTAATGCTACTATAAAAATGTTTGGTATTTCAAAGGCTAATGATTTAAAATATTTGCTTATTGATTATGAGGTAACAAAAAATAAAAAATGGGATGAAAAGACAATTAATGATGATTTAAATGCTAGACTTGATTACTATAATGCTCATAAGGATTTCTTTGAATTTGTTTCAAAAAATCATACAGATGAAAGATTTGCAACTCATCCAAATGTATGCCAAAGAAGAAAAATGTGCAATGTTAATGATGTTGATTTAGAAATTATAATTAATCATTTTTTTGATGATGATATAAAAGAATATTATGAAATTAGTAATAAAAACTGCTTTAAAGAGGATAATAAGGATTATCTTAAATATTATAATGACTATTTTGCTTTAAAGGATAGTGATACAACTGATTTAAAGCAGTTAAATAAAATATTAGAAATGGCCTATGATTTAGGTGATTATGAAAATGTTTTAAGAATTTGTAGTAAATTAGTTTCTTTAAATGATAATAGAAATAGAGTTAATTTCTATTATGGTACAGTTTTATTGATGGTATATTTTAACAAAGAAGGTATTAAGTACTTAAATAAAGTAATTGAAGATAATAATAATGAATTTAAGCTAGATGCAATGCATTATTTAGGCGATTATTATACAATGGTTGGAAATGAAGATAAGCTTAATGAAATTCGTAATATACAAGTAAATATTTTAAACCAAAGCGATGAAATGGAAGATGTTTTAAGTTTAAAGCCAACTGATAGATTAACTGAGTTTACAAATGAAGAAGTAAAAAATAATATCATTAATATCTTAAAGGATAATGAGGATGTTTTATATGTTTTAATGGGAGTTAAAACAGTTAAGGATGTATCATGCTGTCATGTAATTGTTTTTGGAGAAATCAATCTTAAGGATGTGGATAAGTTTAATGATGATCTAAATAAGGTATTTAATTATCTTGATGTTTTAGAAGACCAATATAGCTTAAATTCTTATCCTATTAATGTTTTTAAAGCAGCACCAAAGGTATTTAAAGACGCCTTAATTGTTTATAAAAAGGTAGAGTAAAAATATGAAAGCTGATGAGCAATTAACTAAGCAAGAAGAAATTGTTTTTAATATGATTTCAAGTGATAACGAAGTTAAGCTATATATTTTGTTTACTTATGCTCTTGATGGTTATCAAAAAGAATATATTCACTTATATATTATTTAGTTAAAAAATATAAAATTAAGCCACGTGATAGCTTAAAAGAAAGTTATTTAAAGAAAAAGAAAAAATTACATGAATAAGGAAAATATCGATATAACAAATGTAATTTTAAAAACCAATCGTTTAGTTTTAAGAACTTTTAAACTAACTGACTTAGATGATTATTATGAGTATGCTAGTGTTGAAGGCGTTGGTGAAATGGCAGGTTGGAAACATCATGAAAATAAAGAAACATCTTTAGAAATCTTAAATCTATTTATTAAAGAAAAGAAAACCTTTGCTTTAGTTTATGATAATAAGGTTATAGGCTCACTTGGCTTTGTTTAACTAACACATGAACTTTTGCCACAAACTTGTGCCCCCCACCCCTAAACCACCCATAAATACTAGCATTTTCGCTAGTATTTTATCTTTTAGGTACATAATTTTCAAAATCTCATGTACCTAAATGTATCTACAAGCATAATTTTTACCAATTTTGGTGATCTAAACCTACCTAAAACTATGTAAATTGATTTGTTTCTTTCCATTTGATGATACTCTAAACTGTCTTGTTGTCTTAGTATAAATAAAGAAATAACTGTACTACTAAATATTGCTCAAAATACTTGATTTTATAAGTTTTTTGTGATACTATTGGTAATAACCAAAAAGATAAGGGGGTTTGTTATGGAAAGATTGCCTAAACTTATAACTAAAGAAGAAATGGTAAATAAGTTTAAAGATGAAAAGCAATATTCAAACTGGATTGCTTTAAAATTAAAATCAAAGACTTATAAAAAGATTCGCAACAATCTTTATGCTTTAATTGACCCATCAACAAATGATATCTATTCAACTAAATTTGAAATTGCCAGCAAAATTTCAAATACTTCTTTTGTTTGCTATCATTCGGCTTTAGAGTATTATGGTTTTGCAAATCAGGCTTTTGGCGATGTTCTGGTTGGCAGTTTAACAAAATTCAATAATTTTATTTTTGAAGATAATGAATATATATGCAAACTCGTCAAAAACATCAAGTTTGTTAATGATATTGTAAGTGAAGGAATTATGGTTTCATCTCTTGAAAAAACAATCATTGATTGCATTGACAACACATACCTAGCTGGTGGTATTGAAGAAGTTTTAAATGCACTTGAACAAATTAAGTATGTTAATGAAAGCAAATTGTTAGAGATTTTGAAAGATATTAACAAAATGTACTTATATCAAAAAGTTGGATTTCTATTTGAACTCTATAATAATCAACTAGACTTATCAAACGAGTTTTTTATAGAATGCAAATCTCACGTAAGCAAAAAAGTTAATTACTTTATGCAATACGAATTTAAAGATACCGAACTAAATGAAAAATGGAATTTGATTGTGCCTAAAAATATCAAATCTCGCATTAACGGAGGATACTAATGAATTACTCAAAACAATACTTGGCAGAATTGTCGGCAAAAACAAACTTTATTAAAGACAATCTTGAAAAGGTTTTAAGACTTGCTGAAATATTAAAATTTTTAAATACTGATAATTTGTTTAAGGGCAAACTAGCACTTAAAGGCGGAACGGCTATCAATTTGACTGCTATTGAACTTCCACGACTTTCTGTTGATATTGATTTAGATTTTACCGAAAATTTAAGCAAAGACGAAATTGCCGAAATCAAATCAAAGTTTACAAAAAGACTTACTGATTATATGTGGCAAGAAGGCTATTCTTTGATGGTTTCGCCAAGAGAACACTATGCTTTGCTATCCTTTGTGTTTAACTATATAAATAATGCTGGAAATAGAGATAATATAAAAATTGAAATTAATTTTATGGATAGATGTCATATTTTACCACTAGAGCAAAAAAGTATAATTGCAAAAGGTGTAATTGAACCATTTGAAATTTTGGCATTGAATAATGTTGAACTATATGCTAGTAAAATAAACGCATTACTTTCTCGTGCAACACCAAGAGATTTATATGATGTTAATGCAATGATAGAAAATGATGTAATTAAAGACACAGAGTTATTAAAAAAATGCTTAATTTTCTATAATATGGTTGGTGGTGAGCAAGATATTTACATTCTAAATTTTGATAATATTGAAAAAATTAATTTTATGAAATTTAAAACTCAATTAAAACCAGTTATATCAAAAATTGACAAGTTTGATTTGGAGCAAGCAAAAGAAAAAGTTATTAAATATCTAAAAGAATTGATAACTCTAACACCACAAGAAACAACTTTTATAAACGAATTTAGAAATAAAAATTACAAACCAGAATTGCTATTTGATGATAAGGATATGGTTGAAAACATTTCTCATCACCCAATGGCATTGTGGAGATGTAAAAAATAATAGTTGAAAAATAAAAACTATTAAGATGCAAAATCATTAAAGATAATATAATATTATCATTTAAACCTAATGTATTTTTTGAAGAGAGTCATGCCCTAAAAATTTATAAAATAAAAAATTGCTAAAATCCTTTATTTATTGGTGTATTAGCGATTTTCATTTAATGTAACTGGTGACAGGAATCTGACCCGTGCCACCACCTTACCAAAACTCTATTCTAGCATACAAGAGTTTCGCTCTATCTTCTAAATCGCCCATAAAATAAGCGAGTTTGAGATATAAAAAATCAATTAGTGTAGTAAAATTTTGGTTTACTACACTTTTTACACCTAAATGCACAAATTTGGTTAAATTAAGTGTTTTGAAACTATATAAAACTGTCTAAAACTTTTGTAGACTGTACAAAAAAAACTTATATGTTTATTGATTTTCGCAACAAAATATAATAAATTATTGTTGTAAAAGTCAATGAGGTGTGAAATGAGAAACTATACCAAATTATTAGAACTTGCAAAACAAAATAATGGATATGTATTTACAAAAGATTTAAGTTTGAATAAAATTGCAAAAGATTATTTAAAGTTTGCTGTTGAAGATGGAATCCTTGAAAAAGTTGCTCGTGGAATATATATTGAAAGTGATAAGTTTGTAGATTTGTTGTATGTTTATCAAATGAATTATTCTAGAGTTATATTTTCATCTTTCACATCTGCTTATTTGTGGAATCTTACCACAAGAGATACTGAAATTATTTATGGAGCAACACCATTAAATTACTTTGCAAAGGCTTCACACAATAATACGGTTTTGGTTCGTGAAAATAACGATATCTATAATTTGGGTATTACAACAATTAAAACGATGTTTGGTAATATTGTAAAATGCCATGATATTCACAGAACGATTTGTGATTTGTTTAGTGATAAGTATGTTGGAGATAAATTTGTTCAAGTAGAAGCACTGAAAAATTATTTAAAACTACCAAACAGAGATACTGTTAAACTAATGAAATATGCAAAGGTTCTTGGTGTTGATAAACAATTAAGAGAAAAGTTGGAGGTATTGCTTTAATGAACACATAAAAACAATTGAAAGATTTAATTAACAATAAGGCAAAACAATATAATCTTAACCCGCAAATTCTTTTAACAAGATTTTTTATGGAGAGATTTTTAGAGAGAATTTCATTAAGTAAATATAAAAACAACTTTGTTTTGAAAGGCGGAATTTTAATTTCATCTATGGTTGGTGTTGATTTTAGAATGACCAAAGATATGGACTTAACAATAAAAAATCTCCCACTTAACGAAATATTTATTAAAAATGCGTTAGAAGAGATTTCTAAAATTAAAATTGATGATGGAACTATTTTTAAAATTTTAGATGTTTTATCAATTCGTGAAGAATTTGAGTATAGCGGATTTAGAGCAAGATTAAAATGTCAACTAGATAGAACTAAAAATATTATTCAAATTGATATAACAACTGGTGATGTCATTACTCCAAGCGAAGTTGTATATTCCTATGACCTGTTAATTGAAAAGCGAAAAATTGATATTACTTGCTATCCAATAGAAACCATTTTTGCTGAAAAGATTGAGAGCATTTTATCTAAAAATATAACAACCACAAGAATGAAAGATTTTTATGATTGTTATATGCTTGGTAAATTGTATTTGAAAGATTTAAACAAAAACAATTTAATTTTGGCCTTAAAAAATACAACCAAAGTCCGTAAAACCGAATTTATCTTTAATGACATAAAAGAAACAATTGATTTGATTTCAAATGATGAAAATCTAAACTTTTTATGGCAAGCATACTCTTCACAATTTGGTTATGCCAAAGATATAACTTTTGAAAATACAATTCAGCAACTAACATCGATTCTAAAATTCATAAATTTAATTTAGGAGAAAAAATGAAATATTTTGTTTCAAGCGATATACATGGATTTTTTGATGAATGGCAAAATGCTTTGAAAGAAAAAGGTTTAGACTTTAATAACCCTGAACACAAAATAATTCTTTGTGGCGATTTGTTTGATAGAGGAAGTCAGATAAAAGAAATTATAGATTTCGTTCTAAAATACAAAGTCAAAGTAATTCTTATTCGTGGCAATCATGAAGACTTGATGAAACAAATGATTGAAAGAAAGTCAAGTGATTATGGTGACCTTTGTAATGGCACGGCACAAACAATTGTTGATTTGTATCCAGAGTGGCAAATAAATGAATTTAATCTTAAATAGATAGCAAAATAAACGAGGCTTCAAGAAGTTCTAGATATGTGTAAGAGAACTTAATGGCTGAAGCAGTAAATGCAGTTATAGTTTATTTATTTAATGAAGAGCATTTTGATTTTATTACTTGTTGCCATTTTGCAAATAACTATCAATCATTTAGAGTACAAGAAAAATATGGATTTAAACATTACAAACTTATCAAGTTTAAAACACGTATTGGAAATATTGAAGATACTTATTTATCAATACTTTTAAAAAAGAATTATAAATAATAAAATTGGTTCAACGAATTTGTTGAGCCTATAGTTTTTATATTAAACTTTTTGTAATAACAATAATACCATTTCCTAATATTTCTTGCTTTTCACAAAGTGAGGTAATAATAAAGCAATCTCCTAAATTTAATGTATATTCATTAACCTTTATACTTCCTTTTACAACACTAACTATTAAGTAATCATGATTAGTATTATTAATTATAAAGCTATCATTTATTTTTTGTTCACTTACTAAGAAGTATTGATTTTCCCAAACTATACAGCTATCTTCCTTTAAGACATTTTTAATTTCATAATTATATGGTGTAAATGATGTGCATTCAATAGCTTGCTTTATATGTAATGGCCTTTCATTACCATTTTTATCCTTACGATGATAATCATAAAAACGATATGTAATATCACTTGATTGTTGAATTTCAAGTAATAATAAATCTTTTCCTAAAGCGTGAATAGTTTTAGAAGGAATAGGGTAAAATTCACCTTCATGTACTTTTACTTTTTTTAATAAATGCTCATAATCATCATTATTGATATAGTTAATTAATTCCTCTTTGTTTTTAGCATTATGAGAAATAATAATATTGGAATTTTCTTTAACTTTTAAAATTAACCAGCCTTCAGTTTTACCCATTGAATTTTCATGCTCTTTAGCATATGTATCATCTGGATGAACCTGAACAGATAAAACATCACTAGTAGCTATTAGCTTTATAAGTATTGGAAATTCATTAAGTGTAGAATGATTAAATAACTCTTTATGATTTTTAAAGCAATCACTTAGCTTTTCACCTTTTAACTTTCCATTAATAATAATAGATTCACTATCCTTAACAGCACTACATGACCACATTTCCCCTATTTTTTCATCACTAGTAGTCTTTTTTAAAACATCCTTAAAAAAGCTTCCACCCCATATTCTTTCTTTAAGTAATGATGATAAAATTAAAATTTTTTGTTCCATATTAGTATTTCCTTTCAAAAAAAAGATAAGTATCTTTACTTATCTTAATTATAAATTCAGTAGAAAAATATAGCAATATTATTAAATAATGTTATTGATATTTTCATTAATAAATATGCTTTGTTTTTCAATTTCTTTAGGAATGAAGTTATAACCTTTATCAATAATTACATATTTAGCATTTTTATTTTGGCTAGTTAGCTTCATAAAAGGATATTTTATCCATATAGGTGTTGAATAGCCAACTCCAAGCTCTAAATATAGTATTTTTTTATTCTTGTTTTCTTTAATAAAGCTTTCATAATTATTTTTAGATTTATACCAGCCTTCATCTTCAACAAACTTATCATCACATCTTAAATTTGTTGTCATTAAAGCGCCACAATTTGGACAACGTGGAATTAATGATGCAGGAATTTTATTGTCCTTAATATTATTTATCATTTTATAAATAATTTCTTTATTATCATATGTTTTATTATTACAAGGAATAGAGCATTGAAATAATCCATAATCACCTTGCATATAAAATAATCTATTTTTAGCAAATCCTGCTTTTTGAAATTGATGATCAACATTAGTTGTAATTACAAAATAGTTTTTATCCTTAACTAGTGAATATAGTTTTTTATATAATTCTTTACCATCATCATTATATCTATTTAAAAAAATCATTTTTGACCAATAGGCCCATTTTTCTTCTTCACTTTTAAAATTATGAAAGCCAGCCGTATACATATCCTTATAGCCATATAAATCATGCATATATTTAAAGTTATTCATAAAGGTAGTGCCTCCATATTCAAAGCCTGCAGCATTACTTAAGCCAGCTCCAGCACCAATAACTATAGCTTCAGCTTCATTAATCAATTCTTTAATATTCGTCAAATAAACCACCTTCTTTTACAATCCAAGATTCCTGTTTAGCTTCACTTATCTTATCATTTTCATTAAAAGTACCAATTAAAAATGGTGAATTATCATCATGCTTTTTATAATTTTCTATTACTTGCTTTTTATTAGTATTAGCGTAGCAATATGTACAAAAATGTAAACAAGAATTATAAGCTCCTATATCATTTGATAAAAAGCAGCTACAATAACCTTTTCTTGCTTGCATTTTTTTAATTGGATTTAGTTTAAAGTTTCCAGCTTTTTCATAATCACTTAAACGCATGCAACCATCAACATCAATACCATATTCCTTTAAGTATTTTTCTTTTGAGCATAATCTTAATTCTAAATTATATTTATTAGCTATTTTTAAAAATTCTTTAGCAATGTATATTTTATTTTCATCACTTGTGTCTTTAATTTCTGGATGATTTTTCTTTAACTTATCATATAAATCAACAAATCCAAAAACAGCTAAAGATGTATAAGAGGCTAAACGTGATGCTATATATTCAAAGGCTTTGATATGCCTACTTACACTATAAGTATCATTTATAATTATTGGAGTATAACGCCAAGCAATAGCATTTTTTCCAACCTTTTTTGATAGATATATGAACTCATCAATTGCTTTATTAACATGAATAACATTTTCTTCAATATCTTTACCATATAAAGTTATCGTTATATACCAAAATTGCTTATATTTACTTAATTGATCAAGATAAAGAAACATAGGCGCTGGATTTTTTGTGCAAAAACCAATAATATCAACAACATCTGGACTTAAAGAAAATTTAGTAACTAATGATGGGTAATAAGGATTTCTAACCATTACATAGCCTTCATTAATTCTATTAATAAACCATTTAGCATAAAATGCTGGAATATCTGTTCTTTGGCCTGTATTAATAATCATTTAAATCACCTATTTTCTCTTTGTATAAGTAATAATCAGTATCCTTAAAAACGTTAAAAATAACTTTTATTTTACTATTGTTTTCCTTTAAAAATGTACTTACTGTTTTAAAAGCTATGTCACAAGCAATACTTTGATCAAAATTATAAATACCCGTTGAAATACAAGGGAAAACAATACTATTTAAATTCATTTCATTAGCTTTTGTTAAGCAAGATAAATAACAATTTTCTAAATCAATTTCATCTTGTTTAGTAACATTTTCTATTACTTTAGGACCAACTGTATGAAAAATATATTTAGAAAATAAATTATAGCCTTTTGTAACTTTGCATTTTCCATTTTCTTCATCCTTATTTTGCTCTTTCATAATTTTATATAAATCATTTCTTACTTGTAAGCCAGAATAGGAATGAATCATATTATCTATACAATTATGAAGTGGATAAAAACAGCCTAATAATTTTTCATTACAAGCATTAACAATAGCATCTGCTTTTAAAGATGTTATATCACCTTTATACAAAGCTATATTATTTTTATAAGTAAGTTCATTTACATCAATTATTTTTCTTTTACTTAATTCTTCCTTTATTACCTTGTCTTGTCTTAAATAATATTCATAACTTAAAGAAAGAGGAAGTGTTATATTCATTAAGCCTCTAAAGGTATTAAAATCAGTTTTAGAAATAATTGAATTTATTTTATTATATTCCTTTAAATAATTAATACACCATTTTAAATCATCCATTTGCTTTTAAATCTTCTCCCCATTTTTTCATTGCTTCAATTACAGGCTTTAAGGAATAACCAAGCTTTGTTAAAGAATATTCAACACGTGGAGGAACAACAGGATAAACCTTTCTATTAATTATTCCATCATTTTCCATTTCACGTAGCTGTTGAGTTAGCATTTTTTGAGTAACTGGAGCCAATGATTTTTTTAATTCATTAAATCTTTTTGTACCTGTTAGTAAATCTCTTATTATTAAAATTTTCCATTTATCTGAAATAAAGTTTAAACAGGTTTGTACAGGACATGCTGGTAAATTATTATAGTCTATCATATAATTCCTCCATAGTTTCATTATTTACTATAGTATACCATATGATACTATTAATGTTAATTACTTAGATACAACACAAATTCTTTGCTTGTTATATTTATTGTTAATAATTTCATCAACTAAGGCAATAGCATAATCAGCATATGAAATACTACTTTCACCATTACTATTTAATATAACATTATCATGTCCTAGCTTATATTCATTAGTTTTAATACCATCACTTATAAAATTACAAGCTGGTGAAATATATGTCCAATTTAGATTATTTGTTTCTTTTAAATATTTTAAACCAATTCCATGAGCATTAGATAAAGGTTTCCAAGAATCTGGAAATGACTCTTGCATATCAACAGTTATTGTTTTATTTTCATCAACATATAAGCTTCCAGCTCCACCAACTACAATTAATCTTGTTTTTAAATTTGTAAGAATATTAGCTAAATGAATCATAACATTGCTAATATTTGGAATTGTTTTTTCATCCCAACCTCCAACAGCATCAACTACTACATCAAAATCTTTTACATCATCACTTGTTAAATTTAAAGCATCCTTTAAAATAAAATTACTTGCTAATGATTTGTTTTCATTTTTTGCAAGACCTACTACATTTAAGCCTTTATTTATTGCTTCTTTAACAACTAAGCTTCCAACTCTACCATTACTTCCGACTACTAAAATTTTCATATTATTAATTCTCCTTTTTTATCCTTTTTGGATTACGATTATATTATATTTTTAAAGCGTAAAAAGAAAAAGTACGCACAAAAAAGTGCTATAGTTACTTTTATGAAACCATAGCACTAATAAATTCTTATACCATATTTTAATATTTCATCAATAAGTGAATCATTATTATTTAATTGTGTAGATGTAAGTAAATCAATTCTTTTACTTAATTTTTCACGTAATAATTCTAAAAGTTCAAAATATTTCATTCCATCTATAGGTATTTTTATAAGTAAGTCTATATCACTTTTTTCTGTTGCTTTGTTTTTAGCATATGAGCCAAATAAATAGCAATATTCTATTTGATAATCTTTAAAAATATCATTGCAAATAGTTTTAATTTGCTCAACTGTTAGGATACCATGTTCTTCATCAATTTGATTTGCTTTTTTTAACGTATCAACAATAAACTTATATTTTAATGAATCTTCATTAATTTTTCCACTTTCGTAATTTATGTAGGTTCTCCTAGTTACTCCTAAAATTTTTGCAGTTTCTTCTTGAGTCAAACTTTTTTGTAAACGAATTTCTTTTAAATTCATCTTTATTCACCCTCCACAATTAATAATAAAATTTCACAATTTAAAATAATAATTTGTGAAATTATTTCACATACTTTCTTTATGAATATGAAAAAATGCTAGTGGCTATAAAAACATAATATAATAAATTGGCATATAAGTAATATTATCAATAACTTTAACATCTTTAAAGTTACTAAAAATATAAGCGTTTTTAATATGATAATTTTCATTATTTACAAGCTTTGGCAAGGCTTTAAAGTTTGTAAAATCTTTTCCAGATTTTATTTCAATAGGAGTTATTGATAGATTATCATAATCATCAATTAAATAATCAACCTCACCAATTTTTTTCCTATCATAATAAAATAATTCATGGCCATGACTTTTTAATTCTTGTGCAACTACTGTTTCATATACAGCTCCTAAATTAATGCCACTTGTATCATTTAAAACGGAATTAATATTATTTTTATATAGAATATTTGTAAGTAAACCAACATCATTCATATAAAGCTTAATTAAATTTTTGCTACTTGATTGTAAAAGAGGAAATTTAGGCTCACTTATTGCTTTTACTCCTAAAACAATACCAGATGAAAGTAAATAATCAAATTCATCAGAATATCTTGTATATCTAACATCATCAATGTTTTCAATCATTTTAAATTGAATTCTTTTTACTTTGTTTTCTATGTTAGAAGGTACTAATTCATATATTCTTTTGATTTTAAGTTTATTTTCTTTATCATATTTTGAAGCATCATCCTTGTAATATCTAATTGTGTCATCATGTATTTCACGAACCTTTACTATATTTTTACTTTCGATATATTTTTTAACAGCTGCAGGCATTCCTCCAATCAAAATATACATTTTAAATAATTGAAGGATTTTATTATGTAAAGATTCGTCTAATTCTTTCTTGTTGATAAATGACTCTTTCATATGGTTAATGAAAGCCTCACCAACAGAGTTAGCTAATAAGAATTCATAAAAATCCATTGGATACATTCTTTTTTCAGTAATTGATCCAATAGGAATTAAAGTTGTATTTTGTAAAGCAATGCCAAGTTCTGAACCACTACATATATATTTATATTTATCTTCTTGCTTTAGCTTTTTTAATAATGTAAATAAATGAGGATATTCTTGTATTTCATCAAGAAAAATGATTGTATTTTCTTTATCTTTCATTTTATCGCCAGCTATAGAGCTAACTTCAAGATAAAATTTATCAACTGTATTAACATTTAAAAATAGCTTATCGCCAGCTTTATCATCAGCCATATTAATCTCTATATAATTTTTATAGTATTTTTTGGCAAGTTTTCTAATAATATAGGTTTTACCAACTTGTCTAGCACCATCTACGCATAAAATTCTATCAGAGTCATGTGTTAAGTATTCTTCAATTTCAGTTTCAATTTTTCTATACATAATATAAACTCCTTTGCTTTTCCAATAATATTATACTACAAAAATTACGCTTTTCCAATAAATTATGGTATAAAAAATTACGCTTTTCCAATTATTTTAGCTTCTAAAAAATACGGTTTTCCTTTAATAAGCGTTCAAATTAAAAAGGCTTATACATATTTTGCTCAATGTATAAACCCTAAATATTATAAATATACTATTCAATTATATACTTGGTTTTAAGATTATTATATTTTGTATATGGGATATAATTATCTTTTTGTAAACGTCCAACAACTATACCAAAATCAATATTAATTTTATTTGAAAATTCAATAATGCTTCTTTCACTGAATTCATTCTTATTTATAAACTTATTGTATTCATCAACAGGTATTAATGTGTTCCTTGAAAACAAATTTGCTTCATCTTCCATTTGTACATAATAATTTTGATTTAAATGTCCAAGAATAATGTGACCTATTTCGTGAAAAAAGCTAAACCAGAATTTATCGGCATCCTTCTCTCTGGCAGTTAAACCTAAAACAATTTTATTCTTATCATAAAATGTTGCACCATGTAAAAAAGAGCCTTCAATATGAGGTAATAATACTAAAGCAACACCATTTTTAGCTAATTCGTCTTTTAATTCCTTGCAAAAATATTGTGGTGGATTTAATGTCATTTTTCTAAATTTATTTAGTGATTCTTTTATTCCATCAATATTAATTTTTGCAGTTTCTATATTCCTGGCTTCAAGTTTGGCTTTTTGAGCCCAAGCCATTAAATAATAATCTGACTTTTCACTTTTAAGCATTTTCCTACAAAAAATATTAATTTTATCATTTTCAAATAATAGCCCTAATCTACTAACCTCAAAAAACTTTCTTAAATTTGCTACTTGTTCATTCTTTGATGTTGTTTTTGGTATCCAGTTCAATGCAGCCATTTTTTTGTATGGAAATTTTGTGGCATATTCGTAATCGCTTTCCATATTGTTTTCTAGTTCAATTCTTACAAGCTTTTCTCTATATATTGCTTCTAAATTAAGCCAAAATTTTGCAGGTATGCCTAATACCATTTCTAGTTTTAATGCCATTTCTGTTGTTAATAATACTTCACCATTAATTAATTTGCTAATATGCTTTTCAGACATTTCCATGCGCATAGCAAATTCTTTTTGACTTATACTTCTTTCATCTAATTGTTCTTTAATTGTAGCTCCTGGTGGTAATGCTATTGTTTTGTTACTTTTAATCATAAATAGTTACCTCCTTTAATTATTAATGATAATCAATTATTTCCATAATAAAAGCAATTTGTATATTATTAAATTCATCTATTTTAAAAACAAGTCTATATGGGTGAACTAAATCCATTGCATACTCATTTTTTCTATTTCCTCTAAGTTGGTGGCATCGTCCAATTTTATTTTGAACTAATACTTCAATAGAATCAGTAGCTTGTATTTGGTCTACTCGCATGGCAATTTTTAATGCCATTTCACTCCCATAAGTTTTGGCCGCTATAGATGCATCAGTACATATTTTATGCATTTTTTTATTTTTGTATGTGATGTTCAATAATAATACATCTCTTTTATTAACCTTTAAGGTAAATTAATTATAACAATAAATTAGTTGGATGTCAACTAAAAAATTTACCTTATGAGTTAATTTGTACTATTAAGATAATTGATTTAAAATTTATCTTCAGTTTATAATTAACTTCTAAAAAAATAATTTTCATATTTATGATAAATCATAAACATGCTAAAATTAAAAATGAATTGAGGTGGTTTTAGTGAGCGAAAACTTTTTTAATGAAAATGATATAAAAATTGAGGTGAATGGAAGCTTTATTTATTCTTTTCCATTAGCTTTAATTGATTTTAATATAATAGATGAAATTATTATTACTAATAATACAAATAATTTAATAAAAAATGCTAGATTACATATAAAAATTGATTTAGGATTTATAGAGGAAGAAGAAATTGATATATATTTATTAAATCCTCATCAACCACTTTTAATTGATAAAATAAATTTAAAAGCTCATCTTGATGATTTAATAAGTATAGCTAATATAAAAGAAGCTAATATACTAATTAGCTTAGTAAGTGAAAATAATATCATAGCAAAATATAGTAATGTTGTAACATTTTATCCATATAATTACTTAATTAATGATATAAGTAAGGATATTATAGCTTTATATGTTAGTGAATATGATTTTAAGGTAAATGAATTAATTAAGAAAAATAAGGATTTATTATATAAAAATGATATTAAGGTAATTGAATCAATAATTAAAAATGAAAATATTTCATTAATTAATTTTAATAATGTTATTTCATTACCTTTTATGACATTAAATAAAAAAGAAGGAACATATTTAGATTTAGCTATTTTATTTGCAAGCTTTTTAAAAGCCTTAAATATTAATTTCCATATTTTACTTGCTAATAATAAAGCCTATATAAAGGTCATAAGTAATGATAATACATTAATTATTGATAGTACAAGCTTAGCTTTAAATCATACTAAAGCTAAAATTATTGAAAATGAATTAAGTATTATAGATGATATAGATGTTTATAGCTTAGCAAATGATAATTATTTACCATTACCTATTAAATATTCTTATAATAAAATAAGCGTTGATTATCAATTATTACTTAAAAATAGAAATATTATTAATAATAAAAAAGAAACACTTGATACAACATCATTAAATAAATTTGAAATTTGGGAAAAGAAGCTGCTTGATTTAAGTAAAAGAAATCAATTAATCAATTATAGGGCTAATGGAAAGAATTTACAAATTGATTATTTTGACTTAGATGCTTTATATCAAGCCTTTAATAATAAAAATAAAAGCTATCAAGTACTTAGTGAAAATACTATAAAGGATGATGATTTTATAGAAGTAGAAAGTGATAGTGAATTAAAAAGCTATTTTAATAAAAATCACTTAAGGGTCTTTATTAAGAATCAAAACCAAGCAACATCCTTAAGATATTTTGAAAAGGAACGAAAAAAAGCCTTTGAAGAAGCTGGATCTAATATTTTATATTTAGCTATAGGTTTTTTAAAATATTATGAAAGTAAGTCATCTTCTTATTTTTATGCACCATTAATAATGCTCCCTATTGATTTAATAAAGCAAAGCAAAGGAAATTATGCTATTATTGGTCGTGAAGAACCAGCTTTTTTAAATATTTCTATTTTTGAATATTTCCATTTAGAATATAAAATTAATTTTGATGATTTATTAAAAACGCCATTTTTTGATGATGATAATATAACTATTGACTATATCTTTAATGCTATTTTAGCTAAATTAAAGGATATAAAAAAAATAAGTATTATAAAAGCTGCTGCAATTGGTATTTTTAACTTTTCATCAGCTGTTATGTATTTTGATGTTAAAGATAACAAAGAAGAATTTGTTAAAAATAAAATTGTTAAATCATTAATTGAAAATCATTATTTATTAAATGAGAAGATAAATGATGATGTAAGTGATAATGATTTAGCTATTCCTTTACTCGCTGATTCAAGCCAAATTAAAGCTATTAAAGCTAGTATTAGTGGGACAAGCTTTATTTTACAAGGCCCTCCAGGAACTGGTAAATCCCAAACTATTACTAATATTATAGTAAATGCTATGTATCATAATAAAACTGTTTTATTTGTAGCTGAAAAGCAAGCAGCCTTAGATGTTGTAAGAAAAAGGCTTGCTGATTTATGCTTAGATAAGTTTGCTTTAATTGCTCATTCAATAAAGCAAGATAAGACATCTCTTATGAGCCAATTTGAACAAAGGGTTGAACTTGGTTCAATAAAATATGACATTAATGAATTTTTATCTCTTCAAGGTCAGCTTGATTTTGAACGTCGTGAGCTTGATAAGATAATTACTAGCTTACATAGTAAAAATGATTATTTTCTTTCTTTTTATGATGCTTTTGTTAATTATTTAAATATTGATGAAAAAATTAAAACAATTAAAGTAAGCAATGACTATTTAGTAAGTTTAAACGATATTAGCTTTACTAAGGCTTGTAATTCCTTAAATAGATTAGCTAATGAATTAAAATTTAATGATGGTTATATTAATAATCCATTTTTACTTTATAGAAAAAGTAATTATATTCCTAGTGTTGATAAAACTAATTTATTAGAATTAGCAACTAATTATAAAAATGATTTAAATGAGTTTATTAATAGCTTTAATAATTTTAATAAAGCTAACTTGTTTTCCTTTGATATGTCATATAAGGTTGTTAAAGCTTTATTAAATGTGTTAAGCAATGAAAAGGAAATAAAAGAATCATTAAGTACTTTATTTGATGTTAATATAGATAATATTGATAATGATATTAATGAAATTATTAATATTGGTATTTCTTATAATGAATTAGTTTTAAAAATAAAGACAACCTTTATTGATAGTATTTTTAAGTATGATTATAGCTATGCTATTAATACCTATAATAATTTAAATAATATGTTCTTTTTAAAGCGTATTTATGCTAAAAAGAAATTGTTTAATGAATTTAAGCTATTTTATAAAAACATTCATGATTTTAAGGAAAGTGATTTAATAGATATTTGTAATACCTTAGCTTTAATTAATAATAAGGAAAAGGAATTAATTAAGAAAATGAATAGCTTTAAGCTTATCTTTACTGATTTAACTAATTTAAAGGAATTTGATTTTGCTTTATTTAATAAACGTTATTTATTAACAAAGCAATTAATAAATGATAAAGCTATTTCTTTAGATATTATAAAATTATTAATTAATAAGATTAAAACATATTCTTTATTAAATAGTAAGGAATTAGTTGATTCTTATAATAAAATAGCTGAGGATGAATATAAGCTAGAAATTGATTGTAGCTTTGATTTTAGCTATTTAGTAAAAAATAAAATTACCTATGATAAGCTATTAGCTAAAATAGATAAAATGATTAAGAATATAGATGATTTACCTTTATGGTGTTCATTACTTAATGCTTACAATGAATGCGTTAAAAATAATTTAGATGAATTTTTAATACTTATTGATAAAAATGTCGATTTAGAAAATGCTTATAAAAAATCAATTTATGAAGCTATTATGTATAAAGAATTAACTAAAGATAAAAAAGCTTCATTTAATTCCTTTGATTTAAAATTCCATATTGATTTTTATAAGAAAACATTAGATAAATTTAAAGAATTAACAATTAAAGAAACAGCTGCACGTGTTTCAGCAAATATGCCTTTAATTAATGATAATTCTCCACATTCAAGTGAACAAGGAATCTTAAATAAAGCTATTAAAAATAAATGTAAGGGTAAAGGAATTAGAAAGCTATTTACAGAAATAGCTGATATTTTACCTAAAATATTCCCAGTATTTTTAATGTCACCAATTTCAGCTGCGCAATATTTATCAGTAAGTAATAAATTTGATATTGTTATTTTTGATGAGGCCTCACAAATTCCTACCTCTAAAGCCATAAGTGCTATTTGTAAAGGTAAAAGCTTAATAGTAGTAGGAGATAGTAAGCAAATGCCACCTTCATCATTCTTTAAAAGTAAGGATGATGATGAAATTGATAGCTCACTTGATGATCTTGATAGTATCTTAGATGACTTAGATGCTATAAATATGCCACAATTATCTTTGACTTGGCATTATAGAAGTAAGCATGAATCATTAATAAGATTTTCTAATGCTAAATTTTATAATAATAAGCTAATTACCTTTCCTTCAACTAACGATATGATATCAAAGGTAAAATTTATTAATACTAATGGCATTTATGGTGGTAAAAGTGCTACTAATGAAATAGAAGCTAAAGCTATAATTAAAGAGGTTGAAAGAAGATTAAGGGATAGTAAGCTAAATAAATTTAGTATTGGTATTGTTACTTTTTCATCGGTTCAACAAGAATTAATTGAAGATATGCTAGGTGATTTCTTTACATATCATAAGGATCTTGAAAGAATTAATTTAGCAAGTAAAGAGCCTATTATTGTTAAAAATTTGGAAAACATTCAAGGTGATGAAAGAGATGTTATTTTATTTTCAATTTGCTATGGACCTGATAGCAATAATAATATGTATTATCGCTTTGGACCTTTAAATAATATGGGTGGTGAAAAGCGTTTAAATGTTGCTATTAGTAGAGCTCGTTATGAAATGCTAGTCTTTGCTTCCTTTGAGGTTGAACGCTTAGCTAATATGAAAACTAATTCAATAGGTGCTAAAGAATTATATAGCTTTTTAAAATATGCTAAATATGGAAATGAAGCCTTATTAGCTAATAATAGTAATATAGCTACTAATAAGGTTGGCTTTGAAAAAAATCTTGCTTATAAACTAACTGAAAGAGGCTATAAATGTGTTATTGATGTTGGAAACTCATCATTTAAGGTTGATATTGGTATAATTAATCCAAGTAATGAAAATGAATATTTACTTGGTGTTTTATGTGATAGCTATTCATATGAAAATACATTAACATCTAAGGATAGAAATATTATTCAACCAACTGTCTTAAAGTTTTTGAATTGGAATTTAATAAGAGTATATTCCTTTGATTATTTAGATAATCCTAATAAGGTTGTTGATGAAATCTGTGAAAGATTTGAAGATATTAAGCTAAATAATGATTTATATAATAAAAAAGAAGTAAGCAATGATAAGATAAGCATTGAATATGAAAGTAATAATATTGAAGCTATAGATTTATCAAAGCCTTATATAGTTTATGATAAAAAAATAAATAGAAAAAATATTGATTTTGATTTAAAATGTAAAATCATTTTAGATATTTTAGGTGTAGAAGCTCCTATTTCAGAAGAATTATTAAAAAATAGATATAATGAAATAACTTCATCACCTATTAATGATATAAGTAATGTTATGCTATTTATTAATGCTAAAAAGAATAAAAATTTATCACTTACTAAAACATTTTATTGGAATGTAAATCAAGATCATGAATTATCATATTATCGTAATAATAAGGAATATGTAAGAAGTATAGATGATATTGCAAAGGAAGAAATATTCGTAGCTATTAAAGAGGTTTTATTAAATAATGGTGCTATTAATAAAAATGAGCTAATAAGATTAGTAGCTAAATTGTTTAGTATAAAAATGGTTACTAAAAAGGTTGAAGCAACTATTGATGATTGTATTTCTTGCTATATAACAATGGATGAATTAATAAGTAATAATGATAAAATAGATTTAAAAGAAAAGTAATAGAAAGGGTGATTTTGTTGATTGAAAAAAGTGAAATTGTTAAAAATTTAACAAATGTAAAATTAGTACTTGGCAATGGCTTTGATTGTTATTGTGGATTAAAAACAAAATATTCAGATTATTTTTCTTTTTGTAGAAACGAACACATTCTTATTGATAAATGGAAAGACTCTATTAAAAATGCAAAAGAATATTTAAGAGAAATCTCCTCGAATTATTTAGATTTAATGTCGCATATCGATTTAGGTGATGTCACATTTTGGGATGTATATTTTTATATAGTTATAAAAGCAAGTGATTATAACTGGTGTGATATTGAAGAAGAAATGTTGCAATTGTTATGCAAAAGGCAAAAAAATAAACCAAATATTGAACGCATTAAATTTATTTTAACAGAAAAATTCAAAAATTTGCAAGATGCGATTGATGATGAATATATTCTTGCAGCTTGTTTGAAACAAAAATATTCTAAAATAATTAACGAAAATAATTTCTATGATTTACTCTTAAAAGAACTGAAAAAATTTGAGAAGAAATTTGGAAATTATATTAATGAACAATATGAAGATAAAAAACATAGATTTAAAAGTATGGCTAATGTTTTTTTTAGGCAAATAACTTGCAATAATGATTATATTGTATCAAAAGATACATTTAATTATACTAATACATTTTTCGATGATGATAAAAATTATAAATTTTTAAGTGGATTTACACATGTAAATGGCGATTATTTAAATCCTATTTTTGGAATTGATTCAACAAATATCTCTCCTCAAAGTGATGTGTACAGATTCACTAAAACTTCAAGGAGAATGCTTAGTGATATGGAATCACTAAATGATATGCCAGTTACAATCGTTGAAGATATAAGTAATTTGTTTATTTTTGGTCATTCTTTAAATGAACAGGATTATAGCTATTTTTTCCCTTTGTTTGATTATTTAAAAATCAATAATCCATTAGAGAATACTAAAATAGTATTTATCTATAGCGTTTATGATGAAACGAGGAAGGAAACTATACGAAAAGATGTGATTAATCGAATTTCGAAAATGGTTGCTGCTTATGATTATTATTCAACCAATCATATTAAAGGGAGTAGGTTACTTGATTATTTAACTGCCAAAGGCCGTGTAATTCTTTATGAAATAAAGAACGTGAATGTCAATTATATGTAAAGCAAAATACTTTTATGGTTTTAATAATTGACTTTTAAAATTTATAATTTATTTATTAGTTTTATTCAACATAAAAAGTAGTTTCTCACTTTTATCAATTGGAGAACCACTGGTTCCCCAATCTTATCATTACTATAAATGCCATAAAATCTATGCATTAGCTTTAAATTTTCTTTTGAAAAGCCATTTTTAAATTCTTTTTTTAGATTATTCGATAAATTATCTATTAGTTCATCACCATAAACTGCACGTTCATTTCCTTTTTGCTCTTTTAAAAAATTCTTTTACCTATTTCATAATACGTATAAACCATTGACAAATTGATTGCTGTTTTAACATTTTCTTTTGCTGTTTTTATTAAATTGAAAATATCATTATATAAGATTTCGTTAATTGTTATATCTGTCATATTTTTAATACCTTCTTTAATTATAATGTCATTGCTTTCAATTATATTATACAAATTTGTTTTTGATTTTACTTATGGCCATTTAATATACTTTAACAAATAAGAGCAAAAATAAAATTTACAATACCTAGTGAAAAAGTTCATATTAGTTTGTGTGGAATATATAATAAGACATTTGTTAATTTATTTAAGATGTATAAATTTCGCCAAACGTCGGAATAAAAAATCGCCAATCGTCGGAAAAATATTTAGCCAAGTATCGGAAAATTAATAATAGAAATAAAAAAAGCTTGTTTAATAATATTTTAATTTTAGCTTTATTTGCTCCATATAATTGTATTTTATAACATTATTTGGAACAAATAATATAAATATAAATATGGTTTTCAGTATATTTATATCTTACGTAAGTGAATTTTCATGTAACTGTAAAAAAATTACATTCAATTTGTTTGCTTTTGTAAAAAAAATACATATAATAAATATATAGGAGATGAAAGCAATGTTAAAGACAGTAAAATTTAGTAACTTTAGAATGTTTAAAAATGAAACTATAATTGATTTAGTACCTACTAAATCTGAAATATTAAAAGATAATAATATTGAAGATGGTTTATTAAAAGGTGGTTTGTTTTATGGTGGTAATGCTTCTGGTAAAACAACAGCTTTACATGCAATTAGTCTACTTTTAGATTTATTATTTAAAGAATTTGTTTTTGATGAAAACAATATTTGCAAATTTTCAAAAGATAAAATAGCTAAATTTGAGTATGTTTTTACTATTGATAATAATGAAATTATTTATTATTTTTCACTTAAAGAAAAAGGAACTATTAATGAAGAAAAACTATTTGTTAATAATGAAGAATTTATAAATAGAATAGGTAGCCAAGCTACAACAAAATTAATTGATAATGATTCTACTCAAAGTGTTGATTCAGCAACTCTTTATTTAAGAATGATATATTTTAGTAATAAATTTGTTAATTATCCTATTTTATCAAAATGGATGACTTTTTTAAGTAATTCAATTTATATTGATAACTTGATTAATAAGCTAGTTACATTCAATAATTTAACCTTTAAAGAAACTAATATCATAAATTATTTAGAGAAAAATGGTGAAGGAGATATTAATGAGTTCTTTACACATTTTAATATTCCATTTCAAATTAAATATGAAAAAGTAAATGTAATGGGAAATATATTTCCAAACATAACTTTTACTAATTTAAAAACAAACTGTATTATTCCTGTAAACATGGAATCTTATGGAAATAAGCTATTACTTCAGCTATTACCATATATTTTAACAATAAAGAAAACAGGTGGAATGCTACTTATTGATGAATTCGGTGGTGGACTTCATAATAAATTGGCTGAATTACTTGTTAATTATTTATTTAAAGAAACCAAAAATACACAAATATTTATAGTGACACATGAAACAAATTTATTAAAAACAAATATTATAAGACCAGATCAAATATTTATAGTTGATTATAATAAAGATGGCTCTTTTATAAGCAAAGCTTCAAATCAATCACCTCGTGAATCACAAAATCTTGAAAAGATGTATTTAGGTGGTGTATTTGGCGGAATACCATTATATTTTAAAAATAATTAAAAAAATTATTGAGTGTTATCACTCAATAATTTTCCAATATCCCTGTTTGTCAGAGCCAATTCTTTTAATTATGTTTTTATTCTTTAATTTGTTAATATGATATTTGACACCATCTTCGCTAAGATTAGTTTTTTCAGCTAATTCTTTCCTTGTGATTTCTGGATTTGTCTTTAATAAATTGATAATAATTTGTTCGGTTTTCTGGGTAGTTTTCTGGGTAGTTTTCTGGGTAGTTTTCTGGGTAGTTTTATTATTGCCGATTCTTTTAATTTTATAATTAAATGGTATTGTTACTCTTAAAAAATTATCCAAAAATTCAAATGCTTCAGTACCATATGCTTTTGTAACAACAGATACACCATGTCCTGTTTGTTCAATAAGACCTAATTGGATAAATATTCTTGCAAGGACTTCATTTACTGGTCGACTAATCCCTCCAAAAAAATCTTGTTTTGTCATATTATGTGGTAAACCACCAGTTGAAATGATTTCTAATCTATCATTATAAATATAAATTGCTGGCGGAGTTCCATCAACCCAATCATTATGCAAGCAAGCATTAAACCATGCTTCTCTAAAAGCATCCTTGTCAAAAAGCTTTATATCATTTCTAACGCCATTTTTAAATTGAGTTTTTGTTTGATTTATTACATCAACGCAATATTCATAAGCCTGCTGCATAGCAACAATTAAGCACTTATATCCATATTCATTCCTTATTACAATATTTGATGCTTTTGTATTACCATCAAATTTTACAACTTTAATTGAATAGTCATTCTCATCTGAGAGTAAGTCAGCTTGAACATTATATTTATCATTCTTTGTTTTTAGTTTTGCATTAATTTCAAAATTATTGTCGTTAACTGATAATCCTTTTTCTGTAAAAAGCATTTTTAAGTAGCGAAATGTTAAATCTTGGTTTCTTGATTCAATATCAATTATTTTAACATTAGAAAGAGCGTTATTGGCAAATGCTTTGTTAATTTGCTCTTCAGTCATGCTTCTTGCACTTGTACCTATTCTTATAAAGCAACCTGTAGAACTTCTACCATATTTCTTTATATAATAAAGTGAAGTGCCTTTTTAAATTGATACTTTAATTACTTGCACATTGTTTACGTATATAGTTCCAATTTCAACAAATTCTTGTGGATTTGGTAATATTTGCGTAGTAATAATATCAGCAATATTTCTTAATGTTTCATCTAAATTTTTTATTCCAATTGGTGTACCATCATCTGCAACACCTATATAAATTTCACCATCACAAGAATTAAGAAAAGATACTACTTCCTTTGCAAAGCTATCATTTAATACTCTTTTTAATTCAACTCTTTCAGTTTCTTGAAATTGCATAATATATACACCTCTTGTAAATAGTATAGCATAAAAAGGTGTTTACATAAACTTATATTATTAATTAAAATCTATTATTAATGTAAATTTTGTTTTTATTTTTTCTAACATTTTAAGCTTAAATTGTAAAATATAATTGAGGTAGTATAAAGTAAATGAAAGTATATACAAGTAAACAATTAAGCTTACATCTTAATGAAAAAGGAATAGCAAAAACATATGGAGATAGTAATAGGTTTATAAAAAATGATTATTTTCAAGTAATTAATGCTTATAAGTCACTCTTTGTTATTCGCGTTGAAAATATTAATAAGATAATAAGTAATATTGATAAAAATATTGATATTAAAAGATATAAGAAAGCTTTTTCAATTAATAAGTATAAGGATAATGATGAACTTAAAAATAAGATTATAGATAATATTTTAGATAAATATGGTATTAATGAAAAAAATAATAAAATTGCAGTTATTAATAAATTAAAGTATGTTCATCATATTTATCATAAATCATGTACCTATAATGATTTTTTAAGAATGTATGAGTTTGAGCATGAATTAAGAAGCTTATTATTAAAATATACTTTAATAATTGAAAACAATTTAAAAAGAATATTTATAAAAACATTAAATGATACCTATAGGATGAAGGATAACTTTATTACTTCAATTGATAGCTATAATACATCTATTAAATCTCATAATGCTTCAATTAAAACATTAAAGAAAATATTAGATTTACATAATAGATCATGCTCTAAGCCAATTGAAAGAAAAATAAAGCAGGATATTATTGTTCCTTATTGGATATTAATTAATGAAATGACATTTGGAGTATTACTTAATTGTATTAAAAACTTAAAGGAAGACTTATCTAATACAATTATAGAAAATGTCATTAAAGAACTTACGAATGTATCATTATCATTTATAAATAATAATGATATAAATGATATTTATAACTTTAAAAAAATACTTGATTATATTGCTACATTTAGAAATATACTAGCTCATAATCAGCCTCTATTTTCTTATAATATTAAAGATGATTCCTTAAATAACTTTCCTGTTTTTAAATATGCTAAGCCTTATGTTAAAAGAAGCTATATTAATATAACTATGAAAAGTAATAAGATAAAGAAGGATAAAGCTATTTTAAAAGGACAATATAAAGAAAATAATAGAATGAAGCTTACTTGTAAAAAGCTATTTAATGAAGATTATTTTAATAAAAATAGTGCTTATTCAAATATGAACTTATCTTATATTATTTATTTTGTTTATAAGATAAATGAAAAATTAAATAGCAATTGTACTATGAAGGAAGAGCTATTAGATATTTTTTATAAATACAATATCATTGATCATGTTAATCAATATATTGTTGATGATGCTATTAAATATAAAGGACTTGATAAAGCTATTGCTAATTTAGACGCTAATATTAAATATAAAGATATAATTAATAAAAAGAATTTTATAAAATTAAAGCAAGATATCATTTTATTAAAAAAGCAATCAAAAAAAGTTAAAAGAGTACTTAAAGAAAGAAAATATGCTAAACCATTTAAGTTTGATTTAGCATATAAATCCTTTACTGGAATAACTATGAAGTTTTTAATAAAACTGTAAAAAACATTATAAAAAATTTAATAATGCTTTTAATCGTAAAAATAAATGGCTCGCATAACAAATATAAAATTTTACCATCATATGATTGCTGTAAAAATACACATTAGGATTTTGAATAAACTTTTTTATTACAATCTTTGAAGAATCTTTTATTAATTTGATTTACAATTTCATTAATGGAAAAATTAGGCTTCAAATTATGCCAATTTTCAACCATGCTATTAAATTCATCTTGTGGCATATCAACAAAAATTTTTTTAATACAAGTTGAATCAAATGAAATAATTTTTTCTTTTAAAGTATACGTTATTTCAATAATATTTTTGTATTGTTCATAATTTAGATTTTTAATATTAGCATGGATGCATTTCATCTCTTGCTGGTCTTCTTTTATTTCCATTCCCTTGGAAATAAATAACGATTCATCTAATAGTATGAATTCTATACCATCTTTATATAAATCAAAACTTGTCGATAATAATTTTATAACAACGTTAACAATGTCTCCAGTTTTGCTTTCGTCAGTGATTTTAAACACAGAATAATCATTATCATTTTTTGATGGTTTCCAAAGTAAAAGTCCTTTAATTGGCAATGAATCAATAGATTTTACATGCCAAAGATCCAGAATACCATACTGCGCTGCACGAACTAGCATGACAAATCCTCAAATTGTTTTCTATACAAGCCATAAATTGATAATGCTCTTTTTCTCAAAAGAATATCGTCAGAGTTAACACATTTTTTTAAATTTTTAACATACCATATATCAAAGATATTAATATCACTATCTAGAATAAACGATAAAATCAAATATTTGTTTTCATTGTTTTCATTTTGTAAAATCCAATCAAATAAATCTTTATAATGTGGGTCTTTAGATTTGTTATTAAGGTACGAAATAATTTCTTTATGATGGTCTTCATAATTTTCAAATAATTCATTTAAATAATTCATTTCTTTTTTGTAATTTTGAATGTTCATGCTAATGTATGTCCTCACAATCCCATAATTTGCATCCTCTATTACATTATATTGTTTAAAAGGTAAATTATTATTACTAGTTGAAATTTGTTCTTCATTTGGTATGCTTTGAAAATAATTGCATGTTGTTGTAATTGGTGGTGTTACCAAAGAAAATGATGTGCAAATTACAGCTTCTAATATTCCAAACATCTAAATACCCTCCAAAAATTTTTCAACATCATTTAATCTTTCAAGTAATTTTTCATACATTTTTGAAAAATTATTAAACAAACTTGTTTGTTTAATAAAATCTGAAGAATTTTGGTTAATTTCAGCACTATTTATATCAAACAAAAAGATTAAGGCATTTAAAGATTCAAAAGAATCATTTTTTTGAAGAATCCCTTTTTGAATTGTTAGTATATTATTAAATTTTAAATTATTGGCTTCAAAAACGTTATTCTCTCTTACACTAAATTCAAATGAGTTGTTTGAATTGCCAAAGATGCTGAAGCAATGAGATAATTTGTTTGAATAAGTAGAATTAGAATCATTTATAAAACAATTATAATTAATTGCTATTCTATCAATATTGTCAATATGACTGCAAATTTTTGTAAAAAAGTTATTAAATTCTTGTATATCTACTTCTTGATTAATAGGATTGTTTCTAAAAGAAAAGTCAATTCGATTTAAATGTACAACTATTGACTTAGTATCATTACTTAAAATGTAGCAATTAATTACATTTCCATTTGGCATAATATCTCGTTGAATTTCTTTTTTAGAATAATCAGGAAATATATTTGAAAAGCCATTGATATCATTATATATAGTATCAAATTTCCCTATTAATGAAAATTGATAATTTAATAGTTCCATATTCATAATTTCATCCTCCTATAATTATTATACCATATTTAATGAAATTCTACCTATAAATGTTTAGAGACAAATATAAAAGCAACAAAAATTAATTATAAAATTATTCTTTAAGTGATTTTCCTATTTTCAAATATAATGGGAATATGTAAAAAGAAAACTATATTAATGTAACTATCAAAAGTAATAAGATTAATAATGATAAAATATCATTAATTTAGATGCTAATATTAAATATAAAGATATAATTAATAAAAAGAATTTTATAAAATTAAAGCAAGATATCATTTTATTAAAAAAGCAATCAAAAAAAGTTAAAAGAGTACTTAAAGAAAGAAAATATGCTAAACCATTTAAGTTTGATTTAGCATATAAATCCTTTACTGGAATAAATATGAAGTTTTTAATAAAATTGTAAATATGATAAATGATACTTTTTTATAAACAATCAATAAATTATGATTATATGAAAAGGTTATATACTGCACAATAAAATCTTTCAATATACCTAATTGGAACTTTCACTATTTTATTAAATAAATAATATTCATTGTAAAGAATTACTGTTACAATATTGTATTCTTCATCTATGCTTTTAATCATGCCGATGTCATCAAAATATGGACTATTTTTTATTGTAACTAAATCACCATGACAAAAAGAAGAATTTAAATGATCATCATTAACAATAATTCCAAATGCATCTTCAATATTCCTTGTTGAAAGAGGATAAGGTAAACAATATGTTCTTTTATTTCCTCTAACGAAGCTTTTAATACCAGGAATATGTAGTATATATTTATATGTATAGTCATTAAGAATCATTTCAATAAAAAGGATCTTATTGATGATTTTAAGATTAAGAAAGTATTTATGAAGATTGTCTTTTTTACTTCTTCTAATAATTTTTTTTTTAACTTCTTTACAATCAGCTGCTGTTTCAAGTACAAGTATAAACCATCTACTATTACTTACTTCTATTCTGTTTTTCCTTTTTTTAGATTTAATGGTATGATTAGCATCATGTAAATGCCAAATTTTTGACATGCTATGACTAATATTATTAAGAGGAATGTCAACAATCTTATCAAACCAACTACATCTATTAAGTAATGCTATTTTTGCAATATTTTTTGCATAATCTATAGAATAAACATAACCCATATTATGACTATGTTTGTATGTTTCTTCATTAATAGAAACATAATCACCATAGCAAAAAGAACTATAATCATTACTAATAGGAGCTTTAAGTTTATATTCGATGCATTGTTTTGATATTGCAACTGGAGGATATCTACAAATAACTTTTTTACTAACAAATGATTTTACACCAGGTGTATTTAATATAAATTCATATGTTTTGTCATTAAGAATCATTTCAATAAGAATATAATCATCAGTATAGTCAAAAGAATGATATAATCCTATTTTAATAGTAAAAAAATAATCTTCTAAGCTTGTACCTTTAATATAATTACTAATAAATTCTTTTATCTCCATTCCTTTTCCTTTTTCTATTAAAATAGCAAACCATCTTTTATTATTCTCATTCATTTTTATTAAACCTCAACTTTATTAAGTACTATTTTAAAAAAATATTTATTTAATAATCGGAAATTATTTTTCCTATTTTTAAGAAAAAATAATGTTATCATTAAAATAATCCAAAAGGAAGAATGTGAAAATGAGTGAATTTGATAAAAAAAGAATGTTTCAAGAGCCTATAGAATTATTGAAAGATTTACTATTATTAAAATTAAAAACGGAACTGTCATAAATAATATAGACTAATTGCTATATAAAATATTATAATGAATATAGCAATTTAAATTTATAAAATTAGGAGTAAAGGAATATGAAAATACTAAATAAAAGTTTTTTTGCTGAATCACTTGAAAAAGAATTAGATGATATTAATAATTTTTTAAATGAAATAACAAATAATTTTTTTAACATAGTTTTATATAAAGCGCAAAGAAATGTATCATTGGTTTTTGATGATGAAGCAAAACCAATTTGCTTAAGTAATATGGAATCTTTAAAAAATTTAATAGATCAGTTAAATAGTAAATATGAAGATTATGATAATAGTGATTTAAATGATTTTAAAAGAGTATTAAATCATTTAAAAAGACTAGATAATGAAGGCATTTGTGGGGAAGGTATTTATTTTCCATTATTTGATAAAAGAAGAGAAAAATATGATGAAGATGTATTAAAAGATATGGAATTATTAAAAAGAAGTATATTAAGTGCAAATCATGGATATTACGTTTCAGGAAGCTATAATCATAGTACGAAAACGATAACATTATATACTAACAACATCCCTTTTAATTATTCCGCTTATCTTTCTGTCTTTGTTCATGAATACTTTCATGCTGTATGCTTCTTTATGCTTGCTTATTATTCAAGTGATGTAAAAATTGATAAATATTATAAAGAAGTTGTTTTTGAATCCTTAGCAACATATTTTCAAATAAAATACTTATTTGCACGTGGCTTTGTTAATGATGCAAAAAATATAAAAGAAATAATACAAAAATATTCGCCAATATTTTTCCCATATAGTGGCTGCAAGAATTTATCTACCTATAGAGGATTTATAGAAGTTTTAGAAATTTCTTTTAATGATATAGATTTTAAGAAAGCTTTATATAAGTTAGTTACTAGATATGATGCTGAAATTATTCTTCAATGTAATAAGAATAAAAGAATTGAGCAAGGTATAACAAATAACCATTTTATAATGAATTTTCCATTTAATTTTTATTTACTAAAGCATGATGAAAATTATAATGATGAATTAGCTAATAGCTACTCAATAGCAGATAAAAATATCAAGAAGGGTGATATATTAATGCATGTCTATCTTGATAAAATTGTTGCCTTAAGTATTGCAAAAACAAATAGCTATTATGATAATGAAAAAGATGATTATTTTGTAAAATGTGATTATGATCTTTTAGATAATCCAATTGATGTTATAAAGCTTATTGATAAAAACTATATGGATAAATGTCAAAATTTTAAAGCTATTGATTTTTTAAATAAAATTGTTGAATGTAATCCTTTAAATAGCTTAGCATATTTATTGTTAAAAAGCCTTTATAAATAAGGAGGAAATTTTATGGAAAAATTAAAAATTGTTGAATTAAATTATAAAAAAGAAAGTAATTTATTAAAAAATTATAATATTCCAGCAAATAGCTTTTCATTTTTAGTAGCTCCATCTAATGAAAAAAAGTTAGTTATTAATGATGTTACAAATAGCTTAGGAACAGGAAATTATAACATTAATAGTGAATATACGCTTCTTTATTTATATGAATTAAATGATAATGAAAGTATTAACTTTTTAAATAAATATGGTGGAAAGCTTCATAATAATTCTTCTGCTAATTTTACAATTATGACTTATTTTACAAAAGAAATGATTGATAAGTGGAATAATGTTATGAATCGTGACGCAATAAAAGAATGTGATAATGAAATTAATGCTATTGATATAATTTGTGATCTAATAAATGAATATAATGTTGATAGTCTTCCTACTCTTATAGTTATTAAAAAGGAAAACATAAAAGATGAAATATCATTTAAGATAGACCTTTTTGGATGTAGTGCTGAAGAACTATTTAACACTTTTAAGGATGTTATGGAAGTAATAAGCGATAATTGTGATGAAGACTTTAAAGTTATTAAAAATAAAATTAAAAAAACTAGTATTATGAATAATAATTCTAATATTCAAAATATAGAATTATATAATTATATTGGTGAGCTTATAAGAAAACAAGCAAACTACAATCAAGAAGATTTGGCTGAAGAGCTTAATATAAATGTTAGAACTTTAAGAAATAAAAGAAATAATAGAACCTTTTCTAGAGATGAATGCATTTATATAGCCTTAAGATTTGGATTAAGCATAGAAGTATTAAGTAAACTATTAAGTATAAATGGAAGAAGTGAACTTGGCTATAAAGATCCTCGTGACTTAATAATTCGTAATGCATTAGATGAATGCTTTAAAATTGATGATATGCAAGAAAGATATACTAAGATTAATGATTTAAATATCAAATTAGAAAACGAAGTAAATGAACCATTAAAATTAAAAAAGCAAAGGAGTAATAAAGATGTGTAAAATTATATTAAATAATATGTTTCCTAAAGCATCATATGATGATGGAAATAATATATATCATGAGGTAATAAATTTGTTTTTAGCTGATAATGAAAAATACTATTTATATTTAAATGCTAATGGCGAATATGATGGAGAAGAACCAGTAAATGTTATAAATGTAGCACGTGTTTGTAATGGATTATATAAAGTACTATCTGTGGCTATAGGTTGTAAAAAGGGAAAAGACGAAATTAAAAACATAAAATATAATGGCATATCACTAGATAAATATTTTGAAAACAATCATAAATTATATAAAACAGTAACTTATTATACTTTTGAATGTGATAAAGAAAATGTTTATGTCCCTAAAGGAAATATTTATATCGCTTTTAAAAATTTTGGCGACACTGATTCTGAAAATAATCAAATTATTAAAAATGATAGAATTATTAAATTAATGGATTTAGAAAAATTTTCAAGTTCTTGTAGGATTTGCAATATTACGTCAACAGATGAAAACCTATTAAAAGATATTATTAATCATAAAATACCATGTAATAAATTACAAACAATGGCTAATACTAAGCTTAATTTTAAAGAAGAAAACTATTTTTCTTTTTTAGGCGTTGAAAAAAATGAATTACAATATTCTAATGCTATTGTTAAACTATTAAATTTTAAAAAAGATGGTAAAATGTCTTTTTTAAATGAGTTATTTAAAGAATCAATAATAGAAAATACTGCAGTTAATAATGATTTTGAAGTGTTAAGAGAAGAGAAAAATATTGATATATTATTTAGAAATTTAGATCCAAAAGATGGAAAGATTGTAATTATTGAAAATAAAATAGATGCATCATTAACTTTATCAGATAAAGGTAGTAATATAGAAACTCAAGCAATGAAGATTTTTAAAGATGTTTTCAATAAAGAATTAAATAATAATAATACAAATGAAGCAACCATATTTAATAGCATTTTAAATGGCAAAAATCCATCACAATTAAGTAAATATTATTTATATGCCGTTGCTTGGGCTTTAAAAGCAGGGTGGGATGTTGATAAAATAAATAAAGATATAATTTGCTTTTTCTTATTTCCTGAGTATTATAAAGAAATTTATAACGAAAACTTCTTTAATAAATATGCTTTTGGCAACAAATATACTTTAATTACTTATAAAAATTTACTAAAGGTATTTAAAGATTTACTAAATGTATATGAAAAAGTTTTTGATGATAAAGCAAAACTTTGCTTATCTAAAAATCAATTATTTATTTATGAAGGCTTTATTGATGCAATTTCTTCATTAGCAAGTGATAGAGATGATTTAATAGAACGTACTATGATTAAAAGATTTATCGATAGACATAACGTTATAAAATCATCTAATCCTTCATCTTTAAATAAAAGCAACAAAAGGATTATGCAAATCCAATTATAAATAAATAATTACATGTAAATAATTAAGAGGTTAGAATTTCTTAAGTGAAAGATACAGCAATTGTATTAAGCATAATGAATTCATTATGCAATAGGGTAACCTCTTTTTTTATCCTGGAGGTTATAAAATATGGTTAGTGATTATCTTAATAACGCAAGTAAATATGTTTATCCTTTATTAATTCATGAAAAAAATAAGGATAGAGAAATTATTACATACAATTTAGATCAAAACGGTCTAGCATTAAGAAGCTATCATGAAGCTATACTTATTAAAATAGAAAAATATCCGTCATCTAAATATAGCTATGCTTATAAAAAAGGACTTTGTACTAAGGATGCTATTAAAGCCCATTTAAATAGTAGGCTATTTATAAAGCTAGATATTAAATCATTTTTTGAAAGCATTAAATTTGATAACTTTATAGAAACAGTAAAACAAAATTACATTTCCTATAACTTACTTCAATGCTGCTTTTATAATAATCATTTATCGTTAGGATTTGTTACATCACCACGAATTAGTGATATGTATTTATATGAATTTGATTTAAAAATTGAAGAATTTTTAAAATTACATTCAACATGTAAATATTCAAGATATTGTGATGATATATTAATTTCAACAACTGAAAGTGATTTTAACAATCTTCATATGCTTTTAGATTTTATAAAAGAAGAACTAAAAAGCTATGATTTAACGATTAATTTAAGTAAACTACGTGAATTTGATTTGTCTAAGGATACAGCTGTTTCATTCCTCGGATTAAATCTTACTAAAGATAAAAAAATTACTATTTCTAAAAAGTTTATTTTAAAAACATTAGATGTTATTAACGATTATTATAAAAAATATTCAATTTCTTTAATTAGTGACTTTATTGACTATAAAAAAAATTATTTATATTATAAAGCTTGCTCTATGGTAAGTTATATAAAAAATAATAGTGAATATTCATATCAAAGATTTTTAAAAAAGCATAATAATAAATTTGGCTTTGAATGGAGTGATTTAAAGTCATTAAACAAACGCTATTTAAATATGTTTGTTGCATAAAAAGGAATGTGTGCCTATGAAACATAGGTTTTAAACATTCCTTTTTTGCTATAAAGTAATTTTATATTTATGAATCCTTCTTTTTAGCAAAGCTTAAATATTTTTTGCTAGCAGAAAAATAATAATTTTTCATTTTTATAAATAAATCATTAGGTGATATTATTATGGCATTACTTCCAAAGCGCTTAAAATAATGAATTATTTGATTATAAGAGCAATAAAAATAATAATCATTGCCTTCAATTTTATCAGGTGTAGGACGATATAAATATATACTTTTGTATAGCTTTAAGCCTTTATCAGTTAATCTAACAATAACTGGCTCTTCATTAGCAGATAGTAGAGGATATTCAACTCCATATTTTATTTGCTTTTCAAATATATCAATCGTTTCTGATGAAATTTCTCTTTTAAGATTGGTTATTGTGACATATTTTATTTTTGCTAATCTTATTGTTTGAGTTGAATTAGGCGTTGATATTAATACATAGTTATATAATTCTTCTCGCGAATGAGCAATTTTATATATAGAAGCATTATTTATAATATTATCACTTGTTAAAACAATATTAATTTGCTTTTCATTTTTTATTGATTCTAATATTAAATTATAGTTTTCTTTGAAAATAACAAGTTCTCTATAATTTTGCTTAAGATTAGAATAAGATGTAAAAAAATTTCTATAATATGATGCTAATGAAACATATAAAGAAAGATTGCTTTCAATATTTATAATAGTTTTTTCAGTCATTTTTGTTGGCTTAAGATTAATTATGGCTTTTTCTTTATCATCTTTATAGTATTCGTTTTTTCTAATAACTTCTAATAGCTTGTCAATAGTTTCATCTTCATCATGGTTTATTTTTCCAGAAAGTGTTTTAGCAATATTATCTTTAAATGCTTTTTCATTTGAATTATAGTAATCATAATAATTCAAAATGATAGTATTAAAAAACAAGTTTTTATTTAACTCATTATCATTTTTATAAAAATCAAAGTTTTCACAATCCTTTAAAAGTATATCATAAGCAGTCTTATTAATAGTAATTTTTATCTTTTCTAGCATTCTTATTTCCACCTTTTTTATAATTATACCCCTTAAAGGGGTCATAAATAAATAGGAAAATAAAATAATTTAACTAGTTATATTTAAGGGGTCAAAAAATATTTTTATTTTGATAATTTTTTTATATGCTTTTTAAAAAGTAAAATATATGTGTAAGAAAAAAATGCTTACAAAAAATGATGCAGACAGCAATATAAAACAGAAAACTATCGCATCGCGGGTGAGATACACAGCAATTAATTTAATAATATATTGATATTTATTGTATCTCGTATTTTTTTTGAAAGAGAGGTAATGATTATGGATTTAGTTAATGCTTTAAAAATTGAAAACAACGCTACTACTACAGAAAATGGCGCTTTTGCGTATTCTTCAACATTAGATTCTAATCTTGATTTTTTTAATCACATTTCAAGCTTTAGACTAAATCCATCAGCTTGCCTTAGTTATTTTAAAAAGGCTTTTAAAGAGGATAGGCTTTTAGCTCTTAAGAATCTTTTTTACATGCGAAATATTAGAGGATTAGGTCAAGGAGAACGTGAAGCTAGAAGAATTATTTACAAATGGTTAGCTTTAAACCATCCATCTATAATGTCTTTAAATATTGAATTAATTAAAGAATTTGGTCGTGTTGATGACTATTATTCTTTATTAAAGACAAGCCTTGAAGATAAAGCCTTTGAATTGCTTAAAAATCAAATTGATAATGATTTAGTAAGTGAGCATCCTTCTTTAACTGCAAAATGGTTAAAATCATGTAACACTTCTTCAAAAAATTCAAAACGCTTGGGGAGAATCACTGCTAAGCATTTTAATATGAAGGAAAAAGAATATCGTAAAATGCTTGCAACTCTTCGAAAAAAGATAGATGTTACTGAAGTTAAGATGTGTGAAAATAATTTTAAAAGAATTATGTATGAAAATGTTCCTTCTAAAGCTATGTTTAATTACAATGAAGCTTTTAAACGCCATGATAAAAAACGCTTTTGTGATTATTTAAATAAAGTTACACAAAATAAAGCTAAAATTAATTCAGCAACACTTTATCCTTATGAAATCATAGCAAAATATGATTTAAAACGCCCAAGTAAATTTTATGTACCACATGCTTATAATAAAGCTTTAGAGTGTCAATGGAATTCTTTACCTAACTATGTGAATGATTCTTCATCAACTCTTGTTGTTGCAGATACATCTGGCTCTATGGTAGTAGGTAATGCAATTAATGTTTCTTTATCTTTAGCAATTTATTTTGCAAGATTAAATCAAGGTGTTTGGAAGGATAAAATGATTACTTTTTCATCTAATCCACATTTTATTGATTTTACAGGATGTGTATCTTTATATGACTGTTTAAGTATGATTCCTCGCATTAACGAAAATACAGACATCGAAAAAGTGTTTGATTTAATATTGAATGCTGCTATAGATAATCATGTTCCAGCAGAAAGTATGGTTAAAAATATTATCATAATTTCTGATATGCAATTTGACATATTTGATAATAAAAATCAAACTTCTTTTACAAATTGCATTAAAGAAAAATATCATAAAGCCGGTTATGAAATGCCATGCCTAATATATTGGAACGTAAATAAGCGTTCAATTCCAGTAGCTCATGCGCTAAATAACGATAATAATGTCAAAATGATTTCTGGTTTTAACCAAAGTACTTTTGACGCTATTATAAAATCAGAAGCATATAATCCTAAAGCGACTATGCTTGATATCTTAAATTCTAAAATATTTGATAAGGTTAGAATTTAATAGTTATGCTAATGAAAAATATTTTCTTCATTTAGCATTAGACATTGTAGCTATTATTTAGTTGCAATGTAAAAATTATTATACTTATTCTTGGGGTATAATAATTTTTTTTTAAAATTGCAATTTTTAAAAAGCTTATTTTACTAAATAACATAAAAGGAATGTAAACCATGAATTATATTAGGCTTAAAGCATTCATTTTTTTTATAATATTTTTAATTTTTCTTATTATTGAATTGGTATATTTATAATTTTTGTTGAGTTTCTTATTTCTTTAATATCTGAGTAAAGAAGTATATGTTTTTTTTCAAGCTTTTCCTTTAATTCCATAAGAAAATCTTTATTTTTAATTAGGATATCTCGCGCAATAAACATATAGCGTTCTAATTCGGCGTGTGTTATTGCTTCACTACTAGCATTTGCAAACAAAGAAGGATAATCAGTCTTATCAATATTAACTAGTATAGCACCAAGTCCACATGTACCACTATCGTTTACTCCATCTCTAATTAATGCAGCTGCTTTTGCAAGGTCACTTTGACAGCCACTAGCACATTTACCTTCATAATACAATTCAACTGCTACCTTTCCTCCTAAGGCAACTAAGATATTTTCTGGTCTTCTTTTTAATACATCACAAAGGTGAGTAGAACCATCTGAATTATTTCTGCCGGTTGTTTGAATACATACAAAGCCAACGCATCCTTCTTTTAATATTTCTGCAATTGCAGCATGTCCTGCTTCATGAAGTGCTGTTACTTCTATTTCTTCCTTACTACATTTATAATTTTCATCAGGAGATGTATAGCAATCTCTAAGATATGCTTTAACTATGTCATCAATATCAATACTTTCTTTTCTTTGATATGCCGCATAAATAGCACTTTCATTGATTATGCTTTCAAGAGCTGCGCAAGATGTGTAATCAATCATTCTAGCTACATCATCATAATTAATATTTTTATTAACGCATTTGCTTTTCATATAGTATTCAATAATTTTTCTAGCGTCATCATTTGTTGGACTTTGTAATTCGATTTTTCTATCAAATCTTCCTTTCTTTTTAAGTGAAGTTGGAAGCTTCCTATAATTATTAGCAGTTGCAATAACTAAAACATTTTTGTACATATCAATTATTTGATATAGTTCGTTTTTAACAGATTCATAGCCAATTATTTTATAAAATTCACCAATTTTCACATTGCCCCTTTGGGCTTCGTTAAAATGGTAGCATTATTATTTTTTAAATTAGGAAAAATAATTTTCGTTTATCAAATAAGTTTTTTTTAAAAGCAATCAAAGAAAGTTAAAAAAGTACTTAAAGGAAGAAAATATGTTAAACCATTTAGTTTGATTTAGCTTATAAATCTTTTACTGGAATAACTATGAAATTTTCAATAAAATTGTAAATAAAATGAATAATTTGAACATGAAAATTGCCCTCCTTTTTATTTTATGTAACTTTAAAATATAAATATTTTGGCTTTGATAAATAAGATAAAAACAAAAGCAATAAAAATCAAAGAAAAATGTTAAACCATATAATTCGACAAAATGCGACATTTTTCAAAAGGTTTCTAAGTGTGTCGTGACAATTAGACAAAATGTAAGATAAAATGAGAATAACAAAGCAAGGAGAATTATTATGAACACAATCTTTCAACTAAACAATTATGGCTTTATAGTTATATATCAAATTAATGAAGGTAATTCATTGATATCAACTCAAATAAAGGGTTTATTTAATGAATAATGTAGCTGTCAAAAAAAGTCGAAATGCCAGTGCTGTTATTTTTGGCTTTGATTATCAAATTGATGCATCAATATGTTTGTTTGTAAGAAATATTGAAAAAGTTGAAGAAATAAAAGTTGAAGGAAAATATGAAGATATAGAACAAGTTTTAAATGATGGAAGCATTATTTATTGCCAAGTAAAAAGTGTCGTTGACCCAATAAATACAACAGAAAATACAAAAAGAGGTAAATTAAAAAAGGCATTGGAATCGTTAGCTGAATGTCCAATAAATACTAATGATAAGTTACTTTATTGTTCTAATCAAAAGGATATTCTTATTTCGGATTCATCACTTTTTTGTAATAATAGTATCCTTGAATATAAATACCAGTATTTGGATGATGCTTCCAAAAAAATTATTAATAAATATTTTAAAAATAGAATTGAAAAGTGTAACTCTTTGTCAATAATTAAGATTCCATATAATATTTCTGAAGATGAAAGAACTAGAAAAGCATTTATATATGAAACAATGAAAGATTTATTAATATCTCTTTCAGAAGATCCATCATTTTGCTATTCAATATGTGATACATGGCATGATTATTTAAAGAACTCGGCATATGTTGAAAATTCTTTGACAAAAAAAGAACTGGTATGGATGTTAGTTATTACTATTCTCAATACCAAATTAGATTATGATGATCTTGTTGATGATGAGCGGATTCTAGATGATGTTAAAGAACAATATGGTGACTTGGTTTTAAATAAGCTACTAAATTTTGAGACATATAATAAGCTTCAATTTATTTATGAAACGGCTAAACAAAAAGATGACAAGAAGAAAATTAGAATAAATGATGTGTTTTGTGAAAACTCAAAAGAAATTTTACTAACTATTTATTGCAAAGAAGAATGCAGTGATATTGAAATGGCTACTGCTTTGGTGATTTTTTCTTCTATGATTAAATTAAATAGTAGAGTAAAGAAGATTAAGGAGGTATGTAAAATTGAAAATTAACTATATTTATTTAAAAGAAGGTATATTGGAAAGAAAAATAGTTTTTTCTGATCATCAGTTAATTTATTCTAAAGAAAATTCTCAAGGTAAAACAACTTTAATGAGATTAATTTTACATTCATTAGGGTTTTCAGTACCAAATACTGCTAATGCTAACTTTAATAATTTTACAACAATTATTTCATTAGAATCTGATGATAATGAATTAATACTTGAAAGAAATGGAATCCATATGGAATTAATTGATAAAAATCAAAAGTTTAATTTTATCTTACCAGAAGAAGTTCTTAATTTACATACTATTGTTTTTAATATAAGTGAAATAAATCTTTTAGAAAATTTGTTAGGGGCAATTTATGTTGATCAAACAACAGGATTAGTTGTATTAAATAGAGGAGAAGTAATTGGAAACAATACGTTTACAGTTGAAAAATTTATTGCCGGTTTGCAAAATAATAATATTGATAGGCTAACCAGTAAAATTGCTGATGAAAGGAAAAAATTAAAAGAGTATAAAAGCGTTCTTTCTATAGCAAAATATAAAATTGAAAATAAAATTGATACTGAAGAAGTAAACAATACTATTGAAAATGAAGTGAAATCATATAATTCAAAAATTATTTTGTTGCAAAGTAAAATTGATTTGCTGAAAAAAAGCATTAAAGAGTTGAAATCTACAATGTATGAGAATAAAAGATTTTTAAGTATCATTGAAAGTTATCATATTTATGTCAAAGATAGTAACGGAAATAAAATTGCTGTAAATTCAAATACCATTTGTGGCTATGAAGATAATACAGAATTACTTAGTACTCAAATAAAAATGTTAGATGTACAATTACTTACTCTTCAAAGAGAATTACAAGAGCAAAAATTAACTGATGATGATCAAGAGCATATGGATATTGATGTAAAAGATTATAAACAAATAATTGATGATAAACTTAAATATGTTGATTTAGATTATTCAAAAATACAATCTATTGTAAATGATTGTGGAAAAAATATACGACAATATAATAATCAAATTAAAGAATCACTAATGCAAAAAAAAGAAGTGGTTGATTTTGTCCAAAAATCTATGCTTGATTGTGCTAGTGAACTTGGAGTATCACAATATATTGAAAAGAATGGAATATTTACAAATAAAATTCAAAAAAATAGTGGAGCAATTTCTTATAAAATAATTATTTCATTCAGAATAGCTTTTATTCTTGCAATTGAAAAATATAAAAATATTAAATTACCATTAATAATTGATTCACTAAGGAATGGAGAATTAGATGAAGAAAATTCTAAAAAAATTTTAATGCTATTGAACAATAAGTTGAAAGGGCATCAAATAATAGTTGCATCAATCTTTAATTATGATAATTTCTTTGATGGGAAAGAAGAAATTAAAGGAAGATTAATACCAACTCAATAATAAAAATTATAATGGTAACAAATTAATATAATGAAAAATTGAAAAATTTAATATTAAACTTCAAAATTAGGAGGTGTGTTAAAATGAATATGAGAAAAGGACTATTAATCGGAATTAATAAATATCATGATTGTAGTTTAAATTGTTGTATTAATGACGTTAATGAACTAAATAAAGTATTATCAGTAAATAGTGACAATACTAAAAATTTTCATAATAGTTTATTACTAGATGAAGAAGCAACTAGAGCGAATATTAGAAGAAAAATAAAAGATTTATTTTCTGGAACTGGTGATGTGGCACTACTTTATTTCTCTGGACATGGTTTTGATGATAAAAATGATGGATTTATAGTTTCATATGATTATGAAAACGATGATTGGGGAATAAAGATGACTGAAATAATAAAAGAAGCAAATGCTTCCAAAATAAATTATAAAATAATTATACTTGATTGTTGTCATTCTGGTTTTATGGGAAATTACGGAATAATTGGGGACACATCATATTTAGGCGATGGTGTAGTTATTTTAACGGCATGTAGAAATGATGAAGTAGCAATGGAAGTTAATGATCATGGAGTTTTTACTAATTTGCTCATCGAAGCATTAAATGGTGGCGCTTGTGACATCTTAGGAAACGTTACCCCAGGCACAGTATATTCATATATTGATCAAGCTTTAGGGCCATGGATTCAAAGGCCTTTATTTAAAGCAAATATTAATTCCTTTATTAGCTTACGAAGATGTAATACAAAAATTGAAATATCAGAGTTAAAAAAAATTGTTTGCTTTTTTAAAAATGACAACGAAGTATATACATTAGATCCTTCTTATGAAAAGACAAATATTCAAGGATGTGAATATAAAAATAAACCACCTTATGCAATTGCTGAAAATGTAGAAAAGATGACTATTTTACAAAAATATAATCGTAATGGACTTTTAATTCCGTATGGCGCAACTGATATGTATTTTGCTGCAATGGATAATAAAGGATGTATATTGACACCACTAGGCAAACATTATTATAAAATGATAAAGGAAGAGGTAATATAATGAAAAAAGTAAAAGTATTTATTAGTTTTGATTATGATCATGATTTAGAATTAAAAAATGCGCTAGTTGCACAATCAAAACTTGATGATTCACCATTTGAAATAAATGATGTATCAATTAAGCAGGCAATTGATTCTAATTGGAGAAAATATGCAAGAAATAAAATAAAAGAATCAGATGTTGTTATATTTATTTGTGGAAAATATACGGATAGTGCAGTAGGTGTTGCTGCAGAAATGTCAATTGTTCATGAGGAAAATGCTAATTATTTTCTATTGTGTGGTAGAAGTGATGAAAATGTAAAAAAGCCAAGAAATGCAAGATATTCTGATTGTATTTATAAATGGACTTGGGAAAATTTAAAAAGACTTATTAATGGTGAAAGATAAAATTCAAATTATTATAGTACTAGTTGTACTTTGTTTTTAATGAAAGGAGCATTAAATGAAATGCTATTTAAACAATAAATCTTTAAATTTTCCAATTTTATTTTTAAAAAATATACATAATATGTTAGATGCAAAACAAGCATTATCCATATCATTATTAAATGGTCAAGCATCATCAAATACATTTTTAAATAATTGTTTTGTTGATGTGAAACATGATGAAAAGGAAGAAAAAGCAAATGAAAATAAAGAATATCTATTTACTGAATTTGATTCAAAAATTTTATCTAGTGCTCATATTAATTTTTTGTTTGGAGCTGGAGTAAATGGAAAAGCATTTCCTCAATTAGATGGTTTTGTTGAAACTGTTGAAATTTTGAAGGAATATGATAGTGAATATAAAAATTTTGAAAGTACAATAAATAAGCTTGATGATGAAATTAGGAAAAAAATATATGATAGTTTTAAAAAAGAATTTAAAGAAAATGAAGTAAATATAAATTACGATTGCCAGACTATTAAAAATATATCAAATATGTTTATTTCAATTAATAAGTTAATTGAACAATCAGAAAATCGTACAAAGACAACAAAACAAGTAAATATTTTTACATTGAATTATGATAATATTATTGAAAATGTTTTGGAACATTTGGGTTATTTATATAATAGTGTCGCATATAGTAATTTCGCCAATCATGATAGATTTTTTGATATGATTGGATATAATAATAAATATCAAAAATTTGTTCCAACATATCTTATAATGAAATTGCACGGAAATATTGAGGAGCCTATATTCCCTGGAATGAATAAATACAATGAAGCACTACAAAGGAAGCATTTTTCACTTATTTTTACGTTAAAAGAAAAATTATTAAGGTATAATTCAGTTTTGTTTGTTATTGGTTATTCAGGACATGATGAACACATAAATGAAATATTGAGCGATTGTATTGCTAATGGATTGACAATTTATTGGTTTAAATATAGAAAAGATGACTTTATACCAGAACAATTAAAAAATAAGATTATAGAGATTGAAAATAAAGATATTCCAATTGACATGACACAACTATGTGGAGAAATGATAAATGAACTATGGAAAAAATAATTGGAAGAATAATTGAAGTAAAAGGGTTAAAGGTCAAAGCAAAATTATTTTCTTTATTGCCACCTTATTTAATTGAAAATGGTTTAAGAGAGCCTGCTCCAAGGATTAATGGCTTTGTAAAAACAAGAATTGGACTAGATACAATTATTTGCCAAGTTGTTGGAGAATATAGTGAAGAAGTTAATGGAATTATAAATGGTCATTTCCTTGACCTTCAAGTTAAAGGATACTTAGCAAATAAAGCGTTTATTCAAGGGCTTAGAATATTACCAATAGTATCTGCTAATATTGAATTATTAGATAGTTCTGATTACTGTAATATATATAGTGTAGAAAATGAAGATACAATTTTTATAGGGAATGATTTATTTGATGAAAATAAACAAATAAATGTTAACGTAAATAAGTTAATACCTAGTCACATAGGGGTGTTTGGAAACACAGGAAGTGGAAAATCAAATACATTAACAAAAATATTACTTGAATATTATAAATTTATAGAAAAGTCAAAAACAAAAAATGGTAAATTTTTAATCTTGGATTTAAACAATGAGTATGGAAATGATGCAATATGTGATATAAGAAACAAAACAATATATAAACTTTCCACTGATAAAGGAGGTAGCAAAAATAAAATTCCACTAAATTTAAACTCTTTGGATGAAGATAGTTTTGTTGTTTTAATGAATGCTTCTCAAAAAACACAGGCTCCAGTTGTAAAAAATGCTTATAAAGCTATGCATGAAGATAAAGTGAGAAAAAGTAAAGCACATTATCTTAAGTATATGAAGAATATTATAAATAATTCAAAAAGATCGATTTTCTTTTCTATGAGGACTTATCTTAGTGAATATTTTACGGGACTTGAAAATTTTTATTATAATTCTACTTTGAAAACTATGTATTATAAAGATGAAAATAGCACTATATATCTAGATCAAATAGGATTCAAAGAAAAATTAGATAAAATAGATGTTGAAATTCCAAGTGATTCTTTAGATTTGTTTCTTTTTGAACTATATTATTCAATAGCTCATGAAAATGAAAACGGTGTAAATATTGATTTTATGATGCCATTAATTACTAGAGCAAGAAAATTAATCAAAGATTTTAAAAAAATTTTTGATTTTACTGAAGAATTTAAAGATATTTTCCAAGATAAAAATATATGTGTTATTCAATTAGGAAATGTAAATAAAGATATGAAGGAAATTATTCCTTCAATCATTTCAAATAATATTTTTAAAAGACTTGCAGAAAAGAAAGAAATCAATGGCATTAAACAAATAATAAATATTGTTGTTGATGAAGCTCATAATATTCTTTATGACAATAAATCAGATATTGTAACTCATGAATCAGTTTTATCTGTTTTTGAAAAAATCGTTAAAGAAGGTAGAAAATTTGGATTGTTTTTGATGTTAGCTTCACAAAGACCAAGTGATATTTCAGATACTATCATTTCACAACTTCATAATTATTTTATTCATAAACTAGTTAATCCATCTGATATTAGTAGAATTAGAAAAGCAGTGGCGTATATGGATGATAACGCTTTGAATTTTATTACTATATTGGCACCTGGAGAATGTATCGTGTCAGGAATTGCATTTCAAATGCCAGCATTTTTGTATGTTTCACAAGTTAGTAAATGCAATAGACCAGAATCCGAAAATATAATTCTAACTGGACCTGATGGAATTTTTATAAATTAGAATTTAATTTTTGAAATGATATAAATACATTTTTAAATATATATTTAAATATAGATAAATCACTATATCATAACATGATACTTTTGATAGATGATGGTTACTTTTTATATAACGATGATGTGCATGATGAATCAATATGTAGTGCTTATTTTACAATTATATGAATGAATTGTTTTGTAATCAATTCGTTTATTCAAGTTGCTATAATGATAAATGTGAGTATATATTATTGACTATATATGATTATTACATCATTATCAATTTTGCATATAGATTTGACAATATTTTTTTGTAGTATAAGAATGAAAAAAATAATAAAACTGCTATTAATAAATGGTAATTAATAGATAACGATAGTAACACATATCAGTATAATAATATTAATATATCCACCACAAATACTTCTCAATTTTAGAAAGGAAAGATACTATATAAATGGTGGTAACTATATAGTACTAGGAAATTAAATGGCTACAAAATATGAAAAAATATATAAACAAATTAAGACAGAAATCACACGAATAAGAGAGGAGTATAAATATAGTAATGACTCTAGCGCTTTTGGACATTTTATGGTTAAGGCTATCTTAGATTTAACGGATGAAGAAGCTAATGAAGCTATCACGGATGGATTTAATGATAATGGTATTGATGCTATATATATAGATACAAGAAACCAAAAAACTAAAATTCACTTTTTCCAGTTTAAATTTCCAGCATCAGCCGATAAAATTGATGGTGCTTTAAAACAAGATGAAATATTAAAATTGATAAATGGTTACGAACATTTTATTGGAAACAATGAAAAATTTAATTCAATAATTTGGAATGATTTATTAAAAGAGAAGAGAGAAGAATTTACAGAAATTGAAGATTCAGATAACAATATTCTTTATATTGTTAGATTTACTACGAATACAACAAGTGGAGATAATGTAGATGTATTTAATTCTAAAATAAAATCATTACATAATCAAACTGGAAACATAATAGAAGGAAAATGTTTATTTGCTGGTGAAATAACATCTATTTATGAAAAAACTAGATTGAATGGATGGCCAGATTTTAAAATAAAATTTAAAAAGGACTTGTCATTGTTCGAAGATAATAATGCTAAAGTATGTTCTTATTATGTGAGTTTATATTCTATCTATGAAGCATTAGAAAATTTAGAAACAGATGTTTTCGCAGGTAATGTAAGATACTTTGATGAATGTTCAAAAGTAAATAATGGTATCATTGAGACGTTGAGTGGCGATAATTGTTCAAGATTTCATTTGTTAAACAATGGTATTACTATAGTTTGCTCTGATGTGATTACAAAAAGTTCAACAGATGAGATAAATATTACAAGGGGCAGTATCGTGAATGGAGCACAAACAGTTGGATGTATAATGAAAAAAATAAAAGAAGACATTTCTTCCTCTGAAAACATTTCTTCACCTCTAGTGAATAAGTACAAAGAAAGTTTTGTGTTTTTAAGAGTTATTAAAATTGAAAACAAACAAGAGTTAATTGATGAACTTGTTTATACTTTAAATACGCAAAATCAAATGAAAAGTTCATATTCAATTAGTAATGATTTAATGGTGAAAGCAATACAAACTGAAGTTAATAAAAATACAAAATATTTTTTGCAATTAAAGAATAATGAATATAATTATCAGAAAAGTAATAATTCGAGTTTTAATAAACTAGTAAAAGACATTATTGATATTGAATTAGCATTTCAAACATTTGTAGCTTATGAAAATATAAATGATTTAGCCTATTTATCCAAAAATAATAAAGCATTACTTTTTGATGATGAAAATCGTATAAAAATAGTTAATGAGTTAAACAAAGAAGAATTAATATTAAGTTATGAATTATATCTCAGCATAATGTCTATTATTAGAAGTTATAGAGCATATCGTAAAGACAATACTAAAAATGAAATATTATCAATACTAAATATTAATGATAGTGATATTGATAATTTTAAGTATTTAAATACTGGAAATTATTTGATTTTATATGCACTTGGTTTATATTGTAGAAAGTTCAATTTAGCACCAGAACATCAAATAGTAAACATCATAAAAATTATATGCCCATTGTTTTCAAATGCACCAAATATATCAAATTTAACAAAATCAAAAGAAATGTTTGACAAAGTTAAAAATATGATAGATACATTTCAACAAAATAATAAAGAAGAAAAACAAACTATTGAATGCTACGAGTAAGTATTTTTATTTAAAAGAATGGAATTAGTTTTTATGTGAATATTATTGTTTAATGGGATTATTGTAAAAGTCAACATCAAAATGTTATTTTTCGCCAAACTCAAAATGCATGATTTGGTTAAGCGTCTTCTTCGAATA
>CAKPXF010000011.1 GCA_934201705.1 uncultured Bacilli bacterium | reverse complement strand
TCATTAGCAATAAGCTTATAAATTAAATATGATTCATCAGCAATTGTTACATTAGCTCCCCATGCACCTGGTACTAACCCATGCTCATTTGCATCGTATGATACCCCTGTTTTAAAATAAGCATGATCACTATGGCTTGCTTTAAAATTATCTTCGATAGTAATAGCTTCATCTATTGGTGTATCTATTTCTTTTTCAGTTGAAGTAAACTTAACTTTGCCTACCTTTACTCCAAGCATCCATAAATCTTGCAAGTCACCAGTTGCTTTTGTTTGAATAAGCTGAATTTTTACATAAAGTGATTTTTTATTATTAGCATATGATGATAAATCAATTTGCTCTAAATTAGTAAAATCGCCACCTTGTTGTCCAATTTTTTTTACTTCATTAAATGTAACATTATCTTCACTTACAAATACCTTAATTGCATTAACTTCATGAGCTGTACCATCATTTTGATTCCAAATCTTAGCATTAATATCTAGCTTTAATGTATTAAATTCTTTGTTTTCATTAGCAATAAGCTTATAAATTAAATATGATTCATCAGCAATTGTTACATTAGCTCCCCATGCACCTGGTACTAATCCATGTTCATTTCCATCATTACTAACACCAACTTTTTCGATTGCTTTACTATTATCTAATTTTATTGATGTAAAATCGTCTTCAATAATAATTGTAGCTTCATCTTCAGCATGTAAATTTACATATGAAGTATTAGCTAAGGCTACTTGAAAACATAAAGTAGAAAGTAAAAAAGCACTTAAAATATTTTTTTTCATTTTCATTTTATTATCTCCTGTATATTTTAAATTTAAACTTCTAAGTATATTTTAATACTATTTGTACTTTATACAATGTAAATTTTTTACTAAATATACACTTTTTTTACTAAAACATGTGGTAATTGCCTATTTATGGAAAAAATATATTAATTTTTTTTATTATGGAAATTAAAATAATAATGCTTTTATAAAAAAAAGCCACAGCTTTTTAGCTATGGCCTAACAATTATTAATCTTCTATTTTCCATTCCCTTAAATAATGAATATGAGGAATATTGTTTTCATCAAACCTTATAGGAAGCCAAACATAATTTGCTTCACTAGTATTTTCATCAGTTAAATTTTCGTTATAAAGATTTTTCTTTTCTTTAATATTCTTTGAAAACATTTCATAAAAAGCTTCATCCATATTTGGTAAATCTAAAACCAAATCAGTAAGCCATCTATCACCTAAGGCTATATATAAATCCTTTATAGTAGGATGCTTAAAGACACTTGAAAATTGTGCGTGGAATGAGTTATTAAATATATCATTTTCACAAGGATTGTTTATTTCCTCCCATTTACCATGAATTGAATTCATTTTATAAACAATTGATTTATTTGGATAATAGCCTGTTGTACCAGATGTTAATAAATACTTTATTCCTTTATAATTAAAATAAGCTGGAGCTTCTCTTACAAATGGTGGGCATTCTTTAAATATATGGGATGATACTTCATCAGTAACATCTAAATAATCATCAGTTAATTTAATTACAACCATTTCTGTATGAGGATTTTCAAATACAATATATGCATTATTATTATCAATAAACAAATCAAAATCACCAGCATGAAATCCTTTGGGCTTTACCTCTTTTATAAAGTTCATATTCTTTAAAGAATCACCTATACAAACTGAAAAAGCACAGCTATCAAAATCACTTTTACTAGTTTTAGCCCACATAACAAATTTATTTGTTTTTTCATTATATAAAATATGTGGTCTATCCATTATATTAGCTGGATAAAAAGGATTGCTTGGATCATCACTTTCTTTAATTACATAGCCTTCATCCTTCCAATTATATAAATCAATAGATGAATAAAGCTTTACACCATGATGCCAAAATTTACATTTTTCTCCAGTTGCTCTTCCAGTAATTCCTTCTTTATTTTCACCATACCAATAAAATATATTATTTACAAAAATAATAGAGCCACCATGTGCTTGAATTCTTTTCCCATCAGTGTCATACCAAATTTTTCCTGGTCGAATACTTTTATACATTTTTTACCACCTTTCTTTCATTTATAATAATAAAATTTTAAAAGAAAATACACAATATAGAAGTTAGTAAAACGTTTTACTTCAATATACTTGATTTTATCTTTGTATGAAAATTATACTATAGTTGCAAGGGGTAAATACATATGAAAAGAAAAATATCTATAAAATTATTATTTTCTTTTCTATTAGGGGTTGTTGTTTCTTCTTTAAATAAAGAAGCTTTAAATTTAAATGCTGCTTTATTGTATGATGAAGACAAAATATTAACACCCATATGGGAAGGAAATGAAATCTACAATGAATCAGTTTTAGTTATTAAGGAAAAGGATGGAACAATTGCTCCAATAAAGCTTTTATATGATATTGATGAGATTATATCTGTTAAAAGTGCTACCTTAAAAAATGAATTTAAATTAAATGTAGATTATAAGGTTGTTGAAAAAAAACTAGTAATTATTCCAAGTGGAAATATTCCTTCAATATCTTATGATACATTTCATCCGCAAAATGGAAATGATGGCTTTGAAGATAGAAACGGCGGCTATATTTTTTTTAACGAAGGAGCCTATTTTCACAATTTACAAATTGTAATTACCTATACTCATAGCGATAAATATAGCCTTTATATTCCTGAAGGAAAAGGAAAGCTATTACCTAAAACTCTTGATAAATTAAATAATATGCCTAAAGATAAAGAATTTAATATTTTAGTTTACGGTGATTCTATATCAACTGGTGCTAATTCTAGTGGCCATCCTATGATAAATGCTAGTCCTAATATGCCTATTTATCCTCGCCAGGTAGTATTAGGATTAAAGCAAAAATATAGATTAGATAATGTCTGCTTATATAATGCTTCAGTTGGTGGTACTGATTCAACTTGGGGGTTAGCAAATATTAGAACAAATATCTTTAATAAATATGACGTTGATTTTGACTTAATAATTGTAGCTTTTGGAATGAACGACATCAAAAATGATGCCAAAACAGTTGGTAACAATATTAAACGAATTGCCACATCTTTATTAAACAAATATAAAAATAGTGAAGTATTAATGATAGGAACTATGCTTCCAAACCCAAATGCTATTAACTTTGTTGGTGAACAAGAAAAATTTTATGATGAATTAGTTCAATATGAAAAAGAAGGCTTAGTAGCTGTTAATATAACTCGTGTGCATAAGGATTTGCTTAAAGTTAAGCGCTATTCCGACTTAACTGGAAATAATGTTAATCATGCTAATGATTTCTTAGCTAGGATATATGCTCAAACCATTTTACAAACATTAAAAGTAAGTGATTATGGAGATAAAGAAGAACCCATTAATCCAGATATTTCTTCTTCAAATAGTGAAGATAATAGTAGTTCATTTACCAGTGAGAATAGCTCAACAAATAATACTACCAACAATTCATCATCTACTATTACTAAAAAAGGCTGTAATGGTTACGTATCATTAAAATATAGTATCATTATAATATCATTTATTTTATTACTATTAAAAATTAAAAGAAAGGAAAGCAATTTATGAAAAAGCAAAAAGCATTTTATTTATTATTACTATCAATGTTAATTACATCATGTGGTAGTACAACAAGTAGTGAATCAAGTATAGATAATAATTTTTCTTCAAATGAAGAAACCTCATCAACTATTAATGAATCATCTTTTAATGATGACTCATCAAATAACGAAAGTGAAACTATGGGTCCTAGAAAGCGTCAAGAAATGCCAACAATTGAAATAGTTGATAAGAATTATAACTTTGGTGATAGTTCAACTTGGAATGGCACAAATTACAAAGGCAAATCATTAGGAAAGGTTTATTTACAAGATGTCATTGATGATAATGTTTATGACTGGGGTCACTCTGTTATTTTTGAAAATGGCGTTTATAAAATGTGGTGGGTAAGACCAGGAGTGTATGATGCTATTTTCTATGCTGAAAGTAGTGACTTAAAAAACTGGATAAATACTCAAAGAGTAATTTGTCTATCTCCAAATGCTACTAATGTTACAAAATATGACAATATAAAAGGAATGCTTGGTAAGCCTTCAGTAATTCATGTTAATGACACATATTATATGTATTTTGAAGCTCCAGCAACTGAAGATTTAGACATTACGCAAAGTGTATTAGAATGGGATAATCAAGTAATGCTTGCAACTAGCAAGGATGGAATAAATTGGTCTTTTTATTGTGATAATAAAGGACAACCTCAACCAGTTGTTGCTATGGAAGAAAAGTTTATGAAAAATAGCAATGTTAAAAATTATGGTGTTGGTCAACCTTCAGTATTTTATAAAGATAAAACATTTTATTTAACATATTGCTATGTGTTATATGAATCTGGCGGTAAGGAAAATGGAATTTATGTTGCAACATCTACTGATGGAATTAATTTTGGTGATATTGCTACTCATAAAAAAATAGCTAATGGTAATGGGCTTGGTATAACTTATAATACTAAAACAAATAAATTCATGATGGCTCATACTGATACTATTGATGAAGCAAGTGAATTAGAATTTATAGATAAAACAAAGTTTAATTCTTATACTTATGATTCATATGATACAACAACTATCCAAAGAAGCTTCCCAGAATTTGTTAAAAATGCTAATGGCCTTGTAGATACTGAAACATTTTATACCATTCAATTATCAGGTGCTAAATCAACAACTGATGACTGGAGAGCAGGATACACTACATGGGATGGTTATATTTGTGCTGTTAATCCATGTGAATATGAAAATAAAATGATTACACTTCCAAATGGTGCAGCTGCAACTGAAGCTAACTTGAAAGGCTATAAGGATCGTGCTAATTCTTATAATAAGCCATCGGCTGATGCGATTTATGCAAATGATGATGAAATCAAAATTGATGGTTTAATGGATGAAATATATAAGAAAGCTACAAAAATTGAAATAACTCGTCCTGTTTATGGATATGGAAGTAATTTAACATCTTCTTGGGCGGAAGCTTATGTTGCTTGGAATGAAAATTACTTATATGTTTATGCTAACGTATACGATGAAACATTTGATACATCATATGGCATCATTGACAACAAACAAATATACATGCATGATAGCTTAGATGTATTTGTTGATGCTATAAATGATCATGGAAATAATAAAAACGTTCCATATGGAATTGAACAATATATGATAAGTACTGATGCTAATAATCAAGGATTTATGATTAAAGGATCAGGTGAATATGATTTAACTAATGAATTTGATTCTCCTCGTCATAGAGTAAAAAGAAGTGAATATGGCTATAGTATTGAACTTAGAGTTCCTTGGCATGATCTAGTAATTGATGAAATAATAGAAAATAAATGCATTGGCTTAGATTTCCAAGTTAATGATGCTATGAAGCATAATGTTGGAAGAGAAGCTATTGTTACTTGGGCCGATAATACAGGAAACTCATTCCAATATGTTGATACAATGGGCGATGTATATTTAATAAAAAAATAATATGAAAAGAAAAATAATATTATTAAGTATCTTAATTACTAGTCTATTAGGCTGTAATATGAATAATACGACTTCTTCCATTATTGATAATAGTTCAAATACTGAAAATACTACATCTTCAAGTTCATCTACAGCTAAAGATTTAAATCTTGCCATTAATTATGACTTTGGTGACCCATCAACATGGAAGGGCGAAGATATAAAGGTTAAGGATTTAGGCGACTTATTGCTTGATGCTTATCCATATGATGAAATGTATGATTGGGGTCAATCAATTATGTACGATTCAACTGACAATTTATACAAAATGTGGTGGTGTAGGCAAAGCGGGCATGACACTATTTGGTATGCCGAAAGTCAAGACTTAAAGCATTGGAATAATGCTAAAAAAATTATGATTGTTGAAAAGGATACAACATGGATAAAAATGCATGTTGGAAAGCCAACAGTTATTAAAATAAACGATGAATATAGAATGTATTTTGAAGCTCCAGCAACGCTTGAAGGCTATAAAGAATTTGATAACAACGTTTTTATGGCAACAAGTAAGGATGGCATTAACTTTGAAATACACAAAAAAAATAATGAACCCTATCCAATTATTAAAATGAGCGATGAAGAAATGAAAGAAAGCTTAGAGTATTCTAAAGCTAATTCTTCTGGCTATGGATATTATGGAATAGGCCAGCCTTCAGTTTGCTACGTTAACAATAAATACTATTTATATTGCACATATTCTTTAAAAGAAGGCGATAGAATGTATTTATATATGTCTGATGACGGTATTAGCTTTGATGAAGGAAGAGAAGTCTTTACTCGCGCTGGCTGCGGTGTTAAATATAATACAATAACAAATAAGTTTATGTTAGCTTATGAATATACAATGAATGGTGTATCAAAAATTTATTTTATGGATTCTGATGATGGTATTAAATTTACATATAAATCTTTATCAGAGGCCGGAAATAATAAAAATATTTTGTCAAGAGGAAACGGACTTGTTCATGGCTATCCAGATTTCATTGCTAATGAAATAGGTCAAATTACTACAGATTCAATTTATTGTGCTTATATGGAGGGCAAAATGTCAGATGCTGGTGTTGACTGGCGTCAATATAGTAATACATGGGATATTCATATTTCGATGTTTGAATTGCCATATTGCTCAAATAAAACAATGGTTTTACCAAATGGATATATCTTTAACAATGAAACAATTACTCCTTATAATGATAAGCATACTCCTTATGAAAGTAAGCTAGTTGGTATAAAAAAAAGTACTAATTCGATTAAAATTGATGGAGTAAAAGATAGTACATATGATAATGCAATAACATTATTAGTTAATCGTCAATCATTTGCAAGTAAAGCTGTTCCTAGCACTTTAAATGGCATTATTTATATGACATATACTGATGAAAGCTTATGTTTTTATATTGATGTTTATGATACTACTAATAATGAAGATGATGAAGTTTCTATTATTTTTAATGAAAATAAAGATAATACTGATTTAGCAAATGTTACTTATATAACAATAAATAATGAAAATATAAAAGCAATTAATGGAAATGATGAAGAATTAAATAGCATTGACGCTTTCTTTAAAAGGCAAGACTATGGCTATTCTATTGAAGTAAAAATTCCTTGGGCTTATAAAAATGAAATAAAACAATATGATTCATTTGGCTTTGATTGCTATATATTTAACGAAAAAACCAATAAAAACTATAAAAGTATTGTTGCCTTTAATGACATTTCGATTTCTTATGATTTAAGTAAAATTGGAGAAATATATTTTATATAAAAAGTAACAAAAATTCTTTAATAGCCTAGCTATTTCAATCCAAAGAATTTTAAAAATTTAAAAAGGAGAAAAGTGGTGTAAAGGGATTGATTACACCATGACAAATTATGAAAAAGAAAGGTATTTATTTACTATCATTAGTAACGTTATTTTCTATTGTTAATGCTAAGCAATTAAATGAAACTAATAATGTTTTAAAAGCCGAAGAAAATAACATCGTTGAAGTTTGTAAAGGAACAAATGGCTTAATGAAAGAAGATGATTGGACAAATGTTAAATCATATTCATTAACTGGAGCAAATGAAGGAGTTGTTAAGTTTGCGATTGTTGAAACAAAATTTTTCTTCCGTTTTGAAGTAAAGGATGAAACTAATTTTTCTGGAAAGGATAAGATTGATTTTGAAATTACCACAAATGGTAAACATCAAGGGCAACAAGGTAATTTTGATCCTTGGCTTACAGGACTTGGTGCTATGGATTTTGGTAATAATATACAAACAGATCTTTTATATAATGCTACTTTAAAATCATACATTGCTGTAATTGGCTTTGATTTAAAGGATTCTATGATTAAAGGAAATGATATAAATGTAACTATTAATTTTCACGATGTAACTGATGCTTCACAAAATTGGGGAGATGGTGCAGCTACAAGCTTTAATGGCACTTTAAAATTAATTGAAGGTGCAAGTGAACCAATAACTAATACTAACATCATTAAACAATATACAGGCGTTGATAATAAAATGACTGCCTCTGATTGGGAAAATGTTGAAAAATATTCATTAGTTGGAGAAAACGAAGGCTATTTACAATTTGCTTTAATTAAAGAAAGATTTTTCTTTAAATTAAAAGTAAATGATGATACATACTTTAAAAACAAAGAAAAAATCGACTTTGAATTTACAACAAATGGAAAGCATCAAGGACAGCAAGGTAACTTTGATCCTTGGCTTACAGCACTTGGAACTATGGATTTTGGTGATATTATTCAACTTGAAATGGCTTACAATCAAAGCGAAAAATATTACACAGCCGTATTAGGATTTGATTTAGGATCTAGCTACCTTAAAGGAAACACTATTGATTTTTCTTTAAATTATCATAATGCTGACGAAAGTCAATCTTGGGGTGAAGGAAAATTATCACAATTCTCTAAGACTTTATATTTTGAAGAATATCATGAGCATACTTTTGAAACATCTTGGGTAAGTGATGAAACTAATCACTATCATAAGTCTACTTGTGGACATAATGTAACTTCTCAATTTGGTCCTCATACATTTGATGATGGAGTGGTTAAAATTGAACCTACTGAAGAAAAAGAAGGTGTAAAATTATTTACATGTACTATTTGTAAATATACAAAGGAAGAACCAATTCAAGCTTTAGGTCATACACATACATATGAAGAAACCTGGTCATATGATGAAAATAATCACTTCCACAAAGCAACTTGTAAGCATAAGGATGAAGTTAGTAATGTAGAAGAGCATTCATTTACTGAATGGACAAATATTATTGAGCCATCTCATGGAGTTAATGGCTCAAAGGAAAGAACTTGTACTATTTGTAATTATAAAGATGTTGAAGTTATTCCATATGTTGAAGGTCAAGTAAATGGTCCTGAAAATGTTGATTTAGGAATCACTATAAAAGATATTATAAGTGCTCCAAAAGATGCAGATTGGCAAGAAGCTGATTCTTATGATTTAATTCCAATTTATGGTGATACTTATGGTGCAAAAGGCTATATAAAAATATTATCATCAAATAATAATTTATTCTGGCAGGTAATAGTTGATGATGAAACAACAAATATTAATACTGATGGTTTATATATTTGCTTAAAGACTGTTGGTGAAGAGGCAACAACTTTATTTGAAGCTAGAGGCAACTTTGACTTTTGGCTTGCAGAAAAAGTAAACAATCTTGGTTCACCATCATTATTTACGCAAGCAACAACAGCTGCTGACCCTCATGGCTATTCAAAAGGAACTTATACATATTCACAAGGATTCTATTTAAAAGATTTATTAGTCCCTGGTAACCAAATCGAATTAATTGTTAAATTTAGAGATTCAAGAAGTGAAAAAGAGGCTTGGGCTGATGCTGATTATATGCATACAATTTATTTTGATCAAGTAATTACTTTTGGTAAGGAAGCCGATAAAACTATTAGACCTCAAGAGCCAACTAATGGCTTTACTGGAAATGTTGAAAAGGTATCATATAATAAAGGTAATGTTACATGGAAAGATATTGATAATGCTGATTCTTATAGATTATATGTTTATGCTGTAAATAAAGATGGAAATGAAGAACCATATGAGCATTTAACAATTGAAGGTCCAATTTATGCAGGAGATGGTCCTTATAGTGAAACATTATTAGGTTTATCTGAAAGTAGTAAATATGTTGTACAAATTGTTGCATACGATAAAAATGATAAGGCTATTGCTTATTCATCATTAATTAGTTTAAATACAATTAGTAAGGAAGAAGCTATGGATAAGCCATCTGAAAAACCAAGCGTTGAGCCAAGTGAGGAGCCTTCAAATGAGCCAAGTAATGAACCTAGTAAGGATTCGTCAAACACTTCAAATGAAGAAAAGCCAAATGAAGGTAAAAAAGGCTGTAAAGGTATGGTAGGCGGTAGTGTAGTAGTATTATTTGCTCTACTTGCTACACTTAAGCTTAAAAAAGAAAAGAATTAATTTGTATATATAGAAGGGAAAACAATTTCCCTTCTATATGTGTATTAAAAAGGAGGCATTTTATGATTACGATGAAGGATATTGCCAAAGCATGTGGGGTTTCAATCTCACTTGTTTCAAGAATTATTAATAAAGACGAGACATTAAAATGCCGTCAGGAAACAATAGACAAAGTATTAAAAGAAATAGAAAAAACAGGATATACTCCTAATACAAATGCTAGAATGCTAGCAACTAATTCATTAGTTTCTAAAAGGACTATACGAATTGGCTATTTAACCTATAAAGGAATTAAAGGCAAAAGCAATTTATATTTTGATAATATTGCTGAAGGCTTATCAACAATATTTTTAGAGGAAAAATTTGAAGTATACAAGTTTTATATTGATGAAGTATATGCCAAATATGAAAAGAAAGAGCCACTTACTAGTAAAATACTTGATGGGCTAGTAATTTTTGGTACAATTCCTAATAACTTATATAACTATTTAAAGCATCAATCAAAATATATTTCTTGCATTTATGGTAAATCTTTTCCAAATTGTGATAGTGTAGGAACAGATATTAATGTTTCTTTAAATCCAATGCTATCATTAATAAAAGAATATGGTTATGAAGAAGTTGCGCTTGTATATGGAGAAGAAGAAGGGCGAATTAAGCATATCAAAGAATATGCAAATAGCATTGGCATAACTATTAATGAAAACTTTTCATTTGATGGAGGGTATAATGAAGTAAATGCTTATGAAAAAGCATGCTTATTATTAAAGAAATATAAGCCACCTAAGGTTATTTGCTGCTTAAATGATGAAATGGCCATTGGAATAGAAAATGCCTTAATAGAGCATGGCTATAATGTTCCAAATGATGTTTCAATAACCGGACATGATGATGTTTATAAAGCCAGTTATTGTAAGGTCCCTTTAACAACTATTAGAATTTATAAGGAAGAAATTGGAAGATTAATATCAGATTTATTAATTGAAAGAATTACTTACTTTAGAAAATTCCCAGTTAATGTTATTGTGCCTTGCGAAATAGTTTTACGCGATTCATTAAAGAAAAATAAGTAGAGGGATTAACATATGGTTTTAAAAAATACAAATGGGCAATTGATTATAAAAGATAATGAATTAACTTTTATTAATAATAGTAATAATAGCTTTGCACTTACTGGAGAAAATGATTTCATTTTATTATTAAATGATAAAATAGTTTATTCAAAAGATGGTAGAAAAGAAATAATAAATGATAAAGAAGAAAAAATAACTTTTAAATATAGCTTTGATGATTTTTATGTTTTAGTTAATTATTTAAACGAAGATAATAAATTTATAAAAAATATAGAAATTGTATCTAAAAAAGAATTATTTATAAAGCAAATTACTCTTGAATCAAGAAAAAGTAATTTAGATTTACGTCTTGGATTTGAAGGAATGCCATGCTTTATAAATAATATTGCTTGGATTGGAATTGAATTCCCTTCATGTAATAATCAACATGAAAATAACGTCTGTAATTTTTTAGAAACTCCTTATTTTAAAGGATGCTATTTTAAATCATTAGATGTAGTTTATGTATTAAATAATAATAAAAATCTTGAAGAAGAATTTAGACAATATGTCAAATCATTTGCTTTAAATAAAGAAAATATTCCTTATAGAGTATTTTGTAACTGGGGATTATACGATAATTTAACACCTAATGACCCTATTATTGATGAAAAGTTAGCTTATAAAAATATAAATGACTTAAAGAACTTTATGGAAGGATCAAAGACAAAATTTGATTATTATATAATGGATGCTTTTTGGCATAAATTAGGTAAAAAATATCAAGATTATGATGATGCTATATTTCCTAATGGCATAAATGGCATTTTAAATAAGGTTAAAGAATTAGATATGAACTTTGGTTTATGGTTTGATATTAATTTTATTCATAATAAACCAACTGATTTTAAACAATATGATAATTTATTAAATAATAATTCCTATTGCTTTGCTTGTGATGAGGTAGCTTCTTCTATGAGTAATGCTATAATTAAACATATCAAAGAAGATAATCTTAAAATAATAAAACTAGATTTCGCTTACTTTGAATGCAAAAATCCAAATCATAATCACTCAATTAAGCATGTTGAATCAAAAGAAAAGAGCATAAAAAACTTCATTAAAATGGTAAACATGATTCATAAAGTCGATAAAGATGTAAAAATATTATGCTATAATGGATGGACAATTAATCTTGATTGCTTAGCTAGCGTTAAAAAGATGGATAAAAAAGTTGTTTCTCCTTATTGGCTAAAATATATAAATTACATTTATTGTGGCGATCCTCGTCCTAGCGAAATTCCAACGCCAAATTTTGCTACATCATTAATTTATTATTCAGATTCTATGCTTAGAAATTTTGTCGATAGTTATATTCCTTTTTATGCTATAGATGATCATGGCTCTATGATGGGAATTACTGGTACAATATATAGAATTAAAAAAGAAGCCTTTAGACAATCAATTCTTCATAATGTTTTAAGAGGCACTAATAAAATTAATCCTTATGGTGATATTTCGTTATTAGATCAAGATGACATGAATTATTATCATTTTGTAGATAGTATTTTATCTGACATAACTAATAAAAAAATGCAATGTGAATTCATTTTAGGTGATGTAAGAAATGCTGAAGTATATGGCTATCGTCTTTATAATGACAAGGAAGGTTATTTATTAATTGTTAATCCAACATACTTAAGTCAAAATGTAAATGTTAATTTAAATGATTTTAATAATAAAAATATAGATTTATCATTACTAATTAAAAATGGTTGCTTAACAAATAATTTAATTCAGACATTTAATGGCTTTACTATTAATATGAATGAATTTGAATACTTATTATATAAATACAAAATAGTAAATAATAATTATCAAAATTATAATGATTCTAAAATAATTGAAGTAAAAGATAATTATAAAGAAATTGAATTAAATAAAAATGATAGCTTTACATTAAAAGTCAATAATAAAGACCATTTAATCATTAGCTTTAAAGACTTAAATAATAATCCTTTAAGAACAATAAAGGGCTATCCTGATGGCTTAAATATTTTAAATGAAAACAACACTCCATTAAAAGACAATTTACCATGTGAAGCTATTTGGAGTGGAATATCATGGCTATATTTAAATACTAAAGGAAGTAAAGAAATTAAAATATCATATAAAGGGGAGCCTATTATTATGAACTATAGGTTTGATAAATAATATGAAAAATATAATTAAAAAAATTATTGTAATTGTTGCAATTATAGCAATCATTTTAATAGGATATGGCATTGATAGTATTATTGCTTCAACGTATTCAATTGATTTTGTAAGCGTTGAAAGAGTGAATAAAGAAACTGTTTTGGATGATAATGGAAAGGAAATACCACTAAATGTTGGAATTTGTGATGGAAAGACTCAAATAGAAATTAAAGCGAAAGTAACTAAAAACAATAATCCTATTGCTAATCATATTTTATATGTGAAAACAAATAGGAACATTATTGGTAGACTTACAACAAACGAAAATGGTGAAATCGATTTTGAATATCGTTGTTACTTAGCTAATACTGCTAGCGATGTAGTATTTACAATCACTGATGAAGATAATTCTTTATTCGTATTCGTTCCAGCAACTAAAACTTACACTTTAAAAATGGTTGCACTTTCATCAAAGTCATCATCTAATATGACAACTAATGATATTTTCTTTGATTTAAATTAGAAAAGAGGTTGTAGTATATGAAAGAAAAGAAAACAAATAAAATTAAAAACATTTTCAAAAGTATACATAAAAATCGTGCGGCTTATTTTTATTTAATCCCATTATTTTTCTTCTTGATTTTATTTTCTTATTTTCCAGCCTTTAGTAGTATTTACCATTCCTTCTTTGATTGGAAGGATGATGGAAGAGCAACCTTTATAGGAATTTTAAATTATAAAGAATTTTTAACAGATACAGAAGTATTTTGGCCGGCTTGTTTAAATATGATAATTCTTATGGTACCAAAGCTTTTAATTAGTATAGTAGTCCCTTTAATAGTGGCCGAATTAATTTTTAATATAAGATCACAAAAGCTAAAATCATTTTATAGATTAGCAGTTTTAATTCCAATGGTAGCGCCAGGAGTTGTAACTACCTTGATTTGGGCTTATATTTATGATCCAAATTATGGCTTAATAAGCTCAATATGGCAATTCTTTGGTGGCTCACCAATTGATTGGCTAAATGATTCAAGGACAGTTATAGCAGCCATTATCTTTATGGGCTTTCCATGGGTTAGTGGTACAAATGTTTTAATTTATTTATCAGGGTTAAATTCTATATCACCAGAAGCTAGAGAAAGCGCTAGAATTGATGGGGCTTCAACTAGACATATTATTTACTATATTGATTTACCGCAAATGCTAGGACAAGTAAAATTCTATTTAATTAATGGTTTGATTGTCTTAATTCAAGATTATTCAGTCCAATTCTTATTAACTAATGGTGGCCCTGGATATGACACAATGGTTCCAGGCTATTATATGTATCAAGCAGCCTTCCAATCAGGAAGAATGGGATTTGCTAGTGCTATTGGAACATTCTTGTTCTTAATTATTATGGGACTAACATTATTATCATTTAAAATTGGAAGAAGAAAGGAGATGGCATAGCAATGGTTAAAAAGCCTAGAAAAATTCATTTTGGACAATTTTTTGCTAATTTAGTTTTGATGATTATTGTTGCTTTAATGTTTTATCCTTTATTAGTTGCTATATGGGGAGCCTTTAAAAGTAACGCACAATTCCAAGTAAATAAATGGCTACCAGCCTTACCTTTAAATTTTACAAATTTCTTTGTAGCTATTAAAAGCCTTTATCGATATATTTTAAATACAATGATTGTTGGTGTTTTAGGAACAGCCGGTGTATTATTAGTATCCTGCCCTGCAGCATATGCCTTTGCTAGAAAGAAATTTCCAGGTAAACAAATATTATTTATGCTAGTTATTGGCTTAATGATGATACCAGCAATTATGACTCTTGTTCCAAGCTTTATGCTTTATAAAAAGCTTGTTGGTACTAATACTTATGCAATTTTAATTATACCAATTATTACTGGTGGATCTGTATTTGCTGTATTTTTATTAAGAAGCTTCTTTGCTTCAATTGATGAGGGTATTTTTGAAGCGGCTCGTATTGATGGGGCTAATGATTTTATGTGCTTTATTAAAATATGCTTACCTTTATCAATGCCTATTTTGTTAACATTAATTATTATGCAATTAAATGGTGTTTGGAATGATTATTTATGGCCAATGATTGCAATTCCAACAGATACGTCAAAGCTTACAATTGCCGCTGCTATTAAAAAAGAATTCTTATCAGGAAATGCTGGAAGCTATCCATTATTATTCTCAGGCTATTTAGTATCAACAATTCCAATGATATTCTTATTTATTTTTGGAAATAAATATTATGTTGAAGGTTTAAATAGCTCTGCTATTAAGTTTTAAGAGGTGTGAATATGAAAAATAAAAAATTGTATTACTTATTAATGCCACTTGTTGTTGTAATGTCAAGTTGTACTATTGATAATGTTATTAGTAGTGATGGTAATTCAAACAAACCAGCAAGCAATATTGTTATTAATGATGGTAAGCCAATTACCCTTCTTGTTGATCTTAATGGCTTAATGCCAACAACAAATACAGAACCAACAGAGCAACAGCCAACAGTCTTTAGATCTATTCAAGATATTGCTGATGAGTTTTGTAAAATGTTTCCAAATGTCACTATCCAATGGGCTTATTCAAAAAAATCATTTGGAGATTGGGCAATGTGGATGACAACTCAAATATCTTCAAATGATGCTCCAGATATTGTAATGATGCATGGCTCTGAATATTCAGATAGAGGCTGGTATGAAAACTTAAATGAAATAATGGAAGAACCAAATGTTTTTATTGAGCAAGGTAAAAGAGGTAGTATTCATTGGAAGGATCAATTTCCAGAATATATGTGGCTTTCTGATATGACAACAGATGCTGCTAATAATATTTGTGCAGTTCCGGTTATGTGCTATCCAGGCAGTGCTACTGCTTATTATTATAATAAAGAAATTTTTGAAGAATTAAATTTAAGCGTTCCTACTGATTGGGAAGAATTTAAGAATGTATGTAATAAGATTAATGAAGCCGGTTACGTTGCTGTTGCCCCTTGGTCTTTAAATGCCACACCAAATATTGATGTTTGGGATATTCAATACTCCCTTGGTCCAACATATGCTCAAAAAATAATTGACCAATGGGATTATGATAATAATGGCTATATGACACAAAACGAACAATTACGTGCTGTTTATGAAGGGGTATTTTATGGGCAAGGTAAAAATATTGATAACATTTTATCTTTATATAGAGAAGTTAAAAATAAATACTTAAATATTTTGCAAACTGGAGCTGCAAGCACTGAATATCAGCCTCTTTGGACTGAAGGAAAGGTTGGAATGGTTGAAGATGGTATGTGGCGTGTAAATGAAGAAAATGTTGATGCTGCAAGAAAGTTTGATTATGGAATTTTCCCAACTCCTTTAGCTAATTCTAAAACATCAAAATATACCTCAGATTATGTAATGGAACAAGGCGCTTATAATCCACCTATCTGTGAATCATTTAATATCGTAAAGCTTGCTAGCAAGCAAAAAGGAAAAGATCATCTTCTTGCCTCAAAATTATTTTTAATGTGGCTAACTGTTCCAGAAAACATTGATAAAATGGTTGATGAACAAGCTGGTCAATATGTAGGAGCTGTTTATGATTCAATTATTCCATCAGAGGTAGTAGAATATTTAAAAAGAGATTTTCCACGTACTCCATCTTGTAATTGGACAACTGGTGTAACTGTTGCAACTCAATCAAAAATGTCACGCTATTTCCAATACTGGATTGCTGATAAATACAACAATGAAAAATTCTTTAAAAATTATGATAAAGAATTACGCCAAGGATGCTTAGATATGATTAATGCTTTAAATATTGATGTATCTAATTGGAATGATGGATATGACCCTAATTTTGATTATTCAACCTTAAATGGAAAATAATATTTAATTTCGCTCCTTATATACTTTTAAAGGGGCGTTTTTATTTAAATTATTTTTACTAAATATATACTTTTTTTACAAAACAAAGTGTTATTGACTTATTTATTTAAAAAAGTATTAATTTTTTTAATTTTTAATGTATAATTGTAATTAAGGATGTGAAATATATGGATGAGTTAAATGATGAAATTTTAAAGAATCATTTTTCAAAGTATTTAGAGGATGATGCTAAACTTGGCTTTTTTCCTAATTTTATCGGTTCTGAGCTTTGTGCTTATAATAAAAAGCCTTGCCACCATCAGCAAAATGACTATACATTTCATTTTATTTTAAGTGGAACTGGTTATATAAAAGAAAATGGAAAATTAATAAAGCTTAAAGCTAATGATACCTTTTATTTCCCACCAGAAAATGAAAGCAATAAAAGCACCTTATATTTTCAAGATAAAAATGATCCTTGGAGTTATATTTGGTTTAATATTAGTGGAGATGAAGCTACAAATCTTTTAAGTTTAACAAAAATGAATGAAAATAATAATTATTATTCGATAAAAAATGCTCACGAATTAAAGAAAAGATTAATGGAAATGATAGAAATAGCTAAAAACACTCCTAAAAGAAATGTCTCATTTTATCTTCCTTTTATAATGGAATATTTTGCAACAATTGCTAATGAAAGGCAAGTTGATATCAAAGAAGACAGTAAAAAAGAAAAGAATGTCAAAATCATTTTAGATTATATTGATAATAACTATCAAGATAGTAATTTTTCTATAAAGGATATTGCAGATAAAATGTATTATAGCATTGCTTATGTTTCAAAAATTTTTTCAGAAACTATGAATAAGACACCTGTTGAGTATTTGACATCTTTAAGGATGCTTAAGGCAAAAGATTTATTAAGAAGTAAAAATTATACAATTGCTCAAATTTCGGAAATAGTTGGCTATAAATCGCAATTTTATTTTTCTAAAAGATTTAAAGAATTTTTTGGTGTACCACCAAAGGAATTTAATAAGTAAGGAGAAGCATTATGAATGGTATATGGATTAAAGATGAAATAAATACAAAAAATATTACAGCCTTATATACTTTAAGCTTAAAGGAAAAGCAAGACTTTAAAATAGAATTAATAGCTGGAGCAATTTTTAAAATCTATGTTGACAATAAAATGGTGTTTTTTGGACCAATGAGAGCAGCACATCATTATGCTAGAAAGCATATTCTTAATCTTAATGGAAAAGATATTTTAATATATATAAATAATCCAAATATTAAAACCTTTTCATTTTTAAAGGGTAATCCTTATTTTTATTGTAATCTTTATGCTGATAATAAAATTTATACAGCTAATGATTTTAAAGCTTATATAGATAATAGACGTATTAAAAAAGTTCCTCGTTATTCTTATCAAAGAGGTTTTGTTGAAAGCTATATATATAATGATTCAGTATTTAATAATATAGATTTTAAAGAATGTGAAACAGTTGAAGTAGAGTTACCTAAAATACTACCTAATATCGTTAACTATCCACCTCTTAATATAATTAATGAATATAAAGAAATTGAAAATGGTTATATCTTAAAAACAAATAATCATGATATTCCATATCAAAGATATTTTTATTTGATAAATAATCCACTTGAAGGCTATTTTTTCAACGAATGTGAAGATAACCCCTTATACGATTATGTTTCTTTTAAGGATGTAAAAGAAAAAAATGATTTACAATATCATTTATACAAATTTGATCATTCATATACAGGATTTATTAATATAGATATAGAAGTTGATAAACCAAGTGATGTATATGTTGTCTTTGAAGAAATATTGGTTACTGAAAATGGAAAAAAGGTTTTAAATGTTTTAAGAAATGAGACTAATAATTGCTTTAAATATAGATTAAATAAAAAAGGATTATACCATCTTAGTTCATTTGAACCATATACCTATCAATATGTAAAAATAATTTGTAAAGCAGGAAGTAAAGTAAATATTAGTATTACTGAATATGTTAATCCAAATTATAAAAACTTCTTTTTTAGATCAAATGATGAAGATATTAATTTAATAGTTGAAGCTGCTATGAATTCATTTGCCGCTAATGCTGTTGATTTGCTTACTGATTGCCCTAGCCGTGAAAGAAGTGGCTGGCTAAGTGATAGCTATTTTTCATCAGTTGCTGAAAGAGTATTAACTGGTAGTAACTTAGTAGAAAAGGCCTTTTTACAAAACTATGCTTTAGCTGATACTACTTTATTTCCAAAAGGAATGATTCCAATGAATTATCCATCTGATAATTATAATTCTATGTTTATTCCAAATTGGTCATTATGGTATATATTAGAAATAATTAAAAGCAATGATATTAATATAATAAATGAAGCTAAGGATAGAGTTTATGGTATTTTAAGCTATTTTAAAACAAAAGAAAATGAATATGGTTTGCTTGAAAATTTAGAATCTTGGGTATTTATTGAGTGGAGTAAGGCTAATGATGAAAGTCACATAAAAGGTGTAAATATTCCTTCAAACATTCAATACTTAAGGGTACTTGAGGAAGCAGGTAGAATTTATAATGAACCAAACTGGATAAGTAAAGCAAGCAAAATTAAAAAATTTATTAAGGAAAAGGCTTTTGATGGTCTTTTATTAGTTGATAATTTAATTCGTGATGATAAAAACAATTTAGTAAAAACTAAAAACTTTACAGAGGCTTGCCAATATTACGCTTTTTGGTTTAAAGCAATTGATAAAAATGAATATAAAGAATTATATGATTTATTAATGAATAAGCTAGGTGCTAACAAAGAAAAGGGCTTTATGGAATATGTTGAAAAACCAAATATGATTTATGGTATATATATGCGACTTGACTTATTAATGGAAGATAATAATAAAGAAGAAATAATTAAAGAGGTTAAGTATTATTTCTTAAATATGGCCAAGGAAACAAAAACACTTTGGGAGCACACATCAATTCTTGCTAGCTTAAATCATGCCTTTGCATCATATTGCTTAAAATTTATCATTTTTGCTTTAACATCATATAATATAATGAATAAAACATTTGTTGATAATCAAGGTATTAATATTGATTGTGATATTTCAATCCCTTTAAATATTTCAAACACTAAGAGATTAATAATAACAGCTAAAAATAATACAATTAATAATAAAATTGTTTAATCATTTAAAATTACATTGCAATATTTGTTTTATTTAATATATTATATCTTATAAGAGGTGATTAAATTGAGCAAAGCCACAACAAAGAAAGCAATCTCTTACGCTTTTAAGGAATTATTACTTGAAAAACCATTAAACAAGATAACAGTTAATGATATTACATCAAAATGTGAAATAAATAGACAAACATTTTATTATCATTTTTTAGATATTCAGGATTTAATTGAATGGATATGTTTTGAAGATGCTGATAAAGCAATTAAAGATAATAAGACTGCTTTAACTTGGCAGGAAGGATTTTTATCGCTTTTGAATTTAATGATTAAGGATAAACCATTTATTAGTAATATATTCCATTCCGTTTCAATAGAAGCACTGCAAAATTATTTATATAAGGTTGTATACGATTTATTATATAATGTTATAAATGAACAAAGTAATAATTTAAATGTAAGAGAAGATGATAAAGCTTTTATTGCTAATTTTTATAAATTTGGTTTTGTTGGTTTAGTTTTAGATTGGATTAAAAATGATATGAAGGATGATCCGAAGAAAATGATAGAAAAGCTTGATGGCTTAATTCATGGAAGCATCAAGCATGCCTTAACAAATGCGAGCTATTGATTTTTTGACATTTTAATAGATTTGTCGTAAAAAACATTAATTAATCGTTAATGTTTTTTTCTTTGACAAACATTAAATTTTAATTATTTTTTTAGTTTTTTTCCATTTGTATAATATAGACGTAAACAATACAAGGAGGAAAAAATTATGTATTATTCAGCAGGAAATTATGAAGCATTTGCACGTCCAGTCAAACCTGAAGGCGTTGATAAGAAATCAGCATATATTATTGGAACAGGCCTTGCAGGTTTATCAGCAGCCTTTTATTTAGTAAGAGATGGACAAATGAAAGGAGAACATATTCATCTACTTGAAAAGCTTGATTTAGCCGGTGGATCTTGCGATGGTAGAAAAGATATCACAAAAGGATTTTTCATGAGAGGTGGTAGAGAAATGGATAACCACTTTGAATGTATGTGGGATATGTATCGTGATGTCCCATCAATTGAAACACCAAATATTTCAGTACTTGACGAGTACTATTGGTTAAATAAAAAGGATCCGAACTATTCATTATGTAGAGCAACCATAAATAGAGGAGAAAATGCTCATACAGATAATAAATTTAATTTAGATAAAGAATCAGCAAAGGATTTGATGACTTTATATATGACACCAGAAAAGGACTTAGAGGATAAGAAAATTTCTGAAATATTCCATGACTCTTTCTGGCAAACTAACTTTTGGCTATATTGGCAAACAATGTTTGCTTTCCAAAGATGGTCAAGTGCACTTGAAATGAAGCGTTATATTCAACGTTATGTTCACCATATTGATGGCCTACCTGATTTTAGTGCTTTAAGATTTACTAAATATAATCAATTTGAAAGTATGATTTTGCCTTTAGTTAAATATCTTGAAAGCCATGGTGTTAAAATAGAATATGGTATCGATGTTAAAAACGTTATCATTGATGAAGAAAATGGCAAGAAAATTGCAAAGCAAATCATCTATTTACAAAATGGAGAAGAACATAGCATTGATTTAGTGGCAGATGACTTAGTATTTATCACTAATGGTTGTTGTACAGATACATCATGCTATGGTGATCAAACACATAAGCCAGATTTATCAAATATTGTTAATGGATGTGGTGAATCATGGGATTTATGGAAAAATATTGCTGCACAAGGAAATGAATATGGTAATCCATTAAAATTCTGTGGTGATGTTAATGCTACAAACTGGATGAGTGCTACTATTGCCACTTCAAATGATGAAATCATCGATCACATTAAAAACATTTGTAAACGTGATCCTCGTTCTGGAAAAGTCACTACAGGTGGTATTGTAACTGTTAAGGATAGCGTAAATAATTGGTATTTATCTTGGACAATTAATCGTCAGCCACAATTTAAAGCACAAGATAAAAACATGATTTTAGTATGGGTATATTCTTTAAATACTAATAAAGAAGGTAACTATGTTAAAAAGGCTATGAAAGAATGTACTGGTGAGGAAGTATGTAAGGAATGGTTATATCATATCGGCATTGATGAAGATAAAATTGATGAATTAGCTAAGAATGCATGTAACACAACTACTTGCTACATGCCATATATTAATGCTTTCTTCCAACCACGTAAAAAAGAAGACCGTCCATTAGTTGTACCTCATAATGCTGTTAACTTTGCATTTATTGGTCAATTTGCAGAAACACCACGTGATACAATATTTACAACAGAATATTCAATCCGTACAGGTATGGAAGCTGTGTATACATTATTAAATGTTGATAGAGCAGTTCCAGAGGTTTGGGGAAGCACTTATGATGTTCGTGAATTATTAAAGGCTTCATATTATGCAATTGATAAAAAGCCTATAACTGAAGCAAAGCTTTCATTTAAAGAAAAAGAATTATTAAAGGTTGTTTTAAAGAAAGTTAAAGGCACAGATGTTGAGCTACTTTTAAAAGAAAGTGGTTTAATTAGTGAAGATGAATAATTAATTATTTATAATCAGTGAAATTATAAATATGTCAAAGAGCAATGAAAGAATTAAATTAGATTTCATTGCTCTTTTTATGTTAAAAATAAAAAAACTGGAATAATCCAGTTAATAATTATCTTGGCGCGCTAGGCAGAAATCGAATCCACAACCCCTTGGTTCGTAGCCAAGTACTCTATCCAGTTGAGCTACTAGCGCTAATGGAGGTTCCTGTCGGATTTGAACCAACGGTCATTGAGTTGCAGTCAATTGCCTTACCAACTTGGCTAAGGAACCATCACAAGCATTGTAATTATACACTTTTATTAGGAATTTTTCAAGTATTTTAATTAAAATGCTCATTAAATTATATGTTATTTATTAATTTTTAAGAATACTAATTAATAAAGTTAATATTTTGTTTATCATTCAAAGAATAAACAATTAATTCTGAAGCTAAATAATTTGTATGAAACATATTAATAGCATTTATTTGGCTATTATTGTAGGTTGTATAATAATATATTCCTTCATTTAAATTACAGCAAGATGCATAAATTGTTTTTTCATATTCATCATTTACTTTGCAACAACCATTTTGTTGAAAAACACTATTTAGAATATGAAAAAATTGTGTTACACTTGAAGATTCATCATCATTACAAATTGAATTAAATTTTGTAAAGGTAGCCCTTACAAAACGAGACATAGAAGACAAATCACCGGGCAATCCTATTCCGCCAAGCCCACGACTATATTTATTTAATGATAGTGAAGAAGCAAAACTATTTTTGGGATCATTAGCTGATATTTTCATATAGTTATTTAAGTTAAATAATTGATAATTATATGGCGGATTATTGGTTAATACACCAACTTTACTATCATATATCTTTAAGCCTTCAATTGTGCTTTCTACAACTATTGATTGACCACTTAAATCACTAATTAACCAATGTAACTGGCTATATTTTAATTTTTCATCAAATGATTCTTTAGTTATATTAATCTTTTTTAAAAGTTTTTTTACTTCCTTTATATTTTGACATTGACATAGAATATAAGGAATAAGTTCATAGGAAGCAACATTTTCCTTCGTAGGATTATTATTAAAATAAACTGCATTATTTACAAAATTAAGTCCAGCTATTCCTAATCCTTTTTCATTTATACAATCATAATATAATGGATAATTATCAATTATTATCCCAATTCCTATTAAGGCATAATGATTGTTTATTGTCCTTTTATTTTTAAAAGTAAATTCATATTTCCTTGGAGTTATTATTACCTTTTCATTATATGAAAAATCATAATCAAATGTTCTTCCAAAATATGTGTTTTTTGTTTTAAAATTTATTGCTGTACACACTTATATCACCACTTAATATTTTTTCATTTTCTTATTTTTTTATACAACTAATTTCTTCTGGCCTTATTGTTTCCTTTAAAGCTTTAACAAATGAATTTAATTCATCCTGTTCATTACAGGTTAATCGTATTGATATTTGATATTTTTTATCATTTGCTGCATTTGAAATAATAGCAGTAGAGATGTTTTTAATTACTAATACATAGTTTTTTGAAACATCAGCTATTTTCTTTAAGATATTATCTTGATTGTCAACAAGCATTACAATTTTAGGAGATTTTCTAGCAAGCTTCATCTCAATTTTTGTTAAAAATGATAATGTTATATAAGAAATAATTGTCGATAAAATTGCACCACTGAAAAAGCCAGAGCCACAAGCTAAACCTAAGCCTCCGCAAAGCCATATTGTAGCTGCAGTTGTTAAGCCTTTAATATTCATACCATTTTGAATAATTGTCCCAGCGCCTAAAAAACCAATTCCTGATACTACTTGAGCCGCTAAACGAGCAGGGTCTCTATTTGTATTAACGGCGTCCATTCCTGGCCCTCTAATTGATATAATCATTATAAGACATGCACCTATTGAAACTAAGGTATGTGTTCTTAATCCAGCGTCATGGCCATTTTTTTCACGCTCATAGCCAATTAATCCGCCACAAATAACTGCCATTAATAATTCGACAAAGGTTTTTAAAATAACACCAATGTCGCCAAGTGAATTAAAAAAATTTAAAATCGCATCATCCATAGCAAAAAATCCTTTCATTAAGATTAAATTACTAATAAAAGTATCTATTTTGTAATTTCATTATTATTATAGCATTATCAAAAATAAAAATAAATATTTTCCTTTACAGGAAATTTACATTTTAAATGTTGTTTGTGTATTATTAGGATTTTAAAATACTTTTGCTTTCATTTTCATCTAATTCTTCAACATCTTTTAATTTTTTTCTAATTGCTCTAGTTCTTACACCTACTAAGCTATTTAATTCTTTACCTGCTTGATCCATTTTTATTTGAGTTTTTTCAAGAGCATCAGCAAAATTATTAAATTCTGTTTTTATGGCCCCTAAAAGCTTAAATATTTCAGCACTCTTTTTTTGAATTATCAACGTCTTAAATCCCATTTGTAAAGCATTTAATAATGCAGAGAACGTCGATGGACCACAAACACATATTTTATAATCTCTTTGCAATTCCTCAAATAAGTCCATATTAATAACCTCAGCATATAATCCTTCAATTGGTAAAAACATTATAGCAAAGCCTGTTGTATTTGGCTCATCAATATACTTATTTGCTATATCACTTGCAAATTTTTTAATATTGCTTTTTAATTCCTTTCTAGCATTATCAATCGCATCCTTATCATTACTTTCAATAGCATTTAAAATCTTATTATATGATTCTGTTGGAAACTTCGAATCAACCGGTAAGTAAATAAAACTCCCATCATTACTTGGCATTTTTATTGCGTATTCAACAGCATCATTACTTCCTTTTTTAGTTTTAACATTTAAATCATATTGGCCCTTGGCTAATATTTCTTTAATTAAATTACCTAAAATAACTTCACCTACAATTCCTTTAATCTTCACATTAGCAAAGACGTTTTTAAGTGAGCTGACATCGCTTGCCAAATTTTTTATTTCACCAATAGTTTTATTTACTCCACTTATTTGTTCAATAACGTTTTTAAAAGAATTGTTTAATCTTTCTTCTAGCACACGCTGTAGCTTTTCATCAACAACGCCTTGGATTTTCTCTAGTTTTTCATTATTGTCCTTCCTTATTCCTTCTAAATTAGTAACAACATTTTTGTCAATTAAATCAACTTTTTCTTTTAAAATTGATGTAAATTCATTTAATCTTTCGTTCAGCGACTTTATAGATTTTTCATTATTATCATTCACTAATTTATTTATATCCTTAAATGAATTATCAAGTTTTAAAACATTGTCTAATTGTTGCTTTATTAATGAATCATTTAATGATTGCATTTTTATTAATAATTTTTCATTGTATTCATTATTTATTCTTATTAAGCTTATTTGAAAGGAATTATTTGCTTCCTTTAAATATTCACAAATGTTTTTTAAATCATTCATTTTTGTGTTTATTTGCTCTATATTTGATATTATTTGTGCTGCATCATTACTATTATTATCTTTAGATAAATGCTTAGTTTTAAATAATACTATAAGTATTATTATATTTGATAGCAGAATTATAGCTATTATTGCTATGCTTATTATTTCATGAATTTTCATATTTTTCGCTTCCTTTACTACTTAATTATAACAAATCATACGTCATTTTTATAAAATAAAAAGCTACAAAATGTAGCTTTTTAAAATTATTTCATTTATTTTTTAGGCATTGCATTAATCCATTCAGCTAGCAATGTTTCTGTTTGGCTTTGATAATATTTATATAAAGCTGGTTCCTTTTTAACATCTGGAAGAGTTTGTAATACTAAAGCATTAAAGATTTCTTGCCCTTTAGCAATCAAAGCTTCATCTTTTAAATCATTTGCTTTTTTATTATAATAGAAATATTTTTGATATGTATCAGCTGGTGAAGTTAATGAAACTGACATTAAATTTCCCTCTTCAGGAACGTCATAGCTTATAACAGCTTTATTAAATGATTCTTCTTTTGAAGCATCATTATCAGTCATTGTTAAGCAAATTTTATTAATATCTCCATAAACTCTAGTATTATCAATTCCCGCAATCTTACTATATAAATAATCAATTGCTGTAAAGTTTGCTTGTGCTTGACTATTATTACATGAAGCTACAATCCAAAATCCACCTTCAGGAATTACTTTTTCATAATTATATTTTTTCTCTTCATCATTTTCATCAAAATCAGGAGCAAATACAAATGCAGGATTAGCTTTATAATCTTTATAGTAAGACCAATATTTTGGCTTTGGATTATTTTCAGTTAGGGCAATATCAACAGGTGTTAACCAGTTTACTTTAGCAAAATATGCAACATGCCCTGTACCATCTACAATTATTTCATACATATGTTCATTTTGCTTTGCGTTTGTTGTAGCTGGGTCATAAGTAGGTAAATAAGTAGTGTTTGGTATTACCTTTCCATTTTCTTCGAAATGAGGAATTGTAAATTTAGTTTCATCATAAGTCGCCACAACTTTACCAGCTGCATTCCAAATTGACATTTCACTAGAAGTCCAGTTTTGAGTTGGAAGCTTACTATTATAATATTTTGGTGTTTTTGCAGAATATAAGTCAATAGTCAAACCATCTTCTGCTTCAATAGCTTCAAATTTTAATTTTCCTTTTTTAGATCCTGATGTGAATACATATTTTTTAGAATCTAAATAATTACTTGCATCCTCAGGAATATCAATTTTAGTATTTTTAGCTGCTGTTTCAAGGCTATCATAGTAGTATACCTTTGTAGTTGTAGAAACAATTCCTCTTTTTAGTGTAAGCTCAACTTCACCATTTGGACATTCTACAGGTAATCTTGAAATACTCCAAGCTACTCCAGCAATTCCAACATTTAATGCACCATATGATTGTAAAGTTTCATTCCATCTATCAAATCGTAAAACATTATTTTCATTAAGAGTATCACCCTTTACAAAAATTGTTCTATCTAATTCAACAATAAATTCTTCTCTTTGTTCACCAGATGTATCATTAGTTGATTGTTGTTCATTACTATTAGTTATATTGTTATTATTATTATTATTATTACAAGCACCTAATAATGTAATAGTTGAAGCAATTAAAATCAATTTTAATAAGTTTTTTTTCATAGTTTTTCTCCTTTTTAATATTAATATTATTAATATTTTATTTGCTATTCATATTTATTATATTTTTTTTATGAGTATTTGTAAATATTTAATTAGTTATAAACACCTTTATCAAAAAAAATGGCAAGAAAAAGACTAGATTTATCTAGTCAAGTCATGATATTTATTTAATTACTTCTTTAATTGTTTTGTTATATAGCTTTAATGGATTAACAAACTTATCTTTAAGTTCAACAGCAAAGTGTAAGTGATTACCTAAATTAGCATTAATTATTGAAGTGCCTGATTTTCCAATAGTCTGTCCATTATTTATTTTGTCATTTACCATTACATTAACATTTGATAAACCACAATAATGTGCTCTTAAGCCTTCTTTATTTTCAACCACAATAGATAATCCATATAAACTATCATTTATTTTTTCAACAACAGTTCCTGAAAACGCATTAACAACAGCAAATGATTCATTGTTAAATGTATAATCAACCCCAATTGATGGAACAAATTTATTATCATAATTTATTAAAGCTTGGCTTTTAATATCTATTGAATCTGATGAGTCAAAAAAGTATCTTGATATTTTAGCATTTACCATAAAAGGCATTCTAATTTTTTCTTCAACTTGCATTTGGCTATTACTACTACTATCTTCTAAATTTTTATCTGATTCAGCTACTTCAACACTAGTATTTGATGTTTTTGAAACTGGTGATGTATTCGAATTACTAATTACCAAGCCAACACATATTACAAAAACTAAGGATACTGATGTTAATATAACTCCAAAAGCTGATTTTTTAAACCATGTACCTATTCTTTTTATTAATGAATTCATTATATTTTCACCTCATACACATTTTTAACAATTTTTGAAGTGATTATACGAAAAAAAGAGATAAAATTACTTTTCTATCTCTTAATTTATAAATAATGTTGTTATTGTAAATAAAAATTCTCCAATTAAGTATGTAAGAGCTGCACATATGGCAAAAGTTGCTAAATAATAATCAACATTGCTTTTGGCTTTAATAAATTTTGAAAAATCAATTGATAATGAAACAAATAGTGAAATAATAAGTGCTAAAACTAAGCAGCATAAATGAATAACTTTAATTATCATGCTTATTTAATGAAAGCCTATTAATTGCCTTTTTTAACGCAATTTCAGCTCTTTTAATATCTATATCACTATCTTGTGATTTAAGTCTTTCTTCTGCTCTATTTTTAGCTTTAGTCGCTCTTTCAAAATCTATTTCATTAGCCATCTCAATAGCTGGTGTAATTATTTTACATTCATTTTCATCCTTAAATAATGTTCCGCCAGCTATAGCAAATTCACTAATTACGCCATCATTTTTAATATAAGCGTGTGATATTGAAATTTTTGAAATAATTGGTAAATGATTAGCTAAGATAGTAACATTACCTGAGGCAATTGTGATGTTTAATAAATCAACATCACCTTCAAAATAAACGCCATTTAAATCAATGATTTTTAATTTTAATTTCATGTTAATTATTTTCCAATTTCTTTGCTTTTTCTACAACATCTTTAGCAGTTCCAACATACATAAATGCTTGCTCTGGATATTCATCATATTTACCATCAATAATATCAGCAAATGAATCAACAGTATCCTTGACACTAACATAAATTCCTGGAATATCTTGAAATTGAGCAGCAACATGTAATGGTTGTGATAAAAAATTTCTAATTCTTCTTGCTCTATTTACTAATTGCTTATCTTCTTCTGATAACTCATCCATACCTAAAATAGCAATAATATCTTGAAGTTCTTTATAACGTTGAAGAATTTGTAAAACCTTTGAAGCAACATCATAATGCTTTTGGCCAACAATTTCAGGATCTAGCATTCTACTTGATGATTCAAGTGGCGAAACTGCTGGATAAATACCTAATGAAGCTATATCTCTTGATAAAACAGTTTTAGCATCAAGATGAGTAAATGTTGTAGCTGGAGCTGGGTCAGTTAAGTCATCAGCTGGAACATATACTGCTTGAACTGATGTAATTGAACCATCTTTAGTTGAAGTAATTCTTTCTTGAAGCTGTCCCATTTCTGTTGCAAGTGTTGGTTGATAGCCAACAGCTGAAGGCATTCTTCCTAGTAATGCTGAAACTTCAGACCCCGCTTGTGTAAATCTAAAAATATTATCTATAAATAATAAAACATCTTGATGCTGGTAATCTCTAAAATATTCAGCCATAGTAAGACCTGTTAGGGCAACTCTCATACGGCTTCCTGGTGGCTCATTCATCTGTCCAAAGACTAAACATGTTTTATTAATAACTCCTGATTCACTCATTTCATGATATAAATCATTACCTTCTCTAGTTCTTTCACCAACACCTGTAAATACTGATATACCACCATGTTGAGTAGCTATATTATTAATTAGTTCTTGAATTAAAACAGTTTTTCCAACGCCTGCTCCACCAAAAAGTCCAATTTTTCCACCCTTTGCATATGGACAAAGTAAGTCAATAACCTTAATTCCAGTTTCAAGAATTTCTGCCTTAGTATTTTGCTTATCATAACTTGGAGCTAATCTATGAATTGGTAATTTAAGCTTAGCATCAACATTTCCTTTTCCATCAATTGGCTCACCTAAAACGTTAAATAAACGGCCAAGTGTTTCTTTTCCAACAGGAACCATAATTGGTTCATTTAAGGCCTTAGCCTTTAAGCCCCTTATTAAGCCTTCAGTTGGGCCCATTGAAATACATCTTACAGTATCATCGCCAACATGTTGAGCAACCTCAACAACTAGCTTTTGGCCATTATTTTCTATTTCAATTGCTGTTCTAAGTCCTGGTAACTCATCAGTAAACTTAATATCAACAACTGGACCTTGTATTTGACAAATAGTACCCCATAATACATTTTCCATGAATTATTACCTCCTATTTTATAGCATTAGCAGCACCTGAAATTTCAGTAATTTCTTGAGTAATAGCTGCTTGTCTTGATTTATTATATTCAAGTAGTAAATTTTCTTCCAATTCTGTTGCATTATCTGTAGCATTTTCCATAGCAGTTCTACGAGACGCTTGTTCAGATAGCATTGATTCAAAAAGTAATGTTTTTATTGACGTTTCAATATAAAATGGAACTAAAGTATCTAATACTTCCTCTGCAGAAGGTTCAAGTAATAATTCCTTATTAATCTTTTTTACTTCAACTAATGAGGTAATTGGTAGTAATTGCATACTTGTTGGTTCAAAGGTTAGTGAATTAATAAATTTTGTATATATTAAATTAACCTTTTTATACTTTAAATTTAAGAAATTATCAATTACATACTGACCTATAACGCTAGAAATTGATTCTTGTAAATTAAATGATGGAAGCTCTGTAAATGATTTTACAATATTATAACCTTTTGACGTAAAAAACCTTACACCCTTACTTCCTAAAACAATTAAATCATCATTTTTACTTACATTTTCATTAACAAACTTTTCAACAGCTATATTATAGCCACCACATAAGCCAAGTGTTGAAGTAATAACAATATTTAATGTTTTATCGCTTTTATTTTCTTTAAAATACTTATAATCCTTATCTAATACATTGTTTGCACAATAAGCAATAATTTCAAAAACTTCATTTTTATATGGTGTTAACTTATAATTTAAATCTTTAGCTTTTTTTAATTTAGAGGTAGCAACAAGTTCCATAGCTTTTGTTATCTTTTTTGTTGAAGCAACAGAACGAATTCTATTTTTTGTCTGCAAAAGATTCATTGCCATAAATAACACCTCCTATTCATTTACATAATCATCTGTAAATTTTTCAATTATTTCTTTTAATTTATTTAATGTTTCATCAGTAATTTTTTCATTTTTCTTAATATCTTCAATTACATCTTGATAATTAGCATGCATATATGTTAATAATGAGCTTTCATAATCATTAATTTTTTCAAGTGGCACCTTTTTAATATATCTATATTTAGCTGTAAATAATTGTAGCACTTGATCATAAACATCCATTAAGTCATATTGCTTTTGCTTTAATAGCTCATAAACCTTAGCACCATGATCTAATACATCTTTGGTTGCTTTATCTAAGTCTGATCCAAATTGAGCAAAGGCTTGTAATTCACGATAGTTTGCAAGTTCAATTTTAATTGTACCAGAAACCTGCTTAATTGCTTTAATTTGCGCAGCGCTTCCTACACGAGACACTGAAAGTCCAGTATCGATTGCAGGTCTTTGTCCTGAAGCAAATAAATCGGCTTGTAAGAATATTTGTCCATCTGTAATTGAAATAACGTTTGTTGGGATGTATGCTGAAATATCACCGGCTTGTGTTTCAATTATTGGTAATGCAGTAATTGAACCACCACCATATTCATGTGATAGCTTTGCTGCTCTTTCAAGTAATCTTGAATGTAAATAGAATACATCACCAGGATAAGCCTCACGGCCAGGAGATCGTCTTAATAATAATGATAATGTTCTATAAGCAACCGCATGCTTACTTAAATCATCATAAACGATTAAAACATCTTGTCCTTGCTCCATCCACTCTTCAGCTAAAGTCACGCCAGAATAAGGTGCAATATATTGAAGTGGCGCCATTTCACTTGCTGTTGCTGAAACTATTGTTGTATAGCTTAAAGCCCCATGAACTCTTAGTTTTTCAACAACCTGAGCAACTGTTGAGGCCTTTTGACCAATGGCTACATAAACACATTTAACACCTTTATTTTTTTGATTAATAATTGTATCAATAGCAATAGCTGTTTTACCTGTTTGTCTATCACCAATAATTAATTCTCTTTGTCCTCTTCCAATTGGAATCATCGAATCAATAGCTTTAATTCCTGTTTGTAAAGGGGTATTAACTGATTGACGAGTAATGACACCTGGAGCAATTCTTTCAATTGGACGAGTTTTATTTGACTCTATTTTTCCAAGCCCATCAATTGGTTGACCAAGAGGATTAACAACTCTTCCTAAAAAGCCATCACCTACTGGAATTTCAACAATCTTTTTTGTTCTAGTAACAATATCTTCTTCTTTAATGTTAGAGTCATCACCAAAAATAACAACACCAACTGAATCCTCATCTAATGATAAAATCATTCCTAAAATATTATTAGGAAACATAACAAGTTCTGAAAGCATAGCATTTTTTAAGCCACTAACTACGGCTACCCCATCACCAACGCTCATAACTGTTCCGGTATCTAACAATTCAATCTTGTTTTCATAATTTTTTATTTGTTCTTTTATAAGGGCACTAATTTCATTTACTTTAATTTCCATTAATTTATTCCCCTTTCTTTAAAGATATTTCATCTTTTAAATTCATTAATCGATATTTTAATGAATCATCAATAATATAATCATCAACAACTATTTTAAAGCCACCAATTAATTTAGTGTCAATTTCATTCACTAAATAGACATTGGCTTTTAATATTTTTGAAACCTTTTCATTTATTTTTTCTATTTGCTGTTTTGTAAGTTTTATTGTTGTATAAATTATTCCCTTTTTAACATTTAATTCATTTAAGGAAATACGATCAAATTCCTTTAAAATATCAAGAAGGTATTTACATCTATTATTATCAACAACAACACACATTAAATTTAAAATATATTGATTTATTCTATTTTTAAAAACCTTATTAAGTATTTCTTTCTTTTCGTTTGTTTTAATATCATAGCTACTTAATAAAGAAATAAATCCTTTATTATTTAATATAATGTTTATTATTGATTCAACCTCACTATTGTACTCTTTAATTTGATTGTTATCTCTTGCAACACTTAAAAGAGCAATAGCATAACGAGATGCGACACTATCCATTATTCATCCTCTTTATTTATAAATGATTCAATAATCCTTTGATTATCTTTTTCATTTACTTCTCTTTCAACAACCTTACTAGCAGCAAGAAGGGCAATATCAACAACATCATTGTTTAACTGTTCCTTCATAGTCTTTCTTTCATATTCTATATCAGTTTTTGCTTTTTCTTTAATTAATGAAGCTTCATTTTTAGCATCATCAATAATTTTATCTTTTTCATTAAGTGCACTAACCTTTGCACTTTCAATCATTTGTTTACTAGTAATTTTTGCATCTTTTATTTGTTTATTAGCATCAGCTAGTTTCTCGTCTGCCTCTAGATTTTTATTATTAGCTTCGTCAATATTACCTTGAATATAGGCTTGCCTTTCACTAATATACTTTCTTGCAGGTTTTACTAAAAACTTAGCTAATATTAAAACTAAAATAAATGTAGCTAGTAGTTGTACTAAAAAAGCCCAAGGATCACTAGGAATAATTTTATCAGCGATTTTTTTTAAATCAGCAAATTTATCACTTTCTTCTGCTAAGAATAAGGCAAGTATTGCCATAATTATTCCCCCTTTTCTTTAAATTAAAATAGAGCCATTACTAGAATTAAAATTGCAGTAGCAAATCCATAAATACCAGTTGTTTCAGCTAAAGCAATACCTAAAATCATATTAGAGCGAATAACGCCAGCTGCTTCAGGATTTCTACCAATTGCATCCATTGCATGAGCAGCAATATTACCTTCTCCAATACCTGAACCAAATCCTGTAAATACAGCAATACCAGCGCCAATGCATGCTAGTCCAATACCTACAGCTGTACCACTATCAGTTAAAGCCATTAAAACACTAAATACATCTAACATAATTTTTCCTCCTTATTTTAAATAATTATTTTTTTGCTTTTACTTTTTTTGTTTTATTTACATCAACATTAACAGGTGCTGGTATTTCAGCAGAAATAAGAAGCAATGTTAACGTTGTAAATATAATTGTTTGAATAAATGCTCCAAATACATCAAAATAAGCATGTAATACAGGAGCTATAATAATACCAAAAATATTTAAATTAGCTAAACCAAATACAACATCAGTTAGCATTCCAGTTCCCCAATAAACAAGCCACATTAAAATATAGCCAGCGACTGCATTACCAAATAAACGAATTGATAATGAAAGAAGTGGAGAAAATTTGCTTAATATATTAATAGGAACAAATACAGGCATCCATGTTGGTAATGGGCTTGTAAATCCTTTTATATAATCAAGCTTTTGGAAATGAATCGCAGATAGTTGTATTCCAAACCATGTTACAATTCCTAAGCATAGAGGAATAGTAAAATAAGTCATTGGTGAAGCAAGGCCAAATAATCCTGTTATGAAAGCTAGTGGAATATATAAAATTAAGAAAACAAAATACGGCGTAAACTTCAAATATGCCGTTCCTAATATTTCACTTATTTGCTTTGTAGCATAATTTATTATTTCTTCAGCAATAAAGGCTAAGCCTCTTGTTGGCTTTTTTGGATCAGCTTTTTTAATGGCATGTCCTAAAATAATAGCAAAAATAGCAATTATTAGCATAACAAGTAAAGAAACTAAAAGTTCACCCTTAGCCTCATTTACAAAATAATTCCAAATATTTTTAAAAAAAGATTTTATTGCTTCCATACTATTACTTCCTTTTTTTAACATTTGTATTTTAACATAATTATTTTTATAAATCAAAACAAATAAACTGAAAGTGTTTATTTATTTGAAATAAATAAAGTGCTTATTTTTATAATTAATAATCCTAATGTTAATCCTATAATTATAAAATATGATTTAAAAATAAAACCACAAATAAAAAAAACTAAAAAATAGCTTAATTGATACATAAAATGAATTTTTTTGCTAATTTTTATATAATCCCTATAATATGTTTGCTTTATTAATTTATTTGTAAAGTAAAACAAGGCAAAGCCAATAATAACTCCTACTATATAGCCAATTAATAAAAAATATGACATAGGAAAAATAATAATTAAAACTATTATCGGTATTAAAAAAGCCAACGAAACTATCATTGATTTTTTTAACATTTGTTTTAAAGAATCATCATTATCATTATAAACATTAAGATTGTCATTAGTTATTTTCATAATTACTAATTAAATCAATTCTCTTTTGATGACGCTTTTCAAATTCTACGCTTAAATATGCATCAATTATTTTATAAGCCTTCCTTGAGCTAACATCATTAGCACCAAGAGCAATAGCATTAGCATTATTATGCTGATGACACAATTTTGCATTAGTAGTATTATCAATTAATGCACATCTAATACCTTTAACCTTATTTGCAGCAATTGACATACCAATTCCGCTTTTACAAATAACAATAGCAAAATCTGCTTTTTTTGATGCAACTAGCTCACATGCTTTAAAAGCAAACAATGGATAATCACATGAATCATATGTATCTGTTCCGCAATTTATAAAATCATATTTTCCTTTATAATGATTCATTATAGCTTTTTTTAAATCAAGACCACCATGGTCATTAGCAATAGCAATTTTCATATTATTCACCTAAAACTTCTTCTATCCTTTCTTTACTTATTGGCCCTTCCCTTAAAATTTTAATTGGTTTTTTAGTTAAATCAACAACTGTTGAAGCTACTCCATTTATAGCATCCTCATCAATTAATGAGGCAATTTTCCCGCTAAATTTTGAATAAACATCCTTAGCCTTCAATAATGAAGGTTCATTAGAAATATTGGCACTTGTTACTAAAAGTGGAATATTGATTTCATTTAAAATTCTTAAAGCAGTTTCATTTGTTGGAATTCTAACACCAATTGTATTTAAATTAAAGGTTACATGCTCTAAAAGATTATCTTTGGCTGGCAAAATAACTGTAATAGATCCTGGCATTAAATTATCAACAACTTGACTAGCTCTTTTATCAACTACAGCAATATTTTTTAATACCTCTTTGTTTGCTACCATAGCAGAAATTGGCTTTGTAATAGACCTTTGCTTAATTTGATAGATTTTATCAAAAGCTTCTTTACTATTATAAACAATTGCTAAGCCATAAACAGTTTCTGTTGGGAAGCCAACCACCTCACCTTTTAGTAAATCTTCAACAATCTTTTTGTAATCATTACTTTGATAAACTTTTGTTTCCATACCTTTAATCCTCTTTAATATTTTATACTATTAAAAATTTAAATACAAGAAAATGAAAGAACCATAAGAAGAATTTATGAATAATAAGTACTAATATTCAATAATCGGCGGTTATTGACAAATAAAGTACTATAATTATATAATTTTTATAAGATTGGTAGGGACAAATTTAATGAATATTGGTGATAAATTATCAAAGGCAATTAAAGAAGGTAAATGGCTTAATATTTCATATGTTAATCAAAATAAGGAAAATACCTTTTATTGGATTGCTATTAAAGATATTGATTTTATAAATAAAAAACTATTTGTTTCTATTTTTAATCATAACAAAGCCTTAAACACAATAGATAATTGGATATATTATGAAAATATTAAAAGTGCTGATGTGATTGATTTTACATCATATGACAATAATGATAAATTAATAATCAAAATTGAAAATAATTTAGATAAATGTGAATGGCTAAATTACGACCATTTTAATAACAACATTTTAAATTATTATACTGAATGCAATACTTTTGATAATGATCCATCGCAAAAGGAATATTCCTTAATTGATGGAATTGATTTAAAGAAACTGCGAATGAATAAAATATATAAACTAAATGATATACAAGCAAAAAGAATAATATCTGATATTTATCATTATGACTTAAAAAAAATTAACAATACATTTTACACACTAGTTGTTAATTGCTTATCAATAAGTGAAGGAAAAAACAAATTTATTATTTGCTATTATATTTTAACATTTGACCCAATAAAGCAATCACTAGTTCTTGATAAAAATTTACACTTTAATCAAACATTTATGGTAGAAGGTAGAAGACACTCATTATTTAATTATATTAAAATGGATATGGATGAATTTTCTAAAACTTTTATTGATAATTATAGTACATATCGAGAAATTATTTCTTCAAATCTTAATACAAATGAAAGGATTGATGAAAGGCCAGACATTATGCTATTAAAGCGGGAAGTTTCAACAAATTTATACGAAACATACGCTAGTATTGAAGAAAAATACTTGAATAATGAACTTCCTATACCATTAAAAGCTTTTTTTGGAAATATTAGTAAAAGAAATTATATTAGGAAAAAAGAACCATCTTTGATAATTTATGATAAAAGAATTAATATTAATCAAATGAGGGTATTATATAATGCTCTTAAATATCCAATCACCTATGTTCAAGGGCCTCCAGGAACAGGAAAGACTCAAACCATTATTAATGTAGCCTTAAGTGCTATGTATAATAATAAAACAATGCTTATTTGTTCTTCAAATAATAAACCGGTTGATGGTATTGTTGAAAAATTAGTTTTTTCTTATAAAAATGAAACTATTAATTTTCCTTTTTTAAGGCTTGGGAATTTTGAAGATGTCAAAAAGGCAACATTGAGAATTAAACAATTATATAATTATAGCTATGCTCTTGAGCCAAAAGATGATCTACTTGAAAAAATAAAAATATCGACTGATGATAAAAACATCAAATTGATACAGCTATTAAGTAATCAGGAAAAACGCATTGATATTGAAAATTGCTTAGAAAGTTCTAAAAAATTAATAGATTCATTTGACAACAAAACAAGCAAAATTGTTGAAACATTAAAAGCTAAAACGATTGAACTCGAAGAAAATCTAAAAAGTTATCCTGAAGTAACAAATGATGAAATTACATCACTATTTATTCCTTTAAAGGAAAATTACCAATTATCTCAATATTTATTTTTTAAATCCTTACAGTATATTTTAAAGCTTAAGAAGCCAAAATATGCAGAATTAATTAGCATCTGCTATATAAACGATGACAATGATAGGGCAATGGAATTTAATAAATGGACACAAAATGATGACAATATGAAAATGCTAGTTGATGTATTTCCAATTATTTTTTCTACTAATATTTCATCAAAAAGGCTAGGAAATAGTAAATTTATGTTTGATTTAGTTGTTATGGATGAAGCCGGCCAATGCAATGTAGCAACCTCTTTAATTCCTATATCTAAGGCAAATTCATTATTATTAGTTGGCGATCCAAATCAATTAAAGCCAGTAATTGTTTTAGATGATTTAACTAATAGATTTTTAATTGAAAAATACAATGTCTCTAAATGCTATGATTATAAAACACATTCAATACTAGATATAATGCTTGAAAATGATAATATTTCGAAATATATTTTACTTAAATATCATTATAGATGTGGAAAAAAAATAATTAATTTTTCTAATCAAAGATTTTATAATAATTCATTGAATCTTTCATTTATTAAAGATGATGGTGAAATTAAAGTACTTGATGTTAAAAATAAAAATGTAAAGCAAAAAAACGAAGCCTTTGATGAGGCCTATGAAATAGCTAAATATATTAAAAGAAATAACATTGAGGATGCTTTTATTATTACACCTTTTGTTAATCAAAAGGAGGCTATACAAAATCTTTTAAAAGAAAATAATATTAGCAATGTTGAATGTGGTACCATACATCAGCTTCAAGGAGCAGAGCGAAATACAATAATTATCTCAACAGCTTTGTCTTTAAAAACTAGTAAGAAAACATTCAATTGGTTAAAAAATAATCACGAATTATTAAATGTTGCTATAACTCGTGCTAAAAATAAGGTAATCATTGCTACAGACACTGAAATACTTAATGTATTATCAGATAAAAAAGATGATTTATATAACCTAATTCAATATGCTAAAAGCAATGGTAGTATAGAAGTACCGCCAAATGAAACAGTAAAAATGGAAATTGGAAAATCAAATGGTAGTGTTAATGAAGATGAGTTTTATAAGACAATTTGTCATTTTTGTACTTGTAATGTAAACTTTGAAGCGGTTAGAAATATTAAAATAAATAAGGTTATTAAAGATGCTTCACTTCCATCTTATTTAAGTAGCTATGAGTTTGACATGGTTCTATATGAGAAAAATATAATTGGTGTTAAAAAGCCAGTTATAGCCTTTGAGGTTAATGGCCCCGAGCATTTTGGCTCAATAAAAAGAGAAAAATGTGATAAAGAGAAAATTGATATATGTAATAAGTATGGCATAAAGCTTTGCTTTATTCCAAACACACTTGTTAAAGCATATGAATATATTGCTAGTATCATTATGTCTACAAATAATAAAGAAATATCTATTCAACAAACATTATTTGATGATGATTATTTAAATAATCAAGCTGAGGAAGTTTCTTAATAAGGATTATCATTATTATTTTCTTCAATTTTTTTATTATCAATATAATACTTTTTTTCATAAGTTAAAGCAAAAACTAAATGAAATAAAAACGAAACTAATAAAATCATTATACATATTAATATTGAAGCAGAATTAAACAATATTTTCCTTGCATAATAAAAGTAATCTGATATGACTTTGATGAAAATTATAGAAGAGATCAAATCAAAAATTGTATTTATCAAAAACATTATTCTATTTTTTAAAAAAGCTGATAATACACAGCAAATGATAGTAATAACAAATATAGTAATTTTAATATTATTAAAAAGGCTAATAAGTTTCCCATAAAATAGAAAATAATCATTCCAATAAGGAACATATTCAACATAAGCTATATTCGTAAATAAAAGAAAAGCAAAAAATAAAAAAGATAAAACAGCTAATATGAATGATATAACAAAACAGCCATCAAAGAAAATTTCCTTATTATTTTTCATTTGTATACCCTTTCATTTATTTTTAATAATTATAACATATATTTATAAAGATATTCTATTGAATTAATAAAAATAATTTTAATTGAAATGTCTTATTTTTAATGGTAATATAATTTAAATACAAGGAGATGGACTTATGAAATTATTGCTTAAAAATTGCTTTATATTAGATGGAACCTTAAATATGGAAGTAAAAGAAAATTATCAAATTTTAATTGAAGATGAAATAATTAAAAAAATTGATACAGAAATAAATGAAAAAGCTGATAAGATAATTGACTTAAAAAATGCTTATGTACTTCCAGGCTTAATAAATATGCATGTTCATCTACCTGCTAGTGGAAAAATAACAAAGAAAAAAGCTGCTGATCAAAAAAAATTAATAAAATTTATTTGTTCAAATCCCTTAACTAGAAAAATTGGCGTTAATATTGGCGCAAAATATGCCAAAATGGAATTATTATCTGGTGTTACAACCTTAAGAGCAGTTGGGGGAATTGATAATTTTGATTCAACGCTTGCATCACTTATTAATAAAAATAAAAAGGTTGGTCCTAGAATTCTAGCTGCTAATGTAGCAATTGGCGTTAAAAATGGCCATATGGTTGGTACTGTTGCTAAAGGATGCGACACTATAGATGAAGCTGTTAAAATGGTTGAAAATGCTAAAGCAAATAATGCTTCATTAGTAAAGCTTATGATTACAGGTGGTGTTCTTGATTGTAAGGAACGTGGAACTGTCGGTGTTTTAAAAATGCCTTCTTCAATGGTAAAGGCTTGCTGTGATAAAGCTCATGAATTAGGCTTTAAGGTAGCAGCTCATGTTGAAGGTAGCAAAGGTATGGAGGTAGCTATTAATAATGGCGTTGATACTATTGAGCATGGAGCTGATGTAAGTGATGAATTATTAAAGAAATTCAAAGAAAGAAATGGCGCCCTTATTTGTACATTATCACCTGCTATGCCACTTGCTAAAATTGATTATAATAAGCTTGGTTACGATGAGCTTGCTCAATATAATACAAAAGTATTATTAAAAGGCATGATTAATGTTGTTAATAAATGTTTAAAGGAAAATATTTTAGTAGGACTTGGTACTGATACTGGTTGTCCACTTGTTACACATTATGATATGTATAGAGAATTAATCTATTTTTCTAAATATATCGATGGAGTTACTAATTCCTTTGCTATTCATACAGCTACTGAAGTAAATGCTAAAATATTAGATATTGATAATATCACTGGAACTATTAAAGAAAATAAGGTTGCTGATATGATGATAGTTAAAGATAATCCATTAATAGATTTAAAAGCTTTAAAGGATCCATTATTTGTAATAGCAAGAGGAAAAGTATATACAAAGCATAATAAAAAATATAATGATGTAGAAAAAGAATTAAATAGTATTTTATAAAATTAAAATCCACGATTTCTAATCTGTGGATTTTTTCATATTAAATTGTTTTTAAATAGTTAACCCAAGCATCGCCAATTAATTTAGCACCTGCATCATTTGGATGTAAATTATCAGCTAAAGAACCATTATGATGAGGATTAGTACTTGTATTTAAATACATTTCATAGTTTTCACTATTAATGCCTGATAAATTATATAAGTCAAAAACATTAATGCCTCCAATATAATTAGCTAATTCTTTTAAAGCTTCATTATATTCTAAAACTAAAGAATCTTTAATTTCATCATGTCTATATAAAATTGTTGAAACAATTATTTTAGCCCTAGGACACTTTTCTTTAAAATATAAAAGCAATTCTTTTAAAGCTCCCATTACTGTTTTATTATCATTAGAATTTGTATCACCAAGTTTATAGTCATTATGATTAATACGCCACAAATCATTAGTCCCTCTTTGAATAATTATATAATCCAATTGTTTTAACTCTTCAATGTATTTATCAAATATACCATTTTCTTTTTGATAAATAAGGGAATTATCATTGGATGATAAATTATTAGTTGAAACAATGGTTGTTCCACCAATTGTATCTCTAATTAAATTAGCATCAACTGAAGAAGCAATTCTTGCGACTTGATCATTTGACCACCATCTTGTCATAATTGAATCACCAAGCATTAACATATTATTCTTATGTTTTTTATAATTTGAATAAACATCAATTTCAAGATTTGATTTATATGTTCCATAATTATCAACTTTTAAAGCTGAGACATAGTTTTTTCCATCTTGCTTATCTTTTGTATAGTTTTCACAAGTAGCAATTGGACTTAAAATGCCATTTCTTCTTACAAACAATCTACCTATTGTAAAATCTACTTTAGAAGCTGGACCTGTAATATGAATTCCAAGCTTTGCTAATGTTTTGGTATTTGAAAGTGCACTTCCTTCGGCAACTGTTAAAGTTTTATAAAAATTAAATCTAGCAAACATAGCAGTTAAAGGTACTTCAACAAAAAAAGTTGGAGGCACTTCATCAATATTTGTATTCCATGTTGGAACCCATCCTCCATAAGCAGCAGTTGCCCAATTCAATAAGGAAACAGCATTTGGGTGATCCATATCACATGAATACATATAGTTAGAAGAGAAATCTTTAGCAAAAGCATCATAAACGTCATTAGTAGAAGTTGAACAGCACAATCTAAACCAGAAATTATCAATTATTTCATTAAATCTTACTTCAACTACTACACTTGAAACATTTTCAAGAGCAACATTATTTACATCAATAAAAGCCATTGACCATAAAGCACTTTCATTACTATGAAATCTTGCTCCATATATTTGATTTTCTGGCAAATCATCTTTATATACTGATGCTGTAATTATAGCATCTTCAGATGGCATATAAAATGAATAAGTATCGTCAATAACAATGCCATTATATTTTAATGATTTATCTTCAATATAGTATTTATCTTCAATTTTTATATCAAGTTGGACTAGTTCATTTGCTTTATATTGGTTTTTACTTGAAGATATACTACATCCTTCAATTGATGGTAGTATTAAATCATATAAATTATTGGCACTTGATTCATTATTTACATTATTACATCCACTTAATAATAAGGCATTAACTAAAAAAAACGAATTAATAATTTTTTTTTGCATATTATAATCTCCCATATATTTTTAGTATAGCCTACAGAAAACTATTATACAAACAGTTAATATAATCTAGCCATTTTAATAAATAGATATGCAACTTTTTATTATTAATTGCATATTTTTAAGTAGAGGACTTTAACTATGGATACAATTAATAATTCTTTACTTAATGAGTTGTTTAAGCATTACAATTTTAATATTTCAAATTATATTGGAAAAAAGCCAATTAATAAAGGCCATATTAATACGACCTATATCTTGTATTTTGATGAAGGAAATAAGGTAAAAAGGTATCTATTACAGCAAATAAATACAACAGTATTTACTAACCCAGATAGGCTAATGAAAAACATTTTAAGTATTACTGAATATGGGAAAAAATATTTAAAAGCTAACAATAAAAATAACTATAAAAATAAATTTTTACGTTTATATAAAACCAAAGATAAAAAAACCTATGTTACCTTAAGTAACAATTCTTGCTTTAGAATATACCATTATATTGAAAACTGTATTAATTTTGATAAAACATTATCATTAGATATTTTTTATGAGGCTGGTAAAACAATTGGTGAATTTCATACGATTTTAGATGGCTTTGATGTAAACAAGTTATATATTACTATTGCTGATTTTCATAATTGTAAAAAGCGTTATGATTATTTTATAAAAGTGCTTGAAAATACAAATAATGAAAAAATAAATACCTGTAAGGAAGAAATAGATTTTTTTATAAAAAATAAGCATATATCTTCTTTAATACAAGATCTAATTGATAATAAAGAATTACCAATAAAGGTAGTCCATAATGATACTAAGCTAAATAACTTTATGTTTGAATATGGTACTAATAAAGGGCAATGCATGGTTGATTTAGATACAATTATGCCAGGAACAGTATTATTTGATTTTGGTGACTTTATTAGAAGTGGCTGTAACATGGCTGATGAGGATGAAATAAACACTAAAAAGGTAATATTTAATATTGATGGATGTAAAGCTTTTATAGATGGTTATTTAAAGAAAATGAAAAACAAGCTAAATGCTGTTGAAATTGATAACTTATTCAATGGAGCTATAGCTATAACCTATGAATGTGGCTTAAGATTCTTAACAGATTATTTATTAAATAATGTTTACTTTAAGGTTTTATATGAAAAACATAATTTAGTAAGATGCAAAACTCAAATAGAATTATGTAAGCAGTTAATTGAAAATAGTGAATTGATGGTTGAATATATAAATAACAAGATAAAATAAAAAGGCATTTTATTTTTGCCTCTTATTTGTTATTTTCTTTGCTTATTAGCTTTTCAGTCATCTTTTTACTTGTTATCTTTACACTTATATATACAATTAACCAAATAAGTAAAAAACCAACTATAAAAATTGCTGTATAAATCAATAAGATTTTTAAATCAAATGGTATCCAGCTATTTATTAAATAAGCTAATGTATATACTAAATATAATGATATTAGCTGACAAAATAAGGCTTTTATCTTACTAAATGATTCAATGCTTACAAAAATAGATGAGCCAGCATGAACAAAAGCTATTATATAGGTTGATATAATTCCAAGTAAGGCACTATAGCCATCAAGCTTAAAATTAGCATCAAAAGCTTGTAAAAAGCTATAAATAATTCCTAAAACAATTGGACCAAAGCCTGCAAAAATTAAACCTCTTGTAATGTATTCCTTTACATATCTATTCATAATTATAATCCCATCCTTATTTTAAAATTCTTAAGTTCTCTTCTTGAAATATAATCACTATAGCCATCCTTAAAAGCAACTAATAACGATCCACCAATTGATGCTTTAAAGCACTTTACCTTATGCTTATTACCAAGGCAAGATTGATTTAATTTTACAAAGCTATCTTGAAGCATTTCTTCATATTGATATAATCTATTTTTTACTTGATATTTTTTATTATTAATTACTACATATGTTTTATTATTAAATGTAATAAAGCATGTAATATCTATTGGATTTACAATAAATTTTTCTTTGTTTTCATTAATTGCTATTATTTCATTAGCATCAGATTTTACAATTTTTACTATTTCATCAACTAAGGCTGTTTTTTCTTTAGAATAAATATTAATTTCTTCTTCATGATTTTTTCCAATATAGACATTGCATTTCATATAATAAGCACCAACTTTCACCCTATTATAGCATAGAATTGTCTTATTTTTTAAATATTAAATCAATAGACAAAATTTTCCCACTTGGTCCCATTTTTACAGGAATAAAGCCTAAATAATTATAATTTTCATTTAGCATATTTGTTATAATATTTTGATGCTCATTAGTTTTACTAGATCCTGTTTTACTATTGTTGTAATCTACTCTTACATATTTAATTTCCATTACTTTTCACCTCAATGCTATTTTATTAAAAATAAATATATTAAATAAAGCATTTTAATGTAAGCGGTAGATTTTTTATTTTATTTGGTAAAGAAAAAGACAAATTTTACTTTGCCTTTTGTCTTAAAATTGCTCTATAAATACGAGATGCACTATAAATTAAATCGTTTCTTGTTAAATAATTATTCTTTAAGGCCTTCATTATGTCCTTATAATCCTTATTACAGCCTGACATTGTTAAATCATTTCCTGCTTTAATATTTTTAGAAGCATAGCAAGCTTTATATTTACTTTTATTACAAAAGCTTCTTCCAGTTTTTACCCAATCTGTCATAACTAAGCCATCATATTTCCATTCACATCTTAAAATATCATTTATTAATTCATATGATTCTGATGTATGAGTACCATTTATTAAATTATAGCTTGTCATAATAGCTTTAGGGTTTGCTTTATTAATAGCTATTTCAAAGCCCTTTAAATATATTTCTCTTATTACTCTTTCTGAAATATTAGAATTATTATTAGTACGATTAAATTCTTGATTATTAAAAGCAAAATGCTTAATTGTACAGCCTTTATTATTCTTTTCAACACCTTTTATCATATATGTAGCTATCATACCTGATAAATAAGGATCTTCAGAATAGTATTCAAAATTTCTTCCACATAAAATATTCCGATGTATATTTAAAGCTGGTGCTAACCATAAATCAACATTAAATATTTCCATTTCTTCATAAATTATGCTACCACATTTTTTAATAAAGTCATTATTAAATGATTGAGCTAAGGCTGTACCAATTGGAATAGCGGTTGTGTATTGATGATATATTGTTCCATGTCTTTTTTTATTATTTGGAGCAATAAAAGGTTTTGCAATACTAGGTAGAAAATCAATCATTTTTTCCATTAATGGATCTATGGTAGTTTCATATATTCCTTTTTCATCAATACCATATTCTTGAGTAATTCTAATACCAGCAGGGCCATCTGCCATTGTTAGTGATTCTTTAATTTCATCAACACATAAAACTGTTTCACCTGCTCCACCAACTACATGCTTACATGATGAGCCAACAATTTCAGCAATTCCTCCTTCATGATGGCCAATGCATATATTAGCAAGCTTATCGTTAGATAATTTTTTTATCATTTCATCAACATATTCATCCTTTTTATAAATAATCACTTCTTCTTTAATGCTTTTAGCATCAAGCTCATATAAAGGTATATTTTCTAAATTTTCTTTTTCACGTTTACTAGTTAAGCAATCAACCTTTTCTTTACTTACTAATTTATTATTAAGTCTTTTAATAATTATTTCTTCCTTTAATATTAAGCGAGAAACAGGAATAGTTGATATCGATGAATTACCAACACGTAAAATATATTCTCCCTTACTTAAAAAGTAAATTGCTCTTTTTTCATCATATGAAGAAAAATCCTTTAAATCAATTATTATGTCTAAATTCTCATTTTCATTTACATTTAATTCATTAGTCTTTTTATAGCCACATAATTGAATAAAAGGTTCATCTATATATTCATTTGGCTTTGTTAAATATACTTGAATTACCTCTTTTCCACTATATGAGCCAACATTTTTAACATTTACCTTTAAAGCAATAGTTAAACCATTTACTTCAATATTAGTTGTTTTATTGATAAATGAAGTATATGAAAGTCCATAGCCAAAAGGAAATAAGGCTTCTTTGTTAAAGCTTTGAAAATAACGATAACCAACATATAAGCCTTCCTTATAATATGTATCATCTTTACTACCAAATTCATTAAAGAAAGGATAATCTTCAATTTTAGCCCAAGTAGTAGTAAGCTTTCCACTAGGATTTACTCTTCCTAAAACAATATCTACTAAAACATCCCCAGTTACAACTCCAAGCTGTGATAATAATAAAATATTATTAACCTCTAAAACTTTTGATAAATCAACAACACCACCAACATTTAATACTAATAAGAATTTAGCAAATTTTTTATTTAAGAATAATATATCTTCAACTTCCTTATCAGATAGTTCAACATCTCCCTTAATATTTCGCCTATCATTACCCTCTCCTGAATTACGAGCTAAAACATAAATACAAGCATCTCCATTATAGTCACAAGATATATCATAGTTTTTCTCTTCTTCAAAAAAGCCCATTGTATAAATGCCAGCAAAAATATGTGCCTTGCGAGCCAATTTTTTTCCTTCCTTTATATAATCCTTTTTACTTTCTTTTTTAAAAGCATCATATTTATCAAGCCAAGTAGTTGAAGTTATTTCAAAGCCATTTTCCTTAAAGGCTTCCTCACAATTCTTAAAGAAGCGTGAGGCTACATCACCACTGCCTGTTCCACCCTTTATAGTATTTCTAGCCCCATTTCCAACTAATACTAACTTGCAAGGCTCCTTTAAAGGAAATTTTTTATTTCTTTTTAAAAACAAGCAGCATTCATGAGCATTATTTCTTAAAAAATCTATATGCTTTTTTTCATAATCTAATAGTTCCATATAATCCTCCTAAAAGGTAAATGTATATTCACCATAATATAATTCTTCTTTTTTGTCTTTATATTCAAATAATACCACAACATTAGCAGGAACATTAATATTAATTGTAATTTTTCCATTTTCTTTTTTCCAATAAACACTAATATTTCCATAAATGCTTTTATAATTACATTTAGCATAGGTAACATGCCCACCAATTAAAGGTTTTACTGCTATAACATTTTCTTTAACTATATTAATTCCACACATACCACTAAATAACCATTTTACCATTGCCCCTTTGGAGTAATGATTTAATGAAGCAATACCACTTTGAGAATTAATTCCTTCCCACCCTTCCCAAATAGTTGTTGTATTATTTATGGCCATATATAGCCAGCCTGGCATTTTTTCATTTTCAAGTAGCTTATAAGCATATTCTATATCAATATTTGCTAAAACATCTAATATAAAAGGGGTTGATAAAAAGCCTGTGCCAACTCTAAAGTCATAAAAATTCAAAGCTTCTATTAAACGTTTTTTAGCATAATCTTCATTTTCTTTTGTTAAAATATTTAAATATAATGGCCTAACTAATTTAGCTTGTCGATTAGTATTTAAAGAATATTCTTTTTTACTTATAAGCTCATTGTAGGCTTTTTTAATACCATTTGCATATTTTATATATAAATCCTTGTTTTTATTTTCATTTAAAATATCACAAATCTTTACCATTAGAGTCATCATCCAATAAGTATAAGCCATAGATTCTTCAGCATTTGGTCTACAAAAATCAAGCCATGTAAAGGCTTTTACATCGTTAGGCTCAGCCCATTCACCATATGATTGGCCAGTGTTTACTTGATATTTTCTATTTTCCTTTGATAGATGTAATGGTTTAGCATATAAACTATAAATGCCCTTTGCTCTTCCACAACGCTTTATCATAAACATGGCATATTTTTCCATTTTTTCAAAATTGTCCCTTAAAATTCGAATATCATTATATTTTTTATAAAATCTATATGGCGTTAATATTCCAACATCTGCCCAGCCAACAGAACCATTCATCACATTCATAAACCAATCCTCAGCAGAATAAGGAGCAATTTGTGGTAAACAACCATTTTTAAACTGACGGTCAAAAACATCATTTAAATGCTTTCTTGTAAAAGCAGCATAATTTGTTAAAAAGCTAGCTGTTTCAAAGAATATTTGTGAATCTCCAGTCCAGCCCATTCTTTCACGTGTTGGACAATCTGTTGGTATATCAACTGAATTACTCTTTAAGCTTCTTAAAGTATTATCATAAAAAATATTAATTAGATTGTTTGAACACTCAAACAATGATGCTTCTTCAACATCTGAACAAATTGCAATTTGTAAAAAATCATCTTTTTTAATTTCAACATTTGTCGTAATAGAAGCATATTTAAAGCCACCATAGAAAAATTTACTATGATAACTATTTAAATTATCCTTACAAATTAGATGAATTTCTTGAAGTGGCGTTTTTTTATTTTTTCTAATACATTGAATGTTTTTTAAAGTTACATCATTATTTTCATCTAGCATCTCTCCAAGTACTATATCTATTTTATCATTTTTCTTAGCGATACATGAAAAAGCTAAATAGCCAGCTACATTATTTTTAAATTCAAGTATTATTTTATTAGTTTTAGATTTAAACATTCTTATTGGCTTATTTGCTTCTTTTTCTATAACAAAGCCATTATTAGATTCCTTTAAATTTGCCTCAAATTTAACAATTTTAGCCTTTTTATTAAAGGAAGGAGTTAAGTTATTATCTACTATTTCTCCATCCTTCAAATCAGAAAATCTAATAGGTCCATCACTTGAAAAGTCCCAAGTATTATCAGTAATAATAACTTTTTTATTATCATTTATATCGATTAATTCAAGCTGAGCAATAAATTTAGTTTGACGTCCAAAAACATAAGTAAAGCCTTTAGCACCAATGCTTCCTCTATACCAACCATCAGCTAATAAAACAACAATTTCATTATTATTCTTTATATATGATGTAACATCGTATGTTTGATATTGAATTCTTTTTCTATAATCAGTAGATCCAGGCGCTAAGATAAAATTACCCACTTTTTTATTATTAATAAATGCTTCATATAAACCACAAGCTGAAATATATAGCCTAGCTTTTTTTATATTATTAGCATTGAATTTCTTTTTAAAATAATCTACTGGATATCTTTTGTTTTTATTAACTTTATAATCTCCACTAATCCAAAAAGCCTTCCAATCATCATTAGTAAGTAATCCCATTTCAAAATAATTAATTAAAGATAGCTCGCTCCATCTTTTATTTTCATCACGAACTCTTATTTGATATTTTATTATATCCTTGCTTTGAAATTCTTCTTTAAATACATAAAACATAGAATCACTTTCAATTATTGATGAAGTTTTTTTTACATCATTTACATAATATATTATTTCATAAGCACTTTGCTTAATTAATCCATCAACATTCCAAGTAATTCTAGGACTTTTAATTCCAATTCCAAGAGGATTTTTTAAATATTCACATAAAATATTATTTACTTGCATATTTCAATAACTCCTTTTGATAATATTCATACTCTTTTTGACCTTTAAGGCTTTCTTTTTCCCAAATTCTATTAATTTCTTCTTGCTTCTTATTTAGTATCTTTCGCTTTTTTTCAGTTATCTTAACCTCATATTTTTCTTTTTTAGCTTTTTCTTTAATAGCTATTTCTTTTTCCTTTAAAAGCTGTTTTTCTTTATTTTTATTTATTTTATCTAAATGTTTTTTATATTCCTCTTCAAAGCTTAAATGCTTCTTTTCACATTTTTCAAGTAGTTCTTTTTTATAAGCTTCAAGAGCATCATTTTCTTGCTTTAATAATAAAATTTCATTTCTTCTATCAGCTGGTAGCCATTCTTTATTTTCTTTTTTATATTCTTCTTTTTCACGATTTACTAATACCTCATGCTTCTTATCAATAGTTTTTTCAATGTTTACAAAGAATAAAATAAAGGCACATACTAAGCCTGTTATTATTTCAAGGCCAACGAATGAAAAGCTAAAGAAATTATTAACACTTGCTTGTTGAACAAAGGCAATTGATGAATTAAGCTTACCACTACTTACAAGATCAGCAATTTTATCTAAGCTAAGCTGCGTTTTTAAAGAGCTTAATAATGGTGTATTTAAATATTCACTTAATGTTACTGGAGCAACATATCCTGTTTTTGATAAGAAAAGATTAAATAAGCCTGTACAAATACCAGTTGTTGCAACAGTAATAATACTATAAATTGACATGGCCATGCCATCAGCCCTAAAGCCTGTTTTCCATTCAAGCCCATCTAAGGCATCAGCAAATAAAGCAATAAAGACATAAGCACAAGGAAGTCCACCAATATTTTTTATAAATTGGCCAATTAATACTATTACCATATTAGTCGGAAACATATAGCAAATTGCACTACCTATTGCATAAATTATAAATCCTACCATTGTTACATTCTTTTTACCAAATTTCTTGGCAAGTGGCCAAACTAAAAAGATACCAATCCCCATAGGAATACCACCAAGCACTGAAACTAATGTTTGTGTTATTCCATCATTGTATGTACCTAAAACATAATTACAATAATATACTAAGCTAATGTTTTTCAATGTTGTTCCTATTGTGTATATTAAGAAATAAACAATTAATAATATTAGAAATTTGTCTGTAAAAATAGCTTTTAATTGTAGGATAAATGGTATTTTTTGTTCTTTATCATCTGCTTTTTCTTCAGTTATTCTTTCTTTAGTAAAATAATATTCAATTAAAGTTAAAGGTAAAGCAAGTATAGATAGAACACACATTAAAATAATCCAAGAGGTTTTATTTACACCAATAAGAGGCATTATTAGCATTGGAAAAATTAAAGCTACAACAATACCTGAAATCATAATTGTAGAAATTTGATTAAATACTGAAAGTCCCCCTCTTTGAGTTGTATTACGTGTTGATAAAGGAACCATTAAGCTATGAGACATATTATAAATTGTAAAAGCAAAGGAATAAAATAAATTATAAGATATCATAACCCAAGCCACTTGTAGCTTTATGCTTCCATTTGGTACAACGAACAATAATATACCAGTTATTGCAAGTAATGGAGCACTAAATAAAATCCATGGTCTTGCTTTTCCTTGCTTTGTTTTAGTCCTATCAATAATATAACCCATAATTACATTAGTTATGGCATCAATAATTTTTGATATTATAGGGAAAAGTGTTAAAAATAAGCCACCCCAAATAGATGTTAGCTTTAAAACATCAGTATAGTATACATTTAAATATGAGGCTAATACTGCATTTAATAATAAAGCTCCAATTGGGCCTAATAAATAACCAAGCCATTTTTCTTTATTAGTAACATTTTTACTTTTAATTTTAGAATTCAAAACATAATTATCAAGCATTTTAGTTTCCATAATTATATAATCTCCTTTTGCTGTATTAAATATATCATAATGAAAGCGCTTTTTCTTGCATTATATTCCATTTTTTTGTATTATAGTATTAAAAGGAAGAAAATTATGGACAAAAATGATTTAGCATACTTAATTGAAAATCTTGCAAATCTATGTGGAATACCAGCTAGATTATACGAAAATAATACTTTGTTAAAAACTTATTTTACAATTTCTTTAAAGAAGGATCCTATTATTTTATATGAAAAGGAAATATTAAATCATAATGAAAATATCGGATATTTCACTACAAAGGATTTCTTTTATTATGCCTTTTTAAAAAGTCAGGAATATAAAATAATACTTGGACCATTTAGATTATTAAAGCCAACTAATGCTATTCTTTTTAAATTGGCTTTAGAGCTTGAATTAAATAAAGATGATTATAAAGAATTTGTTTATTCAATGAACAATATTGTTAATATGCCACTTGAAAGTGTTTTACAATCTCTTTTAATGTTTAATTATATTTTGAATAATGAAAAAATATCCTTGGCAGATGTTTTACTCGATAAGGAAAAGGATAAAGAATTAGATAAAGAAATACAAATTGAAGTATCAAACAAGCAAATTGAAGAATATAACACAAATTATGAAAATAATTCTCTTAATATTGAGCAAGAGTTAATATCAATTGTTGAAAATGGTGATGTAGCTAAACTTAAAGCTTGGATTAATAATGCCCATGCTACTAAAGCTGGAAAGCTATCTAGTGATGTTTTAAGACAAGCAAAAAACACCTTTATTGTTGCAACAACTATTTTTAGTAGAGCAGCAATTAAAGGAAATATGTCAATTATTGATGCTTTATCCTTAAGTGACTTATATATTCAAAAGGTTGAATTAATGCAAAATGTTAATGACATATTATCATTACAAATAAGAATGCTATTTGATTTTACTGAGCATGTTAGTAAAATTAAAGGCAATAATGAATCATCACTATTTTTAGTTAAATTAAATAAATACATAATTGAACATTTATCTGAAGCGATTAAGGCTGAGGATATTTGTGCTTCTTTATTTGTAAGCAAAAGCACTTTATTTAAAAAAGTAAAAAGGGAGACTGAAATGACAGTTTCAAACTATATTTTAAAAATGAAAATAAATGAATCAACAAATTTATTAAAATATAGCGATAAATCCATTGCTTCAATTAGTGTTTACTTAGGCTTTTCATCACAATCACATTTTAATAATACCTTTAAGAGTTTTATGAAAATGACTCCTTTAGCATATAGAAATTTAAAATAATTTCATCACTATTCACCATATTTTTATATCCTTTTATTGAATTTTATTTTGCATATCATTAAAGGTTGGCGTTTTTATTTTTTTATAGCAAATTGAATGTTTATATGATTAGCGCATAATTTCTAAAATATTAATAATATTTTTAGAAAGTTTCAATAACTATTTACAATTATTTAAAATTTATTACCATTGATACTAAAGGAAATAATAATACTGCAACAAGCACTTGGAAAAGTGATGATTATAATGCTAATGAAAATGGCTTATACTAAATTTATTTTTCTATAGATAATAAGGATGAATTATTATTAGATTCCTATTCATTATTGAAGGTTAGAGTTAAGGTTTATTCAAATGATAACAATACAACAAATGGCTGTAAGTCTAATGCTAGTCAATTTTCAATTGTTTCATTACTAATAGTTGGAATGGCATTAATTATAATGAAAAGAAAGGCTAATTAAGTAAGAGTCACAAAATGACTCTTTTCTTTTACTTTTAAGCCTTCTTTTATGTTCTTTTAGCCATTTTTTCACATTGTTATTATTTTTTATAGTTATTAAAAAATAAAAATGTAAAATTTAAGTGATTAATAATTAGGAGGAAATTATATGCTATGCTCATTAAGTGAAGTAATGAAGATTTCAAAAGAAAAAAAGATTGCTATTGGTGCTTTTAATGGTACAACAAGCGAATGCGTTTTAGCTGTTTTAAAGGCTGCAGAAGAGTTAGATTTACCTGTTATATTAATGCATGCTCAATGCCATGAGGCAATTGCACCAATTGATTATATAGGCCCAATGATAATATCTATGGCAAAAGCAGCAAAAGCAAAGGTATGTGTTCATCTAGATCATGGTGAAGATATCGAATATATTAAAAAAGCCATTGAACTAGGATTCAATTCAGTAATGATTGATGCATCTGCTAAACCATATGAAGAAAACATTTCAATAACTAAAGAAGTAGTTGATTATGCTCATTTGCACAATGTTGAAGTTGAAGCAGAACTTGGAGCATTGCCAAATAGAGAAAGTTCTACTGATTCTAATATTAAAAAGGAAAATCTATATACAAAAGTTGAATTAGTTAATGATTTTATAAATAGAGCCAATATTGATGCTTTAGCAATTGCCTTTGGAACAGCTCATGGATTATACAAAAGTAAACCTATCTTAAATATGGATGTTATTTCAAATGTTAGAAAGGTAACAGATATCCCACTTGTTATGCATGGTGGCTCTGGTATCTCTTTTGACCAATATAAAGAGGTCATTAAACGTGGTATAAATAAAATTAATTACTATACATATATGTCTTATGCTGGCTATGAAAAGGCAAAGCAATACATAAAAGAAAATGAAAGTGACTATCTTCATAACTTATCTTGGCAAACTATGCTAGCAATGAAAGAAAACGTAAAAGAAACTATGAAGATTTTTGCTAACATTGATGATTAACCAATAATATAATAAAAGTAGGATTTGTGTCCTACTTTTATTATATTATTCAACAATTTCAGGAATTCTTTTAATTCTTTCATCAGTAAACACATCATATTCATCTCTAGATGTAGTTGAAAATTCAGAGATTATAGCGCCTTCACTTCCTGCTTGAAACCAATGTTTTGTATTAGGATACATTGTAAACTGTTCTCCCTCATGAAGAATGATTTCATGAAATACGCTAACAGTTGTTGGGGGAATTTTAGCTTTTATATCTTCCTTTTTTCCTTTTCCTTGAATATAAAGATAGCAAGTGCCCTTTTTTACTCTAAATGTTTCTTCTTTACCTTCAAATGGCTTATTATCTTTATCTACACCATTTACATGAATATGCTCAGGACAAGTTTGATATGGTAGTAAAACCATTTCCTTAGCACATACCTTTGATGTGTTGACATAAACTAATAGCTGAAGGCCAACCTCTTTTAAATTATTTAAATTAAAATCGGCAACTTCAATTCTTTTTCTTTCTTCATCAGTTATCACTATATTAGCTTTTTTAAAATAATCATATGCATAATTAGCATATTCCTCATATTGCTTTTTACTAATCATTAGATTTTCTTCCTTTCATAATTTTTTAAAAGTTCAAGTGTTTCCTTTAAGGATACTCCAGCTGAAATTGAATCTATTGCTGTTAAATTAATAGCTGCTGTACAAGAAGCAATTTTTAATATTTCGTCATCAGAATATTTTTTTACTATTCCAAATAATGCTCCTGCACAAAAAGCATCTCCAGCTCCAACAGTTCCTTTAATAAATGATTTTGGAAGTAAAAGTGAAGGAACTATAGTAATTTCATCATTTTCATTTATTAAAGCTCCAAGCTCTGGGCAATGAATTATTGCTTTTCCTTTTACTCCTGATTTTTTTAATAATTTTAATATTTCTTTAATATTATTAATTATAATATTTCCCTTTTCATCACGTGGAGGAATATCAAAAATTCTTCCAGCTTCAATTTCATTTATAATAACATAATCACAATATTTAAGAGATGGAAGTACTACATCCTTAAATCTATGCGATTCCTCACTTACTAAATCAATTGATGTTTTAATATTTCTTTTTTGTAGTGAATGCAATAAACGAGCCATTTTTGTACCATATTCCTCATCCTTTTGATCTAAAGCATCTAATAATAATAAATACCCAATATGACATAGCATCGTATTTTCACCATTTAATGCATCAAAATAAGCTTCATCAAGATAGGAATTACAGCCCTTATTTACAAAAAATGTACGTCTTCCATTTAATTCAGTCATTACATCAGTATAAGCTGTTTTATATACATTACTAACCTTTAATAATGAAATATCTAATTTTTCTTCGTTAAAAACTTTTTTAATATAATCACCAAAGGAATCATCTCCTATTAGTCCTAATACTCTTACATCTAAAGAAGGATCAATCCTTTTTAAAGTAATTGAAGTATTAGATACTACTCCACCAACTGCTTTGCTTTCACTAACAATAGTTGTTAGCATTGTTGGTGAAGGATATGCTTCTATTATTTTTACATTATCTACTAAAACCGTACCAGCTATTACAATACCTTTCATAACTTTCCCTTCTTTAAAATTGAATATTTTTTATATTTGGATAAATTTCTTTATATGCTTCATATTTTTTAGCATATTTTTTAGAAATATTTTCATTTGGATAAATTGAATTTGTTACTTTAACAATGCTAGAAACTGCTTCTTCTACATTGTTATATTCTTTTGCCCCTATCATAGCTAAAATGGCTGCTCCATATCCTGGACCTTGCTCTGTTTCAACAAAGTTAATTTTTATATTTAAAACATTAGCAATAATTTGCGCCCATATTTTAGATTTTGCACCACCACCACAAAGCGTTGATTCTTTTATATCTATTCCGCATTCTTTTATTATTTCAAGGCAATCCTTTAAAGCATAAGCAACTCCTTCTAAAACTGCTAGTGTCATTTCTTCTCTTTTAGTATTAGCTGATAACCCTAAAAAAGCTCCTCTAATATTAGTATCATTATGTGGACATCTTTCTCCCATCAAATAAGGTAGGAAAAAAACATTATTTTCACCAATATATTTTTCAATATTTTTTTGCTCTACGCTATGGCTACTTTTTAAAATATCCTCAACCCACCATTTGTTACAGCTTGCAGCTGATAAAATACAGCCCATTAAATGATATTTTCCAGTAGCATGATTAAAGCTATGTATTGCTACCTTATTATTTGCCATATAATTATTTGAACTTGCAAAAACAGTTCCTGATGTTCCAAGTGAAATATTACATGAATTATTAAAAACACAGCCTGTTCCAATTGCTGCTGCAGCATTATCGCCAGCTCCAGCAACAATTTTTACATTACTACTTATATTTAACTTTTCAGCTAATTCTTTTTTAATTAGCCCAACAGTCTCATAGCTTTCATATAATTTTGGTAGCTTATCCATACTAATACCGACAATCTCACACATTTTTCTTGACCAGCATTTATTTTTTACATCAAGAAGTAACGTTCCACTAGCATCTGAATAATCTGACGAATAAACATTACTAAATTTAAATGCTAAGTAGTCTTTAGGTAATAAAATCATGTTAATTTTATCAAAATTATCTTTTTCATTTTCCTTAAGCCACATTATTTTAGGAGCAGTAAAGCCTGCAAAAGCAAAGTTTCCTGTTAGCTTAACAAGTTTTTCCTTTCCGATAGTATTATTTAAGTAATCAACCTGCTTTTGACATCTTCCATCATTCCATAAAATAGCATTTCTAATAACTTCATTATTCTTATCTAATGCTACTAATCCGTGCATTTGACCACCAAATGAAATAGCACAAACAGCTGTTTTATCTTGATTTTCTAATAATTCTTTTAAACCATCAATCACCTTATTGTACCACTGCTTAGGATCTTGCTCACTCCAGCCACTTTTAGGATAAACAACTAAATATTCTTTATTTACTTCCTTTAAAATTTTTCCTTTATTATCTACAAGTAAAATTTTAACTCCACTTGTTCCAAGATCAATTCCAATATATGTTTTCATACTATTTAAATATAATTTGATTAAAAATTGCTTCTAAATGCTCTTGTCTTCCAGATGATGGTAATTCAGGCGCTTTTAATTTACAAGCATAATTAGATAATTCCTCTAAATCTGCTTGATTATTGATAATCTTTTGACCGATTTTAGAATTAAATGATGAATATCTATCCTTTGCAAATTCAGAAATTCTACCATCATTAATAATTTTTTCAGCATTTAATAAGCCTAAAGCAAATGTATCCATTCCTAAAATATATGCTTCAAATAAGTCCTTAGTTGTATGGCTAGGTCTTCTAGTTTTAGCATCAAAATTAAAGCCACCAGTTAAGCCATTGTTAGCAATTACCTCTAGCATACATTTAGTAGCAGTATATACATCAAATGGAAATTCATCAGTATCCCAGCCTAATAGTAGATCTCCTTGATTAGCATCAATTGAACCAAGCATACCATTAATAGCTGATATTCTTAAATCGTGCTCAAAGGTATGTCCAGCTAACGTTGCGTGATTAGCTTCAATATTTAGCTTAAAGTCTTTATCTAAACCATATTGTCTTAAAAAGCCTATTGCTGTTGCTGCATCAAAATCATACTGATGTTTCATTGGTTCTTTTGGTTTTGGCTCAATATAAAAGTCACCTTTAAATCCTATTTTTCTTCCATAATCAACCGCCATATGCATTAACCTTGCGATATTATCTTGTTCAAATTTAACATCTGTATTTAATAAAGTTTCATATCCTTCTCTTCCACCCCAAAATACATAACCTTTTCCACCAAGTTTTACTGTTATATCTAAGGCTTTTTTAATTTGAGCAGCCGCAAAGCAATAAACATCGGCACTATTTGTTGAACCTGCTCCATTCATAAAACGAGGATTTGAAAACATATTAGCTGTTCCCCATAAGCACTTAATGTCTGTCTCTTGCATTTTCATTAAAATATAATCAGATATTTCATCTAATCTTTTATTTGTTTCATTAATATCATCTGCTTCAGGTACTAAATCAACATCATGAAAGCAAAAGTATTTAATGCCTAATTTTTGCATAAATTCAAAGCCAGCATCAACCTTAGTTTTTGCATGCTCCATTGTACCTTTTTTTTGATTAAATGACTTATCTTGTGTATCTTTTCCAAACATATCTGTTCCACAAGCACATAAAGTATGCCACCAGCTCATAGCAAATGGTAAATGCTCACTCATTTTTTTACCCAAAACAACTCTATTGGCATCATAGAATTTAAATGCTAAATCATTTTTTGAATTAGGTCCTTCATATTTTACTACTTTTATGTCCTTAAAAATTTCCATTGTATTAGCTCCTTTAATATATTTCAATTGTATGTAATCCTGCTTTTAATTCAAATGTGATTGTTCCATGCTTTGCATCAAAATGATAATCAATTCTTTCATTATCAACATATAGGAATGCTCCATTAGCATTAACTGGATATCTAACAGTTACCTTATTATCAATTGTATTGCTTAATTTACAATAAAATGTTGTTGGAGTATATTTTCCAATTAATACCTTAACTCCTTTATAGGTATTAACATTTTCTACATTAAGTTCTTTATGTAGCATATATGTTGGTAAGCCTACAAATAAACTTAATTCATTGCTCCAAATACTTCCCATAACAAATCTATTTAAAACAAATGATGTATATGATCCATGTGCTGAAACATATGGAGCATGAGTGATTGAACATTTCTTTGGCCCACATTCAGCAAAATAGCCTTCTCCAAACACATGATATTTTATGGCATATTCTTTGAAGTTATCAGCAATTTCATATTCTTTTGTTCTTAAACTTGCTTGTGCTTCAATACATTCTGTCCATGGTTGATATGCATTTTGCTTTTCCTCATATAAATCAATATAATTATATTTTTCACGTGTTTTCATTACTAATGATTCATCTAAAAATGGCATGCCTTCTGTTGGATAATTAATAAATGGAATCCAAGAAGCCCATATATGATCACTAGCCTTCATTCCCTTTGAATGATAATATTCATTTTCATCATGCTCAATATAATAATTATTAATTATTTCATCAAAGATTGGATTGTATGGCTTATTTAAAACTTTAGCATATTCAATTGCTTTAGCAATAATTGTTAAAAACCATACTGTTGTAAAGGTTTGATTAATTTCGCTACCTTCTTCTTCAACAACATCGTTTGAAACTGGAAGAGAAATAATATATTTGCCAAATTCATTTTTAGTAAACATTACTTCAACTGCAAAATTTGCACATCTACTTATAATTGGATAGCATAAATCCTCTAATTCTTCTTTATTTAATGTTGTTTCATAATATTTAATAGCACTCATTGCGTGAGCTGCTATTACAAGAGGTGCAATATCTCTTTTTTCATCTAAAAATGTATGCCCATCATAAATAAACATCCAAGGAAATGGCTTTCCTTCCTTTCTCATGTGCTTTAGCAAAAATTTCAAAGAATCTCTTGCAGCAGAAGTATTATTAGAATCTAACATTGCATCAACAATATAATGCATATCCCAAAATACACATTGGTTCCAGCACCATACAAAATAAAATGGATGTCCAATATCAATACCATATTTTTCTATTTCAAAAGCATATTCAAACATATATAAGCTATTATTATAAATAAATTCCTCTTCGACATTTTTAGAATTCATTTTAGCACATTTATTATAATAATCATCCCACATTTGATAATGCTGATTTACTCTTTCTTCAATATCAAATGAATTATCATTATCAAATGAGTAAACAACATCATATAAATTAGTCCAATTTTTTGCAGCCTTTAGCTTATATGTTGTTGATAATGAGTTATTTTTAAATGATGCTTCTCCACCAATTACAGCTAAAGAATACTTATATTTTTCATAGCCATTTACAGTGACATTTAATGGATTGTTTCCAGATATTTCATCATATAATAATTCGTCATTTCTTTTCTTTAAATTAAAGTTAACTGTTAGCTTAACATCATAAATATCGTTGTTTTCTACAGTAAATTGACAATAACTTTTAAATCTATATCTTAATAGTATCTTTTTGGTATTTTTTAATATTATGGTTGTTATTTCAACAAATAGTTTATTGTCAAGTAAAAATGTTGTCACTACTTTTCCTTTTTTAATATCATTATGACGTGAAAACATTGTGCCATGCTTTAATAAAGCAAGTGAATCAAATACCTTCCCATTAAATTCTATTTGATATGATAAATAGCCATATGGATGGGTATTATTTTCATGAATTGCATTACTTATCATACCATTGCCAACTACATATAAATCTTGACATGGTTTTTCATTATAATAATATTGTTCAATATTATTAGCACCTTGTAAGCCTGTAACGTCAAGCCCCATTACTAGTTTTCCAGAGCCGATGAAAACTGGATAAATCTTGTCGGGCATAGCTACAGCATTTTGGATAGAAGAATACGGCGTTAATCTTAAATTTGTAGTATCATTATACATTTCTTTTACCTCCCTTTTTATTTAATTACAAGAGTTTTTATTTCATTTGCCTTTAAGCAAAATTCATTATTGATATCATTTATTTTATTTTCAAGCATATCAGTTTCAATTAATAATTTATAAGCAAAATTAATTTTTATCTTTACATTTACAGCTTTATTTGAAGGATTATACAATCTAATTGCTATTCCGTCTTTATTTTCAGTTGGCTTTAAGCATGAAATGCAAGATGATTCTATATTTATTAATGAAGTATCATATTTTGTATTCTTTGAAACAAAGCATATCTCATTTGATCTATATGTATCTAAATCCTTTTGTAGTCTTAACTCATCAATTTTTGAAGAAATTGGTTCAAGTGCAAACTCATAATTATGCTTTCCTTGTAATTCTCCACCTTCTTCTCCAAGGCTTGTATGTGTTTTATTAAAGCACCTAATAAGCGTAAAGTAAATTGAACCATCTTGATTATCTAATCCTGAAACCTCTTTTACACCATATCTGTTATAAATAATAAGTCCTTTATTATTTTCTTCCTTATATACAATACCTGATGTTGATTTCTCTAAGCTATCTACTTCTTTCCATGATAATGTATTTTTATCAATTCCACATTTTCTATCGACAAATGTAAATGCTTGACTTACATGGTAATTACTTGTTACGTTACTATTAAATCCGTATCTTAATCTATGGTCTAATACATTATTATCAAGTTGCATATTTATTAATACCTTGTTGCTACCTTTAACTATTGTAATATCTTGAGTTAGTTCTAAACTTTTATACTCATTTGATCTTACTATTTTACTTGCAAATGTATTAACACAAGTAGGTACCTTAATATGCCTATTACATCTAATTGTACAGCTTACTGGACCATCATTTATAATTTCAAAATCACAAGTTGATGAAACAACTTTATTATCCTTTAGTACTCTTGAAGAATTCCAACCATCACCAATTTCACTATCATCGATTATTAAGCCACATTTATATACTTCGTTAGTTTTATAATCAAAAACATTATATGTACCATCTAAATTAAATGAAACTCTTATTAATCCATTATCCATTGTTGTTTCACCATCTAAAATAAATGAATTTAACTGTCTTGTTGGCATTGAAGAGCTAGCTATTTCAAAAGATGTAAACCCAAATGGGTTTAATGTAACCTTTACACCAATTGTTACTAAAGAACAATCAAGCATTTGCTCCTTAATAGTTCTAACCTTAACATTGTTTAATAATTCTAAATAATCATATTCTAATTTATTATGATTTTTATCATATAATTCAAATGCTAAAATATTTTCATAACCAAATGGTTCAACATAGAAAGGATAGCCTTTTTCAAATGGTAATTGTATTTTAATATATTTTGTAACTTCATATGGAAGCGGATTAAATATTGAAAAATTAGATGTTCCTTCTTTAATAACACTAAAGCCATTATTTATTCTTCTAACAATATGATCGCTTAATGATTCATAAAAACTTTCAATTTGTGAAAAACGATAATGCATTTCACTATGAATTCTATCCCTACTATAGCCACAAATACTATCATGAGCATGATTAGCTAATAATAATTCCCATAATACCTTTAAATAATTACCAGAAATACCGAGTTTATTAACATCGTTATAAACCATTAATGATTCAATGGCAAACAGTAAGGCTTCACATTTTGCATTTCTATATTTTACATCATATCTACTTGATAAAGTGTGTTCAAGTAAATGCTGAAATGGAGCAATAATTTTAGCTGGTCTTAATAATTCACCTGTTATTTTTTTAAATGAATCTTTATACTTTTCAAGTTCTTTAAAGGCTTTATTTAAATCACATATTTCAACATCACATTCTGGATAAAACTCTTTTATTTTTTTTATATAATGAGGAATTTGAGGATGTGGGCTTTCATGATCCATTGCATCAAATAATACAATAACTGGGCATGATGCTCTTTTAATTTCTCTATCAATATATGCACGACATTTTTCTTCAAATTCCTTCGAATTTGGATCAAGTTCATTATTTGCTGATCTTTCGCCTACAACCTCAGCTGCAAATGAACCATAGCCATAATATTCAGGAATTTTATAAACTAAAACACTATTATTAGGTGAAGAATTCCAAATAAATGTCGTTCCAGTTTCTTCTTGAACTGTTCCACGTCCTAAAACGCATGTGTTTATATTAAAGCCATTAAAAATTTGAGGCATTTGAGCAATATGGCCAAAAATATCACAAATGTAGCCACATTTCCAAGCTGTTGTACCATATTGCTTAGCTTTTTGATGACCAACAATTAGATTTCTAATAATTGATTCACCATTAACTATTTGCTCATCTGGCATTGTATACCAAGGGCCAATAAGTATCCTACCATCCTTAATTAATTTAAGTAATCTTTCCTTTTTATAAGGCTTAATTTCAAGATAATCATCTAATACTATGGTTTGGCCATCTAAATGAAACACCTTATATTCCTTGTCTTTTTCAAGCACATCAATTAATTCATCAATAACATCAACTAATTCAAATCTAAATCCTTGATAAGTTTGATACCATTCTCTGTCCCAATGTGTTCCAGAAAAATATTTAATTTGTATCTTCATAGGATAAGTTCCTTTCTTTTGTTTAACCAATTATTCTCTTCTTTTTTTCATAAATACTCCAAGTAATCCTAGCGTTGCTAAAATTGTTGGCATTGCTTGACCTTTACATCCTTTATTTTGTTTATTTTCATTAATAGTAAATGTTTTTGTTAAAATAAATCCATTATAATCAGAAGAATCTTTAAATGTTACTCTAACAACGTATTCTCCAGCTTCTGTTGGAATAGTTGTTGAATATGTAGAATCATCGGCATTTTGTTTTTTGTATTCAACAACAACATCCTTATTAGTAGTTGAATTAATGCTTAAATTTAATTCTTCTCCTTCTTTTATATCTTCTATTTCAATAGTTCCGTTTCCATCTGCTTTATCTATAACTAAAGTAAATGTAGCACTTGCTGATTTTTCATTTGCTTTAGCAACTATAGTAAACGTATATGTTCCTGCATGTAATGGTGTTCCTGTAATAGCTCCATTTTTATCTAAAGATAAGCCCTCTGGTAGTTTTTCATTATCTGCAAGCTCATAAGTTATAGTTCCACCTAATAAATCTTGAGCTCTATTAACTGCTGCAACATACATTTCATCAACTTTCCCATTTATAATTGATGATGATTCATAGGTTAATGTTGATTCAAGTAATTTAAATTCAACATATTTTACTACCTTTGCATAATTTCTATTTTCCATGAAAGTAACTCTTAAAACGTAATCACCAACTGTTGTTGGAACAGTTGTTGAATATGTAGAATTATCTGCATTTTGCTTTTTATATTCAACTAAATATGATGAATAATTTGCTGATTCAATAGTTGGTGATATTGTTGAAGATAAATCAACAATTCCCATACTAACGTCACAATCACCTTCGATTTTTTCAATACTATAATTACTATTTGTTGTTACCTTCATATCATTAATAGTAACCTTAACTGCTGCTGTATCTTTCTTGAAAATACTAAAGTACGTATTATTTTCATCAGCTAGTGGTGTTTGAATATCCTTTGCAAAAATAACTGGAACATTATCTATTAATAATGTTATTAAAACATTGTCACCACTATTATCAAATCTAATTGAATAATTATGAGCTATACTATAAAAGCCCTCTGGTAAAAAATAAGTGCAATTATCTAAGGTACTATTACCTAAATTACCATCAAACCATCTACTAATAAATATTTGATTTGTCTTAAATTGTAAAACATAGCCTTCATCTTCTATTTTTCTTTCCCAAAGAGGACGTCCTGGTGCTTTGTCTTTTACAATAACATGTATTAACCAATCAGGTGTGCCATCACACTCAATATTAGCATTAAAATCAAAACCTCTTACATTATTATGCTTATTTAATGAATATGTTCTTGCTAAAGAATCGCCTTCAAGAATTATTGAATCATTATTAATCTTTCCACCATTATCAGCTACAAAATCGCTAGTTAATAAATCATTTGTTACAACATCAGTTTTTACTTGAATATCACTTACAATTGTTTGAGCTATTGTTGAATCTTTTGCATAAATTGATAAATAACCATTTAAACTAGTATTATTTAATAATGTGCCTTCAAAGAATAATTCTCCATCAAGTAAAACTCTAATACCATTGTTGGAAATAGCATCAAATTGCCATGTATGACGTTTACCATTATAATAATCACTAGGTAAATTTTGAACACCAACTTCAGCTATATAAGCGTTATTTTCTTCAATACAGAAGAATATTCCATCTGGATTTGGTTCCCATAAATGTATTAATGGCTTACTTCTTCCTAAAGCAATATGTGTGTTCCAACCTATATTTGAAGCAAATGTACTGCTTAAAACAATTTTAATAGATTTTACTTCCTCAAGCGAAATAGCTGATGCTAAAACTCCAAGTGAGCTTTGTAGCTCAACAATGCCATCATTATAAGAAACATTATTAGTACCAATTAAGTTTTTATCAAATAAACTTACATAGCCATCATCAACATTTACTGATTCTTTTTCTATTTTAAATTCAACTGTATTTGAACATTCCTCATATGAATCAGTCGCTAAATATGTAACTTTAGCCATGTATGTTCCAACTCTTCTTGGTAAAGTATTAGTATAAGCACTATCAGCTTCATCCTTTAATTTATATACAATCTCTTTAACAATTTCATTTGTAGTTGAAGAAACTTGTGGTACCACTTGTTCGCCATATTTTAAATTTGCTTGACTAATACTACATGTACCTAAAGCTTTATCGATTATTAAAGTGAATGTTGCAGATTTATTTGAATTGTTTGTTGATGCCACAACATCAAATGTAAAACTACCACCTTTAGTAGGAATTCCACTGATTTTGCCATCATTTGAAAGTGTTAAACCTTCTGGTAATGTTGAATAAGTAGCTAACGAATAAGTAATATTTCCTTCATTTGAATCAGTTGCAGTTGCAGCACTTTCTTCATACTTTTCATTTACCATTCCATTATTTAAAGATTTTCCTTCATAAGTAATTGATGAAGAATTACTTTTAATCTCAAATGTAGTAGTATTTGTTGATCCTTTATAATTTCTATTTCCTTCAAAAATAATTTTAGCAACATATTTTCCAACTTTATTTGGAATATTTTCACTATATGCTGTATCATCTGCATTAACATTTTTATATAAAATTTTATAATCTAATCCTTCTTCATTATTAATTATTGGATTTATTGCTGTATTTTCATAAACATCAGCAACTTTAATTGATCCAGTTGAAGGTGCTAAATATCTTGTAAAAGTAATATTACTAATAATCACTTTATTATCTTGACTGTCTTTTTTAATAACACCAAAAGTTCCATCTTTATTAGCAAATGAGTTTCCATAATAATCTTCAGCATTCATTACTAATTTACCATCGATGTATAATAAAACAAATTTACTATTATCTTTACTAACAAAATCTATAGAATAATGGTGTGGTTTGGCAAAGAAAGCTTCGGCCCCACCTTCATATACATATTCACTATTTTTTAAAAATGTTCCGTTATTTTCCGGATTTATTTCACGTTTGAATAAAGCAATATTATTAGGATAAAACCATAGCTTATATCCAAAATCTTCATTTCCATCAAACCAACGTCCTGGCATATTATCTTCAAAAGTAATAAGAGCACGCCAATCAGTAATTGAAGCATCATAAGATAAATCCATATCAAAGCTAATTGCTTCAACAGCTTTATATGAAGTTTTGGTAATAAAATTATCGTTACCATTTGAAATTAATGAATATTTTGCTTTATTGAATTGACATGAAGCATTAACATCTTCATTTCCATTTAAAACATATGATTCTAAATCACTTTCGACAGTTATTTCCGCAACTTCGAAATCAAAGCCAGCATTTGTATATACTTGAAGATAACCATCAGTAGCATAATTGTTTGTACTACTTCCCATTAGCAAGCCATCAATATATGTTTGTATTTCATTATTTAAAAACTTAAATTCAACAATATGCTGCTCACCATCGGTTAAATCTTTAGTTTCAAAGCAATAGCCGTTAGTATTCATAACATTATTACTAAATTGAATCATTTCAAAACCATTAGGATTTAATGAATTCCATTCCCAAACTGGAAGGTTTGGAGTAGTTAAACCAAATGAATATCTAACAGCCCAATCTGCAGGCGATGTTATATTTATAAATTTTCCTTTATATGAAACAGAATCAATTCCTTTAAGTGGAATTGAAGATGATAAAATACCAATACTTGAAGCTCCACCTAATGATTTACTTTTGTTTTCTGTAATAGTAACATTATCATTAACTTGATACAAGCCACTACTTAATAGCTTACTAACTCTTTCTGTTTGTAATGTTTCAACAGTTATTTCATAAACCTCAATATTAACCTTTGATTGAGTATACATATTGAAATAGCCATTAGGAATTGCAGATGGAATAATACTTTCTCCAATTTTATTATCATCAACAAAAGCTGTTACTGTAATATCATTGAATTCATATTTTAATTCATGAACATTATTATCATTGATATTGCCAAGTTCTAAAAAATTCCCTTCGCTATATTTTACAACGTTATTTTGATATTGTTCAAAATTAAAGCCTGGATTATTTTCTTTCCATGTTCCATCCCAAACTGGTACTAATGGTTTTGAGGTACCAAAATTTGTATGAATAACCCACCCAGTTACATCATTATAATTAAAGCTTGCTTTAACTGTAATTGATTTTACATCATTTAAAGGTATTTTAGAAGCAACAAAGCTAATATCATTACTACTGTTTAAGCATACCTTGTTAGCAACTTGGCTAGCATTTCTTGTAACTATTAAGCCTTCACTTATTAAATCAATAGTATTGGATACTTGTTTGTCAAAAGCATTAACTTTAACAATTTCATTTGAAGAATTTGCTTTTTTAACAACAAAGCCTGATAATGATGCAAGAAAAACAAAAGCTGATAAATTTATTAACTTTTTAATTTTATTTTTCATTTTTTTCTCCTTTCATTTTATGAAAAATATATTTGTACTATTGCTTATTTAACCCTTTATAGATCCTGCAATTACTCCCTTTACAAAAAACTTTTGAAAGAAAGGAAACATTACAATTATTGGAGCTACAACAGCAACAGTTAGTGCATAATTTAACGACTTTGGAGAAGTTCTTTCACTAATAAGAGCTATTTGGCCAGGATCTAATCCTGTTTCAAGCCCGCCACCTTGAAGAGCTTCTCTTAAAACTAATTGAATTGGATACATTGACTCATTGTCTAAAAACATATAAGCATTAAACCATGAATTCCAGCTAGCAACAAAATAAAATAATGATACTGTCGCTAAAATTGGCGTTGATAATGGTAAATATATTTTAAATAATACTTGAAGATCATTAGCACCATCAATTTTAGCTGATTCGACAATTTCCTTTGGAATACTATTAATAAAATATGTTCTTGTAATAATTAAGTTATATGTTGAAATAGCTCCAGGTATAACCATTGCCCAAATTGTATTTATCATATTTAATTTATTAATTAATAAATATGTTGGAATTAAACCTCCACTAAAATACATAGTAATTAATACAAATATTGATAAAAATCTATTGCCAGGAAGCCATTTTTGCGCTAATCCATATGCTCCTAAAATAGTAAGTATCATACTTATTGCAAGACCTAAGAATGAATAAAGCAATGAATTAAGATAACCCATATATACTTTTGGCATACTAAAAATGTATCTATAAACATCAAAACTTGCTTTTTTAGGAAGTAAAATTACTGATGAAACATATTTGGTATGCGAAATAGAAATTGCAAACATATACCAAAATGGATAAATCATTATAAAAGATAGAAGTACCATTACAATAATAATAACCACATCGAATGTTGTTATTTTTCTTTTATGCTTTTTTCTTAAAAAGCTATTACATTTTTCCACGATACCTACCTCCTTATTTAAAACAATCCAACCTTTGAAACCTTATTTGCAATAGTATTAACAATTAGCACTACAATTAAATTTAATACTGATTGGAATAAGCCAACTGCTGTTGATAATGAATAATCAGGTAAACCTATAGCATTAAAGCTTAAACGATATAGCCATGTACTAATAACATCAGCTGTTGAAGAAGTTGCTTCATTTCCAAGTAAGAATAAAGTTTCAAAATCTGCTGTGATTAATCCTGGAGCAGCTAAAATAAACATAATTATAATTGTTGGTAAAATCATTGGAAGAGTTATTTTAAATATTTTTGTAAATCTACCAGCTCCATCAATATCGGCTGCTTCATAAATTTCTGGAGAAATGTTGCTCATTGCTGAAGTGTAAATAATTGTTCCCCAGCCTAAGCTTCTCCATAAATTCAACAATACATAAATTGGTAATATACTTTTAGGGTCGGATAGAAATACCTTTCCATCTCCACCATATTTTCTAATAATATAATTTACTAAGCCATCATTAGCAAACATAACCATTACAATAGCAAGTAGAGCAATTGTTGAAACAAAATAAGGTAAATATGAAATGGTTTGAACCATTTTTTTAAACGGCCCTTGCTTCAATTCATTAAAGAATAAAGCTAAAAGAATTGGAGCTGGAAAGCAAATTAATGTGTTTACTGTTCCTAAAATTATTGTGTTTTTGAACACCTTCCAGAAATAAGGATAAGTTAAAAAATATTTAAAATTATAAAATACTCCTTCTGGATGCCAAGGGCTTTTAAAGAAACCATCGGCTAGATTATAATCTTTAAAAGCAATAATTAAGCCTCCCATAGGAATATAACAAAAGATGACATACCAAATCATTGGTAATAAAAGCATCAAATAAAATGGTATGCCTCTTTTTAAGTTTTTAAGTAAAGTTTTTCTTTTACTTTTTTTTAACAATTCTTGATTAGCGATTGATAAATTATTATTTACCACCTAGAACACCTCCTAGTTATTTATTACTATTTGGATCAATTATTATATAACCAACATTATCATTTGCAATTTGTGGAATAGTAACTGTAACACTACCCTTTCCCTTAAAGCCTAGCTTTTCTAAATCAATTGTGGCTTTACTTTCTCTTGAGCCATAAAATGTTGTATAAGTTAGTGTAATCTTTTCACCATCTGTAAATACACGAGCAATTATTGAATCATCAGATAATGTTAAACCTACCATATCCTTATAGCCATATGGATAGCCAGGAGCGTTGACTTCTATCATTTCTTGCTTAAATTTTATATAATTGTTTTTTGCTAAAGTCGAAGCATCCATAGGCTGTGAAATTGTTCCAAGTACTGCTCCTAAAATAGTTCCGACGCTTAATGAATTAGTTTTTGAATATGTTACACTTCCACATGTTACATATCTATATTGTGGATGAGTATATTGCGTACATCCAAATTCATAATCAGTAGCTCCCCATAATAATGAGGCAGTATTAAACCAAGCATTCGAACCACTTGCCGTGTATCTTGCTGATAAATCATTAAATCCTTCTGACATTAAAAATCCACCTTCAGGTAAAGCGCTTAAACACATTTTTGAAACATTTACAGTTCCTTTAATTGCTGAAGATAACCTATCACAAGCGCTTAATGTATGATAATGACCTTCTCTATCACAAATTATTTGAGTTAAAGAAGCTTGGTCAAATTGTAAGCCATCTGTACCAAGTTCAACAATTGGTGGAAGAACCTGCTTTTCCCAAATATTAGACATTGTTTTATTATAAGTACATACCGAATAATGCGTACATAGATTCCATCTTTCAGTATGCTGAGGATTATCCTTTCCTCCAGAAGTAATAATATCTAAAACCGAATTGATAATAGGCTGATTTGGGTCTACTGCAAATGGATGCTCATAGACAAATAAACCAGATTTATTTTTATGAAGATGATTTGCTAAATCCCTTAATCCTTCATCTCCACCACTTAAAGCATATGTTGGTGTCATAAATGGTACATCAAAAGCATATCCTTGAGGATTTTGACCAGCTAGCCAAAATAATACAGTTGATGGATCTACATTAGTACTTGTAAGAAATTCATCATATGTCTTTTTCATTTCATCAAATGTACTAACAAGTTCGCCATCTAAGCCACAAAATGCTCTAATCATTGATGTATAATTATTTAACTTTGTCTTCTTAATATCTTCTTCTGTTAAATAATCCTTTGTACCATCTTCATTTGTAAAAGCCTCTTGATATTCTTTTCTATAAATATCAGCCATTTTATGCCAATCGCCAGAATGAGCAGCAACAATAACCTCATCTGAATTAAAAATTGCCCCTTTTTCAAGTTCAAATTCATCAAGATTCATTAATGATGGCCTAAATAAAGTTGGAGATATTTCCATTCCAATTTGTGAGTTTGAGCTAATGTCAAATTCACTATACATTTCTGATTTATCAATTAAAGCTATGCCTATACCACTATCACTTCCATGAATATCCATCCAACCACATTCAAGTGACATTGTATTTAAGCCTGGATAACCGATAGTTACACCATTATTAAAAAACTTATTATCAGCCGGGCTATTCCAATAAGAGCCTCCACCCCAAGTTGGAGCAGTTAATCTTTCATTTTCACAACCACTTACTAAATCACCACCATTAGTAAATGATAATCTTGTAATGCCTTCGCTTGAATTAGTTAAATCTAAGTCAACCGACAATTTAATGTATTCATCATCTTTACCGATAGAAATATGAGATACTGCTTTTATACCAGTTTTTTCTTTATTATTTCCATCCAATAATAATTCATCATATGTTAATAATAAAATATCTCTATTACCATCTGATACTACTGAAACTGATGATACCTTATTATTAGTATTATTATTAATTGATGACTCGTTTCTATCCTCGCCAACCTCAATCATAAATGGCCAAGCACCACTTGTACTATTCTTATGTGATACTTTTGTTAATTTATTGTAAATTGTCTCAATGTATCCTGTTTCTTTTTTCACTTTAACTTGGATAAAGTCATTATCCAAAACATAATAATCATCGTTTTTAAAAATCATTGATGGATTTCCAGTTATGTTTATTTCAACATTACTCTTAGAATTACAACCAGTAATTGGTATCATAGATAAAGGAAATAAAAACAATAAGGTCATTTTTTTCATTTCAATATTCTCCTTTTTAATATTAATAATGCTATTAAACTACATATAATTGCTGTAATGTTATTAATATTTCCACTGCAACCATTTTTGCCATCTAATTCATTTATTTTAGTTAAATTTTTTATAATATCATATTCATATGGAATTCTTTCTATTGGATCATAATTTGAATTACCAGTAGTACCAGTTTTCCCACCAATTGTTATTACAAGTCTATCTATTCCTTCATTTATTCCACTAATTAAAACTGTTGTTCCAGAGCCTGCAACAAGTGAAATTTTTCCAGCATTTGTTATTGGATTATTACTATCTACACAATCAATAAATATCTCTCCATCTCGATATAAAACAATCCTTACACCTTCATCAACGGTTTTACAAATTAATCTATATGTACACTCTTTTTCATTATCATTTAATCCAGTAACTGTACATAACTGTTCAGTAATTGGCCTTCCATTTTCAGAAATAGAATATTTCCAAATAATAATATTAGTTGTTTCATCATAAACATTATATCCTTGCATAATACCATAGCATCTACCTCTTCCAGTATCCCAAGGTAATTTGTTTGGAGTTTCATTTCTAAATGTTAAAATTGAACACCATTCCTTACTTGCTAACCAAGTGGTTTTTAATTTGTAATTCAAAATAAAATCATCTAGAACCTCATTTTCAAAATATGCTCCTCTTATTTCTGGCTTATCCATTTCAAAATAATTAGGTCCGATATATGATTTTGCTCCAGTATCTCTACAGCTTCCTTGAATATTGTTAGGATCACTTACAAAATCCTTAAAATCATATTCAGTTAGGCCTTCACCAAAAGCATGTACCTCTGGAAAATTAATCATTAAATTTGAAATTGCAAATTTTGAATATTGCTTGTCTGCTTCATTTCTTCCATGAGTAAACATAGTAAATCCACCTTTTGCTGTTATTCTATTATTATCATCGTATGCCGATATTACTAAAACATCATCAATTAGAACTTGAATTTTCACTTTGTTATCAATATCTTTTGCATATATTTCAAAATGATGCTTTTCATTCCAAAATGACTTATCAAATGATGTATTTTTAAAGCCACTAAAGCCATCAACAGTAGCATTATTTAAGCTTTTATCTACATAAGCAACATCAATATATTCAGGATATATCTGAAGTAAGTATGACTCTGAATTTGCTGACATAGAATTTCTTGCCCACGCAGCGACTCCAGGATTTTGATCTCTAAAGAAGACCATTGCTTGCCAATTCTTTAAGCTCCCTTCCTTTAATTTATAATCAAATTCTATATGTGTGTCTAAAGTTTTAGCATCCGGTGTTGAATAAAGAGATGGTGTTGCCATATCTTGAAATACTATTGATTTTTCTCTTTCTTCATATTTTGTATATGTTCCAACTACATACGCATGTCTATTTTCAATAATATCAACTAAATTACCTTCAACATTTAATAAAGTGTCATCAACAGCTACTAATTGATAGTTTGATGATGTTTTTTTTAAATTAGCCTTAAAACTCGTTATTTCATATTTTGATGTTTCACCACTTGTTGATTTTCCATGTGTAAAAATTGAAATTCCACCTTCTTGCTTTATAGGATTATCATCTAATGTACTTATAAACAATTCATCATCAAGTAAGGCTTGTATCTTTAATGATTCTTCAATCTTTTTTGTATATATTTTTAAAGAATGGGCTGATTGATAAAAATTAGCTGTATCATTTATGCTAATTTTTTGAAGATTTTTTATTTCACAAGTTGTAGTTACCTTATTAAGTAATATGTCATCTGGTCCAAATTGTAAATAATAAGTTTCCTTACTATTAGCATCTTTTTTTGCCCAAGGAGCTGTTCCTACTGATGTGTCATAAAATGATACAATAAACGACCATATTGGTTGATTACCAGAAATCATTTTAAAGTCAATAGATATATTGCTATCGCCATCGATTGCATTATTAGTTGTATAAACACTTGGAATTGATTCACCATCAAAAATAATTGAAGATGATTCATTATTATATGATGCATTATAATATTCTAATAAAGAATCATCTGCAAGTAGGTTTACTTGCTCATTATTATTAGAAATTATTTCTTCATTTATTACATCAATACTAGAGCTTGCATTTACTTTTATATAATTTTCATTTCCAAATAGTAATGAAATTGAAAGTAATGCCAATAATAATTTATTTTTCATTATTTGCTACCCTCAACTTCGTTTTTCTTTGAAACATATGCACTATAAGCATCATTATATAGTTTTACAATTGTCGTACCACCAGATGATTTTACATCAGAAACAAAAGCATTCCAATCATCATCACTAAATGGATATCCTCCTGAAACAAAGGCTGCTAATCTTGCTCCAAATATATCTTCAATTCTTGCTATTGCTTTGCTTATTGTGTCTTGATTTTTTGATGAAAACCAAACATTAGGAATAGAACTATAATATTGCTTAGCATTTTTTACAAGATGTTTTTCTTTATATTCTATATATGGATTTGAGTCTTCAAGTATTTCATTATTTAAATCTTGGAAATTAGCTAAAAATGACCATGGATAGTAAATATCTCTATAGTTAATTTCACTATTTCTATCAAAGATAATATCTTTAAAAGTATATGTACTTCTATCGCCAACTGTTGGCTTATTTGTAACATCATCATTATACCATTGTAGTTCTAAAAACTCATCAGAATACAAATAATCAAGGATTAATAATACTCGGCCTAATTTTTTAGCATCATTTCCAACCTTTTTTATATTAATTCCTGTAGAAACCTCATCAAATGCTGTTACCATTCTTCCGTATGTCTTATTTTGACCAGTAGAAATAGGAATATCTAAAGGCTCATAATCGCCTAAGCTATTACGATAAATATTAGTATTTCCAACATAACCGCCAACATAGCCAGCACCAAATGCAGCAGTAGTTGCTAATCTATTTATTGTTGTTTCTAAATCGTTATTTAAATAATCTGGATCAACGTATCCTAAACTATATAATTTATTAAAATATAAAATTGCTTCCTTATAGCCTGCAACATCAAGGCTTAAGACAAATTTTCCTTGTGCTTCATCAAAGGCTAAATGGTTCATTGTTGTAGCTTTTCCGCCAGTAAAGCTTTCAACAAATAATTGTAATGGCTTTTTAATACCAACATTATTAATTTTTGTAAACTCTATTGGATATGCGTTAGTATTTTCCTCTTTAATAACCTTTAAACATTTTTCAATGTTATCCCATGTAGTTAAAGAAGAAACATTAGCTTTTTTCATTGCTGCATCAAATTTAGTTTTATTATAAGAAAAATCCCAGATTGGTGTTGGATTGTATGAATAATGATTAACACCATACATTTTTCCATCCATATCAAACAAATATCCATAGTTGTTAAAATCTTCATTAATTGCAATGTTCACTTTTTCTTTATAATTTGGAAGATAATCTAAATATTGGCTTAATTCAACAAATCTAGCACTTCCATAGCCTTTAACTTCAGCCGAAGTTAAATTTGAAACAATGTCAGGAAAATTTCCACTAGCAATCTTATTATTTTTATAACTTTGGTAGTCAGCAGTACTCTTTTCAGTAATCGTAAATTTAACATTAAATTTTTTTTCGATAGCACTAACTAATGGTGAATTTGATAACGATTCACTTTGTTGTGTACCAACAAGCCATGATAAAGATATTTTTTCATCTAAAGAAAAATCTAATGTCAATGGCCTTTGCGTATTAGAAGTGGAATTTGTATTACATGATAATAATCCCATTAGCATAGCACTAATAAATGGTAAGGCAAAAAATTTGCTATCTTTCATAAAATATTATCCCCCCGTTTTTTATAATGTACTTTGTTGTGCTATTAATAAAGTAGACAGTGAAAGGGGTAAAAGTAGACAGTAAATATTATTTAATATAAGATAAATC
>CAKPXF010000010.1 GCA_934201705.1 uncultured Bacilli bacterium | reverse complement strand
TAATTATAGTGGAATGTTCCAAAAAACGACATTTTGAGTTTGGCGTTTTATGACATTTTCAGTTTAGCATTTACAATTGGTCAGTTATATTAAGAAATATTGGTCAGTTATATTAAGAAATATTGGTCAGTTTGATATAATGTTTATATAATTAACAAGGAGAATAGTACTATATGGAAAAAATTGCTAACAAATCAAATTATAAGCCTAGAATTATTGATTCAATAATAGAAAAAAATTTAAGAATATTTGGTGCTATTTTAATTGAGGGGCCAAAATGGTGTGGGAAAACATGGACATCATCATATCATGCTAAAAGTGAATTTTTTGTCGGTGACCCAAAAGGAAATTTTTCAAATAGAGAACTTTCAGAAATGGAACCATACACAGTATTAAAAGTTGATAAAGATACTTTAAAATATGAATTAAAAGATTATTAGTTTACTTATTTTTATATTACATTTTTCCTTAAAAATTTATATAATATTATTTAAATTCATCATTCTATAAAACATTTATTGAATAAAACAAAACATATTATAAGAATATTTTTTTCCCATTGAATATGTTTTTTTATTTTGCTAAAATTAGGTGTATATTTTTAGGAGGTATAACATGAAAAAAGGAATATTTCTATTATCAACATTATTTGTTTCATCTTTAACAATTAGTCTTGCTTCATGTGGTGTTCAAGATAACTCTCAAACAGATAGTTCTACTTCTCAAGAATCTTCTTCATCAATTGAGGAAAGTTCTAGCCAAACATCATCATCTGAACTTACTTCATCAAGTGAAACTAATGCTTCAAAGCAAACAATATTAAAGCTATTAAAAGATTTAAAAACACAAAGCTATACGCTTTCTTATACGATTAATAAAGAATTATATGAGGATGTAATTACGGATGAGTATTTCTATATTGGTTATTTAAATACTGGTTCATTATTACTTAATACTATTTCAGCAACAACTAAATATGCGTATGATTTTAGAATCATTGATTCTAAGTTTGTTTTAAAAGGCCAATCTTTTAATGAAGAATATACACTTCAAGGGCAAACTGAATTAAAAAAATATAATTTTTTAAAAGATTTAAATGTTTTAGAAAATGATATTGAAGAAAGTGATGGAAAATATGAAATATATGATTCAAGTATTGTAGAAGTTTTTACAAACCAACTTGATTTTTCAGGAATAGATCATCTTGAACTAAGCCTTAATGAATATGATGATTTAATAGTAAAGCTTATGGCTTTAAATCAAACAACTGGCGAATTTTATTGTCCTGATGCCGGTGAAATAACAATTAATAATATTGGCACATCATCTTTAACTATCGTTGATAACTTTATTAAAAGCTATAAAATGCCAACAGCTACTTTAAATGGTAAAGGAGAAAATTTATTTAAAAATGTTTCATATGTATCTGCAATATATGATTTTATATTAGATGATAATGCTGCATACCAAATAAAAACAACTAATTTAGATATATCAAATAATTATGTCCGTATAGTTGATACAACAACTGATAATGTTTCAAATTCTTATACATTTGAAGTGGAAGATGATAAAGAAACATTAAACATTGTAGGTGTTGATGGAACAAATAGTATTGTAAAACAAAAAACAACAAAAAAATATCAAGATTTTGGCTTTATCAATAAAGATGGCTTTGAATTAGATAAATTTGCCAAATTATCTAATGATGATACATACTATTCTTATCTTGGTGATAATGCCTCAAACATTGCTTATTCAATTACTCAAGATTCACAAATCTATGAATGGAAGGTTCAAGATATTAAAGCCATTGAAGAAAATGGTAAAATAGTTCAATTGGACTTTTTCACTGGCATTTTACAAGATAGAACTACTGGAAAATATTTTTATAGATGGATTAATACTAAAGTTTTAGATACCCCAAATAATATTGAAAATATAATTCAAAAAACGCCATCAGAAAATGACGTGCAAATAAATAATATTCTTTCTCATTTGAATCAAGATAATTCTATATTTAAAGTCACACAAACTGATACAGCTTGGGAAGGAACTAGAAAGATTGAATATACTAAAGGTAATGGTTTCTATTTAAAAAAATATTTAGTTATTAATGGTGATGAAACAGCATCTTTTGAACGCTTAGCAGAAGGATATTATGAAAAAGATGGGAAAATTTATTCATTTACTTTTGATGAAAATAACAATGTTACTATAAATAAAAATCCATCATCTAAATCATGGAAAGAAATAGTTGGCTTTAATATTTCAAGTAGTGTTTTAAAGTTAAATGATAATAAACTTACAAGCTATGGTGATATTATTAACATTGGTAATTCATTAGCCTTTGTAGATAATCCATTAACAATTGATCCATCATCTGTTGAATTTACTATTGAAAATGATAAAATTGTTTCTTTAGATTGTGCTTATACTGGTGGACTTGAAAATATTACATTTGCTTATGATGAGCAAACTTTAGATGCCTCTTTAAAGAAAGCATTAGATGATAAAATTAATCCATCATCTCAAGATGCATTAAAAACTTGGAATGATTACGAGTCTGACACTATTATTTTAGCTTTAATTAAAGCATATGGCGAAGAATTTGCTAACAAGGTTCCTTATTTATATAGCGAAAAATTAAAAAATGATGGAAACACATTTGATGGCTATTATTATAATTATGAAGAAGAGCCTTACTACTTTATCATTACATTAAATGTAATTGATTATGAATATTCAAATGAATATAAAGAATATCTTTTAGCTTTAGGATATAGTGAAGCTTCAACTAATGTATTTGTTAAAGATGATATAAAAATTGAAATTGTTAATAATGAAGATAGTTGTGAATTTTTACATATCTATAAAACAGCATAATTAAAAGGAAAAAGGGGATGTTTAAAAACCTATAAATAAAAATGGTTTTTCATCCTCTTTTTGTTTGCATTAAATGTTTTTTCTTTTTTGATGAGGGCAATTTAACTATACCAAATGCACGTTTTCAAACAAAACGCAGTTTCAAACTTAAAAACGGCGTTTTATTTGAAAATTTGCGACTTTTTAGACTAATTATGTTATTTTGTATTTAATAATACAAAATATGTGATGAGTTTATTATCCATCACACTTTTTGTATAAAAAACATTCCTTTTCATGAGAATTAATAATTCCAACTGCTTGAAGATAAGAATAAATAATTATACTACCAACAAACTTCATTTTCCTTTTTGCTAAATCAAGTGATATTTTATCTGATAAAGGAGATTTTGTTAAATTAGTTTCATAATAAATTTTACCATTTGTAAATGTTTTTAAATAATTATAAAATGAACCATATTCATTACAAATTTCTTTAAATATTTTAGCATTATTTATACTAGCTGTTATTTTTAATTTATTTCTAATAATATCCTTATTCTTAATTAATTCATTTATTTTAGTTTCATCATATGAAACAACCTTATTAATATCAAAACTATCATATGCTTTTTTAAAGGCTTCTCTTTTATTTAAAACACATTGCCAAGAAAGGCCTGCTTGAAATGATTCTAAAATTAACATTTCAAATAAATAAGAATCATTTGTGTTTAAAACACCCCATTCAAAATCATGGTAGTCAACATATTTTTTATTAGCTAAATTACACCATTTGCATCTATTCATAGTTTATTTCCTTTTGTTGGCATATTAAATTTACTGGTGTCAATATGCTCTGTTTCTAAAAGCTTTATTTTATTATTAATTCCACCACCATAGCCAACTAAATTATTATTAGCACCAATTACTCTATGGCATGGAATAATTATACATATAGGATTAAAGCCAACAGCATTTCCAACCGCTTGAGATGACATTTTTTTAATACCTTTTATTTTAGCTATTTTTTTTGCTATATCATTATATGTTATAACATTTCCATAAGGAATTTTTTTAATACAATCGATAACTAATTTTCTAAAAGATGTTAAATTATTTATTTTATATTTTATTTCAAAGTTTGGATCTTTTCCAGTAAAATAAATATCTAGCCATTTCTTTGTTTCATTAAAAATTTCTAAATTATTTTGTATTAACTGCTCTTTATGCTTTAAAGCATCATATGATTTATTAAAAAACAAACCAGTTAAATAAGTACCATCACTCGTTAAATAAATTAGGCCAATTATTGATTCATAAGTAGTAAAATATTCCATACTATTTAATTTTCAAGCCATCTTTAAAGGCATTACCAACTCTTTCATTAACCACATAATAGCCATTAGTAAATGGATCATAAGCAATAGCATTTAATTTAGAAATATCAACATTGTCATTAGTAATTACATCATCTTTAGCTATGACATTAACAATTTTACCAATAACGCCAGCGCCAAATTTATTTTCATCAAAATCAACAAATTCACATTCCATAGTTATCTTAAATTCGTTAATTATAGGTGCATCAACATTATTTGATTTAGTTGCTGTTAGCTTACTTTTTACAAATTTATCTAAAACAGTATTATTTGATACAATACCAAAATAATCGGCTTCATTTACATATTCTTTTGTAGCAATACTTACTGTAAAAGCTTTTCTTTTTAAAATATTTTTAACAGTTTTATGTGATGATGATAAATTTAAGGCAATGTGCTCTTCATCAATCATCATACCCCAAGCAGCATTCATAACATCTATGCTTGAATCATCATTATAAGTTGCAATTAATAAAACAGGCATTGGAAAAATTGCAGATTTAGTTTTAATTTGTTGCTTCATTTTTAATTTCTCCTTTGATTATATTGAACTTTCTTAGTAAGCTTATTGATATAATTAGATAAGCAAAGCCAAATAAATATCCAGCAATAACATCACTTGTATAATGTACTCCTAAATATATTCGACTTAACCCAACTAAAAATACAACTATATTTATTAAAATCATTAAACTATATTTTAAAGGCTTATTTTTAATCATTTTATAAAGCAAATATACTAAAAAACCGTAAAAAACTATTCCATTCATGGCATGACCTGAAGGAAAGCTATAGCCACTTGCATGAATTAATCTATTTTCTTCAAGTGGTCGAGGACGCAAAATAATAAACTTTATAGCATTATTTAAAATCACAGAGCAAATTATATTTAAAGCCATAAAAAGTGCTAATTTTTTATTTTTAAACATAAAGATTATAAACAAAACTATAGCAAAGCAAGTAATTGTTATTTCTCCACAAAATTGCGTTAATACTTTTACAAATGGTGTTAGATTTTCATTTATAATATTAGCTTTCATAAAGCTATAAACATTATTATCAATAACTAAATCCTTTTTTATTATCACAAATAGCATTATAGTAAAAAAAGATAAAAATAATAATCCACATATAATCCATTTAATTGTTTTTTTTAATTTCATAGCTACTCTCCTAATTTAGAAAATAAAAACTTTAGATAATTATAAGTATATGAAAAAGCATTATCTACTATTTTTAAACCAACTATTTCCATGGCTAGCCTTTGATTTTCATTTAGTTTAACCATAGGATATAAAGCATGTGTTAGCATTAATATTGAATGCTCAATAACTTCACTACCTTCATCATCAATATTGATAAAATGATTTTTAATACTTTTGTTTAAGGATGTTAATAATTCTTTAAAATTTTGCTTAAATGTTACAAGTTTTTCAACTGATAAATGAATTTCTATATCAGTTAAATATATTGAAACTATTTTTAATAAACGCATATGATTCAAATAAACATTACTAATGTTTTTTGCTAAAGTATCACTATTATTTTTTCTATTAAAGCAATCAATAATTTCATTTAAGAAAACACAATAATCATCTTTTAATATATTTATTCCTTACTTTTATAATAGCAATAAAGAGAAGATCTAACTATGCTTATTCTTTCAGCAATTGTTTTCATTTAATGCTTTAGTAATCCATTTTAGCAAACATTTTATTTGTCGTATCAATTATTTTTTTCTTTCATTAATTTGACATTCATTGCATGCACGCTTTATCATTTTTACCAACTCCTGCAAATAAATTATACATTTTTATTAACACAATTTCAATTAAGACGTGTACTATGCTTACAGACATAGCATCGTGACTATAAAATATCAAAAATTAAATAATGGTATTTTAATATCTAAGCTTGATTATATCATCTATTGAATACTAGAAAATGGTAAAACTAAAGATGATGCTTTAAAGGCCTAAAAGTTGGATGTAGACATATTTGAAAAGGAGGTTAAAGAAACTATTAAAAATTTAAAAAACCTTTTTAGGAAAGTTAGTTTTTTCTTAAAAAGATTTTTTATTATTATTATTTAATTTCAAGTCTATCTTCTTTTTCAATTACTTCAAAGAAATGTGGTCTTTCACTTAAAAATGGTTCATTTGGACAATGCAAAGAAACATATGTTTTGCCTTTAAAATCAAAGATCATACCATGGCCTCCGTCTTTTGAAAATAATGGAGTATCAAGATGAATCCAAGGGCCATTAATACCATTATGTGAAATAGACATACCCATAGCATAGCCTTCTTTTCCTTGGCTTGACCAAAGCATCAATAGTTTTCCACTTTTTAACTTATATAAAAATGGACCATCCGTTACATAACAACCTATCTTATCTTTTAAGGATACAACCCATTTAGCATCACTTGCTTTAAATAATGTTTTTACATCTTTAATAGAAGTTAAATCATCATTAAAGGTTGCTAAACACATCGTCCCATCCTTTATTTGTGTCCATTCGTGACAAAAGATAGTATAAAGCTTATTATCTTCTTCATATAATGTTGCATCTAAGCATTCCCAAGATGAAGGAGTAAATGGCTTTTTTAAAGGTGTATAAGTACCAAAAACACTATCACTAACTAAAACTTGTGAAGCACGATGCATTCCTTCTTTTTTAAAGGATGCAATTAAATAATATTTACCTTTATATTTATGTAATTCAGGAGCCCAAAAGTTTTTATCAGCCCAAAATGTATCATCTCTTTGAAATAATACATATGGTCCTTCAAAGTTAACTAAATCATAGGTTTTATAACCTAAAAAGCCACAAGCTTTACCATCCCAAGCTGTTTTATCAGTCGTTCCAACTAAGTAACCAACTCCATCTTCAACAAATAAAAATGGATCTCTCATAAATATTTCATCAATTCTCATAATTACTTTTCCTTTTCATAAACAAGTACTGCACATGTTGCTTTTTTATTAAACGTTATATTTTCATTTTCGTCAATAGTCGCATTAGTAAAGACATTTGTTAATTTATAGCCATTTTCTTTAAAGCTAAATGAACGCGCATCTTTATCAAATGAGAATATATAGCATACTTTTTTACTATCATCAGGTAATTTTCTAATAAGTCTTATTACTCCATGTGGATGTAAAATAGAAGTAGCTTCATCAGTGTCAATTAAAGTTGTATTTCCATTTTTTATAACATTTTTAATATTATTATAAAAATCAACGCCTTTTTTAACTACCATTAGATATTCTTCTGGCACATTATCAAGTTGACCTGATAAACATATTCTTCCAAGCATTGATTTAGCCATTGTAAAGTAAATATCATCAAGAGATAATTTTGGTAAAATACTAGCCCATATTTGCATTATTCTAGGTTGCATTATTCTATGTAAATCCATAGCAATAATCGCACCGCCTGCTATTTCATGAGCATCTGAAAATGAAACCATACTTCCAATAGTGTTATAAACTATTTCATGTCTCATACCACCTGATGAACAATTTTCTAAAACAAGATTTGGAACCTCTTTTGTGATTTTTTTCATAAAAGAAACAACATTTTCAGCATGCTTTCTTAATCCTTCGCCAACACTATCTTTATCATCTATACCATAGCCAATATTTTCATTATAATCAATTTTAATATAGTTAAGTTCATTATTTTTTAAGTTATCGATTACTTTTGTAGTTAAATAATCCATTACTTTTTCATTATTAAAATCAAGCAATAATCTATTTGCTCTTTTAATAATTTCACCATCAACTTTTGCTAAATAATCTGTATACTTGCTAATTTTAGAATTAGTAGTTGCTGCTTCAAGTTCATACCATACACCAGCGGCACTATAGCCAAGTTCATGAGCTTTTTTAGAATATTCACTTAAGCCATTAGGAAAAGCATTTGTATTTACTTCCCAATCGCCAAGTAAATCATCATTTAATGAGCAAAACCATCCAGCATCTATAACAAAATATTTTACATTAAATTGTTTAGCAAATTTTAATTGTTCAGTTACATTAGTTATATTTGGTCTTCCCCAACTATGTAAATATTCATTATAAATAATTGGTAAATCTTCTTCAATGCTAGGAACATTTAATAAATTATCATGATATCTTGTTAATATAGCACAAGCTTTAGTTAAATTTCCTTCAACAACGCTAACATAGGCTTTTCTACTAACAAATATGTCATTGTGATTTAACTTTTTACGCCAATGCCCATATAAATAATCGGCTTGTCCACCTGTTAAAACAACACTACCATATCTATGAAGTGTTTCAATTTCCCATGATGATGGTGCCTCAATTTGCACAGCCCAAGTAACATTATTTGAAATATCTTCTAAAGCAACAAATGGATGATAATTCTTTGAAGGCATTGTACCACGTGAGCCAATTTTATGAATCTTAATACCAAGTCCCGACCAAGAATCCTCAAAATTATATTTAGAAAGTGGTGTACTTTCCTTTCTTCCTTCAATTGACCAATAGCTTTGTAATGTATGTAAAATTAACTTGCTAGGATCATTTTCATCCATAAAAGGTGATAGTGATCCAATTGTAAATGATGATAATCTATCGATATAACATTCATTACCTTTATTTTCAATTTCATTCCACATTTCAAAAGCTAAAAAGCCCTTTCTTTGTGATACAACATGAGTAACATTAAAGTCATCTTCAGTTTTTAAATATGTTCTAACTTCTTTTTTTGTTTCATCTTCTATAATTTCTTGCCTTACAAAACGTAAATTATAAGCTGTAGAAGAATTATAAAGTGTTTCTCCTGCCGAAAAATCTCTTAATACTTCATCATTTTTTCTAGCAACCTGAACCATTGGATCAATTTTAAAATATTGACACCAATTGTCTTTATATAAGCGATGTTCTTTTACTTTATCTTTAAGGTTAAATGGAACACATGTAAATGTTACTACACCATCTCTAAATGCATAAATCAAAGTAACTCCATTTAATTCACAATATATTATTTTTTTATCATTTACCATATATCTATATATAATTTAATTAACCACAATTAAATTAATTCTCCTTTCTAGATGATTTAAACATTATGCTAACGAATTAATAATAATGTTTTTAGTAGAAAATTTTGCATTATCATCTAAGGCTATATTAGTAAATTGTTTATAATTATCTTCATCAATTAATGTCCCTTCAAAACTACAATTATCGATATAAGCATTACCAATTACACTATTTCTAAAATCTGCTCCATTACCTAATCTAATTACAATATTAATACCATAAACAGGTAAATTAATTACATTTACATATTTTGCAACAACATTTTTGAAATAAATATCTTTTATTTTTCCACCTTCAGTAGCATTTAAAGCTCTATTATATAAGCTTATCATTGAGCATGAAGTTTTGTATATTTCAATATTTTCAAAGTAAACATCATGCCATGTTGATTGCTTCATTGATCCCATTTGAATAACTAAACAACCTAAATGCTCACTCCATGATGCTTGTGCAAAACCTACTGAATTGTTTTTAAAGTAAACATTTTCAACATCATGGACACTTTCATATATACATCCATATGCAATGCCTTTATCAGTCCAAACACTATTGTTTTCAAATAAAACATTATTCGTTTGACTAGAAGTTGTTGAAAATGCTTTAACCTCCATAGCATCATCGCCAGTACGTACAAAGCAATCACGAGCCACACAATCTTGTGAATCAGAAAACATAACACCATCTGAATACGTTCTATAAGAAAAGAACATACATCTTTCAACCTCTGCCTTTTTAGCTGCATTGAAACATAAAGACCAGTTATTTGAATTAATTGTAATTAATCCTTCAACATGAATGTTTTCACCACTAAATGAATAAACACCTTTAGTTTTATTATCGCCACCCATGCATTTTGAAAAATCAAATAAAGCTCTTCCTTCAATTTTTACATTATTACCAGTTGATGTAATTGCAGCTTTATAATCCTTATCAAATCCTTCAAAAACTCTAAAATAACAACCTCTTTCAAAATATATAACGCTATCACTTGGAACATTGATACTTGTAATGTCATATACTCCACTTTTAAAAACATAAATAGTATTCCCGTTTTTAAATTCTAAAGAATTATCTATGTTATTATATACGCCAGGATTAATAGTAACAGTTTCGTAACCACTTATTGTTTCTACTTTACTATATGGTGCTACATATAAAGTCATTGCCATATAAGGTAATTCATCAAAAACAAATGAGAAATTACCATACGATGTTATTTTTGATGATACTTCACTTCCATTTATTGAAGCTTTTACATTTTCCTTTTCAGGTAAAACTGTAACTTTAGAATAGCTACCACTTAGTAATGTTAAATCAATATCTAAAGTGAAATCACCATCAGTTTCAACGTCAATCCAAGCAAATGAATGAATACCATAACCACATCTTGCTGAATACACATTAATCTTTTCATTATTAATTTTAAGTTCATGCCAAACACTATTTACAAAGCCATAATCAAGAGGATTATCATTTGAACTTCCTTTAGCATTTTTAGTCTCATTATAAAATTTATCCATATCCTTTTGAACATTTACTTCATTATAAGAAACCTTATGTATTTTTGTAAAAGTAGCTGTTGTTTGAGACGATGAAGTTTCCTCAGCTGTTGAAGAAGTACTTAAGGATGATTCATTTTCATTATTATTACAACCATTTATATTTAAAAGAATTAAAGGTATAGCTATTAGTATTTTTTTATTAATCATAGTTATTCTCCTTCTGTTAATGTATTAATTCTTAAACGTTTAAAATTATATCCACCAACTACATTATCTGTAATATAGCCTTCTGTCTTATAATTTTCACTTGTTAATAAAATATCATTAGATCTAACATTATCAACATATACATCATAAATAAAGCAATTCTCGCTATCATAGGTTCTAAGATTTAAAAATGCTCCATAATTTCTTCTTGCTGTAACATTTTTAAAATATATATCTTTAACAATACCATATCCTTCACCTCTACCACCACTTCCGCCAATAAATATATTCATAATAGCTTGATTATGGCTTGCATAAATTTCAATATTGTTAAATGTTATATCATAAATTTTTGCACCTTTTCTATTGCCCATTTGAATAACTAAGCAACCCAAATGATTACTCCATGTTCCCAAAGCAAAACCAACTGTATTATCCTCAAAATGAACATCACTAGTATCATGATTACTTTCATAAATGCAACCATAAGCAACGCCCTTATCAGTCCAAGCATCATTGTTTTTAAAATAAACATTTTCAGTTAACCCAGTTGAAGTTGTTGATTTTGTTTCAAAAGCATCATCACCTGTACGTACAAAGTTTTGATATACTACAGCATTTTTACAATCAGATAGCATTATTCCATCTGAATAAACACGATAGCCAAAAAACAAGCAATCATGAACCTTAATTTCTTTACAATCATTTAAGCATAATGTCCATGTTTGGGAATTGATAACAGTGATACCACTAAAATCAATATTTGTGACATTTGTAAAAATTAACCCACCTTTATTATTATAATAAGGCGCTGGTACTTCTCCCCCACAACATGCTGAATAATCAATTAAGCCACGTCCGGCTACAACTATATTACTTTCACCAATTGATTGAATAGCAGCTTGTGAGGTTGTTGGAATAATTTCTAAATAAGCTCCTTGCTCTAAATATAAAACACTATTTTCAGGAACAGTTATTTTATCAATTTGATATCTTCCTTCTTTAAAATAATAAACCTTATTAGCTTCTTCAAATAAAGTTTCATTTCTTCTTTCATTGCTTGAATAATCATCAGGATTTATATAAATAACTTCCTTATCATTAAATATTTCTTTTTTATTTTCTTTTTTAGCAACAATTATTGTTAAAGCCTCATCTTGCTTAGTATTAAAAGCAAATGAGTAGCTTCCAAATTCACTAATATTTGCTGTAATTTTCTTATCATTTATTGAAGCTTTTACATTTCTTTTTTGTGGAAGTACTACTACTTTAGCATTCTTTTTATTTAATACAGAACTCGCTTTTTTAGTAGAAACTTCAACGTTTAAATTAAATTCATTATTATCGTCTTTTACATCAACATCTAAATAAGCAAATGAATGAATTGTATTAGCTGTTCTTGTAGCATAAACTGGAATATCTTTTTCATTTATTTTTAAATTATAATATGGACTAATAATAACCCCATTCTCTACTGGTAGATTTGTAGAAACATCACTTTGATAAGCATTTAAATCATTACATTCTTTTATATTTGCATATTCAGTTGCATATACTTCACAATTACTTTCTTTCATATCACTTGAACTATCATTTATTATTTCACTATTTTGGCTTGAATTACACGCACCTAAAGAGCATGATAATAAAACCATTAATATTGCTAAATAATTATTTTTCATATATTTATCCTTTCACTGATCCTAACATAACGCCCTTTACAAAATATTTTTGAATAAATGGATAGAAAATCAATATAGGCAATATTGATATTACTATTGTAGCTGCATTTTGCCCTTGACCAAATAGTTGAGTTCCATCAAGTCCTGTTCCTGGATCGACAGGATTAGAGCCATCTAGTCCTTGTAATAAATTTCTTAACTCTAAGGCTAAAGGATATAAATCAGTACGCTTTGATAGGAAAAATGATGGCCAATACCAAGCATCCCAATAAGATACTACATACCATAAGACAATTGTAGCAATACCAGATTTTGATAAAGGAATAATTATTTGAAATAAAATTCTAAATTCACTTGCTCCATCAAGCTTTGCTGATTCGATAATTTCATTTGGTACTTGAGAGAAGAAATTACGCATAATAATTAAGTTAAAGGCATTTATTCCAAATGGGATAATTAAACACCATAAATTATTAATACCAATAATTGATTTTACTGTTAAATAAAATGGGATAATTCCTCCGCCAAAGAACATTGTTATAATTATTATTGTAAAAAATATTTTTAATCCTGGAACATTCTTTTTAGTAAATGCATAAGCACCAAAGCATGTTAAAAGCATTGAGTATGCTGTTCCAAACAATTGTAGTTAATAAAGATATTCCTAAGGCTTTTAAAACTCTACCTTGTCCGAAAATATACTTATAAGATTCTACATTAAAATGAAATGGAAGTACCATTACTGTTGCATTTAAATAATCTTGTTTTGACGAAACTGAAAGCAATATTTCATAAACTACTGGGAAAAGGCAAATTAATGCAAGAAGCGTTAAAAATATATAGTTTAGTATATCAAAAATAGATATTCTTTTCTTTTTAGTAACATTAATGTTATTATAAGTTGCTACATTATTCATAATTAACCCTCCTTTTAATCAAGTGTATACATACTATAACCATTAATCTTTTTAGTCCAATAATTTGCAAAGATTAATAGCATAAAGTTTACAACATTTTTAAATAAGCCTACTGCTGTTGAAAATTCATAATATTGGCTTTGAGCCCTACTATAAATTAAAGTATCAATAATTTCCGAAACATTTAATATAGATGAATTATATAGGTTATATACCGAATCAAAGCCAGCATTCATTATATTCCCAATTTGCATAATAAGCATTACTACAATCAATGGTATTAAACTTGGCAAAGTAATTTTACTAACAAGCTGAAATCTATTACAACCATCAATACGAGCAGCTTCATACATTGATTGATCAATTCCGGAAATACCAGCTGTATAAATAACTGTTCCCCAGCCAACACCTTTCCATAATTCCGCTAAAATTAAAATTACATAAAAGTATCTATCCGTTAATAAAAATGCTACCCTGCTTAAGCCCAAAGCTTCTCTAATATTATTAAACAAGCCATCATCAACAGCAAGCATTTGCTTAACAATTCCACCGATTACAACCCAGTTAATAAAATAAGGTAAATAAACAGCCCATTGAATAACTTTCTTGAATTTTTCACTATGCACCTCATTAATTAATAAAGCTAATATAATTGGTGCCGGGAAACAAAAAATTATCTTAAGCCCACTAATAATAATTGTATTTTTTAAGGCTCTTAGCATCTCTGGCCTTTCAAAAAACATTTTAAACCATTTCCAACCTACCCAATTACTGCCAATGATTCCTTTTTTAGGTAAAAAATCTTTCCAAGCAATTAATATTCCATACATTGGAACATAACTAAAAATTATGAAAAATAACATGACTGGAATAAGCATTAAATAGATTTCTCTATTTTTTTTCATTCTTCCTAGTATTACTTGCCCTCTGGTTTTATTGTAAGTAATTGTATCATTACAATCATTCTTTTTTTGTTTCATTTACACCACACTCCTTTAAAACATCTTTTAGTCAGTTAGAGTATTAACTTTTATATTTAGTTTCTTTGACCATGAAGCATCATAATGAGTAATATTTACTTCATCTTTATTATCTAAGTTTTTTTCTTCTAATTCTTTTTCATTATATTTAATATTATCTAAATATACTTTACCTAGTGTTGAACCTTTTAAAACATTTATTCTTAAAGCTAATCCATATGCCCTATAAGCATTAATGTTTTTAAAATAAATATTTTTAGCTGTTCCTCCATCAGTTCCATTACTTATATCATCTGCTAATGTGATATTCATTAAAGCATGATATGCCATGTATATTTCAATATCTTCAAAATGAATATTTTGCCAAACAGTCGTTCTTCTTGTACCCATAGCAACAGATAAACAACCAAGTCTATCAGTCCATGTAGCTAAAGCAAAGCCAACAGAATTATTTCTAAAGACTATATTATCCATATTCTTATTTGATTCATAAATACAACCATATGCTCTAGCTTTATCTGTCCAAACAGCATTATTTTCATATAATAAATTATTACTTTCTTCACTTCCTGTTGATTTAGCTTCAATTGCATCATCACCAGTACGTACAAAGCAATTTCTAACAACACTATCTTGACAATCAGAAAGCATAATTCCATCAGAATATGTTCTATAGCCAAAAATCATAATCTTTTCAACTAAAACATTGTCACTATTTGTAAAGCATACTGACCAGCTATTAGAATTAATAACTGTTATTCCGCTAAATCTTACATTTGAAACATTCATAAAGTTAAAAACGCCTTTTACTGTAGCATCTCCGCCTTGATTTGCCGAAAAATCAAATATAGCTCTTCCATAAATATTTATATTTTCTGTACCAGTACTACGAATACCAGCATAAGCATCCTTGGGTGTTTCTCCTACCACCTTAAAATAACAGCCACTTTCAAAATATAAAATACTATTTGATGGAAGATTAATTGAGGAAATAGTATATGTTCCTTTTTTAAAATAATAAACTGTATTAGTATCTTTAAAATCAGTTTGTGCTATTGTATAACTATTTGGCTCAAAAGTAGAAACATTATAATTATTTTCATTTTTTAATTCTTCTTTTAAAGATACATAAATTGTTAATCCTTCATTTACTTTCTTATCAAAAGCAAATGAAAAACTTCCTAAAGATGTAATTGTGGCTTTTACTTCATCATCCTTTATAGTTGCTTCAACTTTGCTGCTTAATGGTAAAACTACAACATTTTTGTGTTTATTCTTTAATTTAAGTGAAACATCAAGTTTAATGTCTTTACTATTTAAAACATCAATCCAAGCAAATGAGTGAACACTCATTGCACAACGAGTTGAATAAACATTAACATCTTTTCCATTAACGCTTAAAGTATAATAAGGGCAATTAATAACGCCATTTTCAACAGGATCATCATTGTTTTTTGAGTTCTTTTTAACTTCTCCTTGATAAGTATTAATATCTTCTATTGTATTTATATTTTCATAATTTACACTTTCAAAAGAAGTTAAAGAAGCATCATTGCTATTATTTACTTGATTACACGAATTAGTTAATGTAATCATCATTATGCTAAAACATAAGCTTAATATTTTTTTGACTTCTTTTTTCATATCTTTTCCTATAAAAACATATTTCCTGAAAAATATCAGGAAATATGTCTTACTCTTTCTTTATTATTTTCTTTTTTTAGAGATTATTAAAGCTCCTGCAATAGAAACTAATCCCATAAATGAAAATGCAACATCTCCCTTACAACCTTTACTTGTATTGTTGTTATCATCATTATTTTTTACTTCTTCCCATTTTGCATATAAAGTTAAATCAGTTGGATTAGCATAATCAATAGCACTATACTCTTTTGTTAATTCTTTATCAGTATACCAACCAACGAATGTATAGCCTTCTTTAGTAAATGTAGATAGCTTTTCATTTCCATTTTCTGTGTAAGTGCTAGTACCTAACTTTTCATCACCATCCATATAAGTAATCTTATATTTTGGTAATGAAGCATCAATAGTAATTAATGCACCTTCAGCAATATCAATATAATATGTTCCATCATCTTCTGCATCCCATTCCATACCATAGTATTCAACGCTATTAACTTTAGCTCCATTTTTAGCATCAATTTTAAATGTAATTAAATGCTTTTTAGAATCAATTGCAGTACCTGGAGTAAAATCCTTACCATCAAGTTTAACTTCTTTTAATGAAATAATGTCTTCATCGTAAGCAAACTTACATGTATAGTTATATGGAATTTCAACTTCTTTTAATTGTGGATTAATAACACCAGTTTGTAAATAGCCTTTAATTGTTGAATTGTTAGTTTTATACCAATATACTGGATAGCTTCTTTCAATATTATTAGAAGTTTTTGCTTTTAATTTATTTGGTAAGCCATTTGTTAATAAATTATCAATTGTATTAACATCAGTAATTTGAGCATCAATAGTTGTTAAATCAACCTCACTAATTGACTCAACGTATACTGTACCTTCACCTTGTAAATTAAGCGTTGGTTGTTCACCACTAATAAGCTTAGCTACATTGGCATCAGATAATGCACAATCATATAATTGAAGATTTTTAACATCAACATTTCCATATTGAGTTGCTGAATTACCATAAATATTACATTGAGCACCAATAGCAAATGTATAATCATCATGACTTGTAGTTAATCTAACACCTGGTAAAGTAACTTCTTCCATTAAATTACCATTGATAAAAATTCTACATTTTTTAGTATCAGCATCAGCAGAAACTGTAACATTAGTCCAATCAATAGTTGAAATTGTATAATTTAAAACGTTTGTTTCACAGAATTGTTGCTTTTCTTCATCAGTTGTACCTTCAGCAAAATCAAAGCTATTAACTTGAATTTGTAATTTATTAGCCCATGGTACTATTGTAAAGCATGAATTATATCGACCAAATGATATAGCATAAACATCACCATGGCCAATTGAATTATCTGATTTAAATGTTGCAGAGAAAGTATATGAACCATTAATCATATCAGAAAAATCATAACTTGTATTTCCTTGTTGAGGAGCATATAGGTATGCACCAGTGTTTTTTGAAACACCCGTTGCATATTGATCACGTCTAATAGAAACATAACTATCATCGCCATCTTTTAAAACTTGCATAGCATCTTGGTTAGCTGATGTTACTTGCTTAACTAAATCAAATCCATGCTTTGAAGAATCCTTTCCAGGATTTGAAGCATCATTAAATTCATAATGTGCAAAAGCTTCAATTACTGTATCATTTTCAGCATTAACATCACTAGTATTTTGAATTAAAGCAGGTATTGAACTTACACATAATGCAAAAATAAAGAATTTTGTAGTTTTTTTCATAGTTTTCCCTTTCCTAATTATTTAAATATATAGTCACTTATAGTAACCTTTTTAGCTTTTCCTGAGTTAATATACTCATTGTAATCATTCATAAATCTATCTCCACCATATTTAGAGTCTTTATAATTACTTACAAATGAACTCCATTTTTTAGTGAATGATCTTGGCAAATTATATAAATCATCATAACTAAATTTTGTTGGATTATAATTTGTAGCATCACTTGGATCATAGAATAATGATTTATCATTCTTTTCAAGAATTGTAATAGTTTCAATAAATAAGTTGTGACAATCATCTATACATTCAACATATGAATCAGTTGTTACACAAGGGTAATCACTAAATCCTGAATTCCTTTCTGATTCTCTTTGACGTGTTACAATAATATCAGCATTTGTTGCAACTTCACATCTATAAGCCATTGTCCAGTCAACTAAAGCATATAGTAATGATGCAGAATCATAAGAAGTTAAAAATGGATAGAAGCCATCAGCATCTTGTGGCATTAGATTAGTTAAAGTACCATCGGCATTCTTTTTATAGTTAACACCTTCAACGCCATATTGTAATAAGTTATAACCTTCATCACTTAATAAATAATCATAGAATTCTAAACATTTTCTAATTCTTGAATTAGACATATTGGCATTAATGCAGAATCCTTGCCAGAATCCCTTTTCGCCTCCACCACCATGCGAACCATTTTTACCTACTGGTGGTTCAACGATAGCAATACTATTACGAGCTTCTTCAAGTGTACGATTAGATGCTGCCATTAAACCTGAGGCAATAACGTTATACCAGTTATGAGCATACATCATTCCAGCTTTACCATTCATAAATCTTGATTGCTTAATTTCATTATCAGCAGTTAATGAGTCAATAGACATATATCCTTCAGATATTAAACGAGTAACGAAGGCTGTTGCATACATAGCACCATCTGAAATATCACTATAAATATAGCTATCTCCTTCTTTAATAAATTGATCCCATCCAGCATCAAATGCTAAATAAATCCATGCATCCATATCCTTATTTGATTCAGAAACATAACCAGATGTATCATTTTTTCCATTATTATCTGGATCATACAATGTAAATGCTCTAGCTAATCTATAAAATTCAAGTAAGTTATCTGGAATTTTATATTTCCAAGTATTTCTAATTTCATCAGTAATTTCACTTGCACTGTTAACAATTTTTTCAGAAACTAAAATTTGATCCAACTTTTTATTTAAGTTTTCAATCCAGTCAGTTCTTACATATAATGATTTTTCAAGATGCCAAGATGAAGGTATAAACCAAGCTTTTCCATTTGAATAAGAAACATTTGATCTTAAAAATTCAAATTGCTTTAAATAATTATAAATATTTGAATAATGTTCTTCTGATACCCAATCAGAAATTGGCAAAATATCTTCATTTCTAATTAGCTTATTGAAGAAGAATGAATTATCTGGTCCATTTGTTAAAAAGATATTAGGTAAATCACCATCAGCTTGAAGTAAAGACAATTGCCCTTCCCAAGTACCACTTGAAGAGTTTAATGCTTCGATATCACAATTAATCTTATTTTTAATTGTTGAATAAATTGGTGTGTTATTTAATCTTGCCGTATTAAAATCAGCCCAATCATTTTTAAAGACTGTTATTGAAGTTACATCTTCATCTTCAATTTCATTATAAGCTCCACCATCGCTTACCGGATTGTTTTTATCACTATTGTCTGTAGTATTACATCCAACTAATGATAAAGATGCTAAACCAACAAGTAATAAAATATTAAATTTATTATTTTTCATATATCCTCCTTAATTATTCAAAGAACTTCACCAAAACACAAGTGAAGCCCCTTGAGTATTTAACTTAAAACCTTAATTATTTTCTTTTTTTCTTTAAAAGTAATGCACAAGCTAGTAATCCCATTAATGGAGTAGCTACACTTCCTTTACAGCCTTTTTTGTTTTCATTTGGCTTTTCTTCATTTGAAGATGTATTATGAGTACTACTATTTGTAGTTTCACTAGAAGATGGCGTTTCACTTACTTCACTTGAAGGTTCACTGCTTGGCTCGTTTGAAGGCTCTACACTTGGTTCAACCGAAGGCTCTACACTTGGTTCAACTGAAGGAGTTGGATCTGGATCTTCTTTAGTTTCAACATTTAATGTAACTTCAATTTCTTCACCCTTAAGTGTTGTTAAAACACCTTGCATTGTTGCATTTGCATAACCCTTTAATGTATAAACACCATTTTCATTAACAACCTCATTCCATGTGACATTTAATGCTTTTGTTGTGTTATCATTTAGTTTAGCATTAACTGTGGCTTTATTTACTAAAGCTAGCATTTCATCACAGCTCATATTTGAATATAATGTTTCTTTACTAATTTGATTATTTTCAAATACTGGAGTTTTTTCAATACTATCAATATAAGATACATTTCCAATTGTATTAGTTTTAATAGCATTTGTTCCACTTAATACTTTTGCTTGTAAATCGTTAACAGCAAAATCATATACAGAAACATTTGCAATATCACCAATAAACATATTACGTACAGAACCCCAAGTTCCATTTCCACCAATTGCAAAGTGCATATTATTTCCACTTACACTATAATTTTCAGGTAAAGCATATTGGTACTTAATAGCACCATTGTAGTAAATTGTAATAGTCTCTTCTGATACTGTTAAAACGATATTTGCATAATCAGTAACATCACCAATTACTTGACCCCACCATTGATTTGTATTGCCATCAACATTACCATAACCAGTATTTTCATCAATTCCAGTAGCTGTTGTAAATCTTAAATCCTTTGAAGTTGATAATTCAAATAACGCCCACTTTGTTGGCGTCCAATCATTCCAACCAAAGCCAATTGGTTCTGACCATGAAGATGAAACTTCTTTTGCTTTAATTGTAAATGATAAAGTAAATGTATCTAAAGCCTTTGTAATATCATTTTCATCAGTACTTACAAGTCCTGCTGTTCCATCAAATGTAGCAACACCGTTATTAACCTTAATCCCTGATTCAGTGACATTTTCAGCTAAAATAGTTGTTAAATTGTAATTACCCATTGAATCTTTACCAGGGTTAGTTGCATCTTTAAATTCATACTTAGCAATTGGAAGTAATTCTTTAACATTTGAAGCTAAAGAAATCTTAGCATATGCTTTAACATTATTTTTATTTGCTAAACCTTGAATTGTTCCTTCTAAGCATTTTTCATTATTAACAGTAGTAACATTTGTCCATTTAACTGTTGCTTTAACAGTTGTTTTATTAGACATTGTTACATCAACTGTTGATGTTTCTGGAGCATAAAGCATAATTTCTTCATCACTTGCATCGCTAGGAACGATAATTTGAGAACTCAAATCAACGTTTGCTGACTCTACAAATACGTCAAGTGCTCTATAAACTTTTCCTGTTGCATTATATTGAACTGCTTGGGTTTTATTTAAAGCAAAATCATAAATTTCAACATTCTTTAATGAACCTACAAAAGCATTATATATGTTACCCCATACACACTCTCCACCTAATGCAAAACGCATATTTCCATCTTTTAATGAATAATTTTCTGGCGTTTTATATGAATACTTATTTACACCATCTAAGTACACATCAATTGTTGACGATGTATTTACTGTTAATATTACCTTATGAAAATCGCTTGTTCCAATATTTCCAATTTCTTTTCCCCAATAAGGATTTGGATTCCCATCTACATTACTTGTTCCTTCAACTAAGTTACTAGCTGTTGTAAATCTTAAAATATCTGATCCAGATGAAAATTGGAATGTTCCCCATTTTGTTGCATCCCAACCATTCCATCCAAATCCAGCTGGTGATGCCCATCCACCATTTGTTCCTGATGTTTTTACGTCAAATGCAAGTGTGAATGAATTTAATTTTTCACTAATATCTTTTTCTTCACTTCCAGGAATTAAACCTGCTGTTCCATCAAATGTAGCAACACCTTCACTTACACTTACAGCACCTTCAGTTTTTCCATCTGCTACTCTAGTTACTAAATCATAATTACCCATTGAATCTTTACCTGGATTTGTTTCATCTTCAAATTCATATTTAGATAATGGATTAACGACTTCTTGTTCTGCAATATCCTTTGCAGTTAAGCAACCATTGATATTATAAGCAATTGTTTGTAATTCATTAAAGGCAAAGTCATAAATTTCAACATTCTTTAATGAACCTATAAAAGCATTGTAAATATGATTCCAAGCGCTATCTCCACCAAGTCCAAAGCTCATGTTTGAATCCTTTAATGAGAAATTTTCTGGTGTTTTATATGAATACTTATTTACACCATCTAAGTACACATCAATTGTTGAAGATGTATTTACTGTTAATATTACCTTATGAAAATCGCTTGTTCCAATATTTCCAATTTCTTTTCCCCAATAAGGATTTGGATTCCCATCTACATTACTTGTTCCTTCAACTAAGTTACTAGCTGTTGTAAATCTTAAAATATCTGATCCAGATGAAAATTGGAATGTTCCCCATTTTGTTGCATCCCAACCATTCCATCCAAATCCAGCTGGTGATGCCCATCCACCATTTGTTCCTGATGTTTTTACGTCAAATGCAAGTGTGAATGAATTTAATTTTTCACTAATATCTTTTTCTTCACTTCCAGGAATTAAACCTGCTGTTCCATCAAATGTAGCAACACCTTCACTTACATTTACTGCACCTTCTGTTTTTCCATCAGCAATTTGAGTTATTAAATCATAATTACCCATTGAATCTTTACCTGGGTTTGCTGCATCTTTAAATTCATATCTAGCAATTGGATTTACACTATCTTCTTCTATAGAAGCACTAACTTTACGTTCAACATGAGGTAAAGTCATTGTAAAACATGCTAATAAAGACAAAGAAACAGCTAAAAATTTTTGTTTTTTATACTTTTCCATAATTTTTTCGAGTTTCCTCGATTCCTCCTTATAAATTAATTTGTATACTTTGAAAAGCAAATATTTGACTATTAATTTATAACCAAAATGTATCCGCTTTCAAATGTATTGACATGCTCATTATACAATACAAAATCAATTTAACAATTAGGGTAACTTCAAAAAAAAGCACTTTTTCAATCTTTTGGCTTGAATTTTAAGCAAATCTGCATTAAAATGCAATTAAATAAGGAGATTGTGCACAATGAAAGCTAACTCATACAAACAAATTAACCTGAAAAACATGGCAATTGTTCCTCTTCAATATTATATGAAATGGTTCGATGACACATTTTCTATGTGGATGCATCATCACAACTATTTTGAAATAATGTATGCAAGTAGTGGTTCTTTTACTGTTGAAACAGCAAGTGATGAAAATTTAACTGATTTAGAAGAACATATTATATCTCAAGGTCAATTTATTTTAATTAAGCCAAATTTCTACCATATTTTAAAAATGAACAAAGGACAAAAAGCCTTTATTTATAATATGGAATTTTTAACAACTGATTTAAATCATGAAATGATAGGTAGTATTAGAAAGGTAATGAACATTGATTTTGATAAGCTTTTTAATGAAACAAAGTTAAGTAATATCATAAAAAGTCCTGATGGCTACATCTTGTCAAATGATACATCACAAATAGGAACCACATTAAAAGAATTAATTCTTATTCTTGAAAATAAAAATAAGACTATTGAAAATAATTTACAAATTATAATAAAAGAAATAAGTTTATTCATTGAAATATCAAATTGTATATCAAACAAAACTATTGGAGCTATATCATATATTAGAAAGGTTAACTCTTATATTATGGAAAATTATCAAAAAAATGATATATCAATTTCTGAAATTGCCGCATATATTAATATATCTAAATCATATCTTGAACATCAATATAAAAAACAAATGGGCCAAACCATTTGGAGTTTTATAAATGTTTTACGTGTGCAAAAAGCAAAAAAATTACTATATAGCACTTCTTATCAAATTTCAAAAATTGCCACTGAAGTTGGCTTTAAAGATAAAAATCAGTTAAATTATGAATTTAAAAAAATGATAGGATTAACACCATCAAGTTATAGAAAATCAAATTTAGAGGAAAAAGTTGACTACAAAGATTATAACTATAAATCTTATGCAATTGAGCCAAAATAATTAATTATTCTTCTACCTCTATTTTAAAAACATTTATAGTGTCAGCATCTGGGCAGCAAAATGTTGCTGTTCCTTTTGGATTGTTTGGAATACTTCCTCCATACCTTAAAATATCAATAAATGGGAAGGCAACATGCATAGCTAAAGGACAAATTTCTCCCCTTTGAGTATCAAAATCGAAACTATCGCCAACCTTATGCCCTCTATGGCATGGTGTGTTTCCAATTTTTTTTATTAACGTTATTTTTATTTTGCATTTGTCCATTTTACTTATCCTCATCTAACAAATTTAAATGTAATTCAAGCGGAATTCCCTTTAATTTATCTACATTACTTATATTTAAGGCAATCATCTTTTTTACAACATTCATAGCTTTGATACATGAATTATTTAAATCATTATTTTTTAAATATTCACTTATAAATACTGATGAAAAAATATCTCCTGTTCCAGGAAAACTTGCTGGAATTTCTTCATATTTGTTAAAATAAATATCATCTTTATTAGAATCGTAAACAATTGTATGCATTTCATTTGCAATATTTGTTGAGGTTATTATAATATTTTTAGCGCCCTGTTTTTTTAATTTATACACTAATGATTTAGCTTCATCTTTGCTAATTACTCTTTTTCCAATTAAATAATCACTAATAAATGTCGCTTCAGTGAAATTTGGCATTATTACATCTCCTATTTTTATCATTTCTTTCATATAGGAAACATTATCTTTACTAACACCATTATAAAGTTTTAAATTGTCTCCCATTATTGGATCAACAATTATTAAGCTCCCCTTTTCTTTTTGAGCTTTACAAAAATCATATACTAGCTTTGTTTGTTGCGTTGAAAATAAAAAGCCTGTTGATATAACATCAAAAGAAAAATTTAGTTCATTCCAAACCTTTAAGGTATTTTTCATATATGGTGTGGTTTCAAGAATTTCAAATTTACCATAATCTAATGTGTTTGAAACTAAAGCTGTTGGTAAATTAAATATTTGATATTTTAAATACGAAAGAATAGGAATCATTGCTGATAATGCAACCTTACCATATCCTGCCATATCATTTATTAATAAAATTTTTTTATTCATTGCTTTTCCCTCTTTAAACTCATACTATAATATATTAATTGTTATAAAATACATGATAAAACACAAACACTTCCAATTAGTATAACTATTATAAAGTTCTTCTTCATATTTTATTCCTTATTTTCTAAGTTTGTTTTCTTTATTAAATCAACCTTAAATATTCCAAGGGATAATTTATTTAAAAATTCTTTATATTTTCCAAATGATAAAACTCTATTAGTCGAATAAACATTATATTTATTATTCTTATCGCTTAAAATGTAATTTGTATCGACAAAGCCATTTTTCTTATAGAATTTTTTTCTTTTTAAAAATAATTCATCTTCGTTAATTAAACAATTTATAGTAATTGCTTTTTTATTAAAAACCTTTTTTATTGAATCTAATATTTTACTTCCAATTCCTTGATTTTGAAATTCTTCTTTAATTGCTAAATAAAATATAAAAGCAAAATCATCATTTGTTATTATATAGGATATTCCACAAAGCTTATTATCTATATAATAAGCCCAAAAACTTGCATTTTCTTTTTTACATAAATAAAGCAAATAAGGTATTACAACTCTTTCTTCCTTTAAAAATGATTGCTTATAAATTTTTTTTATTTCTTTAAAATCTTTATTTCTTTTATTAATTATTTTTACTTCAAGATTCATATAAAAAGCATCCTTTCATTAGGTATTATTTTATCATATTTTCACCAGTTTTATATATATAAATTGTATCAATTATATCGCAAATAAAGGCACATTGTAAAATAAAATGCATAATAAAAACTATAATATTAATTTCCTTGTGTTTAAATTTACTAATTAGATATGAAATATTATATGATGATGTAACAATCATAGTCATAAACGTAAATAAAATAAATAATGGAATAAGTATAAAAGCCGATAAAATTGTAAAAATAAATGAAAAGCCCATCGTTAATAGCATGCAAATTATAAAATTAGTAATAAAATATGGAATAAGTATTAATTTACTAATCATTGTTGTTTTTATTACATTATCTTGTTTATTTGTAAAGGCTATTATTAAATTAACTAATCCTAAAATTGTTGATATGATGAGAAATGCTAATGAAGTATTAAATAGAATATTTTCTAAGATTTCATTATAATTCTCACTATTTATGATTATAAAATCAATAAACAAAGGTATTTGCATTAAATATAAACTAATTATAAACAAGATTAAGTATTTCTTTTTCATTTTTTTATTATCCTTTCTAAGGTACTTAAATCAAGTAAATTTACTGTTTTAAATTCACCTTTATAAAAAACTGCAAAATTATTAAACACACAAGGAAGTTCTTTAGCTTCCTTTATAGTTTTTACTTCATTTAATTTATATCTTATATTTTTACTTTCACAATATGTTTTTATGATTTCAAGACTTTTAGCAATGTATGGGCATTGATTTGTATAATAAATAACTAAATCATTATCATCAATTCTTTCTTTTTTTGCATTTGCTAAAAAGCTTACATTTTCATCGTTAAACGATAATGCCAATAATTGATATCCACTATTCGTGCTATCAACTACCTTAAAGCCATTATGTATAAAAAAGTCCTTATTAGTTAACCAATTTTTCTTTTTATTACAATTTAGTAAGCATAGGCCTGATTTGTTATTATTTGTAGCATAATTAATTGCATAGTCTAATAATTCCCTTCCAATACCATTTCCTTTTAAATCATTATCAACCCATAAGCAATAAATATATAAATAATTATTTCCTTTAATAGGGCAATAAGCATATTCAAGTGGGGCAAATTCGATAAATGCAGTTTTATTAACATCTAATTTGTGAAATATATGACCATTATTAATTTGCTTTTTTAGCCACTCTTTTTTTAATATAATACCTTCTATGTCTTTTTTTCTTCTAATAATGCAGCATAAATGTTCTGTATCTACATTATTTAAATCAATATTAGTATAATTTCTTTCCATATATTTATCACCTTTTATTAATTATATAAAGTATACCATTTATTTTCAATTCTTGATGAATTCTTTAGCAATTAAAAAGGAAGATTTGTTCTTCCTCTTTAGCTTATTTAATATTTCTTCTTTTCCTAGCTCTTTTACTAATAGAACTTTTAATTTCAAAGAAGACAACTAATCCTACTACTACAATTAAAAATACTATAACTACCCATGAAGTTGAATTACCTTGTACTCTAATCCACATTTCAGAAACCTTATCATTTTGTTCACCAAAGTCTTGCATTACTCCGCAACGATTAATTGTTTCTAAATCTGGATATTGAGCATATAATTGTCTATTTTCTTCACTTGTATGAATAATAAATCTTTCAACTAAATTTCCATCTTCATCAACTATATTAGTATCCTTAAAGAAATAAGTTAAATCATATTCAGTAGTTTCTCCTTCATCACTATTATACCAATCATTAACTAATGCCCACATGTCTTGTCCAGCTATAGCACTAGTATAACCAACCTCGTCCATGTTTTTAGAAGCAATTTTAGGATCACATAAGAAATTCATTAATTCTTGAGCTAATTCCTTATTAGCGCCTTTTGGCATAACCCAACCATCAAACCAAATATTTGAACCTTCTTCAGGAACTTTATAATTTAAATAAAAATTTGATTCCTCAGCAGTATCTAAAGAATAAACTGCATCACCTGACCAGCAAAGATTAACGTAATATTTTCCTTTAATAATATTTTCCTTACCAGTATCAACTTCAAATTCATAGATGTTTTCTTTAGCTTTTTTTAAGTCTGCTTCAACTAAATTAATAGTTTTATCATCACATCTATTCATTATTTCAGTTACTCTTTTATTGTACTCATCACCTGTTAGTGTTTTCTTAGCAAGCTCTAGTTCTTCTTTATAAATATGTAATGTTGATGTAATATAAGTATCTCTAATAGAATTCTTTAAAGATGTTTGATTTTTATGGTTAGTATCCCAAATAATGTCCCATGAAGAAACCTCTTCTAATGAAATATGCTCTGGATCATACATAAATCCCATTGTTCCCCACATATAAGGAACTGCATATTCGCCAAAAGAAACTTCCTTATTTTCTTTTTTAATAGTAGTTTTTAAGTTACTAAAAATATTAGAAACATATTTTGAACCGTATGTTTGGTAATTAACAATTGGTTTATCAAGAGGCTCAAGCATATCATTAATTAGCATTTTTTCAATCATATATTCTGATGGACAAACTAAATCATATTGTACGCCGCCTGCCTTTAATTGATTGTATAAATCTTCATTTGTTTCATATGTTGAATATTTAATTTCAACCTTTTTGTTTAATGTATTTAAGCAATATTCTTCAAATTCAGTAAGTACATCTTCATTAATATAATCGGCACAGTTATAAACATTTAATACTGTCGTAGATGAATTGTTGTTATTATCTTTATCATTTGATTGATTACAGCCAGTTAATGAAAAGCAAATTGCAAAAACTGCACTAATTGGTATAAATTTATTTTTCATGCTTCGTTCCTCCTAACACCATGGATGTTATTTACCTTTTCTTTATTTCTTTTTACAATCCCATAAATAACAACACCAATTAGAATTGCAAAAAATATAATTGTAGTTAGTGATCTAAATTGAAGTGGAATAGATCTTTTAACCATTGATTTATATACATATGTTGATAACGTATCAAATGTTGTGTCTGCCGTATAAGCAGTGATTATATAATCATCAAGTGATAAAGTTATTGAAAGCAAAAATCCCGAGATAATTCCTGGAGTAATTTCTGGAATTACTACCTTTCTTAAAGCAACAGCAGGTGTTGCTCCTAAATCTAAAGCAGCTTCATATTCATTTGGATCCATTTGTTGAAGTTTTGGCATAACGTTTAATACTACAAATGGAATTGTTAATACAACATGTCCAATTAATAACGTAAAGAAGCTTAATTTAACATTTAATAAAGAATATAAAATTCTTAAAGATAAGGCTGTAACAATTTCGGCATTTACTATAGAAATATTGGCAATTGAATTTAATGTGTTTCTAACTCTTTTTGATGAGTAAAAAATACCAATTGCCCCAAGAGTTCCAATTATTGTTGATACTATAGCAGCAGCAATAGCAATTTCTAAAGTATGTGCTACAGCAATCCATATTTCTCTTGTTTGACGGTTTGACATGTCAAACAAATCTTTGTATAGCTTAAAGGTAAAATCATTAAATACGCCAAATTTAATAGTAGTTGTATCTTGAAAAGAATAAATAACTAAAATTAAAATTGGTAAATACATAAGTAAAAGCATTAAAGCAATATAAATACGACCAAGATGTTTCTTTACCATACCTTGCCACCTGCCTTTGCATCTATTTTTTCAGTATTTGACTTGTTTGTTAAATGCATTATAACAAATAGAATAATAAGTAGAACAATTGAAGCTGCTGAGCCATAATTCCATTGAGATGCACCAAAATATTGATTAATTAAATTACCCATAATTTGCATTTTTTGATTTGAAAATACATCAGTAATTACATATGAACACATAGATGGCATAAATACCATTGTAGCTGCTGAAATAATTCCTGGCATGGACATTGGAATTATCGCCTTAATGAATACTAATGAGGGTCTTGCGCCTAAATCACCGGCTGCTTCAATAACACTTTTATCAAGCTTTAACATTGTTGAATATAAAGGTAATATTACGAATGGTAAATAATCATAAACCATTGCAATAAGTACACATATATACATACCTGTTGTATTCGATGCTTCAATTCCTAAAAATTGTAATAATTCTTTAGTAGCATTACTTCTTAAAACAAAGTTAATCCACATCGGCATAACAAAGAAGTATATCATTACCTTTGATTTACATACTTTTTTGTCAGCTAAAATATAAGCAATAGGGTAACCTATAATTAAACATACAATTGTTGTTAAAATAGCTATAAATAAGCTTACTACTAATGTATTAGCATTTGCTGCAGTAAAAATAGTTTGATAATTTTTAAATGTTAATTGCCATTCACTATTTGTAAATGAATAAATAACTATTAATACTAATGGAACAACGACAAATGATAATAAAAACAAAGCGTAAGGTATAGCGAAATGTTTTCTATTTAGCATTATTAATTACCTTTAAAGTTAATTTAATCTTATCTTTATTTATAATAACACCAACGATATCAGAAAGATTATATGTATATTCAGTATCAATAATATAATCTTCTTCCTCATTATTAGTTCTTACAATTACTTGATAATGATCACCTTTATAAATTGATGAAATAACTGTTCCATAAACCATTCCATCTTCTTCATTATCTGTTAATGTAATATCATTAAATGCAACTTCAACTTTTACATCAACATCGTTTAAATCTATTTGTGTACCATCTTTTGTAATTAAATATCCTTCCTCATCAAGGTGTGAGCCTTTATAAAGCTGAGTAACATCACATTCAAATACACCATCACCAAAGCAAACATTATTATTTTTATCAATATATCCTTCAAAGATATTTGTTGTTACTTCCTTACTCATAATATGAATTAAATCAGGCTTAATTATAATACCAACCTTTTCTGAAACATTATATTTAGCAGTTGATTGTACTTCAATTTCAGCTTTGCCAATTTTTAAAATATATTGATAGTGAACACCTTTAAATACACGTGAATCAATAATAGCATTAGCTGATCCTTCATTTTCATTAACAATTAAAATATCTTCTGGTCTAACAACAACATCAACCTTTTCACCAGTTTTAAAATCGTCAACACACTCAAATGTAGTATTTAAGAACTTTACTTTTTTAGGTCCCATTATTGTGCCAGTATAAATATTTGATTCACCGATAAAGTCAGCTACAAAAGCATTTGCTGGTTCATCATATATTTCATTTGGTCTACCAATTTGTTGAATAACTCCATCATTCATAACAACGATAGTATCAGACATAGTTAAAGCTTCTTCTTGATCATGGGTTACATATATAAATGTAATTCCAAGTTTTTTATGCATTTCCTTTAATTCAAGTTGCATATCTTTACGCATTTTTAAATCTAAAGCTCCTAATGGCTCATCAAGAAGAAGAATTTCTGGTTCCATTACAATTGCACGAGCTATAGCAACACGTTGCTGTTGACCACCTGATAGTGTTGAAATATCACGATTTTCAAAATCCTCAAGATCAACTATCTTTAAAGCATTCATAACTTTTTCATCTATTTCTTCAGGTGTTAAAAATCTTAGCTTATTAGGTCTTTCAGTATTTGGAACCTTTTTTAATTTTAAGCCAAATGCAACATTATCATAAACATCAAGATGTGGGAATAAAGCATATCTTTGAAACACTGTATTAATAGGCCTTTTATATGGTGGTAGTTTGGCAATGTCTTTACCATTTAATAAAATTTCACCAGATGTTGGTATTTCAAATCCAGCAATCATTCTTAATGTTGTTGATTTACCACAACCACTAGGGCCTAGAATTGTTACAAATTCACCCTTATTAATATACAAATTTAAATCATCAATAATCACATTATCATCAAAAGATTTACAAATGTGCTTTAATTCAATAATTTTTTGTGCCATTTTATTTACTCCTTAATTAGAAATTTGGTGGACATGATATCCAAATAATTTTACTTATTTCATTAACTGCATTTTTTATATAATGGACCTTGTTTGTATCGTAATAAAATGACTCACCAGATTTAGCAATATGCATTTTATTACCTATAACTATTTTAACTTTGCCTTTTAAAACATAACCAAACTCTTGTCCTTCATGGGGCATATCCTTAGTTAATTCACAATTTGGTTGTAGTTCAATAATTACTGGCTCCATTAAATTTTTTTGAGAATTTGCTATTAGCCATGTGATGCTGTGATCCTCATTATCCTTTATAAAATAATCGTCTTTACTAAACACAACTTGCTCTTCTTCATCATCGGAAAAGAATTCTTTCAAGTTACTACCAAGAGCCATTAAAATATCCTGAAGTGTTGATATCGATGGTTCATTATAGTTGTTTTCAAGTTGAGAAATAAATCCTTTGGTTAAATCACAACGTGAAGCTAACTCATCTTGTGTTAAGCCATTCATGGTTCGTAAGTTTTTAATTTTAGATCCTATATCCATAAATTTATCCTCCAATTAAAGTTTTGTAATAGTAAACTTTTAGTTTATTTTTGCTAAACTTTTTTACAAGTTAATATTATAAGTATTTCATATATAAAATGCAAGAAAAAAGATGATTTTTTTTGCATGAAAATCATCTTGATAATTTAGAACTTTTTTTAATAATAAAATGTGTATTTTTTTAATTAATTATTTAATAGCTTTAGCATTTTCTTTTTTAATTTTAATGATGATGCAACTAATGCATCACTTTCACTAATATAATTGTTTTTAGTCTTTTCATCATTTAGCATTTTAGCATTAGCCTTTACATTTAATGATGCCATTTCATTAGAAGAATGTAACAAGATGGCACTTGAAATTAAATCAGAATACAAATACTTATTACCTAGTTTAATAAGCCTACTTGCACAAATTAATGCATTATACGCAGATTGCTGCATTTCAAAAGCTACAAATGTTGAATAATTAATTGCCTTTTGTATTTTTTCATCATCTTTAGTTTTTAAGGCCTCAACAACAGCATTATAAGAAATTGCATCATCATCAACACCTTTAAGTAGTAAGTCCTTATAATGATTTAATGTATCAAAAGCAATTAGAAACTGGTTTTGGCTTCTTTTTTCCGCATTTTTAAATACTTTTTTATTCATAGTAAAATGTCCTAGCATTTTAGCTAAAGATACTCCAAGCGCGCCAACTAATGCAGCAACGCTTCCTCCTCCAGGTGCTGATTTAAGTGAATCGACTTCATTTATATAGTCAACTAATGTTTTTTCTATTAAATCCATAAGTTATATTACTCCTTGTCAAATTTTTCTTTATATCTATTTATTGAATCTTGAATTACACTTTGTGCAACATCTGGACCTTCAAGTTCATTTTCTACAATTGTCTTTTTACCCTCTAGACTTTTATAAACCTTAAAGAAGTGCTTAATTTCATCACTGACATGACTTGGTAAATCAAATATTGAATTATAATCCTTATAAAATGGATCACGTACACACACAGCAATGATTTTATCATCAGCTTGACCATTATCAATCATATGCATAACTCCAATTGGTTTACATTCTACTAAAGTTAATGGTATTATTGATTCATTGCATAAGATTAATACATCTAATGGGTCATTATCTTCAGCGTAAGTTTTAGGAATAAATCCATAATTTGCTGGATAATGTGTTGAAGTATATAAAATTCTATCAAGTTTTAATAGACCTGTTTCTTTATCAAGCTCATATTTGTTATGACTTCCTGATGATATTTCAATGCATGCATAAAATTTTTCCTTATTAATTCTTCTATTATCAATTGAATGCCAAATATTCATTTAAATTTTCCTCCTTTAATATGCTTTTTTTAAGCAGTAATTTTTAGCTATAATAGTATATACCATTATTGGTAAATATAATACAAAAGAAATATAATATGTCACGCTAAACGTATAAACTCTTGTATTATTTTTAACCATCATTACTTCATAGCTATTCAATTTTCCATATGCTACTTGTCCGATATAATTAACATAATCTTGTAGTGAAGCTTCATTTACCATACGATTAAATACTAAAAGTGAAACTGAAAAAGCATAATAAGCAATGGTTGAAACAATAATTTTTTTAATTGGAAATCTCAAATTTTGCTTAGAGAAACCTTTTAAAATGTTGGCAAGCGATAAAACAATACATGCTAAATATATAACTTGGAAAAATAAGCATAGAAAATTTATGGTTAAAGAAATTTTTGTGAAATAATCATCTCCACTAGTACATTGAATGTACTGAATCATTTCTAAAAATAATCCTTTACAATTCATTTTTCCTAATTCACTATATCGTGCTGGCTCCATATTATATAAATTAGCTCCATTAGCTATATCTAAGATTGTTAAGCCTGTAGTTGAGATAATTAATAAAGATAAAAGTGCAACAAAGGAGATTGACTTATGTATCAAGTTCCTCAAAATAAATTTTTTCTCATTGGTAATTATTTCAAAAGCATATATTGATAACAAATAAAAAACAGATAATAACGATAAAATATATAAGCCAACACTACTACAATCTAAGGCGAAAATTAATAAAAGAGAAACAACTAGTATTAAACCAACACTATTTTTATAATAATAATTCTTATTTAAATTTAAATTTATTAATGCCTTAACAAATACAATAGAGCTTGTAACAACAATAATTGCAACTAAAAGTAATATAAATATTTCATATATTGAAAAAACAAATGAAGCATCAATAATATGATTAAAATTTAAAAAATAAGTTGCTAAATTCTTAACCAATGATATATAGCATGTTGTGTTTGTTAGCTTTAAGTTATCATCTATTCCGCTAAAGTCATAATAATTGGATATTGTTTCTGTATAAGTATAAACATTATCAGTTGAAAATAATGGTACAAGTAAAAAGCAAATGCCAAGAAGAGATGTCAATAAAACTAAAACTGTCTTTATTATTTTTGTTACATATATTGATTTTGTTTCTATTTGAGAAATTTCTTTATCATTTTTATTAATTTTGATAATTGTTGTTTCTGTATCAATTCCGAAAGATAAAGTTTCTTCCTCAACTTTATTTTCTTTTGATAAATCATATCCACAATTAATGCACACTTGATTTGATGAAATAAGATTTTGCTTACAACGTGGGCATACTATTGACTTATTATTTACTTGTTTGTTTACTTCCATAGTCGTCCACCCTTCCTTTTCATATTGTTATATTAATAATTTAAAATATTATATCTTTTTTTTTATTCCTTAGCAAGTCGTTTTATTAATTTGTTACTTATTGCATTTTTATTTTAATGTTTATATAATTGTCTTTGTATGTTATTATCAAGGAGGAAACTTATGCAATCATTTAAATTATTATGTGTTGGTAATAGTTTTTCCGACAACATTACTAAATATATGTATTCTATTTTAAATAGTTTTTATGTTAAAAAAATAATAATTGCTAATTTATTTATACCAGGATGTGAAATAAAAACTCATTTAGATAATGCCATTAATGATAAAAGCAATTATATTTATCGTAAAAATACTACTGGTGTATTTGTTAATTATGATAACTATTCTTTAAAAAATGGCTTAACTGATGAAAAATGGGATTTTGTTACTATGCAACAAGCCAGTGGCAAAAGTGGAGAAATTGAAACATACAATGAAAATATTAATGAGCTTTATACTTATATAAAATCCTTTTTAATGGCAAATTGTAAAATTGGTTGGAATATGACTTGGGCATATTCTAATGACTGCAAGCATAATGAATATATAAAATACAATAATTGTCAAAACACAATGTATACAAGCATAATAAACTGTGTGAAAAATAAAATTTTTACAAATAAAAACTTTGAGTTTATTGCTCCACTTGCAACAACTATTCAAAATGCAAGAACATCTTATCTTAAGGATACTTTTACATTAAATGATGGCTATCACCTTGAAGATTTAGGCGAATTTATTGTCGGATTAGCATTAGTTATTAAACTTACTAATTTTAACATTGATGATATGGATTTAACATTAATTCCACTAAAGTTTATTCCTTATATTAAAATTGCAAAAGAAGCTGTATTAAACTCATTAAAATTTCCTTTTACTATTACTCCATCTATTTATGATAAAGATGAAAGTTCAAATAAAAAAGTACTATATTCTAAAATTGAAGATATTTCATATAATGAATATTGTAAATTAGATATGTATTTGCCAATAGAAAACACTAATTTTGATGTTATTATTCATATACATGGTGGTGGCTTAAATAGTGGAAGCAAAGAAGATGCAAATGATATAGCTAAAGAAATTGCAGGTAATGGTGTTGGCTTTATTTCAATTAATTATAGATTATTAAGCAACAATAATTTTGAGGATTATTTTGTTGATGCAGCAAATGCCATTAAATATGTAACTCATTTTTTAAAAAGTAATAGCATTACAGGTAGCATTTATATTTCTGGTCAATCTGCTGGCGCTTATATTGCTATGATGCTATGCTTTAATAATAAGTACTTTAAGCAATTACAAATTAAGCCATTAGATATTAAAGGCTATATAATAGAATCAGGCCAAGCAACTACACATTTTAATGTTTTAGCAAGTAAAAAACTAAATAGTAACTTACAAAGAATAGATAAATACGCTCCACTTTATTACATAAATGAAAAAACAAAATTTAATAGAATATTATTAATTGCATATACTCATGATATTCCTTGTAGATTAAGCCAAAATAAACTTCTTTATGATACTATTAAGTTATTTAATAAAGATGCTAACATAAATTTATTAGTATTAGAAGGAAATCATTGTGAAAATTCAACTACTTTATATAGAAATAAAAGTAGCTATGCTAAATTGCTTTTAGATTTTATTAATAATAAATAGTCATTATTTAAATGAAATGGTATTAGAAATTATGAATCCCTAATACCATTTTTTATTATTCTTTATTTTTTGATTTTTTTAAAAGTTTTTGATACTCTATAAATTCTTTTTCATTACAATATACAAAGTGTCCTTTAGAAACCTCATGCATTGTAGGCTTATCGATAGAATAATCATGAACTTCGTTAGGCTTATAAACAATTCTAACTCTTTCTCTTTCAATAATAGGATTTGGCTTTGGAATTGCAGAAAGCAATGATCTAGTATACGGATGTAATGGATGTGCAAATAATTCTTCACTAGTTGCAAGTTCAACTATTTTTCCGTAATACATAACAGCAATTCTATTACAAAAATACTTAACAACTGATAAATCGTGAGCAATAAATATAATAGTTAATCCTAGTTCTTCTTTTAACTCGTTTAATAAGTTAATAATTTGTGCCCTAATTGAAACATCAAGAGCACTAATTGGCTCATCACAAATTAATAATTTTGGATTCATAATTAAAGCTCTTGCAATGCCAATACGTTGTCTTTGCCCCCCAGAAAATTCATGAGGATATCTTGAAGAATGCTCAGATACTAAGCCAACCTTATTAAGCATTTCAACAATTTTTTTATGATTTTCCGCTTTATTCTTATGACCTTGTATTATTAAACCTTCTTGAATAATATCTTCAACCGTCATACGAGGATCAAGCGAATCAACAGGATCTTGGAAAATCATTTGTATTTCATTTAAAAGACGACGAGGTGTATGCTTGTTATCAAACTTTATTTGTTTGATTTTTTCCTTTTGTGTATTTACAATTTCATCAGCACTAGTTTTAGCTTTCAAAATTTCTGAATCATATAAATCATTTATTTCTTTAGCACCTTGCTCATAGTTTGAAAGATTTTTATCAAGCTTACTAAGCTTTTCATACCTTTCTTTATTTAATTTTTTAATAGCTTGATTCAAGCGAATTTTAGTATATTTAATTTCTTTTCTATTCCATCTATCACCAGCTGAAATACGATAGCCCTTATAATAAATTGAACCAGAAGTTATATCGTATAATTTAATAATTGATCTTCCTGTTGTGGTTTTTCCACATCCTGACTCACCAACTATACCAAAGCATTCACCAGAATAAACATCAAAACTAACATTACTTACAGCCTTAAGTTTGCTACGATTAGGTCCACTACCGAAAAAGAAAAATTGTTTTAAATTTCTAACAGATAATAAAATATTGCTATTCATTAATTCAGGTTTTCTTTTTAATTGTGGATGAATACGATATTTACGTTCATCAAAAGAAACCTGAGAGTCAATTTCTTCTACTTTTTCATCTTCATGATCATCAATTAGAGGTTGGCCTTCTTCATTTGCAGCAATTTTGCTTAAAAGTTCTTGATCTAAATTAAAATCTCCATCTTTGCTTCTATTGCTCATCTTTAATTGCACCTCCTTTTGTCACTTTTGTCACTTTTTTATTTCCTTTTAAGGCATTTTTAATTCTTTCTTTTACGATTCGTGGCATCTCAACTTTTGGTGCATTTTCATGTAACAGCCAAGTCGCAGCATAATGAGTATCACTAACCTTAAAGAATGGTGGCTCTTGTTCAAAATCAATTTTCATGGCATATTTACTTCTTAAAGCAAAAGCATCACCCTTTGGAGGATAAATCATATTAGGTGGAGTTCCCGGAATTGTTTCAAGTTTTTCCTTACTATCAACATCAGGAATTGATGATAAAAGTGCCCATGTATATGGATGTTTTGGTTCGAAAAATATTTCATCAGATTTTCCATATTCAACTATTTTTCCAGCATACATAACTGCAACTCTATCAGCCATATTTGCAACAACACCTAAGTCATGCGTAATAAATATGCATGATAAATTTCTTTCCTTTTGAATTTTTTTAATTAATTCAAGAATTTGAGCTTGAATAGTAACGTCAAGAGCTGTTGTTGGCTCATCACATATTAATATTTCTGGTGTTTCTGTTAAAGCAATTGCAATAACAATTCTTTGTCTCATACCACCAGAAAACTCAAATGGATATTGTCTAAAACGTTTTTCAGGCTGAGGAATACCTACCTCTTCCATAATTTTTAAAGCACGACGTTTAGCCTCTGCTTTAGTTATTTTTAACTTATTAACACAATCAATCTTTACTTGGGCAATTTTATTTCGAATATCTTTTTTAGTGTTCTCATCATTCGTTGAAGCTAATTCCTTCTTTAAGTTATTAATGGTAGTAGTTTTTTCATTAATAACATTCCTTTTATATTCTTCAACCTCTTTTTTTGCTTTTGCTTGTGTTATTTTTAATTTAGCTTTTAATGGCTTAGCTTTTGATGTTGCATCTAAAGTTATTGCCTTTACATTATTCTTATATAATTTTTTTAGTTCTTTTTTCTTGTCACTTATTTCTTTTTTTGTTAAAGAAGAGCAATCTAATTTTGATAATTCATTTTCTAATTTATTAAATTCATTTTTAATTAAAATATCTTTTTTTGCCAATACATTCTTGTAAGCAACTAAATCAGTAGAAATAATGTCCTCATACATTAATTTTAATTTATTTGAATTAATTAAAGTAGCTTCTGTTATTTGTTTTCCAATTCTAACAATTGGATTTAATGAAGACAAAGGGTCTTGAAATATCATTCCAATTTTATGACCACGAATTTTATGAAATTCTTCTTCTGAAACTTCAAGCAAATTTTCACCACTATATACAATACTTCCACTTTCTACAATAGCATTACTTGATAAAATACCCATAATCGCTTTTGAAGTAACTGATTTTCCTGATCCTGATTCTCCAACAATGCATAGAGTTTCTCCTCTATATAAGTCAAAGGAAACATTTCTTACAGCCTGAACTAACCCATTATCTGTTTTAAAATTAATGACTAAATCTTTAACTGAAAGTATTTTCTCTGCCATATTAGTCACTTCCTTTCAATGATGGATTTAATGCATCACGTAATCCATTACCAAATAGATTGAAAGAAATCATTAATAATGAAATTATTATTGCTGGGAAAACAATTAATGCTGGATGCGATGATAAATATTGCTGATTATCAGATAATAAAACACCAAATGAGTCAACACCTTGTAATCCTAAATTTAAATAAGCAAGAGTAGCTTCTGAGAAAATAACACTTGGAATCATTAATACACATGATGTAACAATAGTTCCTAAGGCATTTGGTAAAATATGCTTGAATATTAAACGAGAATCTTTTGCTCCTAATGTTCTACTAGCTAAGACATACTCACGTCCTTTAAATCTATAAAACTGTGTCCTAGTTCTTCCGGCAGTACCAATCCATCCAGTCATACATAATGCTAAAGCAAATGTAAAAATAGTATTACCAAATAATAAGATTGCAAGTGTCATAACAACAATCCATGGAACACCGCTTAAAATTTCACAAAATCTTTCCATCACTAGGTCAACTGTTCCACCAAAATAGCCAGAAATAGAACCCCAAACTATACCAATAAACATACATACTGCACTTGATAAAATGGCGATTAGTAATGAAGTCTTTAAAGAGTTAAAAGCGAGAGTTACTATATCTTTACCATCATTAGTAGTACCAAGTAAAAATATAGGATATTTATTTAAGCCTAAATATCTATAATAAGATACTTTAGCTTCAACACTGTATACATTGTATTCTGGATCAATTGACACGCTATAAACTTCAATAATAGGGCATTTTTCACTGTTAAGTACTTTAAAAGATTCAGCTCCTACGTTGTAATCAAATTGGCACCAACCATTTTTAATATACTGATTTAATATTGATTCACCAATTGTCATTGTTCTATTTCCATAAATAGCTTCATACTCATCATATACAAAAGAAACAATTCTCATTTCGGCTTTATATATATCCTTTGCAGTGTTACTTTGCCAATATCCAATAGGGAAAGTTCCATTATTTTGCTTTGTAATTAATGCGCAAGCATTAGCATCATCAAAAGAGATTTCACTTAATGTTTCATTAGCCTCTTCGTTATCGCAAGAAATCATTACTGACTTTAATAAAATATAACTCTTTTGATTTAAAGTTGGCTTTAAATCAAATCTTACTTTAGCATCTTTTAATTCACTTAATCCATTTTCTTTTAAAACTGATGAAATATCAAGGGTATAAGATGAATAATCTTGTGACCAATCTTTTAAGGTGATTAATTTGTTAGAACCACTAACTCTGTATTGTAATGAAACACGATATTCTCCTAAGGTATTACCAAAAACATTATTTTCGTTTCCCATATCAATAGAAACTTTATAATTATCAGCATCATTTACACTAAAATTAGTATAATTATAGAAAAATGCTAAATTATTTAACGCATCATCATTAGATGTAATTGTTTTTTCATTTAATAATAGAAAATAACCACCACTAGCTGTTTCATGCGCTTGATTTACATAAGACACATCCTCAATATGCATCGATAGCACTGCATCCTTTTTAAAGCCTACTGGAGCTTCTTTGCTGCCATCATAAGCAATATTATAATACTTTTTAGTTCCATCCCAAAATCCAGTTCCTGCATTAAATAACTTTGGTGAAAGAAGTGCTTGATCAACATGAACATTTTTAATGTCATTAGCACTTATAACTGGTACTAAAAATGAACAAAGAAGTAATATACCAATAATAATAGCTCCAACAACAGATGATTTGTTTTTACAAAATCTTTTTAAAGCATCCTTAGCGAAAGTCGTAGGCTTTGTTTCGAATTCACAATCATGAATTTTTTTGTCAATTTGAACAAATTCAAAATCTTCTTTTTTTACTTTGTAGTTTTCATTGAATTCAGCCATTATTTTTTCGCCCCCATTCTAATACGTGGATCAATAAATCCATAAGAAATATCAAGTAATACTCCAGCCAATAAACTAATTGATGTAAATAAAGCCATGTCCACAAATAAAACATTATAGTCTTTAGCTGTAAGTGTTACAACAAACAATTCTCCAATTCCTGGAATAACATATAAAGTTTCAAGAATCATTGAACCTCCAAGAATAGAAATAAATTCAGCTAATATTGATGGAACAATTGGAACCATAGCATTTCGTAACGCATGTCTTGTAATTGCTTGTTTTTTAGTTAACCCTTTAGTTCTAGCAAGTAATAAATACTCACTTGACATAACCTCACATAACTCTGCTCTAGTGAAACGACAATATCCACAAATTGATCCAAATGATAATGCAGCAACTGGAATAACATAGCCTAGAACTCTTTGCTTTAATGGTGAACTAGGACTTGGCCACGTTGCTGGAAACCATTGTAGTTTATAACAAAAAAATAAAATTAAAAAAGTAATAAGTACAAAACTTGGTATAGAAATAAATACCATAACTAATGTTGATATAACATTATCAGTAGTTTTATTTTTCTTTAAAGCAGCAACTATTCCAAGTAAAATTCCAAGTGGAACAGAAATTAAAACAGAGATAATATTTAATGACATTGAAGTAGGAAGCCTACTCATAATAATTGACATTGCATCAACATTTGGCATATAGTAAACAGATGTTCCCCAATCCCAGTGGAACAAAATATTTTTAAGCCACGTGAAATATTGTTGCATAATTGGAATTCTGTAATAAAAATGCATTGTTCCTGTTGGATCTTTATAACTCCACAAAAGCGATTGGTTAGCTATAGCTGATGGACTATCTATAATATACCCTAAATATACTTGGTGATTATAATAACTATATTGCGCATTTTCGTTACCAATTGGTCGAGAAAAAGGCAAAAGCTGCATCAAAATAAATGTTAGCGAAAGAATTATAAATGTGGTAATTAATGCCAATCCAATTCTTTTTAAAACATATTTTAGCATATGTATGTCCTCCTTATTAAGTGATACCTTGTTATAAAAAATAGAATTATTTCCTATAACAAAGCAAAATTTAGGATTAGTAAAAATATTATACTAACCCTAAATATATACTTTTATTTACAAACTATTCTAAAGATAAAGCAATAGTTACAATTTGATCTTTAGCTTCAGTGCCTAAAACATTTGTATCAAAATAGAAATCAAGACCTAAATCATCTTTTGATAATGCTTTATATTTAGCGACTAATTCCTTAGAAATTGTAATTGTTACTGTTTTACCATCTTCTGAGAATTTTGCATTGTCAATTGTAATCTCATCTTCAACATAATTATCTTTAGCATCATAAGAGAAAATAGCAAATGTAGTTAATTTTGTTGAAACTTTTCCTTCAATGTTAACTGTTGTAATATCAGCTGTAACAGTTGCTGTTCCATCAGCATTCATAGTAACAGCACTCTTATCTACACCATAAGTTTTAACATTGCGTCCATCTACAACATATGCACCTCTATCAGCTGCAGACCACAAAGCATCAAATGACCAATATTTTCCATCATATTCAATAGCTTTTGTACATTCATTTGTATCAACACCCCAGTTAAGAGTAAATCTTGATGAATTATCACTCTTTAATACTTCGATGAAGTTTAATGGATTTAATGGGTTTCCATTGATTCCACCAAAACCGATATCAAATTGACCAACTTGCATTTTCTTAGTATATGCTTCTTGCCAATCACTTGGAACATAATGTTCAATACTTAATTTTAAGCCTCCACCACAACTATTGAAAGCATTTTCCCAATATTGTTTAACAGCATTACCAAAAATTGTAATGTTAGCTTGGCTTTGATAAGTAACTTCAATTGTAATTGTATCGCCTTCTTTATATTTTCCAGCTTTAATTAATGCTTCAGAAGCTGATTTAAAGGCTGCCTTTGCTTTTTCTAAAGAATATCCATAAGGGTCAGTACCATTTAATAAATCTTTAACTGCATCAGCGTGTTCTTGAGTTGAATTGTATGCAACACCATTTTCAGGGTCTGATAAATATGCACTACCAAAGTAGTTAACAGTTGGTGTACGTCCAATCTTTTCACAAATTTCCGCTCTATTAATAGCATAACTTAAACCACGAACGAAATCTTCATTACTCATAGCTGGTTCGCAAGTCCATGTATTTTCCTTGCTTGTTTGAAGAACTGAACCATTTTCACCAAATAACTTAGCCCACTCTTCTTGTGTACATGTATTAATATTTAATTTAGATGTTGTAGATCCAACAGTTGTTGTTGTTCTAGGGTCAGATTTATATTCAGCAAGTTTAGTTGTAGGAATTGATGTTGCATGAATATATCCGCCAAGGAATTGATTAAATCCAGCTTCTGGATCATCTTTTGCTGTAGTTAAAATTTTTACATGAATTCCGCCAACTTTGTAACGATTACCACTATTGAAATTAGTATTTTTCTTAAATACAAATTCTTGTCCTTGATTCCAAGTTTCTAAAACATATGGTCCACTTGATAATGTAGTATCAACAGGGCTCATACTTAAATCACTTGTAAAGTTACCATAATTTTTAACGCCATTTTCAAAGCTGTCATTACCAATTGCTTTGATAAATTCTTCTGGTAGTGGAGCATAAAGTGGACTTGACAAATAATACATAGCATAGAATTGATTAGTCTTTTGGTTAAATTCAAATTCTAGGTATGATTTTCCGCCTTCAACATAAGCTTTAATTCCAACATTTGCCCATGCTTTTTCATCAAAGCCACCCTTTGAAGCGTTATAATATGCTTGCATTCCTTTAATAGATCCAGATCCTGATAATTGGTCTGCGCCACGTTTCATACCATAAGCTTGTGTATACATCATCTTATATGGAGTAAGGTAATCTTCAAGAGCTATTGCACGGCCATTAAATTGTGAAAATTTGCTACTAGCAGTACCATATTTTGCATCTTGTCCAACCTTTACTTCAAATCTATATTTTGTTGCAAGTCCATCAGAATCAGCATTTAAAGCTACAGGTCTTTCATCTTTTGCAAGAACTGGTACCCATTCATATCCATCCTTTGTTTCATTCATTTGAGTATCAAAGTATGAAGCTGAAATATAGCCAATATAATCGCTAACTACTGATCCATCATCATTCATATAATTAATTGTCTTAGGGTCAGAAGTTTCAAATGTGTGATAATATCTTTTCCAGTTAACATTAGTTTCTTTTTCAAGATCGGCAGTAATTTCTCCTTCAGTAATAATACCAAAGCCATATCCTGGGATGTATGTATTTGCACCTTTTTTAATTGAATTATCATACATTACATAGCCACCATCTTCATACAATGTAATACCTGTTAAATAATTGTCAACTGCATATTTTTCAAGTTTTCCAAGAATTTTTGTTCTTTCTTCATATGAAGCTGCAACATAAGTAAATGCCCCATTAGCATTTGTAACTTCAGTTGCACCACCAGAAGAAGAAGTATCGGAAGTAGATGGACCTACTTCTGAAGAATTTGGCTCATCGCTTGGACTAGATGAGTTTTGCTTTCCACAGCTAGCTAAAAGTGTAGAAGCCATAAGTAATAAAATGAGATTATTCTTTTTCATATTTTCCTCCTAAAATAAATAATAATGACTATTAAATTTAATAATCATTGTCAGTACGGTAAAATGTACTTACTTTAAGTATACACATTTTTTTTACTTTTACAAGATATTTTTTCATTTTTTTCTTTAGGGAGTCTTTTAATCCATCATTTACTTTTATTTATTGTAAATAAAAGTATTGCCGATATAGCAATTAAAACTGCACCTATTATAAAATATGTGTAATAAGGTTTCTCTCTTTTTTCACGTTTTTCTTTATTCTTTAAAGTATATGTGTAATAATCTTCTTTAACACCTTTTTCATTTCTTTTTGCAAACATATAAGAAAATAAATTAAAGCCACCAACATTATTAATGATTGATAAACATCCTATGCAAATTAAAGAAAAACCAGCAATAAATGTTGAGTTACAATAATTAATTAGCATTGTCCAGTTTTCGTTTGATATATTATAAATAATAATAATTAATATTCCATATAAGATGCATACTAGCATTTTAATCCAATTGCGTTTTATAAAAGTCATTTGTAAGACCCTCCATTATTTATATTTATATTATAATGAAGTTTTTCAAAATCAAAAAGAAAAACTTTCTTTTGTTTAAGAAAGTTTCATAATTCTTATCATTTTCTTTACAACAAGTTATCTAAGCTAGTTATTACATCTTATTTCATTTAATCTTTGCTTACTTTAACATAAGTTTTCTTTACTTTGTAAAGAAAAAAAAAAAATAGGCCTAAGGCCTATTTAATATTTGAGAAGTACTTAATTGTACGTACCATTTGAGATGTGTATGAATTTTCATTATCATACCATGCTACAACTTGTACTTGGTATAAACCATTTTCTAGTTTAATAACCATTGTTTGTGTTGCATCAAAGATTGATCCTTGAGTTGCACCAACAATATCAGATGAAACTAATTCTTCTTCAGTATAACCATAAGATTCATTAGCTACTGATTTCATATAAGCATTGATAGCTTCCTTTGTTACATCCTTATCAGATTTAACAACTGCTACTAAAATTGTAGTTGATCCTGTAGGAACTGGAACACGTTGAGCTGAACCAATTAATCTACCATTTAATTCTGGAATTACTAAGCCGATAGCTTTAGCAGCACCAGTTGAGTTTGGTACGATTGAGCATGCAGCTGCTCTTGCTCTTCTTAAATCACCTTTTCTATGTGGTCCATCTAATACCATTTGGTCACCAGTATAAGCGTGAACTGTAGTCATAATACCACTTTGAATTGGAGCAAATTCATTTAAAGCTTTAGCCATAGGAGCTAAACAATTTGTTGTACAAGAAGCTGCTGAAATGATTTGATCATTTGCATCTAATGTTTCATGGTTAACATTATATACGATAGTCTTTAAATCTTTTCCAGCAGGAGCTGAAATAACTACTTTTTTAGCACCAGCATTGATATGTGCCATTGATTTTTCCTTTGAGCAGTAAAAACCAGTACATTCTAAAACAACATCAACATCAAGCTTGCCCCAAGGACAATTGTTTGCATCTTTTTCTGCATAGATATCAATTCTTTTACCTGCAACTTCAATCCAGCCTTGTGCAGCGCCTTCTTCTGAACATTTAACTGTATCAGCTAAAGCGTATCTTCCTTGTGCTGAATCATACTTTAATAAATGAGCTAACATTCTTGGAGAAGTTAAATCGTTAATTGCTACTACTTCGTAGCCTTCAGCATTAAACATTTGTCTAAATGCTAATCTACCAATTCTTCCAAAACCGTTAATTGCTACACGAACAACTTTTTCATTTGACATAAATTATATCCTCCATAATTACTTTTAGGTTATTCACCGCTAATATAATACCACTATTAAGAGCAATTATCAAATAAATTTTACATGATAATTGCTAATTGCATATTAATTTTTATTATAAATAAAATTTTTAAATTTTAATAATTAATGTTTTCTACTATTGTTTACTTTATTAATAATATTTTTTACCAATGATAAATTACCAGAAACTGAATTCACATTTATTGATAATAAAGAATTGTCTAAATATGTATAATGATTACTATCTAAATGTGTGACTTCAAAATCCTTTGTAAATGTTCCACTTATTGTTTCAAAATTAACATCAAAACCATTTATATCATCACTTATTGATAAAATTGTTGTTCCCCCAACAGTATCAACATTAATATTAGTCGTATTATTGTCGACAAAAGCCATAATACTACTATTTACAGTTTCAAAATTCATTTCTTTAATTGTTGTATCATTAGTTTCAATCTTACCAGACACACTTTCAACAGTTAATTTTTCAGTTTTAATATTTGATAAATAAACGTTACTAGAAACAACTTTCAAACTAATGGCACTTAATGTTGTATTAATAGGAATATAAACATTTAATGATTTATTAATCTTATTTGGAATAGAAATATTAGACTTACAATATTTTATGAATAATGTGTCATCCTTGCGATAATAATGGCATAAAAAATCCTCAGAATTATATTCTTCTGACACTTTTTCTATAATAGTTACCTTTTCATAATCGTTGCTTTCAAAAATGGTGATATTACCACTTACCCAATTAATATCTAAATTACTTATTGGATTAAACATCATTCCTTGAATTGGTAAGATGCTATAGGATTTATAATTAACATATTTTTCATACTTTGTTAGCATTCCACAAGAATTTAAAAGTAGAACTAAAACTAGTAATAATGTTTTTCTTATTGTTTTCATTTTCACACACTCTCTTTTAAATACACTATTTACATTATAAACTATTTAATAGTTTTTTTCTACTAGTTTTAATTGCTTTATGATATAATTACTTTGATTTGAATAAAAAAGGAGCAAAAGCAAATGAGAAAAACGAAAATTATTTGTACACTTGGACCTGCAACTAATACCTATGATGTATTAAAAGAAATGGTAAATGCTGGTATGAATGTTGTAAGATTTAATATGGCACATGGAAATTATGATGATTGCCAAAAAACCATGGATATAGTTAAAAAGGTGCGCGATGAGTTAAAAGTTCCGCTTGCAATTATGATAGATATTAAAGGGCCTGAAGTAAGAACTGGTCAGGTTGATAATCCTATAATGGTAAAAAAAGGCGATAAAATTATCTTTACTGGTGAAAATATTAAAGCTCATGACAATATTGTTCCAATTAATTATAGTGATATAGCTAACGATGTTTTTGTTGGTGGCCATATATTATTAAATGATGGTATATTAGATTGTGAAATTAATAAGATTGAAAATGGTTTAATTTATTGTGAAGTAAAAAATAATGGAACTATTGGAAATCATAAAAATATGCATTTCCCTGGAGTTCATATTAATTTACCGTTTATTAGAGAAAAAGATATTAATGATATGAATTTTGCAATTAAAAATGATGTTGAATATATTGCATGTTCATTTGTTTCAAGAGGAAGTGAAGTTGCTCAGGTTCGTGAATATTTAGATAATAATAATGGTTCTAGTATTTCTTTAATTGCTAAAATTGAAAATAAAGAAGGTATTGATAATTTGGATGAAATCATGAACTTTGTTGATGGCGTAATGGTTGCTCGTGGTGATTTAGGTGTTGAAATACCAATCGAGAAAATTCCTACCATTCAAAAGAACATGATTAAAAAGGTCCACTTGGCTGGAAAAAGAGTAATTACTGCTACTGAAATGCTTGAATCAATGACTCATAACCCTCGTCCTACAAGAGCTGAAGTATCAGATGTAGCAAATGCTGTATATGATGGAACTAGCTGTGTTATGCTATCTGGCGAAACTTCTGTTGGTGATTATCCAATTGAGGTTGTTAAAACAATGGCAAGGATTTGTAAGGACACAGAAGCTAATATCGATTATAAAGCTAATTTTAAAAACATTAATTTTTCAATAACTAATATTGCTGATGCTTTAAGCCATTCAAGCGTTAATGCTGCTTTTGATTTAAATGCAGCTTCAATTGTTGTTTGTACTAAGACTGGTAAAACAGCCATGATGGTTTCACGTTTTAGACCAAGTATGCCAATTATTGGCTTAGTAACTGATACTAAAGCATATCATCAATTAGCTATGTCTTGGGATGTTTTTCCATACTTAATGGATGAATATTACTCAACTGAGGAATTGTCAATTAGAGCAATAGATAAAGCAAAAACTATGTCTTATGTAAAGAAAAATGATATTTTAATTGTCGTTGCTGGTATAGCAAGACAAATTGATGGCACTAATTTAATGCGTATTGAAAAAGTTAGATAAGGAAAATAATTATGAAATGGGAAGACTTAACTGATATTGAATTTAAAGAAGCGTTAAAAACTACTAAAGGTGTTGCAATTATTCCAATTGGCTGTCTTGAAAAGCATGGCTATCATATGCCTTTAGGAACAGATATGTTTATTGCTAATAACATTGCAATTAAAGCCAGTGAAATAGAACCGGCTTTAGTAGTTCCAATTGCTCCCTATGGAATTATAAGTGAGGCTCAACATAAAATTGGCTGTTTATCTATTTCAAGTCAATTACAATTTCAAATTCTTGAAGAATTATGTGACGAATTAGCTCGTAATGGCTACCTTAAAATAATTATTGTTAATGGTCATGGTGGTGCAAATCATTTTGTAAGGTACTTCGCTCAATCTCGCCTTGAAAAATATCATCCATATATTGTTTATGTTTATAATGCTCACACAAGAAGTGAAGCTCAAATGAAGGAATTTTTAAAAATAAATGGACCTTTAAGAGGATCAGGGCATGCCGATGTTATGGAAACTAGTGAAATAATGTATACAAATCCTAATACTATTCATCTTGAAACAATAAAGGTTGAAGAAACAGTTGAACTTGGAAGGAATTCTTTTTTAGGAGAAAATGGAGTGTTTTCAGCAATAAGCTGGTATGCTGACCATCCTGATCATATTGCGGGTGATCCTAGTTCTGCAACAGTAGAAAAAGGAAAATTCTTAACAGAAATGTATATTAACAATTTTGCTAAGGTAATTAAAATAATTAAGGATGATGACATTTCATTAAAGCTTCAAGAAGAATTTTATAGAAAATGTAAGAATCCGGAAATTTAGTCACATTTTATGTGACTTTTCTTTAAAATGGAGGTATTTAAATGTTTAAAAGATTTATTTCATACTATAAGCCACATAAAAAGCTCTTTGCTCTTGATATGACTGCTTCATTTTTTGTGTCAGTTATTGGTATGCTATATCCTGTATTAACAAACAAGGTTTTTAAAATTTATGTTCCTGAAAAAAACATTAAAATGATTGTTATTTTTTCAGTTTCATTATTTATTTTGTATATAATCAGAATGCTATTACGTTTCTTTGTTCAATACAAAGGTCATGTCATGGGGGTTAAAATCCAAGCCCAAATGCGAAAGGATATGTTTTCTCATTTAGAGGAACTACCTTATTCTTATTATGATGAGCATGAAACCGGAAAAATTATGTCACGATTGACTAACGATTTACAAGATGTATCCGAGCTTGCTCACCATGGACCAGAAAACTTTTTTATTTGTGGTTTGATGGTTGTTGGTTCATTTATATATTTATTTACAATCAATTGGTTACTAGCTTTGATTATTTTACTTTGCGTTCCTATACTTGTTACAATTTCTTTATTACTTAGAAAGAAGATGGATAAAGCCTTTAGTGAAAATAGGAAAAATATAGCTAGAATTAATTCATCACTTGAATCATCAATTACAGGAATTAGAGTTACTAAGGCATTCACAAACCAAGAAAAGGAATTAGAAAAGTTTGAAGTTAGTAATAAAGAGTATGTAAAATCACGTTCAAAAGCTTATAAAGCTATGGGAATGTTTCAATCATCAACAGCCTTTGTATTAGACTTATTTAATGTTGTTTGTATTATATCTGGTGGTATTTTAGCCATTAAAGGTACTCTTGAATTAGCTGATTATACAACGTTTATTGTTTCAATTAATATGTTTATAAATCCACTTACTACATTAATTAATTTTGTTGAGCAATTCCAAGATGGCGTTACTGGCTTTAAAAGATTTATTGAAATAATGGATGAAAAAGTAGAAGAAGAAGGAAATAATCCAATTATTAATGTAAAGTTACATGGAAATATAAAATTTGATCATGTAAGCTTTTCTTATGAGACTACAGCCAATGTTTTAAATGACGTTTCATTTGATATTAAAAGTGGTGAAACAATTGCTTTAGTTGGTGAATCAGGTGGAGGAAAAACTACAATTTGTCATTTGATTCCTAATTTTTATAAAGCTAGCAAAGGAACTATTACCATTGATGATATTAACATTAACGACTTAAGCTTTAAAGCCTTAAGAGGATCAATAGGTATTGTTCAGCAGGACGTATTTTTATTTAATGGAACTATTAAAGAAAACATTTTATATGGAAAATTAAATGCTACAGATGAAGAAGTAATCAATGCTTGCAAAAATGCTAATATATATGATTATATAATGTCTTTACCAAATAAATTTGAAACAACAATTGGAGAAAGAGGAGTTAAGCTATCAGGTGGACAAAAGCAACGTATTTCTATTGCTAGAGTATTTTTAAAAAATCCACCAATTCTAATTCTTGATGAAGCAACTAGTGCTTTAGACAATACTACAGAATTATTAATTCAAGAAGCCTTAAATAAGCTAAGTGAGGGACGAACTACAATAATTGTTGCTCATCGCTTATCAACCATTAAAAATGCCACTAGAATAATGCTAATAAATGATGGTAAAATAAAAGAGTGTGGTAGCCATAATGAATTAATGGCTTTAAATAAAGAATATGCCAGATTGTATAACTTACAATTTAGTAATAAAATTTTCAATGAAATGGAGAAACACTATGTATAAGAATATTGAAAAAGAAAAGATTTTAACTTTAAAAAATGAAATTGAATATCAAAAAGGACAAGTAGTGAGTAAAACCTTAGTTCAAAATGAACTAGTTAGTATGACTTTGTTTTCTTTTGCAAAAGGTGAAGGAATATCATCACATGCCGCAAAAGGAGATGCTTTAGTTACAGTTTTAGAAGGAAAAGGCCAATTCACAATTGATGGTAAAGTATACCATTTAGCAGAAAATCAAAGTATTATAATGCCAAAAAATATTCCTCACGCTGTGTATGGTGAAGAAAACTTTAAAATGCTTTTAGTAGTTTCTTACTAATTTTATGTATTGTTTTTATTTTTCTAGCCATAATAAAAATGTAGAAAGGAATAAAAACAATATGAATAGAAAACAAAAAGTTATATGTAGACCATGCGCTGAACAAAACAACTGGGAGATTCAAGCTCCAGATGGACATGTTTATTCAAAGCATTATCACACAAAGCAAGAATGTGTTAAGCAAGGTAGAAAATATGCTGAAGAATTCGCATGTGATCTAGTAATTGAAGATAAAGAAGATCAATATTAATAACCATTTTAAAAAGGCCAAATGGCCTTTTTACTTTTTATAAATCAAATAAATCATCAATTGTTAATAATTTAACATTATAATTTTTACTAAATTCAATTCACCTTTTAGTTAATTACGATTATTATAATCTAAATCTAGTAAATTTACAATATATTATTTATAAAGCCTTAACATATATGCTTTACAACTATTATCATCACACTTAAAGCGTTTAGTTAATTCTTCATAATTAATAATTAATTGATTATTTTTAATAATAATTTTATTAGTTACATCTCTTCTTGATTTATTCATCAAATTAACTAAAACTATTTTAGAAAAATTAACACTTTCAGTAAATTTTACCTTAAGTGTTTTTACTTGATTTGAAAAAATTGCAATATTTTTAACAACTTGATTAATTTTAACGCTAACATCAACTAAATACTTATCATCATTTTCATAATTAATTCTTTTAAATGTTCCAATTGCATAATTGTTATTTAAATCCTTACAGCAAACAACATATGGAACTTCTTTAATAGCTTTTACTTTTGGTAAAGATGTATTTCTGGAAACACGAGCAGGACATAATTGCTTAACAGTTGCATTTGTTACATTATCACACCAATAACCACCAAATGAATATTCATCTAAAAATTGTTCCTTTGATGTTCTTAAAGAAGTTCTTTTAAAGACAGGTGAGATACGTCTATAATTAATAGCAGCCTTTACCTCATTACATTTAAAGTTAAAATTAATATTTTTAGGTGTAGCAGTAACTGTTGAGTATGGCGTTCTTTCAATACCATATGAGCAATTTAAAACTGCTGCTAAATATAATTCATCCTCAGCATTAATAATAGCGTTACTTTTCTTTAATAAATAAGTTAAACGAGCAAGAGTTGAATTAGTTGATAATTCCTCTGTAACATCATAACTTCTAAATACCTCTGAAAATTTTGTTACCTTATCAATATAATTAAACATTTCCTTATTCCAAGGAAACATGTATTTATATTGCTCTTCTTCACCATTATTAAAGCCGTTTACTGGATTAATACACATAGCATTTTCAACTATTAACTCAGGATAGTATTTTTTAGTTAATCTAACCAACATCCTTCTATATTTTACATCATTACAATAAATTCCCCAGTCAACCTTCCAATACATAATATTAGCATATTTTGACCAAAGCAATCTTTCCTTAAAGAATTCTTTTAATTCTTCAATTGATTTAGTATAGTCATTATCATATCCTTGTGCACAAACCCAAATACCTACGCCCTTCCAGCCATAAGTTTTTATTTTATCAACCATTTGTTTTAATTTTTCTTTTGGTGATTTATTAAAGGAAGGAAAGCGATCATCTCTTATAATATGTGAAGCAAATGGATAGTTTTCTTTAACATTATAGCTATATGGTACATCCCAGCCATCATCTAAGATAAATATTAAATCCTTTCTTAATCCTTTATAGTTGTTAACTAAGCCATTAACATCATTAAATAAAGCATTTTCATCTAAATAATCCCTATTTGAAACATTTTTAGTTTGACACAAAAAATTTTGTGCTTGCCAAGTGCAATAATAATCATATGTTCTCATATAATAAACTCCTTATTATTAATTTAAAATAATTTTACATTATTAAATATAAATATACAAATCACTATTAAAGAATTAAATGCAAATTTTTGTTATTTATCAAGCATTTATATAATATTGCTTTAAATTTTCAATATCACTAGCGGTAAATGATTTTTTAAACTTAATGAAATCATCAATTAAAAAATCACATGTTTGATTATATAAGCCATCAAAATTGTTACCAATTGTAAAATCATAATCGCCAGCAAAAGAATTGCTTCCAGTAATATCTATTTTCTTTACTAAACTAAAATTAATATATGTTGATAATGTTTTACTTTCCTTATCATAAGATATTATGACACTATACCATTTGTTATCATAATTATTATCAATATATTGATTGAATGCTTCATTTTTAGTGTTTTTACCTGACCCAACGCTTATTTTTATATCATCCTTTCTATAAGCAACTGTTAAGCCCTTATTAGTTCCTAATGCCCAATCCTTATTAGTAAATATTACCGGATCATTGCCTTCAATAATTTTGTGATTTACCTTTAAATATGTTGAAATAGTAAAGCTTTCATCATCTTTAAATTTTAAATAAGGCAACTTTAAGTAATTTTCTGTATTTAAATTTAAAGCTTCTCCTAATACGCCTTCTTTATAAATTGGTATATTTACCATAGTTGCAGTATTATTAGATACTAAATCATCAACATTTTTATCAAATGTCAAATATGTTTCAATATCTTCTTTATTAAAATATTTATATATGCCATTAGTAGCCTCTAATAATGGAGTTTTAGTAATTACTACATCGTTTATTACGTAATCTTGTTTTTGTGGTGGGTTCATATTACTTTTAAATAAATTAAGGGGAATAAATGAATCCCAATTCTCACTTTTTTTAGTATTTAAATAATAAGATACAATAGACGGGATGTCTCTAACTTTCATATTTTTAATTTCAGTTTTATTAATATCTTTATTTCTTATTCCACAAAAGACATACTTTTCTATATCTGTTAAGCCACCATGAGAATAATTTATTCCACCATGATCTGATGTTACGATAAACAAAGTATCCTCAATTCTATTTAATTCTACTAATTGATTATAAACAGCCTCAATATTATTATCAATTGCTTTTAAAGCATCATAATATGTTTTACTTGCATAGCCACTTTCATGCCCTGCATGGTCAACACTATCAAATTGTACAAATAATAATTTTGGGTCATTTTCCTTTAAATATGTATTTATTGATGCTGTTAAAACATCATCATCGTTTGAAGTTGATTTATAAACGCCAATTTTATCCTCTACAATTCCAACATTAATTGCATTCCAATTGCAAAATGAAGCAACTGTTGCATCGTTATATGTTTCTTTAACTAATTTAAAAATAGTAGGATATTTTTCTGATATTGAATTTGCTTTTGCTTTAACAGAATCATTTGTAAAGCCGTGAAATGATGGCATAACTCCAGTCATTAAAGAGCCCCAGCATTGAGCACTAATGGTTGGATTAGAGGTTAAGACTTTTTTCGATGTAGCGTAATCTTTAAAAATATTTAGCGTTTTTGGTGTTAATTCATCTTTAAATTGATGTCCTGCACCATCAACACCTATAATAACAACCCTTCTATTACTATAATCAATAGTTTCACTAACTTCATTTTCACTTACGCTACTATTAATAACTGAATCATTATTTGCATTACAACTAACTAAAGCAAGTACTGATGATAAAACAAGAATACTTTTCTTTTTCATTGCGTTTCTCCTTATAAAAGTTTATTTAAATATATTATACATTATATTTAACAAAAATAAAGATTAAAAAAATCTTAGTATCATTAACTAAGATTTTTTACTTTTTGCTTTTATTTTTAAAACTAAAACAACTATTTCATGAGCAATTAAAGGTAAAATTGAAAGTATTGCTGTTACTATCCATTCAGTTAAATTCAAATTGAAAGTTGAAAATACATCTCTAATTCCTGGAACTTCAATAACTAATAATTGTAAAGAAATTCCTAAAATAAAGGCAATTAATAGCATAATGTTTTTGCTTTTAAAAACACTTACAAAGCTTTTTTTAACATTACTCATACCAATCATATGGAATAATTCACTAAAAGCTAATGTTGTAAAAGCCATTGTTTGAGCTTGATGTAATATATCAGGATTATTACTATATAATTCCTTTATTTCCTTAAGTGAATAAACATTGTATAGCCAACCACATGTAAAATAAGCAATAATAACTGCAACTGTAATAATAGCTCCATAGCCAAGAGTTAAAGCCAATCCCCCATTAGCAAAAATACTTGCATTTGGATCACGAGGCTTATCCTTCATTATGTTTTCATCTTTTCTTTGCATGCCCAAAGCAATTGCAGGAAGCGAATCAGTAATTAAGTTTACCCATAATAAATGGATAGCAATTAATGGTGCTGGAAGCCCAATAATAATTAATGTAAACATAGCTAATACTTCGGCAATATTACTTCCAAGTAAGAAGAAAACTGTTTTTCTAATGTTACTATAAATACCTCTTCCTTCTTCAACAGCTTTTTCAATTGAAGAGAAGTTATCATCTGATAAAACCATATCAGCAGCGCCTTTTGCAACATCTGTTCCTGTAATACCCATAGCAATACCAATATCAGCAGCCTTTAAGCTTGGAGCATCATTAACTCCATCACCAGTCATTGCACAAATATTACCAAGTGCTTTAAATGCTTTAACTATAGAAACCTTATTTTCTGGTGATACACGAGCAAATACACGAGCTGTTTTGCATACTTCTTTTAATTGTTCTTCACTCATCTTATCAACATCAGCACCTGTATAGCATTGACTAATATCATCACATATTTGAAGTGTTTTTGCAACAGCATAGGCAGTATCCTTATGATCACCTGTAATCATAACTGTAGTAACTCCAGCCTCCTTTAGTTTTAAAACAGCTGGAAGAGCTTCCTTACGAGGTGGATCTATCATAGCAACAAGTCCAACAAATGTTAAATCTACTTCATCCATTGCATCACTTTCTTTATAGGCTAAAGCTAAAACCCTTAAGGCCTTTGAAGCAAAATAAGCATTGGCTTTATAAATATTATCGATATCCTCTTTAGTTATTTTACGAACATTACCTTTTTCATAAATATTTATTGTATATTTTAAGATACTATCTAAGGCACCTTTTGTATAAACAATATAACCATTTTCTTTTTGATGCTTTGTTGACATCATTTTACGAACACTATCAAATGGATATTCATCAACTCTATTTTCATCTGTTTCAATTATTTTTTTATTTAAACCAAATTCATTTGCAAAGTTAACTAAAGCTATCTCTGTTGGATCACCATATACACCCTCATCAACAGCAGCATTTGAGCATAAGCTCATTCCTTTAGCTAAAAGCTTTAATTCATTATTATCTGATTTCTTATTAAAATCATTTTCATTATAAATAGTATTATTTACATAAGCCTCTAAAACAGTCATTTTATTTTGAGTTAATGTGCCTGTTTTATCAGAGCATACAACACTTACAGCCCCTAGTGTTTCAACGCTTGGTAATTTTCTAACTATTGTATTAGCCTTTACCATTCTTTGAACGCCAATAGCTAAAACTATTGTTACAACTGCCGGCAAGCCTTCAGGAATTGCTGCAACTGCTAGTGAAATAGATGACAATACTGCTTCAATATAAGCTTCTATTAATAATTGCTTGCCATCAACAAAAATCCAAATAATATCAACAAGTAAAACTAATACAACTATTGCTAAGGTTAAAATCCCAAGCACCTTTGATAGCTTTGCTAAAACCTTTTGAAGTGGAGTAAGTTCATCCTCTTCATTATCAATAGATGTGGCAATTTTACCAATTTGTGTATCCATACCAGTACTAATTACAATGCCCTTTCCTCTACCATAGGAAACGTTTGTTGACATATAAGCACAATTGACTCTATCGCCAATTCCTACATCACTTGTAAAAACAACATCACTTTTCTTTAAAACTGGAACTGATTCACCTGTTAATGATGATTCATTAACCTTTAAATTAATTGCTTCAACTAATCTAATATCAGCCCCTATTGTATCGCCCTCTTCTAAAACAATAACATCACCAACTACTAAATCAGATGATTTAACTTTTTGCTTTTTACCATCTCTTATAACTAAGCTTAATGGCGATGACATTCTCTTTAAAGCATCAAGTGAATTTTGAGCTTTAATTTCTTGAATTGTACCAATAATTGCATTTATTATAATTACAGCCAAAATAATAATAACATCAGGCCAGTCTCCAGTTTGAGTAAATGAAAATGATCCGCCCTCTTTAATTACCTTAATAGTATCGTAAATTGAAACACCAATAGTTACAGCAATGGCTGCAAATAAAACGAAAATCATTGGATCGTTTAATTGTGCAAAAAAGATACTAATCCATGATTTTTTCTTTTTTTCAACCAATTCATTCTTACCATTTTCCTGTAATCTTTTTTCTGCTTCTTCTTGGCTTAAGCCACTACTTTGATTAGTTTTTAATTTTTCTTCACATTCTTTAACGCCTAAGCACTCAAATTTTTCATTCATAAATATTCATCCTCCTTTAAAGAAAAAACAAGCATTTTTGCCTGTCTTTAAATATTTATCCAAGACAGATATAGTATTTCTATATCTAAGTCTTGATGTTACATCTAGCTTCCGGATGAATTATTCATCGTGATGTCGAAAGCTATAACCTATTAAGGCCATCTACTCCCTTAGCGCAATAAAATTTTAACACTATTTATTTCTCATTGCAATGTTAATTAAACATTTATTTTATTAAAGTTTTCACTAACATTTAATAAATGGTCGCCAACTCTTTCAAAATCAATTAATATTTCAGAATATATAATTGAGCCTTCAGATGTACAAATGCCATTTTGTAACCTTTTTAGCATGTTCACACGATATTCTTTTGTCATATTATCAGTTTTTTCTTCAAGATTAGATACTTCATCTACTAATCCTTTTTTATCTGCTTTATCAAAAAGTGAAATACATACATCCTTCATAGCTTCTATTTCGTTTATAACATTTTCATTTAAAACTACATGTTTATTTTTAAATTCCATCGCATGCTCGTAAAAATTCGTTGAATGGTCACATAATCTTTCAACATTTGTACAAATAGTTAAATAAGCACTATAGGCTTCATTAATATTAGCATTGCCTTCATGAGTTAAACAATGAGTTATATGCTTACTAATACCTTCATTTAGCTTATCAACTAAATCCTCAGTATCTAATATTTCTTTTCCATTGTTGAAATTATTTAGTAAATAATCAAAGCTTTTAATAACGTTTTCTTTTGTTAAATTATACATTCTTTCAACTTCAAGCCTTGTACTTTCAAGATAAAGAGCACTTCCACCGACATTTAAATCAATGTCATTATTCAAATACATAAATATTTCTTCCTTTTTAACTTCTTTATCTGGAAGTATTTTTTCTGTAAGCTTTACTAATGGTTTACCAAATGGTAATAAAACTAATGTTGTTGTAACATTAAATAACGTATGCATATTAGCAATTTGTTGAGCACCATTACTAGGCGTTAGATTACTAACAAAGCTAGTAAGTGGTGTAAGCATACAAATAATTGTAAACATAGTTGTGCCTAAAACATTAAAAATTAAATGTATTAGCATTGTTCTTTTAGCTGCTCTATTTGTTCCAATTGAGGCTAAAAGTGCTGTAGCACATGTACCAATATTTTGACCAAATAAGATATATACAGCACTATCTAAGCTAACAACACCACTAATTGCCAAAGCTTGAAGTATTGCAACTGAGGCTGATGAGGATTGAATAATTGCTGTAAATACAAGACCAATTAATATTCCAAGTAATGGATTTGAAAATTTACTCATTAAGCCTATAAAAGCCTCATTTTCTCTTAATGGTGCCATTGAGGAACTCATCATATTAAGTCCTATAAATAAAACGCCAAAACCACATAATACCTTACCTATTTCATTTGCTTTGATATTTTTAATAAAAAGCATCATAATAACGCCTATGAAAGCAAACAATGGAGCAATCCATCCAATATCTAAAGCTACTAATTGCCCTGTTATTGTAGTACCTATATTAGCGCCCATTATTACCCATACTGCTTGCGTTAAGCTCATCATTGAAGCATTTACAAATCCTACAACCATGACTGTTGTTGCTGATGATGATTGAATAATCATTGTAATAAACATACCAACTAATACACCAATAAATCTATTGGATGTTAGTTTTTCTAAAATCTTTTTCATTTTGTCGCCACAAGATTTTTCAAGGCCATCACCCATTGAATTCATACCTAATAAAAATAATGCTAAACCACCAACTAAAGTTAAGACATTTGTTATCGACATAGTTATTCTCCTATTTTTTCAAGCTTGCTATTCGTACTTTAGCTTTCCTAAAGCAAACTTGTTCTTATTTTACATTAATCTTACTATAAAAGCAATTTTCTAGTAAATTTCTTACATTTTCTTTACATTCACATTATTTTAATTTTAAAATTATAATATATAATAGTTTATATAGGAGATATAGAAATATGAACGAATTAAAGGATAGAAAGAAAATAATCAAAGACTTATTAAATAATACAGATAGTGAATTTACTGATGAAGAATTAATTAGGCAATTAACAAATACTAAAATAACTACAAAGGATGATGAAAAGATATCATTTGGGCAAAAAGCTGCTGACGCTGTTGCATCCTTTGCAGGTAGCTGGGCTTTTATATTTAGCTTTGTGGCAATTATGGTTGTTTGGATGGTTTTAAATATATTACTTGCTACTAATGCATTTGATGCTTACCCATTTATTTTGCTAAATTTAGTTTTATCATGTATTGCTGCAATTCAAGCACCATTAATTATGATGAGTCAAAATAGACAAGAAGCAAAAGATAGAAAACGTGCTTTAAATGATTATAAAATTAATCTTAAAAATGAATTAATTATTGATGATTTATATAAAAAGATTGATTTAATACTTGAAAATCAAAAAAAGATTATAAAAGAATTAGAAAAAGAAAAGAAGGATTAAGCACATTTATTTTAAAAAATCATTAAATAACAAATGTTTATTCACAAAATGATTGCGCTTTTTAACTTTCCTTATATAATTTACGGCTGCTACATTTATATTAATTACACGCTACTAAGATAGTACCTCAAATGATTAACTAAAACAGATTGATTTTTTTCTTATTGGTTATTTCTATACGCCTTAATTTCGGCCTTTTTACTTTTATTTTATTTAACATACAATTTCTTAGAAAATAAAAACAACAGTAACATATGATCAAGCAAATAACCATTATTTTCATTTATTTATACTATTTTTTAATTTATAATTAATAGCACTATTAGTCTTTTTTGCTAAGTTTTTATTTTTAAAATTGAGAGTCCAAACGAAAAGTCGCTCCGAATTTCTTATAAAACTTATTTAAAAAGCATTTTATTTCTATATATTTTTATTAATAAATGGTATTAATTCATTTAATAATAAATAATTTGCATATTCCTTTTTACTTGAATTATCAATATCATCTCTTAAATAAGCTGTTATATATCTTAAAATAGCAAGTGGTTTTATATATTTACTATTTGCTATTTTTTCTATTTCATTAATATCATTAACATTAAAGTATTTTTTAAATAATTCATTTAAAATATAATTTAGTGTTTTAGTATCTAAGCCATAAAAATCACTATAATCTTGCTTAGCATTAACATATTTTAATGAAAACAATATATTTGCCAAATCAAAAATATAATTACCATATGAAAATTCTCCCATATCAATAATTATTCCTTCATCATTATAAAGCATTATATTATTAGTTATTAAATCACCGTGAATACATGTTTTACTATCATCTATCTTATCAATAAGCTTTAAAAGAGATCCCTTATATAAATCATATTCTGGTGATATTTTTAAAACCCAATTTTTAAATATTTGCTTATAGCTTGGTAATATAATATCTTTAATGCTGATGCTATGAATCTTTTTACATGTTTTAGCATAAACATCAATATAATAATCAATGTTTTCTTTATCAGTTCTTATAAGCTCAGTTAGTGATTTAGCTTTTATAAGCTCATAAATTATACCTTTTCTTTCCTTATAGGTTACAATATCATAAGAAATAGCTGTTGGTATTCCAAGTATAAATGCTTTCTTTGATAATTCTTGTTCTTCTTCTATTTGCTTGTTTGTTATATTACTATAGTATAATTTAACAATTGTTTTATCATCAATTCTATAGCATTCTCCACAGCTTCCCTTGCCAATTAAATTAGCTTCATTTATATCAATTGGTCGTAAAAGAAGCTTTATTTCTTCTTCGTTAAACAACTTATATTCATCAAGTAGCTTTTTTATATCAAGTGAAACATTAATAATTTTAAAAGGAATATTTACTTTTTGCTTTAATGCATATAAAGCATCAAGCCCCTCTTTATTAATATAACTTAATTTTAAAACATCAATAATAATTGCTTTAGTATCTAAAGATGGTAAATCCTTAAGCAATAAAGATAATTCTAAAACCTTAGAATTATTAACAATTCCTTTTAAATTGATATTTAAGATATTATCTTTATAGCTTTTAAATATTTCCATTCTTACATCCTCTTTTGTATGATTATACCATTATTAATTTAATAATTCAAAATAATTATTTTATTGCAATAGGGTATCATTTTAATTTTGCAATACTTTGAATAATTATTTTCCTTTTTAATTTATTACTCTTTATGCTAAAATGTATGTGTAGTTTTCAAAATCTTATTAAAGGGAATAAATTTTATGAAGAAAAATATTTTTATTAAAAACTTCATTATTGTTTTTAAGTATAAATGGCAAATTTACATTTATATCTTTTTAATACAACTACTTTCAATTACAAGTATTTTTATTACCACTTTATTTCCTGGATATTTAATAAATTTCTTACAAAATAAAGAAAGCAAAAAAGCCATTTATTTAGTGATTGCCTTTGTTGCACTTGAATTATTAATTTTTTCATTTAATAAAATATTATCATCTAAAAAAAATGAAAGCTATGAAAAAATTAAAATTGAATTGTATCAGAAATTATATGAAAAAAGTATTGAAATAAATTATCAAGAATTAGAAAACACTAATACACTTATTAAACTTGAAGCTGCTAGAACTTGTATAGCACAAGGTGTTATTGAATCAACAATTGATAATATAATAAATATAATTTCATCATTAATTTCATTTTTTGGTTTATTATATTTATTTAAAGAAATAAATTATATATTTAAAATTATAATAATTTTATTAATTATTATTTATAGTGTTATAAATATTAAAAATAGTAAAACTGAAATAGAAGAATTTGATGATGATAATGTAATGGGTAGAAAAATAAATTATGCTCGTTTTTGGTTGCCTGAAAAAAGCTTTGCCAAGGAAGTAAGATCATATAATTTACAAGACTATATTGTTAATAAGCTAGATAAATGCAATGATGAAAATTATAAAATCATGATAAAGTATTTAAAGAAATATAATAAGTCAAACCTTATTATAAGTCTTTTACTTTTTATTCAACTTTTAGTAGTTTATGGCTATACAATTTATTTATATTCAATAAATACTATAAACCTAGCTAGTTTTATTACTTATTCTGTTGCTTTTTTTAAATTAATTTCAATAAGTGTTAATATAATTTCTATGTATATAAACATTCATAAATCAACTGCATTATTAAAGAAATTTTATGATTTTATTAACATTAATAGTGATAACACTAATAAAAAAGCAGATATTAATTTAAAAAACATTGCAATTGAATTTAAAAATGTTTATTTTAAATATGATAATGAAAATCAATATGCCTTACAAAATATTAATTTAAAAATAAACCCTTATGAAAAAATTGCTTTAGTTGGTGATAATGGCGCTGGTAAAAGCACTTTGATAAAGTTGCTATTAAGATTATATAAGCCAACTAGTGGAGAAATATTAATTAACAATATTAATATTAATGATTTTGATTTTAATGAATACATTTCTTTATTTTCAACAGTATTTCAAGATTATACTATTTTTAATTTTAAGATTAAAGAAAATATATGTATGAATAATGAATATGATGAAAATAAAATTCAATCAATTTTAAAATCATTAGAATTAGATAAAGATATAAATTTAGGAATAACTAATTTATTTAATGACGATGGTATTGAATTATCAGGTGGTGAAGGTCAAAAGGTGGCAATTGCAAGAGCCTTATATAAAAATAGTAGCATTATTATTTTAGATGAGCCAACCTCTGCCTTATCACCACAAAGTGAAGCTGATTTATATAATAAACTATCTAATATAGTAACTAACAAAACAACAATTTTTATATCTCATCGATTAGCTTCATGCAAAATGGTTGATACAATTATTGTTTTAAATAACGGAAAAATTATTGAAAAAGGTACGCATAATGAATTAATTAATATTAAAGATGGCTATTATAAGAAAATGTTTGAAACCCAAGCTAAAATGTATTTAAATGAAAATGGAGATAAAGATGAAAACGAATAAAAGTAATTTTAAAAAGATTAAAATGATTTTAAAAATAACTAATAAAAATAGTAAAAAATCACTATTTATCTTTTTCATATTAGGATTTTTAACAGAAGTTATTAATATAATAAATGTTTTCTTTCCTCCATTAGTTGTTCATTTTCTTATTACTAATGAAGACAAAAAGGTAATTGGTATACTTTTATTTTCTGTATCTTTTCTATTAGCTGTTTGTAATTACATAGTCTCATTATTAAAGTTAAAAATTACAGCTAATACAAAATATTTAGAAAATAAAATGTATTGCATTTTAAATAGAAAAAATGCTAATCTTGATTACTTTAATTGCCTAGATGAAGATATTGAAAATTTGTATTTTAATGCCTTTGATAATGTGTATCGCTATATAGATATTCCTCTTTTATTACTTAACTATATTGTAAATAAAGCCATCACCTTTATTATTATGTTTATTGCTTTTTATAGAATAAATATCTTCCTTGTCTTATTTGTAGTTGCAACAATTATAATAGATTATCTAATTAGTAAAAAAAGTCAAAAAATAAAAAAGAAATATGATGAAGAAATTTCAAGTTATTCTTATAAAAAAAGATATCTAATGGAATGCTTTGAAAACTATAAAATGGGAAAAGAAATAAGAGTTTTCAATGGTAAAGATTTGTTAATTAATAAATATAATGATGTATCAAATAAAATATTAGATATTGAAAAAAAGATTAACAAAAATGATATTATTTTTTCAATAATTAGTAAATTAATTGCAACAATTAGATTATTTGTAATATACATTTTAGCAATTAATAAATATTTAAATGGTAGTTTGTTTTTAAGTGAATTTTTAATTTATATATCTGCTATTATTCAAATGGCTGATTCATTTGATGATATTGTTGATTGTATTTTAATGATAAATAATGCATTATATTATTTTTCAGATTTTACAAAATACTTAAATATTGAAGAAACATTTCATAAAAAGCTAAGTCTTGAAAATAAAAGTGAAAATAATGTTCCTATAATTGAATTTGAAAATGTAAGTTTTAAATATCCTAATTCTGATGCATATACCTTAAAAAACATAAGCTTTAAAATTTTTAAAAATCAAGTAGTATCAATAGTTGGTGATAATGGTTCAGGAAAATCAACATTAATAAAACTAATTTTAAGATTATATGATTATGAAGGAAATATATATTATAATGGTCAAAATATAAAGAATATTGATTATGATTATTATCAATCATTATTTGCTGCAACCTTCCAAGATTATAAAATGTATTGTTACTCAATTAAAGAAAACATTATGTTTGATAAGGATATTGATAATACTAAATTAGAAAAAGTACTTAAATGTTTAAACATTGAAAAACTAATTAATAAAATTGGCCTTGAAGCTAATTATAGTAAGAGATTTGATGAAAATGGAGTCGAGTTATCAAATGGTGAAAGCCAAAAAATAGCCATTAGTAGAGCCTTATATAAAAATTCTGATGTCTTTATTTTTGACGAACCAACAGCAACTATTGATCCACTAGCTGAATATGAAATTTTTAAAAACATTTATAATCTTGCTAAACAAGAAAAAACAGTTATTTTTGTTTCTCATAGAATGGGTAGTACCTTTTATTCAAATAATACAATTGTTTTAGATAATGGAACGATAGTTGAAAATGATAATTATAAGAATTTATTAAATAAAGATGGCTTATATGCAAAAATGTATAATTTGCAAGCTAAATATTATAAGTAAAAGAATCTTGAATGATTGAGTTCAAGATTCTCTTTTTATTCATTAAAATACTTCCTTTAAAACAATTGTTTGATGCTTATCTGGTCCAACAGAAAACATAACTACTGGAACCTTTACAATTTCTTCTATTTTCTTAATATATTTTTTAGCATTAAGAGGCAATTCATCATAGCTTTTTATATTACTTATATCCTCATCCCAACCATCAAGCTCTACAAAGTGTGGTTGACATTTAGCAAAGTCTTCTATTTTAGCACATGGAGCATATAGCTTTTTACCATTTAAAGTATAATAATCACAAATTTTTATTTTCTTTAAGCCTGATAAAATATCAAGTAGCATTAATGATAAGCCTGTTAAGCCATTGATATTAGCTGAATATTGCATAATTACGCCATCATACCAGCCAATTCTTCTAGCTCTTTTTGTTGTTGCGCCAAATTCATTAGCTTTAACTCTTATTATATTTCCAAGTTCTTCTTCATCATTTACCATTTCTGTTGGAAATGGACCTGATCCAACACGAGTTGCGTAAGCTTTAGTTACACCAATAATTTCATCAATTTTTTTAGGGCCTATTCCACTTCCTGTACAAACACCACCACTTGTAGGAGATGAGCTTGTAACAAATGGATATGTACCAAAGTCTATATCAAGTAATGTTCCTTGAGCACCTTCAAATAAAATCTTATTCCCTTTATCATATTCTTCATGAATTAAAGAAATAGTATCACATACCATTGGCTTAATTAAATTAGCTAGCTCTTGATATTCTTTATATGAAATTTCAAAATCAATTGGTTCAACACCAAATCGTTTTAATTCTTCATTTTTAGCTGCTAACTTTTCTTTATAGATTTCTTTAAAGTCATCACTAATAAAATCACACATTCTAATACCATTTCTAGCAATTTTATCTATGTAGCATGGTCCAATTCCCTTTTTTGTTGTACCTATATTTTTACTTCCAAGTTCAGCTTCATGTAAGCCATCAAGCTTTATATGATAATCAAATAAAACATTTGCTCTATCTGAAATATAAAGGTTATTAAAATCATAACCACATTTTTTTATTTCATTTAATTCACTAATTAAGCTTTTAGGATTAATTACTAAGCCATTTCCTAAAATGTTTTTAACATGTGGATTAAAAATACCAGATGGAATTAAGTGTAGTTTATATGTCTTATTATTAAAAATAATAGTATGACCAGCATTATCTCCACCTTGATAACGAACAACTAAATCAGCTTTATCAGAAAAATAATTTGTTACCTTTCCTTTTCCTTCATCGCCCCAAACACTACCAATTACTACTACAGTTTGTTGTTTCATAATATTAATTCCTCCTAATTAATTCCAACGCTTTTATATATAGCATCAACATTTTTTAAGTATCTATCTAGCTTAAATATTTCATCGCATTCATCATTAGTTAAAACATTGTTTTCAATTAATAAATTTCTAAATGGTACTTTTTCATTAAATGATTTAAAGGTTAAAGGCTGTATTAAATCATAAGCCTTTTCACGGCTATAGCCTTTACTTACTAAATAGTTCAAAACACTTCCTGAAAATATAACACCATTAGTTAAATAAATATTTTCAATCATCTTATCTTTAAATACTACTAAGTTATTTAAGATGTTGTTTAATCTATTAATCATATAATCAAGTAAGGTTGTAGCATCTTCCATCATTATTCTTTCACATGATGAATGAGAAATATCTCTTTCGTGCCATAAAATATTATCATCTAAAGCAGCATTTACATATGATCTAATAATTCTAGCACAGCCACATATATTTTCACTGCCTATTGGATTTCTTTTATGTGGCATAGCAGATGAGCCCTTTTGCTTATTTGTAAAGCCCTCTTCTACCTCATGAACTTCTTGACGTGATAAATTCCTAATTTCTGTAGCTATTTTTTCAAGGAGTGAAGCTATTAAAGCTAGTATTTCAATATAATAAGCATGTCTATCACGTGATAATACCTGTGTTGATATTTTAGCTCGATTAAGATTTAATTCACAAGCGACCATTTGTTCCATTTCAATTGAAGTAGTTATATAATTTCCAACAGCTCCTGATAGCTTTGCGGCTTCAACATCATTTCTTGCATTTATAAAACGATTCTTATTACGAAGTAATTCATCATACCATAAAGCATATTTTAAACCAAAGCAGGTAATTTCTGCATGCATTCCATGAGTTCTTCCAATTATTGGAGTATCCTTATATAATAAAGCCTTTCCCTTTAAGGTATTAAGCAGCATATCTATATCACTTAATAATATATCATTAGCTTTTTTATATAATAAGCCATAAGCTGTATCAACAACATCAGTTGAAGTTAAACCATAATGAACCCATTTCTTTTCATCGCCTAATGATTCGCTAACATTACGAGTAAAAGCAATAACATCATGCTTAGTTTCATTTTCTATTTCTCTTATTCTATTTACATTAAATTTAGCATTGTTTTTTATTTTTAAGTAATCCTCAACTGGAACTATATTTAGTTTTGAAAAAGCATGAGTACAAGCTATTTCAACATCTAAAAAGGCTTGGAATTTACTTTCATCAGTCCAAATATTTTTCATTACACTTCTTGAATATCTATCAATCATATACTATTCTCCATTTAAAATATTAATTCTATTAAAACAATTAAAAGTGGAACATCTATTATTAAAACAAGTGTTGATAAAAAGCATGAATCACTTGCTATAATGCTTTCTTTGTTATAGGTAACACAAAATGTATTGACAACGGCTGATACTGGAGATGCAAAGCATATAATCATTGAGGCAATCATTTCCTTATCAATGTCTATCTTATATAATAAAACTAACAAATAAATCATTAAGCCTATAATAAATGGTGAAATAAGGCTTCTAAATAAAGCTATAAACCAAGCAAGCTTATTAGTAAAAGCTCCTTTAATATTTACCTCGCCTAAGGTAACACCTATTAATAGCATACTTAATGGTATTGTTAAGCTACTAATGGTATTTATACATTTATAAAGCCATGGTAATGTTTTATCAATTCTTAAAAAGCTATAAGATATTTCATCAATTACTACCTTATACATAAATGGCTGTGTTAAATAGATAAATAATGCAATAACCATTGTTATAATAATAGGATTATAAAAAACATCTTTTATTGCCTTACTAAATGTATCCTTTTGGAATTTTATATTAGCTATTACCATAAAGCAATAGGTATATAATAACAATCTAAAAGGGATAGACATTATATTAGCTGTTATTAAGCCATTATTACCATATAATGATTTAACAAGAGGTAATCCAAATAAGGTGATTTGTCCAAAGGACATTAATATACTATAAACATTTCTTTTTTCTTTACTATATTTTTTAAATATCATATGACCAATTAAAAAACATAGTAAATAACTAATAAACGTAAAAAATAATATCCAAGCCGATTTTGAAAGTAGGTTAACATCAAAATCCATCATAAATCCAGTTATTACTAAACATGGAAGTGATATTTTCATTATTATTGTTGTAATAGTTTTTTTACTATGTTCGTTAAAAAAGTTGAGTTTTCTTAAAATAAAGCCAAGAGCTATTAAGCCAATGGCTAAAGTGATGGTCGATATGAAATCTAAATTAGTGATTGCTTTTAGTGCTTCTTCCATAACTTTTTTTCTCCAACGTAGATATTTAATCACTATTTAATTAAATTTTCAAGTGTTATTATTATTTTTTAATGATGTAGGTGGTTTTTTATAGCTTATTTTTGTTATGGTTAATTGTAAAAAGTAGCTGAAGATAAATAAATATTTTAAATTTCTTAAATCAAAGTCAAAAAATACTTAGCTAAAGCATTCTAATTTTTACTTATTTCATTAAAATCAATTGATGACTTTTTTACTATTTTAGCATTTTTATAAAATTCAACAAAAACATTTGTATTTTGATAATTCTCATTTATTAATTTATTTATTATACGTGTTGAATTATTTTTTTCAAATGGATTTATAGGAACATATAATTTATATGTTTTTCCATTAGATAGTAAATATAAAATAACAAATGAAATATTATTACTTAATATTGATGTTAAAAATGAACGTGTATAATCAACAACATATATCTTTTTAATAATTCCTTCAGCTTTAATTATTTTATCATTTTTTAATCTTTTATTAACGAAACAAAATGAAGCTTTTAAAATAAAGCCAATTGTAATAATAATTAAATCAATAGCTATTGCTAGTATGCTAAATGTTAATACAACTATATTAGTGATACTTTCATAAATAAATGATAAAGCAAATACAAATAGCGCTAAAAATGTTAGAAGTATCATTAAAAATACTAAAATATTTCCTAATGGTTTAAAATGCAAATAAGTATCATATTTAGAAATATAAATACTTTCATAATTAAGTTCATCTTCAATTGCTGAAAGTTTAAATAGCTCTCTCTTATTTGTTTTTTCTTGTGCCTTTAAAACATACTTTAGTTGGTCTTCATTTAATGATAGGTTTTTCATTAAATATTTTTTTCTTTTCTCTTTATTTTGAAAAGTCTTAAAAACATATAATATTGTATTTATTATTTCTGTTTCACTCATATACTTATATTTAAGCATTTTAACACGTTGTCCTTTCATACTTAATCATTTACTTTAATGCATTAAGATGTAGTTTTTTTCTTTACAATCATTTAAAGCTGATATTGCATAGTGGTATGCTTCTCCATCTATCATATTAGTGTTGTTATAATTTACATCTAATATTTTTTGATTAAGTTTTCCATAGCCAATACCACACTTAATTTTATATGGATAAAATAGAGTATTTAGTAAACAATAGCTACTAAAAGCATCACTTACATTATTAAATAAGGCTTGGATAGAATCACCTGCTGAAAAATTAAATTCTTCCACTATTTCATTTTTATAACAATTATTAATAAATTTAATTATTTTATATAATTTTTCTTGGATATTAAATCTTTCTTGCTCATCATATTTTCTAGATTGTATTACATCCATAATTATTGTAGCATAATTAGTATCAATAGTTTGTCACTTTATGATTATTATATCATATAAAGCAATAAAAGTACAACCAAAACAAGTTGCATTTTTACTTTGCAACCATTTTTAGTTGTTTTTATAATATGTAACTATTTTTAGTTGCATTTCAAGAACAAAAGTAGGCCATTAGATCCACTACTCATAATTGATATCAGTAGAGCAAAAAGAAGTTCTATAAATATATAGAGCGTTATAATTAAAATGGTGAGAATTGCACTCACGTCCAAAACATGCCCCATACAACCTTCTACATGCTTATCTAATTACTAATTAATTTAATGAAACCTTCATCAATTAGCAAGTAAAGCAATCACGAGATTGTATGTTGTTATTTATTTTTACAATTTTTATGTAAGGTAACAAACTCCATTGTTCTTTATTTATTTCTTACACATTTTTTATTTTTTTATAATGTATAAAGAATTTTACACCATCTTTTTTGTGCTTTTTTCTATTTATGTGGAATTATTATTTAACAATCATTTGTTATTTTAAAACTTCCCAATAACCTGTTTTATTTGATCCATTTCTTTTGACATATCCTTGTTCCTTCAAATATTTGAGGTTATTATCAATCGCAGTTTCACTAATGCATAAAATATTTGCTAATTGTGCTATTGTCACATTTAGATTATTTCTAAATTCTTTAAGAATGGCAATTCTATTGTTAGTTAATTCTTTTTTATTCCCAACTTTATTCCCAACCACATTTATCCAATTGAATGGTATTTTTACAACTATTGAGTTTTTTCCAAATTCAAAACATTCTTTTCCATAAATTTCAACAATTTTAGGAACACCTCTTCCAAATTTTTCACTCAAAAGCAATTGCAAAAAATATACGGTAATTTGTCATTTACAAACATTGATTCTCCTAAAATGAATCAATCTATTGCTTGAGTTGGAGCAAGTGTACCTTTGACAGGATTTATATTTTATTAAGGAAAACAAAAATCAAATATTATATAAATAATTTTTTTTACCTTTTAATCCGCCATTTTCCGCCAGTGGGGACTCAACTCCTACTTCAATTTATCTTTTAAATTTTTAGAATATGGTAATAAATTTTTTAATTGATTCTTTATTAATATTTTCAAAAATGCATAATTTAATAGTTAAACGCATTTATTTTATAAAAGGCCCATTTTTATTAATCGATGAAGAATTGACGCATACATTTTTGCACATAACTTTTAAGTTACTTGTGGGGTAAAGAAAAAATCCTACAAGTATTTGCAGGATTTAATTATCAAATATTGGTGGAGATGGCGAGAATTGCACTCGTGTCCAAACCATGCCCCATACAACCTTCTACATGTTTATCTAATTACTGATTAATTTAATGAAAGCTTCATCAATTAGCAAGTAAAGCAATCACGAGATTGTATGTTTTTTCGTCCTATCGTTTACAATCATTATTTAGGCTTATTCTACTTTTGTTGACCCCGGTGAACTAGCAAAATAGACGAATCTAGGCCGAGGGATCACTTCCTAGCTATAAGGAATTAAGCAGCGAATGCAAATGATCTGTTTGTATTTGTATTGTTATTTATTTTTATTTTGGTTATAAGGTAACCACTCCACATGCTTATCATACCAAGCCTTAGCCTGTCGAAACTAAGTCATCCCCTAGTAGGTAAATAGCCTTTACCTATTTATATTATAGCATTATTTTTCAAGAAAATAAATCCTTTATACAACAAATGAATCAAATGATAGCTTATTTTCTAAAATTTCTATAATTATTTCATGTTCTTTTTCTTCTAGCTCAACATAATAGTATTTATCAAAAGTAATATTAATTATAACGTGAGCCCTCATAATGATTCCTAATATTTCTATTAGTAATATCAGGATATAATGGATTTCCATTTTCATCACAATATAAAGTATTTACATTGTTAGATAAATATAGCCAAGCCTCATTAGAATTGTCATTAATGTAATTTTCAATTTCCTTTAAATTCTTCATTATTGTACTAACATAAGTATCAGTACCAATTACATTAGGTCTATATATTGTAAATCTATTTTGCCACCTATCAAAAACATTCATTACCCTACCATCTTTTTCGATATTTACTGGTTCATTCCAATAATTTAGACATCTTACATAATTATCAGATTCATCACCAACATTTTTTAAAGCATAAATACTATCAAGCATTTTAACAAGTCCATATGTAATGTTTGTAAAGTTTACTAAATCTGGTTCTTCATCATTTGTTATATATAATTTATTAAGCTTTAGCCATTCTGATAATTGATATGACCAAATATCATTAAATCCATTTAATAGTTCACTATCCTGCCATGAAAAATTATAATTTTGTTTAATTAATGGTAAAGTTAAGCTTCCAACCATCTTTTGGCCATTATCTTCATATTTAATTTCTTTTCTTTCATTAATTGCATATGGATCTAGGCTTGAAAACATTGCAAAGTAAGCTGCAATATCTTGTTTTAGCTTAGCATTTCTTTGTGTTGGAACCTTTTTACCATTTTCCATTCTAAATTGATTGCCTACTACTAAACCTTCAACAGCAACACCAGTATATGCTTCTGAATTTGCATCAACCTTTGGATAAGGAAGATAATCTATTTTTGTATTTCTTGCTTTTATATCAGGAATATAATTTCCATTATCATCAATTGCTGGTAGACCATCATAAGAATAAACTATTGCTGAATTAATATATTGAGAAATCATTGATAATGACCAAGGTGCTTCTGCAAAGAATGTACATTCATGATCTAAAGCAAAATCTTGTATTGAAGTCCATGGTTGAACATTGTATCCATCTTTAGCAGTTGAACCAGTTGAATTTTCATCATAAACATAAGCACAGTATTGAGATAATTCATTTTCTTTTTCAAGCATATGTTGAAGCTTTGCTTTTACTGCATCACTTGTTAAATCAACTTTTCCATCTTTAATAAATGATTCATTAATTGATGACATTGCATATGACGTAAAGTATTCAACAACCTTTGATAAACCTGCATGCTTTTCATTATTTGTTTTCTTAACAGCATCAGCAAATGTATCGATTGTTAAATTGTCTACCCATTCTTTATATTCATCTGTACAATAGCCGTTTTTAAATATTGAAGATACTACTGGATTTGTTGGATCTTCTAAAATGTCTAAGTTTACAAATACACCCCAAGGGTCAACTGAAAGAGGGAAAGCAGCTTGGAAATTGCCAAAATTGAATCTTGTCATAAAGTATTCATTATATGCATGATAATATTCAGAACTTGCATATTCTGATAAATCAGTGCAGAATCCTTCTTGTAGCATAGTAACAACATGGTCAACACCCCACATTAATTCTGGTAGATGGCCATATGCTCCTTTATAATCACCAATCATACTATTATAAGTACTAATAGGAGTATACATTAAATTAATTTTAACATTTGGAGCAATCTTTTTAAAGGCACTTGCTGCAGCAACCATCTTGCCATTTCTGGTGTTTGAATATCCCTTGGATGATACTTTTTAGTATTATCTTCTATATCATTTGAATAGTTGCCAATATCTTTTAGTTTACCTTCTTGACCTTCAATGTAAACTAGTAAATCAATTTCTTCTTTTGCATTTAAAACTTCTTGTGGAATATAGACATTTATCATTTTTTCATCTAATATTTCATTACAATTCACACAACGTTTATAGCTATATAAATGCTCGCCGCTTTTTTCAGGATCAGACCATTCTCCTGGAGTATGCTCTTTCATTTTAGATGGGGCTGTATATTCATAGTCACATTCAGTACATGAATATAAATCTATTCCTGTAGCTGAGCATGTTGCTTCTTCAACAACTTTTTTGGTCATTATATGCTCTTGCTTTTCAGATTTATAATGGCATAATTGGCATTCAAAATAATGATATTCGCCATCAAAATCCTTAGTGGCCTTATAATCATGCCCCTTCTTTTCTATTTTCTTATAGGTTGTATAATCACAAGTAGTACATTCTACATATGCCTCATAACCATCCTCTTCACATGTTGCTTCTTTTCCTTCATGTTCAACTAAATTATGAACATGAGGCTTTTCACATGAAGTAATAAAAAATGCAAAAAGCATTCCAAAAAAAACTGAAAGTATTAAATTATTTTTTTTCATATCTTTCCTCCATAATAGTATTATTTTAAAAGTAGTTTAATATGAATTATAATATTTTTATTTGAATTTAAATATAAAATGCTTATCTTTCTATATTAAATTACTTTTATTCATAAAAGTTACATTATTAACATCTATGCACAACAATATTTTACTTTAGTAAAGCAACAAAGTCAATTTATTATGCTTATTAATTGCTTTATACAATAAAGGAATCAAATGATACCTTATTTTCTAAAATTTCTATAATTATTTCATGTTCTTTTTCTTCTAGTTCAACATAATAGTATTTATCAAAAGTAACAATATTACTAACTCCATCAATTGTTATTTTTATTTTAGCATTAGTTGTATTTGAAATAATACCAAATGATTTTCCATTTGTTTTAGCTTTTATTATTCCATTACCTAAAATAACATGACCAAAGGTCGAAAGTGATTCTTTATTAATAAAATATTGAGTGTTATTTTTTACAAAGTAATCAAATGAGGTAGGAGAAACTAATTCACCTTCCATATTTAATGCCATATTAATTTCTGATAATGCTACATAACGAGAAGATGTAGTACTATAAATTATTAGTTTATAATATCTAAGCTTTGTTAATTTAAAATTAACCATTAGATATCTACCATTTGCTAAAACATCCTTGTAGCTTCCTATTTCTTTTAAGTCATCAAGTGTTTCTCCACCTAATAGTTTAAAATCATTCATCATATGCATTTGTGGGCCATTATAACCAACAATATTTAAAGTGTTTACCAAATAAGTATCATTTAAATCAATTGTTACTTCAAATGGTTCACTTGTAATGAGTTTATCTTTAATACTATGATAGCTAGTATTAATATCATTATCGACAATATTTTCAATCTTTAATGTATCATCCCAGCTAGAAAATGATTTTGTATATGAAACCACGCTTTGATTAGTATATGTTATTGGTGAAGGACTATATTTTCTTTTATAGTAATCAACATTTTCCTTTAATGGTTCTTTATCTTTTAAGTCATTATATAAATATTTAGTATTTATTTTATCTAGATTATTATTAAAACCACCAAATAATTCAGCAAAGCCATCATTATGGAATGATTGAATAATTACCTTAAAGTAAATATAATCACCATTTTTTACATTATATGTTTTATTTACCTTATATAAATCTATTGGAGCTTCTTTTTTAGAATCAATAATATCAGTATAATTATTAGTATTTAATCCTAGCATTAAATAAGTATTGCTTCTTGATGATGTTCTTACTGAAATAGTATAATCACCTTCATTATCCATATATATTTTTCCATTATAAACATAGATTTGATTATTTGTTACACCATTAACGAAGTGCTTATTAATATATTCATCTTCTTTACTTTCATAACCTTCAAAATTATTTTCTAAAGCTTCAGGAATTGAATTATAAAGATTACTACTATAAGAATACCTTGTTGCATCAATGCCTTTATAAGTTGGTTTAAAAGCAAAGATTATTGTTTGTATTTCATCATAATTTAATTCTTCATTTATTAATTCAATTTGTAGTGTTATATCACCAGATTCATTTAAATTATTAGGAGTATAAGTTAAATTATTACCATTAATAGTTAATGTTCCTTCATTTACCTTAGAAACATTTTTTATTTTATAGGTAAATGAATCTGGAATTAATAAATCTTCATTTAAATTAATATTAACTACTTCATCTTTATTAATAGAATAAGGTAATACTGTATTTATTTTATTATTATTATTATTGATTATTCTCCCAGTTTGGTATTTAAAAGCGATAGGAATATACATAGGTAAATCATTGTATTTTTCAAGTAGTTCTTTACTTACAGTTACATTTAATAAATCAAAATAATATTTCATATTATATGATGTTACACTACATAAGCTTTCATACCAATTATCAACTCCTACAGCCCCTTTTTTATAAGCAGCAGCCTTAATAAAAGTATCAACTCCAAAAGTATGAATTAAATCAGCATAGCTACTTAAACTAGTTACACTTTTTACTTCTTCACTAGTATCTTCTTTATATTGCTTGCTTAAAGATAATGTTTCACTTAAGCTAGTATATGGATCTAAAAATCTATTCCACCCACTTAAAGGTCGATTATTACTTATATTAGTATAGTTAATATAGGATAATAATGTTAAAGCATTATTGGTTACCTCATCAGTTCTATAAAAGCCATAGCGTTGAAAATGATGATGATATTCATGAATTGTTCCCCAATTACCAGTTGTAGTAAAGGCTTCATAATTTAATGAGCTTTCCATCCAACTAACTGGTAAATTACACCAGTTTCTCCCAACAAAAGCCACAGCACCACCAGCAGCAACAAAAGGATCATAAATAAAGGTAATCCCAATATCTGTTGATGAACTTGAAGGAAGAAGAGATGAAATATTACAAACACTTAAATAAAAAGCTGATATTTTATTTAAATTATCATAATCTAAATTAGCATAAGCTTTAGGGCCTGAATGTCTTACCCCTTTATCCCATATTTCAAGATCAAAAAATGGAGCAGAAGAATTCTTAAGTCTATTAAATTCTTCTTCACTTGTTAAGCCATAAATAAAATGACAATACTCAACAGCTCCACTTATAGTAACGCTAAACTTTACTGGATTATTAGGAGTTACATAAATAGGGCCTCCTAAAAATGTTCCAACATAGGTAGTTGTTTTAGTAGCATTCATCTCATTACCAAGTAATGGCATTCTATTAAAATCATTTCTTGCTTTCCAAATATTGTTTAATTGATTATTTTGAGTATATTGACCCATTTCTATTTTAAGACCATTAGTATTTTTTAAATCTTCTTCACTAATTTCTATTTTTATTACTTCACCAGCTGGTGCATATAAGCCTGTAATATGATTTCCATATTTTCTAGGATTAATGCTTATTTGTTTTATAACTGCTACTTCATTTTCACTTACACTACCATAATAATTATTAGCTGAGGTTGTATGAGCATATAACTTCCTATCTAATTTTTCACCTTTTAAGTAAAGATTACCTAAGCTATCCATTTCATCATATGTTGTATCACTACTTTTTAAATAATTAGCTTCACTTAATAGCATATCTTTTTCTTCATCAGCTATATTTTGAAGGCTTGTTCCAAATGTTGGATATCTTGTAGCATTTTCATTGCTATAAGTTACCTTTGGTCTTTTTACATTTCCAAGTATTTTAAATGATTGCTTTACTATTTGATCATTTTTATCAAAATGAATTTGTGTTAATGTTTCATCATTATTGCTATTTTTGATTTTATAATCATAGTAGCACTTTACTGATACTCCCATGATTATTAATAATATTAATGCTATAAATAAAAACTTTTTCTTCTTCATTACTTTTCTCCAGTGATTAATAAATCTAAAAATTATTATAGCACAGAAAAAAATTGAACCTATAAACAAAGTTCAATTTTCCTCATTTTATTATTTTTTATTAAAATATATGACTAATAGAACTATTGATATAAGAATAATTATAATTGAAGTAACAATACCCGATTTACTATATTTTCGCCCATATCCTTTACGGCCTTTAAAAGTAAATAAACTCAATATACTTAATAATAGGCCAATTAAGCATATTACACAAGCAGTTATAATCATATCAGTAAGCATATCTATTTGAACAATGACACTTGGATCAAAGCTCATAATTATATCCCCTGTTCTCATAACTAAAATGAACATTCCAACTAATGAAAAATAACATCCTATATATGCTAAAATGTTTTTTTCTGCTTTCTTTGTAGATGGCTTTCCATCAATACTATTTTGTTTTGTATTTGGTTTATTTTTATTATTTGAAATTATTTCTTCCATATTATTTATAGTTAAGTTTTTAAAATAAGGAATACTTTCAGATTCACGAATAGCTTCACGTACTGCATTATTAATTTCTTTAGTTTCATTTATACTATTTACTTTTGAATTTGTTTCTATAAACAAGCTTTTAGTTTCTGAATTTCCACAATATGGACAAAAGCATTCATAGCTTATATTAGTACGTTCTCCATTTATTTCTCTTCCGCTTTGTTTACGATCATGATTATCAATAGCACATATGATTTTATCAATTAATGTCATCTTTTTACCTTTAATAGCATATTCACCATTTTCTAAAGATTCATGACATTTACTACAATGGCCACCTAAATAATAATGAGGCTTTTTTTCAATAATCTTACATGATTTATAAACAAAGATTATAGCTGGAATTAAAAATACTAAACTAAATATACAAATAAGTGGACTAACAAATACTGCCAAAATAATCATTACTACCATTGTTAATACAAAGCCAAGAAGTGTGAAAATCAAGCCTTTCTTTTCATATTCTTTTCTTTGATTTTCTAAAATTTCAGCAACTTGATATTTATAAGCAATTTCTTTTTCATGCTCTGGATCAACTTTTTCTTCAACTTCTATTTTTTCTTTAGTTATTCTTTCTAAATCTTCAAATACACTTGCTAGTTCATTTTTAATTCTTATATTTTCTTTTTTATTAAGAATAGTTTTTAAATTTATATATATTTCCCTAATTCCTTCTAAGAAAACTTCTTCTTGTTTAGATTCAATAATAGCATCCACTATTGATTTTATATAATTTGGAAATTGCTTTACTAAATATTCAGACAAATAGCAACGTGGATTATCCATATTTGTTAATGATTTAGCACCGTTTGGTAAAACAATACCTCTTCTTTGAGTTGCTTTATCAAAGTCTGTTACAACAAGGTTTATTTCTTTTATAATTGCTTTTACTATTTCTTTATCACCTTGTGAATGAAGTATACAATTAGCAAAATCATTGCTTACACATGTAAGAATTCTTTTATAAGAATTATTTATATCAGCAATAGCAACATCATTTGCTGCACCACCATTATTTAATAATATCTCACACCATAAGCAAGAATTAATTAAGTTATTAGTTGCGTAAATAGAAGCTATTCCACTAAACAAATATGAATAAGGATTATCTGGATGATCTTCTAAAAATCTTTTTGAGCTATCCTTTAAATCTGCAAATTCATTATTTTCATAATATCTTAAAAGAATTTTTGCTTCATCGCGATAAGATTTTTCCTTATAGCCTTGAATAGTAACATTTTGTGATGTTATATTGTTTGTAACATTATTAGTTACATTAATAGCATTACTAATTGCTTCTTCAGTAATAAACGCTTCTCCACAATACTTACATACTCCTGCTTTTTTAAATTCATCAACTTCAATACTTGCCCCACAATTTGGACATTTTGCTTTTTTTAGTTCCATAGTTTTCTCCTTTTTTATTTTATTTAAATGATACACGTAGCTAGAAAAACATATTTGTGTATCATTAATGCTTTTATTTACTTTGCCAGCTAAAATTTACACTAAATATGTATCCTTGCTTTATAGTACCAGTTGGAGTTGATGTATATATTCCAAGTGATGCTTGCCAAAATGTTATTTTTCCTTCTTCATCAAATAATATTTCACAATCCTCTCTATAAGCTGATCCAATTCCACCATTAACACTTGCAGGAAGTTCTGCAAAGCTATGTGTTTGAATAATAAGCTCATTTGATTCATTACTATGATAAGTATATGGTGTTGTAAACGGACAAGCAACGTTTGACTTATCATTTATGAATTCTTCGTTTTTAGTTTCCATATAATCAAGTATGCTATTATCAACATATAAGTATTTTACTTTCATTTGACCAAATGGTTCATAATTGTTACTTTCAATTATTGATAGAAAATCAGTTCCTTGATAAATATCTTCTCTTACCTGTTCTTTATTTTCATCATTTATATAATATTTTGTTGTTGCAGTAACTGAAGAATACTTTGATAATAATGAAACAATGGTTTCATTTGATAAATCAATAGAACTAGTAGAATTTAAATAATTTCTATCACTAACCTTTTTAACATCATAATTATTTAATTTTATTAATTGCTTAGCCTCATAAACTGTAATATTTTTAGTTGCATATTCATTTAAAAATATTCCATTATAAGAAAAATCACCAAAATAACTATCTTTATTTGTTTTAAGATTACAACTTGCTAATGTTACGATACTTAATGTAGATAATACAAACAATTTACTTAATAATTTTTTCATATTCTTTATTCTCTCAATTATCATTTATTACAACTACTGTAATAAATATAATATGGAATGATACATTATTAATGTAACGAATAAATTTATGTGTATTTGTTGAATTAATTTAAAGAAAATATTATAAATTAACTTTTTAAAATGCGAAAAAAATTGAACACACAAATATAGTGCTCAATTAGAAATTATTTTAAATATTAAAATTTAGATTGAATAAATTTCTTTATTAATGTGTTTTTTTTAATCAATTAATTTATTTCCATATTAATCAATAAGCAGATAAAAATAAATATATTATTTGAATTCATAAGATTAGCTTAATTATAATTATTTTAATAATTTATTTTTTAAAAAAATGCTCTTTTTTTTAAATCTTTAGCACGCACTGAGAATAACTTTTTAAATTTTATAGGTTTCTAAACATCCCCAATTTTTAAGTCCTATGATTGTCTATATTTTTTTTGACAAGTCCTATGAAAACCCTACATTTTAAGATAGAGTCAAAAATAGGAAAAGTATAAAAAAGTATTTGGAAAATATCCAGATATATCTGTTGGCGATGCAGGATATGGAAATCTAGAAACATACAATTTTTGTCACGCAAATGATATAGGAAAATATATGAAATTTGCTACATGGGAAAGAGAAACTCATGATAAAAAATTTCATGAAGATCCATTTAGGTCTGTAAATTTCAAAATTGATGAAGATGGAAATCCTATTTGTCCAAATAATAAAAAGTTTTTTAAAATAAGTGAGACTACTGTTCCAAAAAACAAAGATAAACGCACAGAAGAAAAATATCAATGTGAAAATTGCAATGATTGTCCATTTAGAGAAAAGTGTCACAATTCAGAATATAATAGAATAATAAATGTAAATCGGACATTAACTAAATATCACAAAGAGGTTATAGAAAATTTAGCATCTGAAAAAGGAATTATGCTTAGAACTACACGTTCTTATATGGCAGAAGGAGCTTTTGGAGTAATAAAACAGGATTATAATTACAAAAGAATAAGTCGAGTTTCATTAAAGAAGGTAAATTTAGAACTTTATTTAGTTATTATTGGCTTTAATTTGGCAAAATATCATAATTTAAAAAGCAGAACAAACATAGAAGTTTGCTAAAATTATCCACAATTTTAAGCAATATTCTTTTCATTATGCTTATTTTTATTAAAAACATTATTTTTAAGCAAAATATGCCAAAAGTTATCCACAAAAAAGGACTGTATTGAAACAATCCGTTAATTTAGATTATTTTTTTACAGTGTTGTGCTATTAATAAAGTAGACAGTGAAAGGGGTAAAAGTAGACAGTAAATATTATTTAATATAAGATAAATC